>NZ_CP133784.1:1970625-2627500 GCF_034353875.1 Pseudomonas sp. MH9.2
ACCAAGCATGAAAACACCCATGGCCCTCCCGCGACGGTGGGCCGGGAACAGGTCCCCGATCAGCGAGTTGGCCGCCGGTGCGTAGCTGGCTTCACCGATACCAATGCCCATGCGCACCAGCAGGAACGCCCAAAAACTCCCAACCAGGCCATTGGCCGCTGTCAGCCCGCTCCACACCGCCAGGCCCCAGCCCATTAATTTGCGCCGCGAACCGGTGTCGGCTATCCGACCTAACGGCAGCCCGGCAATGGCATAAACCACGGTGAATGCGGTACCGATGATGCCGATCTGAAAATCGCTCAGATGCCATTCCATGCGGATTGGCTCGATGATGATCGCCGGAAGGGTGCGGTCGAAGAAATTGAACAGATTTGCCAGGAACAGCAGGAACAGAATGCGCCAGGCATTCTCCGCTTGGGTCGAGTTCTGCATGTGGGGTCCGTCTCTTTTATTGTTATTCAATTGGCTTTCAACACACCCAACCGACAACGAGCTTACGAGCTTCAAGCCTGCTGCAGCCGAGCCTGGAAGTTCCAATCTAGAACCCGCAAACACAACTGTCTGTAAACATTCGTCACGCTGATAGGGGGTAATGGGCAGGGCACGCAGAACACCCCCAACCCCAACCCGACAGCCTGGTGACCGGGTGCGAATACTACCGAAAACCTGTTGACCAAGACCCTTGACGGCCTCGTCAGCGCATCGATTGCGCACTCTGCCGACTGACCGTACACCGTCACCACGAGCATTCAGCCGACTACTGGGTGCTTGAGACTACGCAATACCCTAGACCCACTAGGGGTAACCCCTATCGATCAAGCTCAAGACGCACTGTAAAGTCGTAATTTCTTTCTCTGTGATGGCCCGATAACACTAGTCGAGCAGCCATCCTTTCCAGGCATATGGCGCACGATGACAAAAAAAACGATCCGGCCAGCGCGGCATTAGAGTTCCCGTCTATTGCTCCTCTCGCCCCGCGCGGCGTTTACAGTCCGCAGCCAATGCCAGCGCACCAGTACCTGTATTTCACCGAGACTGACACTGATCGTATCCTCGATAATCTGGACGGTCTGCGTGACATCGTGTTCCCACCTTCGATTCACATCGATGACCAAGACGAATTGCGCCGCGACCAACAGTTCCCGTCGGTGTGCCTGATCGGCCTGGGTCGTTGCGGGTCGAACATTGCGCTGGATGTCGCCGAGTTGGTGTACAACGCACGGAAGTTCTACCTTAACCAGTTCAGCAATGAAGACCGTCTGGCAGACGAGAAAGGTTACAGCCCGGCCCGCTGGATTCGTAACAACCTGCGCCTGGTACAAAACAAGTCGGCCAAACCGGTATTCCTGGTGGAGCCGCTGGTGATGCTGGGTGACCTGGACAAGGACATCGCCGGGCGCATCCGCTTCTCCCGCAAGGGCGAAAAAGGCGGCTTCATCAATGACTACAGCAAAATGAAAATAATGGACCTGTCCGAGGTCCATGCGGGCGGCGCTGGTAACGCGCCGATTCTCGGTCAGTACCTGGCCAAGATCATCCTGAACAAAGACACGCAAAACTTCTCCAGTACCGACTGGAAACTGATTCACTCGTACCTGATTGATTCCTGCGGGATCAAGGCCAACCAGTCGCGCCTGTATTTCTATATCTTCAGCGCCGGCGGTGGCACCGGTTCAGGCATGGCTTCAGAGTTCGGCCTGGCACAGCAGTACTCGTACATGAACAAGACGTTTGACACCAAACCGATGGGTGAAAACGACGGCAAGCGTGGCCGCTCCTTCGTCTTTGAACCTATTTTCACCAGCGGCATCTGCATCCTGCCGAACATTTCCGACCACCGCAGTGAAATGTCCGAAGCCCTGCACATCAACGCCGGACGACTGCTGTGCAAGTATCTCGCGGAAGAATGGGACTTCTCCTACAACTTCGAGAACGAAGACAGCAGCGAAGCCAGCGTCATGGGCCGTATTCGTCCATGGAACGCGATGATGCTGATCTCCAACGACATCATGCGTTACGCCGAAGAAAGCGATGACGGCAATATCGAGAACATCGACGTCAACGCCATGGAGCGGCACGCCAACCAATACATCTCTCAGCAGATTTTCAACATTCTGACGGCGCAGGCGGTCACCACTGACTACGACCAGAACTACTTCCGTCGGGCCGGGATCGACATCGGCGAAACCATTCGCCTGGATGCCAACGACTTGTTCATGAGTCTGGCCGGGCCCGTAGCGATTGCCTACGCAGAATCCGTCGTACCGGAAACACCGGCACCGAGTTCGGACAAGTTGAAACTGTTCGAAAAAGAACCGGCACGGCTGAACATCGACGACCTGTTCTTCCGCTCCATCGACCTGCCGCACTTCAACAAAGTAACCCAGGCCATCGAAGGCATCAGCCTGCTACCGATCGAGTCCAAGCGTTATCGCGCGGCGCTGGAGCAGTACAAGGCCTCCGGCTATGACGCGGCGGCCCTGCACGACCTGCACTTCTTCAAGAATTGCTCGTCAGTGGTCTCAATCGTTTCGTTACCCAAGGACTACAAACTGTCCTACATGGACCTGAACAGGCTCAAGACTCACCTCAACAGCCTGTTTCCCAATACCACGCTCAAGCGCTATGCGTTGGTGATCGGCGCTTCGGCCAACCTGTCGCTGACCACCCTGATCGCGAAAAGCCCCTGCCTGTCCGATGACTTCCTGACGCTGATCGTGGCGTTCATCAAGCGCTGCTTCGCCCGGACCGAATACCGTTTCGACGACACACTGGACAACGCCATTATCGAGTTCATCGTCAACGACGAGTTCAACGAAAGGAGCATCGACGCGTTACTCAACGAATACGAAAACCCGGCGAAGATCCTCGACACCAACTGGTACGCGATCAAACCGATGTACGAGAAGAAGTACCGCGAGCTGATCGACGACAAATCCAAGTTCGTCTCGATCAACGACATCCGCCTCTCCCGCGATAGCGTAAAGAAAGCAGTCAAATACCTGCGCGAAATTTACCGTCACCGCATCGGCAAAACACGGGTCATTTCGCTTAACCGTCACACGGGCAAAACCGAGCATTGAGCCTAATCCGCTGACAAGCCTGCTCTCCCAATGGAATGCACACTTCTGTGCAGGCTTTATGGGGGCAGGCTTGCCGGCAAATGGCTTGACCCGGTATGCCTGCCAAATCCTTAAATCAGATGGGATTTTTCGCTACGGCACTTCGCCATCCTTTATCGCTCGGTTACCGAGCTACCCACTCGCCAGCCATTGCGCACCAATAAAGAGCGTCAGATCAGACCTGCGCCCTGTCCTGGATCAATACCCAAGGCGCCACGACAACCGCCCAAAGAGGTGGATCGCGCTCAAGAAGATCCAGCGCCCGTGATTCAGCCACCTTGCTGACCTCCCCCGCAGCAAGCCAGGCAGCCACTTTATCGGCCTGATTTTCGGCCACTGCGTGCGCCACTTCGATCAAATCCAAGGGAGCTTCGACCCACAACAGGGCACCCCTCGCAAAGAATGGTTGCAATTCACTCCAAGTGATTGCGGCGGTTTCGCCAAGCAGTTTGGCATAGAGGGTGCTAGCTTCTTTCGTCATGGGTTTCACCAAAGAGAAAATCGGCGCAATCATAACGCCGCAATTTCGACAGACAAACCCAGATTTAAGTGGTTGATTGCACGACAGGTTCAGAAACGATCGGGGGTGCGGACGGACATGTGCAGCTCGCATGCTCAAGAAGCCGGTTAGATTCTGTATCTTTCTTTCAATTAAGCGACATCATACGGTTTTCCCCCCAGTAGCCAGCTTTTCAAGCGACAAACCGGCGCTCTACACTGTACCGGTACAGTTGCCAGGGGGATGACCGGGCGTTTCTAATCCGGTCCTGCAGCTTTGGCCGCCAGGATTATAAAAATTAAAACACAAGAGTGGAGCATCATGACTAAGGGTACTAAGCAGATTTCCAAGCTGTTTGCCGCATTGGTTCTGGCAGGGGTTGCCAGCCATTCGTTCGCTGCAGATACCATCAAGATCGGTATCGCCGGCCCTAAAACAGGTGCTGTTGCCCAATACGGCGATATGCAGTTCAGTGGCGCAAAAATGGCCATCGAGCAAATCAACGCCAAAGGCGGCGTTGACGGCAAGAAACTCGAAGCTATCGAATACGACGATGCCTGTGATCCGAAGCAAGCGGTCGCGGTCGCCAACAAAGTCGTCAACGATGGCGTGAAATTCGTTGTGGGCCACCTGTGCTCCAGCTCGACTCAACCGGCTTCGGACATCTACGAAGACGAAGGCATCATCATGGTGACCCCGGCCGCTACCAGCCCGGAAATCACCGCACGTGGCTATAAAATGGTCTTCCGCACCATTGGTCTGGACAGCGCCCAAGGCCCGGCGGCCGGTAACTACATCGCTGATGTCGTCAAACCGAAAGTCGTTGCTGTCATCCATGACAAGCAACAATACGGTGAAGGTATCGCGACCGCAGTGAAGAAAACCCTCGAAAGCAAAGGCGTGAAAGTCGCCCTGTTCGAAGGCATCAACGCTGGCGACAAAGACTTCTCGTCGATGATCGCGAAGATGAAGCAAGCCAATGTCGACTTCGTTTACTACGGCGGCTACCACCCTGAATTGGGTCTGATCCTGCGTCAGGCGAAAGAGAAAGGCCTGAAAGCCGGCTTCATGGGTCCAGAAGGCGTGGGTAACGCGTCGATCTCCCAGATCGCTCAGGATGCTTCCGAAGGCCTGCTGGTGACCCTGCCTAAATCTTTTGACCAGGACCCTTCCAACAAGGCACTGGTAGAAGCATTTGCGGCGAAGAAAGAAGACCCAAGCGGCCCGTTCGTATTCCCGGCTTACGCAGCGGTTGAAGTGATCGCAGACGGCATCAAGAACGCCAAGAGCGAAGACACCGCCAAAGTGGCTGCGGCGATCCGTGCAGGCACCTTCAAGACCCCGACTGGCGACCTGAGCTTTGATAGCAAGGGCGACCTGAAAGACTTCAAATTCGTGGTCTACACCTGGCACAAAGACGGCACAAAAACAGAAGCTCCGCTGAAATAACCGGCACGCTTGTGACTCACCCAAAGCCCACTGCATCCACAGTGGGCTTTGTTTTACAAGGTAACGGGAAGAGCGCTGCGCTATAGCACCTCTTCCTCCCTGAAAATCTTGAAACCGTCACCAGTGATTCACTGGGCTCACGTGAAACGTGGACAAATACCACGACGCGCGAGCGGGAAACGACTTCACCAGTGGAACACTCAGTAGGTTTTTAGGAGCGCTGTAATGCCTGAGATAGATATCTATCACTTTTTCCAACAGCTGATTAATGGCCTGACCATTGGCAGCACCTATGCCTTGATCGCCATCGGCTACACCATGGTTTACGGGATCATTGGCATGATCAACTTCGCCCACGGCGAGGTGTACATGATCGGTTCGTACGTGGCGTTCATCGCCATCGCCGGCCTGACCATGCTCGGTCTGGACAGCTTGCCGCTGCTGATCACCGCCGCATTCGTCGCAAGCATCGTCGTCACCAGTGCTTACGGCTACGCCATCGAGCGTGTTGCCTACCGCCCGTTGCGCGGCAGCAACCGATTGATCCCGCTGATCTCAGCCATCGGGATGTCGATCTTTCTGCAAAACACGGTTTTGCTCTCTCAAGACTCGAAAGACAAATCGATCCCCAACTTGATCCCTGGCAACTTCGTGTTCGGCACCACCAGTACCCATGAGGTGGTGATTTCGTACATGCAGATTCTGATTTTCATCGTCACCCTGGTCGCCATGCTCGCACTGACCTGGTTCATCTCACGCTCTCGTCTGGGCCGCGCCTGCCGCGCCTGCGCTGAAGACATCAAGATGGCCAACCTGCTCGGTATCAACACCAACAACATCATCGCCCTGACCTTCGTCATCGGTGCCGCGCTGGCTGCGGTCGCTGCGGTATTGCTCAGCATGCAATACGGAGTGATCAACCCCAACGCCGGTTTCCTCGTCGGGATCAAGGCATTTACCGCCGCAGTACTGGGCGGCATCGGCAGTATTCCCGGCGCGATGCTGGGTGGATTGGTATTGGGCGTAGCTGAAGCCTTTGGTGCCGATATTTTCGGCGACCAATACAAGGATGTGGTGGCCTTCGCTCTTCTCGTCTTGGTGCTGTTGGTCCGGCCGACCGGCCTGCTTGGCCGTCCGGAGGTTGAAAAAGTATGACCAGGAATCTTAAATCGGCGTTTTTCAGCGCCTTGCTGGTGCTGGCAGTCGCCTACCCGATCCTCGGCCTCAAGCTGGAAATCGTCGGCGTCAATCTGGCTGTCATTGGCACCAGCACCACAACCTTGTTCGCCATTTTCGCCTGCGCTGTTGCGATGTTCCTGCGGGTATTGTTCCACGAACCTATCGCCGCGGCCTGGCGTTCGACGCCAAGCATGCCGCTGATTCCAGCCAAGGCCAGCAACTTCCTGACCCTGCCTTCGACTCAGCGCTGGATCATCCTTGGCTTGATTCTGGTGGCGCTGGTCTGGCCGTTCTTCGGCTCGCGCGGGGCGGTGGATATCGCCACACTGATCCTGATCTACGTGATGCTCGGCCTTGGCCTGAACATCGTGGTCGGTCTGGCCGGTCTGCTCGATCTGGGTTATGTCGGCTTCTACGCCGTCGGCGCCTACACCTATGCCCTGCTCTCGCATTACTACGGACTCGGTTTCTGGATCTGCTTGCCGATTGCCGGGATGATGTCAGCGCTGTTTGGCTTTCTCCTCGGTTTCCCGGTGTTGCGTCTGCGCGGTGACTACCTGGCGATCGTGACCCTCGGTTTCGGCGAGATCATCCGTCTGTTGCTGCGTAACCTGACAGGCCTTACCGGTGGCCCGAACGGCATCAGTAACATCCCGAAACCGACCCTGTTCGGCCTGACGTTCGAGAAAACGGCGGCTGAAGGCATGCAGACCTTCCACGAGTTCTTCGGCATCGCCTACAGCTCGGTGAACAAGGTGATTTTCCTGTATCTGGTCGCGCTGTTGCTGGCCCTGCTGGCGTTGTTCGTCATCAACCGCTTGCTGCGCATGCCCATTGGTCGTGCCTGGGAAGCCTTGCGTGAAGACGAAATCGCCTGCCGCGCACTGGGTCTTAACCCGACCATCATCAAGCTTTCGGCCTTCACCCTTGGCGCCTGCTTTGCCGGTTTCGCCGGTAGCTTCTTCGCGGCTCGCCAAGGTCTGGTGACCCCGGAGTCATTCACCTTCATCGAGTCGGCGATCATCCTCGCCATCGTCGTGCTGGGAGGGATGGGCTCGCAACTGGGGGTAATCCTCGCCGCCGTGGTGCTGATCCTGATGCCTGAATTGATGCGTGATTTCAGTGAATACCGAATGTTGATGTTCGGCGCCCTGATGGTGCTGATGATGATCTGGCGTCCACAAGGTCTGCTGCCCATGCAACGTCCCCATATGGAGCTGCAGCGATGACCCGTCCGATTCTGCAAGTCAGCGGCCTGTGCATGCGCTTTGGCGGCTTGTTGGCGGTCAATGGCGTCGGCCTGACCGTTAATGAAAAACAAGTGGTGTCGATGATCGGTCCGAACGGTGCCGGCAAAACCACCGTATTCAACTGCCTGACCGGTTTCTACAAACCCACGGCGGGCAGCATCCTGCTCGACGGCGAAGCGATCGAAGGCCTTGCCGGCCATCAAATCGCCCGCAAAGGCGTGGTGCGTACCTTCCAGAACGTGCGTCTATTCAAGGAAATGACGGCAGTGGAGAACTTGCTGGTTGCCCAGCATCGTCACCTCAACACCAATTTCCTGGCAGGCCTGTTCAAAACCCCGGCGTTCCGCAAGAGCGAGCGTGAGGCGATGGAATACGCGGGGCACTGGCTGGAGCAGGTCAACCTCAAGGAGTTCGCCAACCGCCCTGCCGGCACCCTGGCCTACGGTCAGCAACGCCGTCTGGAAATCGCCCGCTGCATGATGACCCGCCCGCGCATCCTGATGCTCGACGAGCCGGCAGCCGGTCTGAACCCGCGCGAAACCGAAGACTTGAAAGCGCTGATCGGCGTGTTGCGCAATGAGCACAACGCCACGGTGTTGCTGATCGAACACGACATGAAGCTGGTCATGAGCATCTCCGACCATATTGTTGTGATCAATCAGGGCTGTCCCCTGGCAGACGGCACGCCTGCACAGATCCGTGATAATCCTGAAGTAATCAAAGCCTACCTGGGGGAAGCGTAAATGCTGCAATTCGAAAACGTTTCCACCTTCTACGGCAAGATCCAGGCCCTGCACTCGGTCAACGTCGAGATTCGTCAGGGCGAGATTGTCACCCTGATCGGTGCCAACGGTGCCGGCAAATCCACCTTGTTGATGACGTTGTGCGGTTCGCCGCGCGCTCACAGCGGCAGCATTCGCTACATGGGCGAAGAACTGGTCGGCCTGGACTCGTCGCAGATCATGCGTAAAAGCATCGCGGTGGTGCCAGAAGGCCGCCGTGTATTCGCACGGCTGACCGTGGAAGAGAACCTGGCCATGGGCGGGTTCTTCACCGCAAAAGGCGACTATCAGGAGCAGATGGATAAAGTCTTGCACCTGTTCCCGCGCCTGAAAGAACGCTTCAATCAACGCGGCGGTACCATGTCCGGCGGTGAGCAGCAGATGCTTGCCATCGGCCGTGCGCTGATGAGCAAACCCAAGCTGCTGTTGCTCGACGAACCGTCCTTGGGCTTGGCGCCGATCATCATTCAGCAGATTTTCGAGATCGTCGAACAACTGCGCCGTGATGGTGTAACGGTGTTCTTGGTGGAACAGAACGCCAACCAGGCCTTGAAGATCGCCGACCGTGCCTACGTGCTGGAGAACGGCCGTGTGGTCATGCAAGGCACCGGTGAAGAACTGCTGGTCGATCCGAAAGTGCGGGATGCCTATCTGGGCGGCTAAGCCTGCGCTTCAAAAAAAAACGGCCTGCGGGCCGTTTTTTTATGCGCAACGCGCCACTCGGGACGGCTGCTTCAGAGCCGTTCCAATGCGGTGCTGCTGCGCTCGAACCAGCCCAAGAGGTAATCCGCCAGTACTTTCGTGCGTCGGGGCAAGCCGCCTTCATAGGGATGCACCAGATACAACGGTGAACTGCGTGTCTGATAATCGCGCAGCAGCCAGCGCAGGCGACCGTCATTGATCTCGGCATGCACCATGTAGGAAGGCAGTCGCGCTATTCCTGCACCCACCAGTGCGCCCTTCTTCAACAGGCTATAGTGGTTACTGGCAAAAGGACCGGCCACGTGCACGCGCATCAATTGGTGCTCTTGATGGTAGAGCCACTCCTCGCGCCCCTTGTAGTGGCTGTTTAGCAGGCAACGGTGCTCACTCAACGCCATGGGATGAGTCGGCTCCCCGCAACGCTCAAGATAGGCCGGGCTGGCACAGGTCAATTCCTGCATGGCCAGCAGCGGTTTGGCGACCAGGCGCTCATCGCTGCCTACGCTGGAGCGAATGGCCAGGTCGAATCCATCCCGGTGCAGGTCGCGAAAACCGTTGTTCAGCTCCAGTTCGACCTGCACCAGTGGGTACTCTTGGGAAAACTCCATCAGCAAACCTTCGAAAAACGTTTCGCCCAACGACACTGGCACCGTAATCCGCACCGCACCGGACACTTCATCCTGCAATCGGGCCAGTGCTTGCCGGGCTCGCTCGACCTGTGTGATCAGCGCCCTGGCTTGGGGCAACAGGGCAGCACCCGCTGCGGTCAGGCTCAAACGACGCGTGGTGCGATGCAGCAACACCACTGAGTAACTGGTTTCCAGAAACTTGATGCGCTTGGACAACTGGCCTTTACTGCACCCAAGCCGTTGCGCGGCCAAGGTAAAACTGCCCGCTTCGATCAAGACGGCAAACGCCGCCAGATCATCCATTTCACTCATTCAATTGTTTCCTTTTGAAAACCAAAGGTTGCCCATTAGCACGCTTATCGACGGGAAAAAGCCACCTTACACTGCAGCTTCATCCACTCTCTTAAAGGACTGCACGATGAAAATTCTCTTGATTGGCGCCAACGGAACCATTGGCTCAGCGATCTACCAGGAACTGGCCTCGCGTCACGAGGTCGTAAAAATCGGCCGTACCAGCGGCGATTTCCAGGTGGATATTAGTGACAGCGCCTCAATCAGAAAACTATTCGAACGGACAGGTTCATTCGATGCACTGGTGTGCGCGGCCGGGAATGTAAACTTCGTGCCCTTGGCAAAAATGACTGAAAAAGACTTTGCATTGGGTCTTCAGGACAAATTGATGGGCCAGGTCAATCTGCTGTTAATCGGCCGCGACTTTGCCAACGACGGTGCCTCGTTCACCTTCACCACTGGCATTACCAGCCACGACCCGATCCGTACTGGCGCGTCGGCCAGCCTGGTGAATGCTGCAATCGATGGTTTTGTTTGTGCAGCGGCCATCGAACTGCCTCGCGGCTTACGGGTAAATTCAGTCAGCCCGAACGTGGTGCTGGAGTCGATGGCGGGTTATGCGCCCTACTTCCGCGGCTTCAAGCCGGTTCCGGTAGCGGATGTGGCGCTGGCTTACGCGAAAAGTGTCGAAGGATTGCAGACGGGGCAGACCTATCACGTCGGCTGAAGCCCTTGTGATCAGGCAGCAGGGTCAGTACCGTGGCGCAACTTGTTTGGAGACCGACCATGTTCGCCGCCCGTTCCGTTTTGATGTTTGCCCTGCTGCCAGTCTTTGCCGGGTGTCAGATGTTCAACGCAAAGCCCGAGACCCCCAATGCCGGCCTGCCTCGTATGCAAGGCGACCTGATCGGCGAAGGCGGTCAGTTGCTGTTCCAGCCGTGCAATGAACAGCGCCGGTTTGTGGTCAAGGACGGTGGCAATACTGGCGTTCTCCAGGAAGCCGCAGGTCTGGCGGCTCGCAAAGGCAAGCTGTTCGCTGACCTGCGCGGCAGTTTCGCTGCGGGCACAACGCCCGGCACCGATGGGCAACTTAATCTGCAACAACTCTATCGTGTCGAACGTTCGGGGGCGGCCTGTGACGACGCCAACTTCAAACGCCTGACCCTGCACGCCAATGGCAATGGCCCGGCGTGGAACATCAACGTCAGCGGCAAGGGCATGGTCCTTGAGCGCGAAGGCAAAGAGCCGTTGGCCCTGCCCTTCCTTGAAGAGCAATTGCCGGATGGCCGTTTCAACCTGAGCAGCGAAGCCAATGATCAGCACATAGAGCTGTGGGTTGCGCCCCAGCGTTGTGTCGATCCTGTCGACGGTTCTGTGCAGCATTTAACCGCCGAATTGCGCATCAATGGGCAGATCCAGCGTGGTTGCGCCTATTACGGTGGCTTACGCAACGACTGATTCCGCCGGTTGGCCGCTTTTTGCCTGACGGAAACCCCGCGAACCGGCTTATAATTGCCGGTTCGCGTAAAGCTGGCCCGGATACTGGACCCTGTCATGTTACGAATCACCGAATTCAAGCTGCCAATCGATCACCCGGAAGAAGACCTGCGACCTGCACTCTTGCAGCGCCTGGGCATCGACAGCGATGAACTGCTCGACTTCACTCTGTTCAAGCGCAGCTACGACGCGCGGAAAAAATCCTCTGAGCTGTGCTTCATCTACACCATCGATTTCACCGTGCGTGATGAAGCCGCTCTGCTGCATACGTTCGCCGATGATCGTCACATCGGTCCGGCGCCGGATGTCAGCTACAAGGTCGTAGGACACGCACCAGAAGGCTTGAGCGAACGGCCGATCGTGGTCGGCTTTGGCCCCTGCGGGATTTTCGCCGGATTGCTGCTGGCGCAGATGGGCTTCAAACCGATCATTCTGGAGCGCGGCACTGAAGTCCGCCAGCGCACCAAGGACACGTGGGGCCTGTGGCGCAAGAATGTGCTCAACCCTGAATCCAACGTGCAATTCGGTGAAGGTGGCGCCGGAACCTTCTCCGACGGTAAGCTTTACAGCCAGATCAAGGACCCGAAATTTCACGGACGCAAGGTGCTGCACGAGTTCGTCAAAGCCGGTGCCCCCGAGGAAATCCTCTACGTCAGCAAACCGCACATCGGCACCTTCCGCCTGACCGGCGTGGTCGAACACATGCGCCATCAGATTGAAGCACTCGGCGGCGAAGTGCGCTTCCAGCAGCGAGTCACAGACGTCCTGATCGATAATGGACAGTTGCAAGGCGTGGTGCTCGGCAGTGGCGAGCAAATCAACTCGAAGCATGTGATTCTGGCGCTGGGACACAGTGCGCGTGACACCTTCCGGATGCTCCACAGCCGTGGCGTGTACATGGAAGCCAAACCGTTTTCGGTCGGGTTCCGTATCGAACACCCACAATCGCTCATCGACCGCGCACGCCTGGGCAAATACGCCGGCCACCCAAAACTGGGGGCGGCCGACTACAAACTGGTGCACCACGCCAAGAACGGTCGGTCGGTGTACAGCTTTTGCATGTGCCCTGGCGGCACCGTGGTGGCCGCGACTTCCGAGCCCCACCGCGTGGTCACCAACGGCATGAGCCAATACTCACGCAACGAGCGCAACGCCAACTCCGGGATTGTGGTCGGCATCACGCCGGAAGACTATCCAGGCGGCCCGCTGGCAGGGATCGAGTTGCAGGAGCGACTGGAGTCCCACGCGTACATTCTGGGCGGCAGCACCTATGAGGCGCCCGCGCAGCTGGTGGGCGACTTCATTGCCGGCAAGGCCTCCACCGCGCTGGGCAGTGTTGAACCGTCCTACAAACCCGGCGTAAAACTGGTGGACCTGGCCGACGCCCTGCCCGCTTACGCCATCGAAGCGATTCGTGAAGCGTTGCCGGCGTTCGACAAGCAGATCAAAGGTTTCTCGCTACACGATGCGGTGTTGACCGGGATCGAGACCCGCACCTCGTCGCCGCTGCGCATTACCCGTGACGCCACCCTGCAGAGTCTGAACGTCAAAGGTCTGTTCCCGGCCGGTGAAGGCGCCGGGTATGCCGGTGGCATTCTGTCTGCCGGGGTCGACGGTATTCGCGTTGCCGAAGCGCTGGCGCGGGATATGTTGGGAATCGTGGAGTAAACACCCATACGGGAGCGGGCCTGGATTCAAATCCCCGCCCGCAACACCCCTTCCGGCAAGGCCTCGCCCCGTTCGGCGCAGGCCGTCACGCTGTCGATCAATCCAGCCAAATCATAGCCTTGGGCCCGCAACCAGTCCTGATCGTAATAGGTCGTCGCGTAGCGCTCTCCTCCATCACACAAAATGGCCACGATAGACCCGGACTCTCCGGCGTTGACCATTTCCCGGGCCGCCAGCAGTGCACCGATCAGGTTGGTCCCACTCGATCCGCCTACCCGTCGGCCTAAACGCAGCGCGAGGTAGTGCATGGCCGCCAGCGACAAGGCATCAGGCACCTTGACCATCGCGTCGATCACCTTGGGCAGGAACGAGGCTTCCACCCTGGGCCGGCCAATGCCTTCGATCCGCGAGCCGCAGTCCAGGCGCAAGCTCGCGTCACCGCTCCGGTAATAGTCAAAGAACACTGACCGCTCGGCATCAGCGCACAACACCCGCGTGCAGTGCTGGCGATAGCGCACGTAGCGCCCCAGCGTCGCGGTGGTGCCCCCTGTGCCAGGACTTGATATCAACCAGCTGGGTTCGGGGTAACGCTCGAAGCGCAGCTGCTGGAAGATCGACTCGGCGATGTTGTTATTCGCCCGCCAGTCGGTGGCTCGTTCAGCATAGGTGAACTGATCCATGAAGTGCCCGCCGCTTTCATGGGCCAGACGCTCGGACTCGGCATAGATCTGCGTCGGGTCCTGCACCAAGTGGCTTTTGCCCCCATAAAAGGCAATTTGCGCGATCTTTTCCTGGGACGTGCTAGCGGGCATGACCGCAATGAACGGCAAACCCAGCAAGCGCGCAAAGTAGGCCTCGGAAATCGCCGTGGAACCGCTGGACGCTTCGATCACCGGGGCCCCGGCTTTAAGCCAGCCATTGCACAACGCATACAGGAACAGCGAACGCGCCAAGCGATGCTTGAGGCTGCCGGTCGGGTGACTGGACTCGTCCTTGAAGTACAGTTCGATGCCGGGCAAGCCGGGCAATTCCACAGGGATCAAATGGGTGTCGGCGCTGCGCTGAAAATCCGCTTCGATAATGCGGATCGCTTCACGGGCCCAGTGACGGTTATCGCTCATTATCAGGTTCTCTTTGAGTCAAACATGTTCAAGGGCACAACAACACGTTACACCCTGAGCCGCAGAGTAAAAGAAGTGGCTGCAGGCTGACTCACAACCAGAATCCGGACACCAATTCTAAGAAAGTTCCCACAAGTGCAACAGGTACAGTCGCGACGCAATTAGTTACATAACTGCTAGGCTTTTTTTGACTTCTACTCGCACGCACACATATATAACAAAAAAGAATATAACTTTTGTTTTAACAACTAACGGTAAGGGTTAGGGTGTCAGTCCTTTTGAACCATCATGGAGAGTGACCTTGCCTCTGCGTAGCACATTCACGCGTTTCTTTCAGATGGAAGCGGCCAGCGGCCTGTTACTGATCGCTGCGGCAGCGCTGGCCCTGATCATCAACAATTCACCCTTGGCCTGGTTGTACAACGGCCTGCTAGACGTACCCGTGGTTGCACAGGTCGGCGCACTGAAAATCGCCAAGCCTCTGCTGCTGTGGATCAACGACGGGCTGATGGCCCTATTCTTCCTGCTGATCGGGCTTGAGGTCAAACGCGAGGTACTGGAAGGCCATCTGTCCAAAGCATCGCAAATTGTCCTGCCGGGTGCAGCAGCAATCGGCGGCATGGTGGTCCCCGCCCTGATTTTCTGGGCCCTGAACAAGGACGATCCCTCAGCGCTCAGCGGGTGGGCAATCCCGATGGCCACCGACATCGCTTTCGCCCTGGGCGTGCTGGCGTTACTCGGCAAACGGGTGCCGGTATCGCTCAAGCTGTTCCTGATGACCCTGGCGATCATCGACGACCTGGGGGCGATCATCGTGATCGCGCTGTTTTACTCCGGCGAAATGTCGAGTTTGTCGCTGATGTTGGCAGCGCTGTCCATCGTCGCCTTGATTGCGATGAACAGATTGGGGGTGATCAAGCTCGGACCGTATCTGATTATCGGATTGCTGCTCTGGGTCTGCGTACTCAAAAGCGGCGTGCACGCGACATTGGCCGGTGTGGTGCTGGCTTTCTGCATCCCGTTGCGAACCAAAAATGCAGAGTCCTCGCCGCTGCTGACCCTGGAGCATGCGCTGCACCCGTGGGTCGCCTTTGGCATCCTCCCGCTCTTCGCGTTCGCCAATGCGGGCTTACCGCTCAGCGGCGTGACACTCGAGAGTTTCACTCATCACGTGCCAATGGGCATCGCTGCGGGCCTGTTGCTGGGCAAGACGCTGGGCGTGTTCGGCCTGACCTGGCTGGCGGTGAAAACCAGCATGGCCACGCTGCCGACCGGGGCGAACTGGGGGCAAGTGTTCGGCGTGTCGATTCTGTGCGGGATAGGCTTCACCATGAGTCTGTTTGTAGGCTCCCTGGCGTTCGTACCCGGCGCCAGCGAATACGCCGGCATGGACCGCATGGGCATCCTCACCGGCTCGATTCTCGCCGCGTTGATCGGTTACGCGATAACCGCCATGGCCAGTGGTAAAAACCATAAGGCCTGATACCTGGCGTTCACCCGCTCAAAAAAAGACCCCGGCCAATAGCCGGGGTCTTTTTTATGGGTAACGTAAACGCTTTAACGCTTAGTGAGAAACACGGCTCGTGCCATTCACGCTCATGATGCGTACGCGCTCGCCGACCCGGAAAATTTCGTTTTCAGCAACTGCCTGCACATAGGCGCGCATGGTGCCGTCATCTTCGCGTACGGTAATTTCCACACCTTGCGTACGAGTCAGCCCCTCTTCCGAGGCAGCACCCAACATACCACCGGCTACCGCGCCAATGACTGCCGTGATAATACTGCCGCGACCACCACCGACCGCGCTACCCGCCACACCGCCGACGACTGCGCCAGCACCTGCGCCGATTGGGGTTTTGGTGCCTTCAATTTTCACCGGACGCAGCGATTCGATGGTGCCCATACGTACGGTCTGTACTGTTCGGGCCTCATCGCGAGAGTAGGAATCCCCGGTCAGACTTGAGGAACAGCCGCCCAGTGTCAATGCCAAGGCAGAGACCGAAGCAACCAGCAGAACAGACTTACGCATAAGATCATCTCCAAAAGGACAGATAGCCATTAGACTCCGCGACAAGAACGCTGTCACGACCCCGCAGAGAGAAATTTACTTTCATTCAGCGGAAATACAGTAACGCGTTGTTCCTGATTGATAGACGGCTGTGCTGACATTTAATTCAACGTACTACCGCGAGAAAGGATGTTATGGACTATTTCATCATTGCAGTCGCCACCGTGTCCGCCCTGTACTTCCATTGGTGGCTGCACAGACGGATCAAGCGCTGGATGGATCGCGACCTGGCGTTATCACTGGCGGGCAGTGATCCCGAAAAGAGGACGTTCATGCTGCAGCGCCTGGAACAGGCGCAGCAGCAGAAAATCAAACGCCGCGATTTAGCCGCTTGGCTGCAAGCGGCTGCCGGGCAGGCTCCAGAGGTCCAGGCAGCGCAGAAAACGCCGCAAGGCGATTAAGGGGCCAGCCGCTCGCGAATCCACTGCTGGTTATCCAGACGATAATTCAGGCGGTCATGCAGACGGTTTGAACGACCTTGCCAGAACTCGATTCGTTCGGGTAACAAGCGATAGCCACCCCAATGTTCGGGGCAATGCGGCTGACTGTCGCTGAAGCGTTGTTCGGTGATTTTGAGCAACGCTTCAAGCTCGGCGCGGTCAGCAATGACCCGGCTTTGCGGGGATGCCCAGGCGCCCAGACGACTGCCCAGCGGGCGGACCTGAAAGTAAGCGTCCGAGTCTTCAGGGCTGACCTTGACCACTCGTCCCTCGATCCGGACCTGTCGCTCCAGAGTCGGCCAGAAAAACGTCATCGCGCCAAAAGGACGCGCTGCCAATTGCTGGCCTTTATCACTGTCGTAATTAGTGAAGAAGGTAAAGCCCAGCTCATCCAGCCCCTTGAGCAACAGAATCCGGCAATGCGGTCGCCCGTCTTCATCGACAGTGGCCACGGTCATGGCGTTGGCTTCTACCGGCGCCTGCTCGGTTTTCACCGCCTCGTCGAACCATTGGCGGAACAAGGTAAAGGGTTCGTCCGGCGCCAGGGCCTCGGTCAAACCATCACGGACATACTCACGGCGCATATCGGCCAACGCTCGGGTCATGACGTGCATCCTCGCTGAAAACCCCGGGACTCGGGGCTTACCTTAATTGGACTTGGCTTGGTCAGGGACTGGCTCAACTTTCTTCGCCGGTGCTGCAGCCTTGGTCGGAGCGACCTTGGTCGGGGCAGCCTTTTTAGCGGGTGCGGCTTTTTTCGTGGTCGATGCTTTCTTAGTACCTTTCTTCGCCAGCACGGCCTTCTTGGCGGGCGTAGCCGCTTTGACGTCAGGTGCCACAGGCATCACAGGTTTAGCCGCGACCAGAATTGGAGCAGGCGCCGGCATATTATATTTGCTGAGCAAGGCCAGCATGGTGACCCGTGGCGTCATGACGATCTCGACCCGACGGTTCAACGAACGGCCTTCGTTACTGTCGTTAGCCGCTCGCGGCATTAACGCCCCCATACCACGCAGGTTCAAACGATCACGTTCCAGACCACTGAGACGGAAAATCGCTGCCACTGACTGGGCACGGTCCTGGGTCAACTTCTGATTATCAGGGTCGGCGCCGATGCTGTCTGAATGGCCCAGTACGAGCACTGCAGTTTTCGGGTCGCTTTCAACTATTTTGGCCAGGCGAGTAATAGGGCCCAAGCTCACCGGCAGCAACATGATCGGGCGTTTTGGGTTGAACGAACTGTCCGCCGGAGCGGTAATCACCAGCACGTTCTCATGGCGTTCAAGTTCGAAGGGGCTATCTTTGATGGCCAGACGCAAGCGCGGCTCATAATCATCAAGCCAGGCCTGGGTAATTTTCGGGTCAGGCATCGGGATTGCAGCCACGGCCGGGGAGGCCTTCACCTCGTCCTTTTTAGCCCCGAACGGCCACCACCAATGGCTATCGGAATCGGCCCTGGCGACAACCGGCGCGGGCTTGGCATCAGGTTTAACTACCGCAACTTCGGGTTTTGGCGCTATGGGTACGGCCGCTTTGGGTGCGGCAGTTTTATCAGGGCCAGACTGGGCAACCTTGTCGGCCCCAAAGGACCACCAATGGCCGCCCTCTGCGGAATCATTCTGGGGAGTTTGAGCGCAGCCGGTAATAGCCAGGCACAAAGCAAAGGCGACACTTTTGTTAGATGACATTGTTGACCCACAAAAATAATTAAGCAGTAATCGGGCTTGAAAGAAGCTCATTGAAACAATGCTCTGAAAGCAATCCGGCACTCAAGTTCCCTGAACGCGGCCTTAACAGACAGCCGGCCGGACTATACACACTCGCCCAACACGCGCGCCAGCTTCTGTGCGCGTGGGTCCATCAAGACATAAGGGCCGAGCGTATTGGTCACGAAACCGAAGGCGACCTCGCGCTCAGGGTCGGCAAAACCTACGGAACCGCCTGCGCCGGGATGGCCGAAGGCTTTAGGGCCCAGGCCAAACGTGGCATTCGGCACGTGCGGTTGATCAAGCATGCATCCCAGGCCGAAACGGGTCTGGGTCAGTAAGGTTTTGTCATGCCCGACGCTGTGTTCACGCGTCAACTCACCCAGCAGTTCGGCTTCCAGCAAACGACCATCAAGCAGGCCGCTGTAGAAACCCGCCAGACTGCGGGCATTGCCATGACCATTGGCGGCAGGTTGCTGCATGCGCCGCCATTCAGGTTTATTGGTGCTGGTCATGATCGACGGAGGATTGGTGAAGGCCCGTGCGGTCATGGACGTCGGTTCGCGCATGACTGCGTGCAGCAGGCGCTGCGCAGCTTCATCACCTACGCTGCCCTTGCCACGAGCAATATAGGCGACACGGTGAAACTCTTCATCCGCCAGCCCGACATGAAAATCCAGCCCCAGGGGACGTGCAATACGGGCCACGATGGACTCTCCCGGACCACGCCCATCCGCACGGAGCAGCAACTCACCCACCAACCAACCATAGGTGATGGCGGCATAGCCATGACCATGACCGGGTGCCCACCAGGGCTCTTCCGCCGCGAGCGCATCCGTCATGGCTTGCCAGTCGTACAGCGCTTCGGCCGGCATGATGTAGCGCAGCGCTGGCAAACCCGCCTGATGGCAGAGGAACTGGCGCAACGTGATTTTCTCTTTGCCAGCGGCAGCAAACTCGGGCCAAAGCTTGGCCACAGGTTCGTCCAGACTCAGCTTGCCTTCGCCCACCAGTTGCAAAGCGGTGACCGCAGTGAATGTCTTGGTGCACGAAAACAGATTGGCGATGGTGTCGCTGTGCCACGCCTCAGCGCCATCCCTGTCGGCCGTGCCAGTCCAGAGGTCGAGCACGGTTTCCCCGCCGATCTGGATGCACAATGCACCCCCGCGCTCCTGGGGATCATCGAAGAGCGCAGCGAAGGCTTCACGCACTGCTTCGAATTTAAGCTCGAAATGACCCTGAATCTGCACCCGCTCGCTCCCAGACAACTAATCTACAAAGTGGCGTGTATTGTTCCAGCGATTGAACGCTTTGGGAACAGACTCAGGCAAGAGGATGGCGATTAGCCGCTCGCAAGCAACGCCCTCCTCATTGATCACTATTGCTTGCCGCCATCGCCTTTATCGGACGCTGCCGGAGCCGAGTGTGTTTTGGCTTTTGCCGCAGCGCTGGCCCGAACCTCTTTCTTAAGGACGTCGGCCACCTGCCCGTTGCTTTTGCGCACGGCCTCGACAAAGCCCTGAAACGGCACATCGGTGATGCCGACCAAGCCCACATGACCATTCTCACCATCGAGCAAACGGCCCGTGACGGGCTGATCAAGGTACTGGAACCAGTGCACGCCGACGATTGAAGGCTCTGCCAACGCTTGCTTGAGGAAGTTGGCGTAAGCCGGACCGCGATCTTCTTCTTTGGCAACTTCCATCATGCCGCCCCAGAACGGACCGCGATCACGCGAGCCAAAATGGAATTCGCCAACCAGCACAGGCTTGCCCAGTTCGCGCAACTGGGCGAAGTCATAACCGTCTTGAGGTTTTGGCGTGTAGAAGTTGAAGCTCAGCACGTCGCAATACTCGGCGCAAGACGCCACAGCTTCTGGAGTGCTGACGCCAAAACGCCCGCCCAATAACAGGTGATTGGGCGCGTGCCATTTCAACGCATCGGAAATGGTCTTGAAGTACGTGTCGGCGAATACGCGCTGGAAGTATTTGAAGTCAGCTTCTATCTCGGGGTGTTCCGCGCTCGGCAGCGGTGGCTCGAACCCTGGGTCTTCCATCAGTTCCCAAGCGGGCAGTTCAACACCCCAGGCTTTGGACAGGCCCTGCTGATTGCGGTACTTGTCGCGCAACTGCTTGAGAAATGCCCGTTTGGCCGGAGCATCGGTGGTCATTTTCAAGGTGCCGTACGCTAAGGCGTAGCGCGATTTCGGGTCATCGCCGGGGCCCGCCCAGGCCAGTTCATTGTCGGCAAAATAGCCCACCAGCCACGGATCATCGCGATGATCCCGAGCGGCGATGGCCACGGCACGCTCGGTGGCCATGGCGAAACGTGGATCGAACGGATCCGGCATGCCACCCCACCAGTCCTTGCCCGTGCTGATGCTGCTGTAATCGCCGACGATGGACAGCGGCAAGGTATACGGCACGCGTTCATTCACGCCCAGTTCCGGAGCACTCCAGTTGCCAATCGTGTTAAAGCCCCAGGCTTGCAGACGATCCAGCGTGTGGTGGGTCCAGCGTTTGGCGTCGACGGCAGGCGAGGCGCAATCAGCAGGGGTCGCTGCGGCCACCGGCTGATCCGGCGCAATCGCGTCGGCCTTGACGCATTTTTCCTGGCCATACGTGCGGTGCAGGTTAGCGCCATAGAAATCGAACCAACGGCCGTGATTGAAACTGCGGTCCTTGTTCGCACCTGTGTTCTTGCGGTTGTCGGCCTTGCCATAAAACACGGCCAGGGGATCGGTATCTGCCGGCAAGCTCGAGAACATCCGCTCCCGACCTTCAACATAGGTCCGGCTGTCTTCCGCCGTCACGGCGTTCACACCCAGGGAGTAGAACGGATGACCTTCAGGGGTGACCAGGTACCAGCGCCCGTCGAGTTTCTCGGTGCGGAAGAAGCCCTTGGCCTCAAAGACCGGACCACCGAGCCAACCGCCAAACGGGTCCTGCTTGGGCCGATCGGCCAGCCAGGTCTTGAGCTGCTGCTGTTCCTTGACCGATGAGGCTTTCAGTTGCTCATCGCTGACAATTTTTTCCGGCCATTTGGCCCGGGTGAACTGACCATAGGCATCGACGATATTGTCGTAGGCCGCTTTCTGAACCGCATTACCTTCCTGCACACCGAAACGCTCGAGCAGGATGCTTTGTGCAACATTGGGCTGGCTCATTGCTACGGTGACCGAGACCACTTTGCTGCGATCCAACTCACCCGTGGCGCTGGCCAAGAGCACGCGCTGCCCTTCGTAAGTCCACGGCATCGGTGGTCCGGCACGCATGCCCTGACTCAGGGGCGAGCTGGTTTGCAGGGGGATGAACAAGGTCTGAGCAGGTCCTGCGGGCAAATCGACACGACTGGTGATCACTTTGCCATCAGCGCTTTGAATCCGCACATCAAGGGTCAGCGCCCAATCCATGGCGTTCTGGATACGCAGCGTCATGGCGCTGTCGCCGGACCAATCCCACACGCCGGTCTGTGGTGTCAGACTCAGGCTGGGACGAGCCACTGGATTGAAGGTAACCCGGCGCAATACTTCGCCTTCGGCCGTCTGCTCAGCGTTGGATTGCGGCAGGCTGGCATCCTGCGTCGCAACCTGAACCACATCGGCGGGACGAACGAAGTTGAATAACGTCTGTTGTCCATCCGTAGCCGCCAACAGCGGACCGGAACACAACAGCGCAAAAACCGTGGACAGCGAACGGCGAATCATTTGATTAAGTGCTCCTAAACGACCCGTTGATGGCCAGACTTCAGAGTGACAAACAACGTGGCAAACATGGACCGGACCGGGATAAGACCCGATCCGGTGCAAATGATGCCCAACAGCTGTCAGGAAATTTCGCGGCGGAACGGCGGCAGCGCGTTGAGGATCGCTTTGCCGTAACGCTGGGTGACGACGCGTCGATCAAGCAACGTGATGGTGCCGCGGTCTTCTTCAGTCCGCAGCAAACGTCCACAGGCCTGGACCAGACGCAACGACGCGTCAGGCACGGCGATTTCCATGAACGGATTGCCGCCACGGGCTTCGATCCACTCCGCCAACGCCGCTTCCACCGGATCATCGGGGACCGCGAACGGGATTTTGGCGATGACCACGTGTTCGCAGTAGGCACCGGGCAAATCCACCCCTTCGGCAAAACTGGCCAGGCCAAACAGCACGCTGGACTCGCCACTGTCGACCCGTGCTTTGTGCTTGTTCAGGGTTTCCTGCTTGGACAGATTGCCCTGAATGAAAACCTGCTTACGCCAGTCGCGCTCAAGGCCGTCGAAGACTTCCTGCATCTGTTTGCGCGAGGAGAACAGCACCAGCGTGCCACGGGAGCCTTCTACCAGTTTCGGCAGTTCGCGGATGATAGCAGCGGTGTGCGCCACGGCATCACGAGGGTCTGCCTTGAGGTCCGGCACGCGCAACACACCCGCATCGGCGTGATGGAACGGGCTTGGCACCACGGCGGTCACCGCGCCTTTGGGCAGACCTGCACGCATGCGAAAACGATCGAACTTACCCAGTGCGGTCAAAGTCGCCGAGGTCACCAGTGCACCATAGGCAACGTTCCACAGGTTACGCCGGAGCATTTCCGCCGCCAGAATCGGGCTGGCGTTGACTTCGATATCGAACAACGAGCCGCTGTCGGCCAGGGTCAACCAGCGCGCCATGGGCGGGCTGTCTTCTGGATCTTCAGCCGTAAAGGCCGTCCACAACTCCCAGTTGCCATGGGCGCGGGCCAGCAAGCTGCCGAACAGCGGGTACCACTCTTCAGCCTGATGGCTGGCAATGCCGATGTTGACCTCGCCATCCATGCCTTCCTTGAGCAGCTCGGTCAGGCGCGTAAACAGGTCATCCAGGCGGGAAAAACCCTTCTTCAACTCGATGCCCATGTCGCGCATGTGCTCGGGCACCACGCCACCGATGAAGCGGTGACGTGGGCGCTCGCGGCCTTCCATGTCTTCACCGGCCTTGAAATCGGCTAACTGCTCACAGGCCGCGAACATGAACTGTTGCTGGGTCTTGATCTCACGGGCCAGTTCCGGCACCTGCTCGATAAACTTGCCTAGGTCGCCCGGTAAAGGGTGCTGGGCCAGCAGTTTAGCGAGGTTCTTGGCGGTCTGCTCCAGCCAGTCCGACGTCGAGCGCAGGCGCGTGTAGTGGGCAAAGTGGCCGATGGCTTTATCCGGCAGGTGATGGCCTTCGTCGAACACATACAAGGTCTCACGCGGGTCGGGCAACACCGCGCCCCCGCCCAACGCCAGGTCTGCCAGCACCATGTCGTGGTTGGTGACAATGACGTCGACTTTACTCATGCCCTCGCGCGCCTTATAAAAAGCACATTGGCCGAAGTTCGGGCAATGGCGATTGGTGCACTGGCTGTGGTCGGTGGTCAGGCGCGCCCAGTCCTGGTCTTCCAGTGCTTGCGGCCAGCTGTCACGGTCGCCGTCCCATTTATTGCCGGCGAGCTTTTCGATCATGCTGGTAAACAGCTTCTGGCTGGCCTCATCGACTTCGATCTTGAAGCCTTCTTCTTCGAAAAGCTGAGCAGTGGCGTTGGTTGCATCACCTTCCTGCAACAGCATGTCGAGCTTGGACAGACACATATAGCGGCCGCGCCCCTTGGCCAGGGCAAAGCTGAAGTTCAATCCACTGTTGCACATCAGGTCAGGCAAGTCTTTGTAGACGATCTGTTCCTGCAGAGCGACGGTCGCCGTGGCGATCACCAGGCGCTTGCCCGCCGCCTTGGCAGTCGGAATGGCCGCAATGGCATACGCCACAGTCTTGCCGGTGCCGGTGCCCGCCTCGACGGCGACCACTGCCGGGTCGCCCGAACGCCGGCCTTCTTCGTCAGTGTCGATGTCGCCCAGCACTTTGGCGATCTCGGCGATCATCAAACGCTGGCCATAGCGCGGCTTGAGGCTCTTGGCTTCGAGGAAACGCGAATAGGCGCCCTGGATCTGGGATTTGAGTTCGTTACTGATCATTGGCTTAGGGCGCTACGAATGCTGAATGAAGGTGCTGGATAAATTTTCAGTGTTTCTGAGAGGCCGCTATCATACCGTGCTAATTCCTCTCGCGCAGAATGGAGTACCCGAATGACCGCTTTCGCCCTTGTCTACACGTTGCACGTGCTGGCCGCCCTGATCTGGGTCGGCGGCATGTTCTTCGCCTGGATGGTCTTGCGCCCGGCAGCCGGTGTCGCCCTGGAAGGTCCTGCGCGCCTGAAATTGTGGGTCCAGGTGTTTCCGCGGTTCTTTCTTTGGGTCTGGGTGGCGGTGCTGGTATTACCCATCACAGGCGTAGGCATGATCCATCTGCAGTTCGCCGGTTTTGAACTGGCGCCGCGTTACGTGCAGGTGATGATGGGCTTGTACGTGGTGATGGTAGCGCTGTTTATTCGCATCCAGGCACTGCAATTGCCTGAACTGCGCCGTGCGGTGGTTGCCGAACAATGGCCTGAGGGCGCTGCTGTATTGGCCCGTATTCGCCGCTTGGTTGGGATCAATCTGATTGTGGGGCTGGTGCTGGTGGCCGTGGCCGCGACTCGATTTGGGTTTTAATGGTTGAAGCGGTGTGTCAGGCACACCGCTTCAACCCACTCGCAAGCCCATTAAGGCGTGTATTCGCTTACAACCGCTGCAAGGTCATCGCACCATTAGGGCCTGCCGCACCAGGCTGGCCCGGTTGACCTGGCTTACCGGATTTGCCGCCGTCAGCACGGTAGACCACGCAGCCCTTGGAGGCTCCGCCCTTGCCAGCACGCCCCCCCTCACCCGCCAGACCACCCGCACCGCCGTTGACCTGTACTTTCACACGCTCTGCCGGAAAGCTTTGCGGCAGCTCGACACGGACTTGCGCACCCGCAGCACCATCATGACCGTTGCCACCGTTGTCGCCATCGTACCCGCGACCCGCCTGGCCCCAGGTGCAACCCGGAGCCTGACCATTCGCGCCGTCGAGGCCGACAAAACCAGGCGCGCCCGAACCACCACGGGCATCGACCGATAACGCTTCTGCCGTCAGATTTTCCAGACGCAAGGTCAGGTTACGGCCCGGCAATGCGGGTTTGAGAAACGTGCCGGGAGCGCCACGGGCAGTGATTTCGCTACCTGACGCCAACTGACCACGGCCTACCACCAGATTGAAGCTCTGCTCGCTGGGCACAATCGCAATCCGCGCCTCGTGGCCCAGTATCAATTCACCGACCTTTACTTCAGCCAGGCTGGAGGGAATCAGCAAGGTGCCGTAATCGGCGACTTCCAGACGTTCCAGTTGCAAGACCCTGGTTTTACCGGGCAGACGCATCAGCGAATGCGACTCGACCGTCACCACTTGGGCGATAGCCATTGGGCTGCACAATAAGGCCAACAGGCAAAGATTACGCATGAGCAACCTCCGCCGATGGGCGGGAAATGGATTGGATGTGAAAGATACCGAACATAAGAACCAGCAGGCGATCACGCCATGGATGGACGCGCCGGCGCAGGTTGCTATTGAATAGCATCAGTTCAAGCAGGTGGGTCAACAATGCCAGGCTGCCAGCCAGACGGAGCAACACATCGAAAGGACTTGGCAGCGCAGTGGCCATATTGACCAGCACCATCAGCCAGAATCCCAGTGTCATCGCCTTCCCCAACCCCCAAAACAACTTCATACATGCCCCTGGCAGTTATTCTTTCGCGCACAGTAACGGCTTCTGCGCGAGATTTGCCAGCGTGCATTTAAAAATGTTCGAGCGCCCCGATTAGAGGTGCTGTCTGCACCGCGAAAATGCCGGGCGACACACACGCATCGACCCGCACGTCTCTTAGCCGTGCCTAGGCACTTGTCGCAACCGTCCGGGACATTATCATCGCCGCCGATCAACACACCATAGCCCGTGAAAGTGGCGTTTTGAGTCGCCCCTGATCACACACCAGTTACGCCACCAACTGCAGCAGACACAGACCAGTCGGTTTTTTTTGCAAACCTGCACGTCCTGCAGACGTGCTACGCATAGGACTAGGCCATCTCGCTACAGCAGGCTAGTCTTGCAACTCAATTGAGGATTTTCGATGACTGAAGGCTTTTCTATACGCACGCCCCAACAGGCGCTGGCCGCATTACTTGATCGTTACGCCCCCAAGCGTTTGTTGTTGATCGGTGCTGGAAGTTTTCCCGCACTTGAGGCATTTCAGGCTGCTCACCCGGAAACCGAACTGGCCCATGCCGCCCCCGGCGCCTTGCCAGCCGAGCTGGCGGCGCAACGTTTCGATCTGGCACTGGTGGTCGATTGCCTGGAGCATTTGCCTAAACGCATCGGCCTGGAACTACTGGGCGGGATCCGCAACCTTAACGCCAGCCGTATTGCCGTGCTGGCAGATCTGCCCGCGTGCGGCTGGCAGGACACCGACTTTTATTCACTGGCACTGCAAGCCAGTGAACGCTTTGCCCGTGACGAGCAGATCCTGACCTTGTTCACTTACGACCTGCGTGAATACAAACAAGTCCCCGACTGGCTGAATGCTAAGTTCTGGGCCAACCCAGAGAACTTCGGCAAATACTGGTGGTAAATCATGAGTAGCTCGATCTGCCCGTGTGGCAGCGGCAATTTACTGGACGCCTGCTGCGGGCATTATCACGCGGGCCTCCCGGCCCCGAGCGCGGAAGCCCTGATGCGCTCGCGCTACAGCGCCTATGTACTGGGCTTGATCGACTATCTGCTGGACACCACATTGCCTGCGCAGAAGGCAGGTCTGGATCGTCAATCGATCAGTGACTGGAGCGCACAAAGCACCTGGCTGGGCCTGAACGTCGAGCACGTGGAAGTGTTCGGCGGTAAACCCGAGCATGCGCTTGTAACCTTTGTTGCTCGCTGGCATGACGGCAGTGGCGAACACAGCCATCGTGAGCGCTCGGCGTTCGTGCAGAATGAGGGTCGCTGGTATTTCATCGATCCCACTGTGCAGCTCAAGGCGGGACGCAACGATGCTTGCCCCTGTGGCAGCGGGCAAAAATTCAAGAAGTGTTGCGCCGGTTATCTGGGCTGAATCAGGTTCAGCTCAACTTAAGGTGCGATGTGTCTGGCGCAGGTCCTGGCTTGGGCCTCTCAAGCTGGCCCATGTCACTGCCCACCGGCGCCAGGCTGATTTGTGATAAATCCAGACGCGGCACTGGCGCCTCGGCTTTCGGGTCTTGCATATCGCTACCCACCTCGGCAATCGAGAAATCAGGGGCATCTACCGCCGAAAAAGCCGCCATGTAAGCGTCTCTTGGGGCCACTTGTGATCGGTGACTGGGTTGAGCCGGGCGGTTAAAGCCAGGCGCATCGGGCGGCGGCGCCAGCTCCACTTCCTCCATATCGACCTGCATGTCCACCTTTTCGGCCAGTGCCCCGGCGCGTTCAAGGATCGAACGATATTTCTCTGCCGCAGCCTCATCGAGATTGTTCTTGAGCACCAGACGCCGTCCGGAAAACAGCAGCTCGATGCGCTGGGCATCCGCCTGAAACAACTTCGCCAGATTCGCCTCGACCCGCTCGCGCTGGGCGCCGGGGACCAATTGGCCCGTAAAGACAATTTCGTAAAGGTTCATTGGCCATACTCCTACTGCACATGCCCCGAGTATGGCGCAAGCCCACGCTAACAGGTCAAGAGGAAGTGCTCAGAGCCCTGCTGGCTTGGGGAGATCCATATGGTCGAGGTCTGGCTTGCTCCAGGGATCGACATGCGTCATCAGGTTTAATACTCGATGACGCTGCATCACATTCTGACGCGCCTCAACTGCAATCTCATGCCCCTCTTCAACGGTAATCGAAGCGTCCACTTCTATATGCGCGTCAACAATAATCATGTCGCCCATTTTACGCGTGCGGATATCGTGAACACCCTTGATACCGGGCGTTTCAATAAGCGTATTGCGAATCATGGCGACTTCTTTCTCGTCCGCGGCACGGTCCATCAGGTCATGCAAGGCATCCCAACTAAACGACCACCCCATCTTGGAAACCATGCACCCGACAATCAGCGCAGCGATTGGATCAAGGATCGGATAACCCGCAAGGTTACCGACAATGCCGATCCCCACTACCAGCGATGAGGCGGCGTCTGAACGTGCGTGCCAGGCGTTCGCAACCAACATGCTTGACTTGACCTTCTTGGCAACAGCCAGCATGAAACGAAACAGCAACTCTTTAGCGACAAGCGCTCCGCCAGCGACCCATAAAGCAATGACATGCACGGTCTGCACGGTCTCGGGTGCTTCGAGCTTGCCGACGGCCGACCAAATCATGCCAACACCGACGGCCAGCAACAGTAAACCCAGCACCATTGATGCGGCGGTTTCAAAACGCAAATGCCCATAAGGATGGTCTTCATCCGCGTCCTTCTTACTGTTGTGGCTGGCGAACAGCACAACGAAGTCTGCCACCAGATCCGACAGTGAGTGAATACCATCGGCGACCAGGCCTTGAGACTTTGACAGTATCCCCACCGCAATCTGAGTGAACGTCAGAACGAGGTTTACGCCAACACTTACCCATGTGCAGCGAGAGGCAGCCGCTGCCCGCTCAGCAGGGCTATGAAGCTCGTCCTCTGGATCGTCAGCGAACTCTGGATGACTCATGTATAGCTTCTCCTGTGTCTGTAGAGGAAGGTGTGCTGCCCATAGTGAGTTCAGTGTGAATTCAGGAGCATCCCATGCGGATATAACACGCACTGAACGGCAACCTAAATGAACACAGCATTCAACACCCGGGCAGACCATTAAATAGGCGTTTAACAGGGCGTACATGCGAACGATTCAAAGTATGCAAACATTCTTATTTAGCAGGCCGCTATTTTAGATGACGGGCTTCTATTGAGACAAGCGCATTACTTCATATAAAGCTTAAGGTTTCCTGAACATACGTTAATTTTATATTCATAAGGGGACCTGTAATACAGGTACTGTTTATTAAGTGTCCGCTCCAGCAGGCGGCTCTTTTTACTTCAGCGGCTGAGTCTCTTTAACGACCGCCTGACCCGACAAGGATGGCCGCCCTCCGGGAAAATATGACGCTACGTGGAAATTGGGCGATAATTCCTGCCGAATTTATTCTGGAGTGACCTCGATGAACCAAGAAACCCACGTTCATGGCCCCGACTGCAACCACGACCACGACCATGATCACCACCACGACCACCAGCACGCACACGTCCATGGTCCAGACTGCGGCCACGCGCCCCAGGAACCAGTGCGCAATACCTTGAAGGATGTTGGCCGCAACGACCCATGCCCTTGCGGCAGCGAGAAAAAATTCAAGAAATGCCACGGCGCTTAATGTAACCGCCGCATCGCCAACCGCGCTGCGAGCCAACGCGTGCATGCGTTGGTCGATAAGGTCAATCCGCCGAAGCCTTGAATGCCCGGCGCCTGAAAGGGCGCCTTCGCAGGCAACGTAGTCCACATCCCTGGATAAATCCGCACATTAGCCGCGATGGCTGCTTGCGTGGCGCGTGCCGGCTCACTAACGTAGCGCCTTTCCACGCCACCCCCGCAGGAGCTTTGCCATGGCCTCGCCAGCCCTCTCATATTTTCTACCCCGGTTCGGCGTTGCCGCAGCAGTCGCTGGAGCCCTGAGCCTGGCCGGTTGTCAGCTCAACGGCGGCGGCAGCGACACGCTGCCACCGACCTCTGGGGTGTACCCGCTCAAAGGGTTGGCGCAAAATGTTTCGGTGCGCCGCAACAACCTTGGCATGCCGCTGATCGAAAGCAGCACCTTTCACGACGCGCTCTTTACCCTGGGTTATGTTCACGCCAGTGACCGCATCAGTCAGATGGTCGGCATGCGTTTGCTGGCCCAAGGTCGCCTGTCCGAAATGGACGGCCCCAGCGCACTGGAAATCGACCGCCTGATGCGCTCGATCAACCTGAAGAAAAGCGCCAGCGAGCTGTACAACGGCTCTTCGCCGCGCCTGAAACGTTTCTTTGAAGTCTATGCGCGCGGCGTTAACGCCTACCTGTTCCGCTACCGCGACAAACTGCCGGCGGATTTGGCTGCGTCTGGTTATCACCCTGAATACTGGAAGCCGGAAGACTCTGCGCTGATCTTCAGCCTGCTGAACTTCGGCGTGTCAAAAAACCTGCAGGAAGAACTGTCATCCCTGGTATTGGCGCAAAAAGTCGGCGCGGACAAACTCGCCTGGCTGATCCCGACCTACCCCGATGAAGAATTACCGTTCGCTGAAGCCGAGAAGCTCAAGGGCTTGAACCTTGGCCAGGTGTCCGGGCTTAGCGATCTGAATCGAGTCGCCAGCCAACTGTCAGACCTGAACATGCTCGGTGTGGCGGCTGCCAACAACTGGGCGATTTCGCCACGGCGCAGCAGAAGCGGCAAAAGCCTGATGGCCAACGACATACACCAGAGCGCAAAACTGCCTTCGGCATGGAACTTCGTGCAGATCCGCGCCCCGAAATATCAGGCTGCCGGCGTCTCCATTGCAGGCCTGCCCTTGGTGATGGCGGGCTTCAACGGCAAGCTGGCCTGGAGCATGACCGAGGTCATGGGTGACAATCAGGACCTGTTCCTCGAGAAGCTCAAGCGCGAAAACAACAAACTGTTCTATATGGCCGATGGCAAATGGCAGCCCGCCACTGTTCGCAATGAAACCTTCTTCGTTAAAGGTGAGCGCCCCGTTCGCGAAACCATCTACGAAACTCGCCACGGACCGCTGCTCAACAGCGCGCTGGGCGAACGAACAAGCCCACAACAACCAGTGCAACTGAACAGCGGTTTTGGTTTGGCCCTGCAAACGCCAGACTTCAAAGACGACAAAAGCATGGACGCACTCTTCAACCTGTCCCGCGCGCAGAACGTCGAAAAGGCTTCCGATGCCAGCCGCGAAATTCGCGCGATAGCCCTGAACATGGTATTTGCCGATGCACAGAATATCGGCTGGCAAGTCACCGGGCGCTTCCCGAATCGCCGTGAAGGGCTTGGCTTGCTGCCATCGCCAGGCTGGGACAGTCGTTTTGATTGGGACGGTTTCGCCGACCCGATGCTCCACCCCTACGATCAAGACCCGGTGCAGGGGTGGATAGGCACCGCCAATCAGCGCACCGTGCCTAAAGGTTATGGCATGCAACTGTCGAACTCCTGGAACTACCCGGAGCGGGCCGAACGCATCGCCGAAATGGCAGGCAGCGGTAAGCAGGACACCCGCAGCATGATCGCCATGCAATACGACCAGACCACGACCTTCGCTGCCAAACTGAAAAAAATGTTCGAAACGTCGGGCATGGCTCAATCGCTGAAACAGGCAATCGAAGCCCTCCCTGCAACTGATCGCGCCAAGGCACACGAAGCGCTCACGCGCCTGCTGGCATTCGATGGCAAGCTCTCCGCCAACTCGGCCGATGCGGCGCTGTATGAGCTGTTCCTCCAGGAAAGTGCCAAGCAGATATTCCTCGACGAGCTGGGCCCTGAAACCAGTCCGGCCTGGAAAGCCCTGGTCGAAAGCGCCAACCTCTCCTACTCCGCCCAGGCCGACCACCTGCTGGGAAGTGAGGACAGCCCGTATTGGGATGACACCCGAACGCCGCAAAAAGAAGACAAACCGACCATCCTTGCCCGCAGCCTGGCAGCGGCCATCACTGCCGGCGAAAGCCAACTAGGCAATGATCACAAGGCTTGGCAATGGGGCAAATTGCACCATTACGCCTGGACCTCGGAAGGTAGCCGACGCAGCCCGATTCCCGCAGGCGGCGATCACAGCACCCTCAACGAGTCGGCCTATAACTGGGGGCAGGATTTCGACACCCGACTGATCCCGGCCATGCGATTTATCGTCGACTTTGGTCAACAGGAACCGATGATAGGACAGAGCACTGGCCAGTCCGGCAACCCGGCCAGCCCGCATTACGCCGATGGCATCGACCCTTGGCTCAAAGGCCAATACATGAGCATCCCGATGCAGCCGCAGAACTTCGACAAGACCTATGGCAAGCAGAGACTGACGCTGATACCTGGTAAATAATGGGATGCGGCGTGCCAGGCACGCCGCATCGCCCCACGATGGAGCAACGTCCGTGCCTGTTCCCGGAGGACGACTCCAGCGTGCTCGTTTTAGTGGCATATTGGCCTGCGAAGAAACTCGTCTATCCTGTAGCTCGTTCTGAGCTGGCAATGAGCACTTCTCCATCAAAGTCATCATTGCGACAACTCCGTACATTTAAAACGCACGTTCGTCTCTTTGGTTCAAAAATTGCTATCTTCTTCGGGTCTGGCGCTCGCCGGTAGCAAGCCTCGCGTGTTCCCAACGCTCATTTTGGTTTTAAGGACTGATCAATGAAAAAAGCATGGCTGACCCTTTCCGCACTGGCTATTTGTCTCGCCGCTGGTAGTGCAATGGCCAAGGAATACAAGGAACTGCGTTTCGGCGTCGATCCTTCTTATGCGCCTTTCGAATCAAAAGCCGCCGATGGCAGCCTGGTAGGCTTCGATATCGATCTGGGCAATGCGATTTGCGCCGAGCTGAAAGTTAAATGCAAATGGGTCGAGAGCGATTTCGACGGTATGATTCCCGGTCTGAAAGCCAACAAATTCGACGGCGTTATCTCGTCGATGACCGTAACAGATGCGCGGATGAAGGTTATCGACTTCTCCGAGGAACTGTTCTCTGGCCCAACTGCACTGGTGTTCAAGAAAGGCGCGGGCGTAACGGCCGACCCTGCAACCCTCAAAGGCAAGAAAGTTGGCTATGAGCAAGGCACCATTCAGGAAGCCTACGCCAAGGCCGTATTGGACAAGGCGGGTGTAACAACCCAGGCCTATGCGAACCAGGACCAGGTCTATGCTGACCTGACTTCCGGCCGTCTCGATGCTTCCGTACAAGACATGCTGCAAGCCGAACTGGGCTTTTTGAAGTCACCAGCAGGTGCTGGCTTCGAAGTCAGCAAGCCAATCACAGATCCACTGCTGCCGGCTAAAACCGCAGTCGGTATCTCGAAAGGTAACAAAGAGCTCAAGGCGTTGTTGGATAAAGGTATCAAAGCGTTACACGACGATGGTAAATATGCAGAAATCCAGAAAAAACACTTTGGCGATCTGAACCTGTACAGCGGTAAATAACATCCCAACGCCCGTCGATTTCAGGTGAAAATCTACCACCCGATTCGATGGGCGTTTTTTTGACCGCAAAAGGCTTGATCCATGTTTGACGAAATGCTGCAAACCCTTGGATTGTCCGCCTTCAGCTTGAAAGGCTTCGGCCCGCTGCTGCTTCAAGGCACCTGGATGACCATCAAATTATCGTTACTGTCGCTGCTGGTGAGCATCGTGCTCGGCCTGATTGGCGCCAGCTGCAAACTTTCGAGTCTGCGCATATTGCGCATACCGGCGCAGCTCTACACCACCTTGATCCGCGGCGTGCCCGATCTGGTGTTGATGCTGCTGATTTTCTATAGCCTGCAAACCTGGCTGACCGGTCTCACAGAAGCAATGGACTGGGACTACATCGAAATCGACCCGTTCGCGGCCGGGGTCATCACCCTCGGGTTTATCTATGGCGCCTACTTCACAGAAACGTTCCGTGGCGCGATTCTCTCCGTCCCACGCGGACAGGTCGAAGCCGCCACCGCGTATGGATTGAAGCGCAGCCAACGTTTCCGTTTTGTGGTGTTCCCGCAAATGATGCGTTTCGCCCTGCCGGGCATTGGCAACAACTGGATGGTGATGCTCAAGGCCACCGCCCTGGTGTCGATCATCGGCCTCGCCGATCTGGTCAAAGCCGCTCAGGATGCAGGCAAAAGCACGTATCAACTGTTTTTCTTTCTGGTCGTGGCCGCACTGATTTACCTTCTGATCACCAGTATTTCCAACGTTGCTCTGCGCTGGGCCGAACGACGCTATGCCGCAGGTAGCCGGGAGGCACAACGATGATCGAACTTCTCCAGGATTACTGGCGGCCCTTCCTTTATAGCGACGGCTACCACATCACCGGTCTGGCCATGACCATGTGGCTGCTCAGCGCTTCGATCGCTATCGGCTTTGTGGTATCGATCCCGCTGTCTATCGCCCGAGTGTCACGCAAGTTCTGGGTGCGCTTGCCGGTACAGTTCTACACCTATCTGTTTCGTGGGACACCGCTGTATATCCAGTTGCTGATTTGCTACACCGGTATCTACAGCATCGCAGCCGTGCGTGCCCAACCATTGCTGGATGCGTTTTTTCGCGACGCGATGAACTGCACGATTCTGGCATTCGCCCTGAACACCTGCGCTTACACCACGGAGATTTTTGCCGGGGCGATTCGCAGCATGCATCATGGTGAAGTCGAAGCAGCCAAAGCCTACGGACTCAGCGGCTGGAAACTCTATGCCTACGTGATCATGCCGTCAGCGCTACGGCGTTCGCTGCCGTTCTACAGCAACGAAGTCATTCTGATGCTGCACTCGACCACCGTGGCCTTCACCGCGACCGTGCCGGACATTCTCAAAGTAGCGAGGGACGCCAACTCGGCGACGTTCATGACCTTCCAGTCCTTTGGTATCGCCGCCCTGATTTATTTGACTATCACCTTTGCCCTGGTCGGCCTGTTCCGATTGGCCGAGCGCCGTTGGCTAGCCTTTCTGGGCCCGGCTCACTAGGACTTTTTACATGCGCCATCACACGCACAATCTGCTCGCCCCGCTACCAGGGACCGCGCGGCAGATCCACAGTTTTCATTACGGCCCGGAAAACACTGGCCGCAAGGTTTATATCCAGGCGTCCCTGCATGCGGACGAATTGCCCGGCATGCTGGTGGCCTGGTACCTGAAGCAGCGCCTGGCCGAGCTGGAAAGCGCCGACCTGCTGTTGGGCGAAATTGTTGTCGTCCCGGTCGCCAACCCCATCGGCCTGGAACAAGTGCTGATGGATATCCCGCTGGGTCGCTACGAACTGGAGAGTGGGCAGAACTTCAATCGCCTGTTTGTCGATTTGAGTCTGCAGGTAGGTGACGATGTCGAAGCGCGGCTCAACGATGACCCGCAGCACAACCGTGAACTGATCCGCAGCAGCCTGCGCGCGGCGCTGTCTGCTCAGATCGTCGATACGCAGTTGCAATCGCAACGGCTGACCCTGCAACGCCTGGCTTGCGATGCCGACATGGTGCTGGACCTGCATTGTGATTTCGAAGCGGTGGAGCACCTTTACACCACTCCCGAGGCCTGGCCTCGAGTCGAGGCACTGTCACGCTACCTGGGCGCTCAGGCTAGCCTGTTGGCCACCGACTCCGGCGGGCAATCGTTCGATGAATGCTTCACCCTGCTTTGGTGGCAGTTGCAACAGCGCTTCGGCGCACGCTTTGCAGTTCCCATGGGCAGTATTTCGGTGACCCTGGAATTACGCGGCCAAGGCGACGTTAATCACGCCTTGGCCAGTCGCGACTGTCAGGCACTGATCAACTACTTGACGCTGTATGGCGTGATCGCCGGAGATCCGGCGCCCCAGCCAGAGCTGTTGTACCCGGCAACACCGCTGGCCGGTGTCGAGCCGGTCGCAACGCCGGTCGGCGGCCTACTGGTGTTCTGCGCCCAACCCGGTGAGTTTCTGGAAGCCGGGCAAAAAATCGCTGAAATCATCGATCCGATCAGTGATCGGATAACGCCAATCCACACTCTCAATTCCGGCTTGTTGTATGCCCGCTCCTTGCGGCGCATGGCGACCGCTGGCATGGTCATCGCTCACGTCGCAGGCACCGAAGCCTACCGTAGCGGTTACCTGCTTTCTCCTTAAGGACTGCACGGCATGTACAAACTGACGATCGATGGCCTGCACAAGTGCTATGGCGACAACGAAGTGCTAAAAGGCGTATCGCTCAAAGCAAGCACGGGCGACGTGATCAGCCTGATCGGTGCCAGCGGCTCGGGTAAAAGTACCTTTTTGCGCTGCATCAACTTTCTGGAAACACCCAATAGCGGCACCATGACCCTGGACGGCCAGCCCGTGCGCATGGTCAGCGACAAGCATGGTATGCACGTCGCAGACCCCGCCGAACTGCAGCGCATCCGTACTCGCCTGGCAATGGTGTTCCAGCATTTCAATCTATGGAGCCACATGACCGTGCTGGAAAACGTCAGCATGGCCCCGCGCCGTGTGCTGGGTGTTTCCAAACGCGAAGCCGAAGACCGGGCGCGCAAGTATCTGGACAAAGTCGGCCTGCCGACACGCGTTGCCGAGCAATACCCGGCGTTCCTCTCCGGCGGCCAACAACAACGCGTGGCGATTGCCCGTGCGCTGGCGATGGAGCCGGAAGTGATGCTGTTCGACGAACCCACCTCGGCACTGGACCCGGAGCTGGTCGGCGAAGTACTTAAAGTGATTCAAGGCCTGGCTGAAGAAGGCCGTACCATGATCATGGTTACCCACGAAATGAGTTTTGCCCGCAAAGTCTCGAATCAGGTGATGTTCCTGCACCAGGGCCTGGTCGAAGAGCAAGGGCATCCTGACGACGTACTGGGCAACCCGCAAAGCGATCGGCTGCGGCAGTTTTTGAGCGGGAATTTGAAATAGCGGGAAAGGCTTTTCACGCAGCAACGCGAACCGAAGACACACGCCACTCATCACGCTCCAGCCTTGGTGCATTCAAACGACGGGCTTGGGTGGCGCCTCATCAGGAAGGGTTGGCACGCCTGGCTCAGTGGGATCTGTGGGTTCGTCGGGCTGTTCGTTCGGGGAATCGGGGTCGGGCTGCCCCGGAATGCCGCCGACCCTGTTGATGTTGATCTGGGGATAAGCGAGCAACGACCACGCCAGAAGGCCCACATGATTGTGGTCGCTGACTCTTGCGGGGGCGATGCGTTTCGAACTTGACGTCATAGGGCACTCCTGAGTGTTGACTCCCCTCGCTCGGCGCGAGAGGGAACAGTCCTGACAATAGAGTGCCTGAATGGGCACTAATTCCCTGGGCGCCCGATCAACGGCAAATCAAGTGCGCGGCAATGTCACGCCGCGTTGACCCTGATACTTGCCGCCACGGTCTTTATAAGAAATTTCACACTCTTCGTCGGATTCCAGAAACAGCATCTGGGCCACGCCTTCATTAGCGTAGATTTTCGCCGGCAAGGTGGTGGTGTTGGAGAACTCCAGCGTCACATGGCCTTCCCACTCGGGCTCGAGTGGCGTCACGTTAACGATAATTCCGCAACGTGCATAAGTACTTTTGCCCAGACAGATGGTCAGCACATTACGCGGAATGCGGAAATATTCGACCGTGCGTGCCAAGGCAAACGAGTTTGGCGGAATGATGCAGACATCACTTGTCACGTCGACGAAGCTCTTTTCATCGAAATTTTTCGGGTCCACCGTCGCCGAGTTGATGTTGGTAAATACCTTGAATTCAGCGGCACACCGCACATCGTAACCGTAGCTCGACACACCGTAGGAGATCAGCCGGTTAGCGCCTTCACCGCGAACCTGGCGCTCTACAAAGGGCTCGATCATCCCGTGCTCTAGCGCCATGCGGCGAATCCACTTGTCCGATTTGATGCTCATGGCGGTGTCCTGAATAGCGAGGTGGAAAAAGATGTCTGGCATCTTACCGGGCCGGGCCTTCGGGTTCAAAGACTCTAGAGGTCACGGCCATCGATCCAAACCCGTGTTTAAGCATGAATGAAAATAATCCTGAACAAGGCATTGGCACTTCTCGAAAAACCAGTTAAGGTGACGTCACTGTGTTGCTTGTGTCACTGAGAATCTCTACACGATGTTGAATTTCGATCCAACCATCTCCAAGAATTTTTCCTGCTCTTTGCACTCAGTCTCGGCCAGGGTTCTTCCTGTGTCGCAGTTAACTTTGTCCAAGGAGATACACCATGTCTAATCGCCAAACTGGTACCGTTAAGTGGTTCAACGATGAAAAAGGCTTCGGCTTCATCACTCCACAATCCGGTGACGACTTGTTCGTTCACTTCAAAGCTATCCAATCTGACGGCTTCAAAAGCCTGAAAGAAGGCCAACAGGTTTCTTTCGTCGCTACCCGCGGCCAGAAAGGTATGCAAGCTGAAGAAGTTCAAGTTATCTAACTTGTACTGAATCGCTTAAAAAAAGCCTCGCCCTCAAAAGCGGGGCTTTTTTACGCCCGTAGAAAATGTAAATGCTTTACGGCGACAGCGTGAGCACCCAGCGGATGCCCACGGCAATACACAATCAGTCGTCGCTAATGGTGATGTTCGGCATCGCCTGCGCCTGAGCTTCCTGCAAGACGATTCTCGCGCCCACGTGACGGGCCAGTTCCTGATAGACCATGGCAATCGGGCTTTCTGGATCAGCGATTACCGTCGGTTTACCACCATCGGCCTGCTCGCGAATCACAATCGACAGCGGCAATGACGCCAGCAGCTCGACATCGTATTGCGCCGCGAGCTTCTCGCCACCACCCTCACCGAACAAATGCTCCGCGTGACCGCAATTGGAGCAGATGTGCACGGCCATGTTTTCCACAACACCCAACACCGGAATGTTGACCTTGCGGAACATTTCGACGCCTTTCTTGGCATCCAGCAATGCCAGATCCTGTGGAGTGGTGACAATCACCGCTCCGGCCACAGGGACTTTCTGCGCCAGCGTAAGCTGGATATCGCCCGTGCCGGGCGGCATATCGATGACCAGATAATCCAGATCATTCCACGCCGTTTGCGTAATCAGTTGCAGCAGCGCACCGGAAACCATCGGCCCGCGCCAGACCATCGGCGTGTTGTCATCGGTCAGGAACGCCATGGACATGACTTCAATACCGTGCGATTCGATGGGCACGAACCACTTCTGATCCTTGATCTTCGGCCGCGTGCCTTCGGGGATGCCGAACATCACACCCTGGCTCGGGCCATAGATATCCGCATCGAGAATACCGACCCGTGCACCTTCGCGAGACAACGCCAGCGCCAGGTTTGCGGCGGTAGTGGATTTGCCCACGCCGCCTTTACCAGAAGCGACCGCGACGATGTTCTTCACATTGGCCAGGCCCGGGATTTGCCCCTGAGCCTTGTGCGCGGTGATCACACTGCGCACCTCGACCTTGGCCGAGGACACACCCTCCATCCCCTCTATAGCCATTTGCAGCATTTGTGCCCAGCCATTCTTGAACAGGGCGGCGGCATAACCCAACTCAAGCTGAACGCTGACGCGATCGCCTTGAATATCAATGGCACGCACACAGCCCGCGCTGACAGGGTCCTGGTTCAAATAAGGGTCGGTATATTGGCGAAGCACGGCTTCCACCGCTGCGCGATTGACGGCGCTCATGGCTACTCCCGGTAAAAAGACTGAGTAAAACAGACGGCTATCCTACCCCTTCTGAAAGGTGCCGGCATGCTTTCACAGCATGCCGATATGTTGGCTGATCACGGGCAATGCTCGCCAACGGGGTGAAATATATCGTCCAGACCTTTATAGTGACCGACCTCCGTTTCACTTCAAATAGCCGAGCCCCATGTCCGAGCCACGCAAGATTCTCGTCACCAGCGCCCTGCCCTATGCCAATGGATCGATCCACCTTGGCCATATGCTTGAGTACATCCAGACCGATATGTGGGTGCGTTTCCAAAAGCATCGCGGCAATCAGTGCATCTATGTCTGCGCGGACGACGCTCATGGCTCGGCAATCATGCTGCGCGCTGAAAAAGAAGGGATTACCCCGGAACAGTTGATCGACAACGTCAAGGCTGAACACAGCGCCGACTTTGCCGACTTCCTGGTGGATTTCGATAATTTCCACTCGACCCACTCCGAAGAAAACCGTGAGCTGTCGAGCCTGATCTATACACGCCTGCGCGACGCCGGCCATATCGCTACCCGTTCGATTACCCAGTATTTCGACCCGGAAAAGCAGATGTTCCTGGCCGACCGGTTCATCAAGGGCACCTGCCCCAAATGCGGCACCGAAGATCAGTACGGCGATAACTGCGAAAAATGCGGCGCGACCTACGCCCCGACCGACCTGAAAGACCCTAAATCGGCGATTTCCGGGGCGACGCCAGTACTGAAAGAGTCCCAGCACTTCTTCTTCAAGCTGCCAGACTTCGATGCCATGCTCAAAAGCTGGACCCGCAGCGGCACATTGCAGGACGCCGTGGCGAACAAAATCGCCGAATGGCTGGATGCAGGCCTGCAACAGTGGGACATTTCACGCGATGCACCGTATTTCGGTTTCGAAATTCCAGGCGAGCCGGGCAAGTATTTCTACGTCTGGCTGGATGCGCCAATTGGTTATATGGCCAGTTTCAAGAACCTGTGCGCCCGTCGCCCCGATCTGGACTTCGATGCTTACTGGGCCAAAGATGCCAGCACCGAGCTGTACCACTTCATTGGCAAGGACATCATCAACTTCCACGCCTTGTTCTGGCCAGCCATGCTCGAAGGTGCAGGTTTCCGTAAGCCAAACGCAATCAACGTCCACGGTTACCTGACCGTCAACGGCCAGAAAATGTCGAAATCGCGCGGCACCTTTATAAAGGCCCGCACGTACCTGGACAATCTGTCACCGGAATACCTGCGTTATTACTATGCGGCCAAGCTCGGCCGGGGCGTCGACGACCTGGACCTGAACCTGGAAGACTTCGTGCAAAAGGTCAATTCCGACCTGATCGGCAAAGTGGTCAACATTGCCAGTCGTTGCGCCGGCTTCATCCATAAAGGCAATGCCGGCGTACTGGTCGCAGGCAATGCCGCGTCAGAATTGACCGACGCTTTCCTTGCCGCCGCACCCAGCATTGCCGACGCGTACGAAACGCGTGACTTTGCTCGCGCCATGCGCGAAATCATGGGCCTGGCCGACCGCGCCAACGCGTACATCGCAGAAAAAGCACCCTGGTCTCTGGCCAAGCAGGAAGGCAAGCAAGACGAAGTCCAGGCCGTTTGCGCGCTGGGCATCAACCTGTTCCGCCAACTAGTGATTTTCCTCAAGCCCGTCTTGCCGCTGCTGGCAGCCGACGCAGAGGCCTTCCTGAACGTCGCGCCGCTGACCTGGAACGACCACCAGACGCTCCTGAGCAATCATCAGCTCAATCCGTTCCAGGCGCTGATGACCCGAATCGACCCCGTAAAAGTGCAAGCCATGACCGACGCCTCGAAAGAAGACCTGACCGCCAGCCAAACTTCTGTTGCCCCGCAAGGTAATGGCGAACTGGTCAAAGAACCCTTGGCCGCCGAAATCGACTTCGGTGCATTCGAAGCAGTGGACCTTCGCGTGGCCCTGATCCTCAAGGCCGAACACGTTGAAGGCGCCGATAAGCTCCTGCGCCTGACCTTGGACATTGGCGACGAACAGCGTAATGTCTTTTCCGGAATCAAAAGCGCCTATCCGAATCCAGCCGAGCTGGAAGGTCGCCTGACCATGATGATTGCCAACCTCAAACCGCGCAAAATGCGCTTTGGCATCTCCGAAGGCATGGTGATGGCTGCGGGCCCTGGTGGCGAAGAAATCTACCTGCTCAGCCCCGACAGCGGCGCCAAGCCTGGTCAACGCATCAAGTAAGCCCGGCAAAAAGCCCGCGAACAGTGCTGTTCGTGGGCTTTTTTATGGAAGAAGTACGGCCTGCGTCCTTGCCGGGTACTATCTTTCTTAAAGGCTCCCTCGCCTGATCGCTCACTCCCGGCACGACCATGACCGACTTCATCCTCACCCTCATCAGCGCCGCATTGATCAACAATCTCGTATTGCAGTTGCCGCTGGGTGTCGACCCGCTACTCAAGGCCTCGCGCCCATCTGACTTCACCCGCTCGCAAGTACATGCATTGGGCATCGCAACTACGTGGATAATGTTTTCAAGCACACTCATCAGCTACCTGCTGTACCGCTATTTGCTGCTGCCGCTGGAGCTGACGTACCTGCGTTTGTTTATATTCCTGCCGGTAAGCGTACTGTTAATCACGCCCTGCATATCCATGTTGTCTCGGTTCTTGCCGCGATTGTCCTTCGACGGGCTGTGGCCACTACTGCTGGGTAACGCCGGGATTCTCGGGTTGGCGATGCTGAGCACACAGGCCGACAAGGGGATTTTCCTCACGCTGGCATTGAGCCTTGGGGCCGGACTGGGCTTCTGGTGGGTACTGAGTTTGTTTCATGATCTTCGTCAACGCATTCACATCCAGGATGTTCCACTGCCTTTTCGCGGCATGCCGATCGAACTGATCAGTGCCGGTTTGATGGGACTGGCCTTTCTCGGCTTCAGTGGGCTGGTCAAACCATGAACCTGATCCAACGTATCGATGCGCTGCTGCCGCAGACACAGTGTGGCAAATGTGGGCATCCCGGCTGCAAGCCCTACGCCGAAGGAATCGCCAGCGGCGAAGCGATCAATAAGTGCCCGCCCGGCGGCGACGAAACCATCGCAGCACTCGCCCGGCTACTGGAAGTCCCTGTCGTACAGTTGGACCTCGATCGCGGCCCCGCGCCAGCGCAGATCGCGTTCATCCGTGAAGCCGAGTGCATTGGCTGCACAAAATGCATTCAGGCCTGCCCGGTGGACGCCATCGTTGGCGCAGCAAAGCTAATGCACACCGTCATCATCGACGAGTGCACGGGTTGCGACCTGTGCGTGGCACCTTGCCCAGTGGATTGCATCGAAATGCACCCGTTGCCACTCAGCGTGATCCCGGTCGTTGGCGGTATGGCGTTTAGCAGCGAACTGCAACAAGCCCGCGCCAGCAAGCGCAACCATGCGCGCCGACGCTTCGAGCTGCGCAACGACCGGCTGCGTCGTGAAGAAGAGCATAAGCAGGCCGAACGGCTGGCCCGCTCCCAACGCCCCGTTCAAACACCCGTAACCACAGCAACGCCTGCACTCAACCCCGTACAGGCCGCCATCGAGCGCATCCGTGCGCAAAAAGCTGCGGCCGATGACCAGGCCCTGAAAAAAGCCAAAATAGCCTTGGCTATGAGCCGGGCGCAGTTGAACAAGTCGCTCAAGGCTTTTGGCCATCCGCCCACCGCCGAACAGCAAGCGCAACTGGTCGTGCTACAGCGCGAATTCGAAGCCGCCGAACACACCTTGATCACGCTCGAAGCAAACGCTCAGACGCAACCCAAGGTCGACACTCATGCCACCGCCTGAAGCAGCCGCCAGCCCGACCGAACAGGTCAGCGAGCGCCTGCAAAAGACCATGAGCCTGGTGTTACTGGCCACGGTGCCCGGCGCTCTGGTGCTTTTGTGGTTTTATGGATGGGGCGTTTTGATCAATTGGCTACTGGCGGCCAGCATGGCTCTGGCAGCCGAGGCCTTGGTGCTCACGCTGCGTCAACAGCCGCTCAGGCCCTCGCTGAGCGACGGTAGCGCACTGGTCAGTGCAACGTTGCTGGCATTCGCCTTGCCGCCGTATTCACCGTGGTGGCTGACACTGCTGGCCAGCGGCTTTGCACTGCTGTGTGGCAAGCACCTGTTCGGCGGAGTAGGAAAAAACCCGTTCAACCCGGCCATGCTTGGGTATGCCTTGGTGCTGGTGTCGTTTCCGCAACAGATGAACCACTGGCCGGCGCCTCACAGCCTGAACCTGATGGGCGGTCTGCAACAGATTTTCGGTTTCAACCTCGGCTCGACGACGCCACCCGATGCCTGGGCTCAAGCCACTGCGCTGGACGCCTTGCGGATCAATAAAAGTCTGACCGTCGACGAGCTGTTCGCAGGCAACCCGTCGTTCGGCCGGTTCGGAGGCAGAGGTGCCGAGTGGCTGAACCTGGCATTCCTGGCGGGCGGTGCATTCCTGCTCAAACAGCGGGTAATCAGCTGGCATGCGCCAGTGGGAATGCTTGGTAGCCTGTTTATCATCAGCCTGCTCTGCTGGAACGGTTCCGGGTCGGATTCCCACGGCTCGCCGCTGTTCCACTTGTTGACCGGTGCAAGCATGCTAGGCGCGTTTTTTATCGCGACAGAACCGGTGTCCGGCCCCAAAAGCCCACGCGCACGCCTATTGTTTGGGGCTGGAGTGGGCGTGATCACCTACCTTATTCGCACCTGGGGCGCCTACCCTGACGGGGTCGCTTTCGCGGTGCTGCTGATGAACCTTACCGTGCCTGCGCTGGAGCGAATGCGGCCTTCCGAAGAAAACCCGGAACCGCGTCATGAATAAACCCTCCAGAGCACTCAGCGTGCTGATCATTACCCTCATCGCCTGTGTCGGCGCGGGCCTGACGATCACTCTGCAACACGGCACAAGCGCGCGAATCATCGCTGCGCGCGAAGCGGCTCAGGCACAAGCGTTTCTATCGATTCTGCCACCAGACAGTTTCGACAATCACCCCTTGCAGCATCCTTTGACCTTGCCTGAGCAAACGCCTGCAACCCAGACAGTCATCGCCGCATATCTTGCAACGCTCGCCGATCAACCTAGCGCGATCCTTTTCCACAGCCGGACGCAGGGCTACTCCGGGACCATCGAGCTGCTGATTGGTGTTTCGACCACAGGCAAATTGATTGGGGTAAAAGCTCTCAAGCAAAACGAAACACCCGGTCTCGGTGCCCGTATCGCTACTGAACCGGGCTGGCTGGCAAGTTTTATCGGCAAATCAATGAGTGAGCCAGCAGAGTCAGGCTGGGCGCTGAAAAAAGACAACGGACAGTTTGATCAGATCGCGGGGGCGACGATTACCTCTCGAGCGACTGTCAGTGCGATCCACGAAACACTGCAATTCTTCGATGCCTATCGAGCGCAACTCCTGTCGCCATCCACAGGTAACCCGCCATGAGCGAGCGAGCGCAACATAACAATGATTTCAGCCCCCTTCTTGGCCCACTGAGCCTGACACCACTCCTGGGGATCACTGATTCACTCGTACGGGCCATGGGACTCTTGTTGGTCCTATGGATCGTCGGCGGCCTGCACAATGTGTTGGTCCGGTGGATGCGCCCGCTGTTAAACCCCGGCTCGCACCTGCTCGCCAGCACACTGGTGGCCGCCGCACTGGTCAGTTGCGCTGAACTGGTGTTGCAGGCTCAAGCGCTGGCGCTCTATCAGGGGCTGGGGATCTACCTGGCATTAATCGGCACTCATTGCGTGCTGAGCGAATACACCGGCGAAGCGACTGACGACCGGCCTCGGAATTATCCCAAGCCGATCGTTCTGTTCAGCGTATTGATGCTGAGTCTCGGGCTGCTGCGCGAGTTACTAGGCAACGGCACCCTACTCAGCCATGCCCAGTGGCTGTTCGGCGCAAGCGCGGCATACTGGGAAGTGAGTATATTTTCAGGGGGGCTGCACCTTGCCCTCCTGACGCCTGGAGGGTTTATCTTGCTAGGACTGCTCCTGGCTGCGAGAAACGTCTGGGCAAGCCGCTCAAGCCCAATTCGAACGCCTGATGCCAAGAACATCGACCGACTCTCCGCCTCCAAGGAAACGCTTCAGCCATGAATGCCGCAAAACGCCTGGAAATTTTCCGTCGCCTGCGCGAAGACAATCCGGAACCTAAAACCGAATTGGCCTACAGCTCACCGTTCGAACTGCTGATCTCGGTGATTCTTTCGGCTCAAGCGACAGACGTCGGAGTGAACAAAGCAACCGCACGCCTGTATCCGGTGGCCAATACCCCGCAAGCGATTTACGACCTGGGCGTGACAGGGTTGTCCGAGTACATAAAAACCATTGGTCTCTACAACAGCAAAGCAAAAAACGTCATCGAGACCTGCAGGATGCTGATCGAACTGCACGGTGGCCAGGTACCGCAGACCCGCGAAGCGCTAGAGGCCTTGCCGGGCGTCGGACGCAAAACCGCCAACGTTGTTCTCAACACGGCCTTTCGCCAACTGACCATGGCGGTCGACACCCATATTTTCCGCGTGAGCAATCGCACAGGCATCGCCCCCGGCAAGAATGTGGTCGAGGTGGAAAAGCAACTGATGAAGTTTATTCCGAAGGATTACCTGCTCGATGCTCATCACTGGCTCATCCTGCATGGCCGTTATGTTTGCCAGGCCCGAAAGCCCCGTTGTGGCAGCTGCAGGATCGAAGACCTCTGTGAATACAAGGACAAGACGTCTGACGATTGAGCGATAGAGGTTCCAGGGGGCAATCGATTGAAAAAATCTTTTTTACCCGGTCATGAATTGTCGCTATAAGGTGCGCCAATGACAGCCTAAGCCTGGAGTCACTTTATGAGCACTGGCAAAGAGCAATTGGACACAGAAGACGACTTCGCTACGGTCGAAGCGGATGAGGACGAGCAGGCGCCTGTGGAACAGGCAAAGACCAATTTGAGCAAACGCCGAACCATCGACAACCTTCTGGAAGAGCGGCGCTTGCAGAAGCAACTGGCTGAGTACGACTTCGACCTTTAAAGCATCGAACCTACCCGACCTCAATGCCTGGCGGTCTTTGATTGTAAAGGGTTTTCCCGTATAAAGCCTCTCACTCGCGAGAGGCTTTAGCGATGATCGGTTATCAATATACGACCACGGCAAAGCCTGCTCTCTCTTTCCCGTATTCCTGCTATCCCCGAGCACGGCGAAACGATGTCTCAGACCAGCCCATTGCGCTGAGCGAGTTCAATCAAATCAACCAAAGAACGGGCGTTAAGCTTGAGTAACAGGCGCGTCTTGTAAGTACTGACAGTTTTATTGCTCAAAAACATCCCGTCAGCAATTTCTTTGTTGGTTTTACCGCGAGCCAGCTGCTGCAACACCATCATCTCTCGGCCAGACAGCCGATCGACCATATCTGCCTCACTGGCATTACCCAGGCTTGAGCGCACGGAATGAAGTGCCTGGTTGGGGAAATAACTGTAGCCCGACAACACCGCCTTAATCGCGCTTAGCAACTCAGTGAGATCTTGTTGTTTACAGACATAGCCGGCAGCACCGGCTTGCATGCAGCGCATGGAAAAATGCCCCGGAGCTTGAGAGGTCAGAATCAGCACCTTGAAAGGCAACGTCATCGCTGTCAGACGGGCGATTACCTCCAGCCCGTCCAGCTTCGGGATACCTATGTCAAGAATAACGATGTCGGGCAAATGCTCTCGAGCCAGCTGCAAGGCGTCCACGCCATTATCCGTTTCCGCGATGACCTCATAGCCATGGCGCTCCATTAGCATGCGTACAGCAAGGCGAATGACGGGGTGATCATCCACGATCAGCACTTTATTCATGGGTAAGTCCAATTTTCGCTGTTCGATTTTTTAGAGTCAGCACAATAGCCTAGTCGTTTAGTGCTTTGCATAGCGCCCCCCCCGAGGACCAACAGCCAGAGACCATTCCTACATATACGACAGATACGCCCTACAAAAGACGCCATGCGTGATGTACTTTTTGATCCTTTTGACAATCGGCAACCCTCGGCGGCGGATGAACTGGTTTCAGTTTTGTTTGCTGATCTCCAGCATCGTGGTTCACGTAATAGAGTTATCAACGTTTGGTCAAGCACAGATCCGACACCTCGATAACTAGTCAATCGAGATTTGGCATTTTCAGTGCTCACTCGGGATCCTGCGAAGCACAAATATAGCCATAAGCCACATTTACCAACGTTTTCAACCCTTACTCCGCGGTGCCTGAAACTGGTTTTTTACAGAGTGTCAGTGAACCATGAACGCACTGATGAACGCACGTGTCGACCCTCTGTCTATTCAGAGATGTGTCGGATTGTCAGACACAATACAGAACACCCGTCATAAATTATTACCTATTATATTGCGGATGTCTCAGCAAAATTTACAAATGTTGAATTTAAAATCCACGTATTTGCACAGCTTTTTTATTATTCTCATCCACTTTAGGAAAAAAGCTACACGACACTCAGAAAAGTCCTAAAGCTCACGCCCTCATTCAACCCGACACCAACAGAAATACTTAATCCAACCGAACTGAATAGATAGCCCGCATCACCGATGCAGGCCATTTGCGTTACCACCTTAAAAGTTTATATAACAAACACGGCACGGTTACGGAGTGCAGACCTGAAGAAAGTCATCGACCTTACAACAAAACGCCTGCAGCCCTATACAAAGAGCTCATCCGACCTAGAGTTAATGCTATTCGTTGAACACTGGCCATACCTGGCGACACGAAGAGGAAACGTACTACATCACATTAAGAATGCCGACCCCTCCAATGTAATAACCTCGCACAACTCGCCAGGTAATTCATATAAAGCGCTTTTTTTCACTTGCAAATTCTATTACCAGTCGTTACTTTTTATTAGCAGCAACTCTATTAGAACGCTTGCCCACCCTATTTAATCGAATCACGGGATAAAGTTACTCATCGAGCCTGCTCACTGTACTGCCCGTGACTCGGTGATTTCATTGATTATTGGGCGGCGCCACTAAACTCGACAACTTAAAATCCGCCACTTTTCAAGAGCCCTTATTTTTCCCGCATAACCGGATCGAAGCGACTCACACCCAATGATGTGCTCACTTCCCCAACAGCATACAAACACAGGCCTATTACCATGAACAATAAAGCCCCCCATTCCCGCTCTAAACATGCGCCTCTGCTGGATTTGGCGACTGCCGTGGACCAGTTCATTCAGCGAGGAGGCGTTATCAATGTTATCCCGACCGGAGAGACTGCAGACACTATCCTGGCGTCAGAAATCCCCCCGCGCCTTGATATAGATCTGGAGGAAGACACCCATAAAAAACTGGAACTATTGAAAAGTTTGGTGGCCAAGGGTGCTGGCGTCAACGCTCTCCAATACTCCCTGAGGATGAACAAGAAAGATGTGAGACGGATGGCCGGGGAACACGGCCTGAAGATATCCTATAGCCGACCTATTCGCGGTATCCAGAATGAAAAAAAGGCAGAGCCTGCTACCGTTGATGACGACATTGCAGGCCACGCCATGCATTATTCCAACTTGGGGTATACGGCATGGGAGATCGCTCAGAAATTGAACTTGAGCGTGCGCCAGGTATGGAAAATCGGGCAGGACTATCGATTTGAATTCAGACAAGCCCGCGACAGAACCGACTCAAGCGACTTGCCTGAGGCGTAACACATTAAGCACCCCGACCGTCATCCGAGCCTGTGCTTGTGGGTAACGCAGCCTAACAAAACAGGTGTAAGCGTGATGACCGCATCACCGTCAGTCTTCATGCCTCGCAACGACCGGCTTTGGTCTTTTCAACCCCTGCCTGCCCGTGCCAGGCAGCCTTAAGCCAGTTGTTAGCCGACGCCATCGAAAAGCCCCACACTGTCCCTCTCTAATAACTAAAGAACTTAGTTATCTATCGCAATTAAATCCGCCCCCGCCGCCACCGTTAAACATACCCGCGTGGGTTTGCCTATTGCAAAAGATCGCACAATCCGCTTAAACAACATTACTCACTGCTCACCTCACATCCACTGACACTACCCTCAGGAACTAACATGAATAAAGACTCCATCACCGGCATGAACCCAGTGCGTATAATTGCCTTGTTCGCAGCGCTCTCCGAAGCCTCCGCCGCCACGGCGCTGCCCTTTCTACACGAGGACAACCAGACCCTTTATGTTTGGTTCCTCATTGTCTTCCCTTGCACCCTGACGCTTATGTTTTTTTTGACATTAAACTTCAACTATAAAGCCCTCTATGCGCCCTCTGACTTCTCCAATGAAAAAAACTTTCTAAAGGTCTCAAAAAAAACCGATCTTTATTCTAAAGACACGCCGCAGCAACCCCCACTCAAAGCGCCTACAAACGGGAATAAGAAGAAATCATTTTCGAAACTCTTGCTCCACCCTGCCAATAGACAGGATGCTTTTTATGGAGGGCCCATCTCCTGTCAGCGCGACTTAGAGAATACCCTATCCCTGCTCACTGTCCAGAACAGCACCTCTCACAGTAACACCCCCCCTCTGCCCGGTGGATTTTAGTGATTAAAGACTGGGACGAACCGATGCCGCATGACGAACTCATTGAGTTAATTAACCGCTGGGCAAAAAGCACACCACACTCCGACATTTCCGCCGTATGGGTAATTGAATCAGACCGTGTTATTTATCTATGAAAACACCCGAATACACGAGAGCGCTGTTCAACTGTTCGTTGCCCGCCGTAAGAACAATACGACAGGCGCCATGGACAACTCTAGAATTAACAACACTTCATTTACTTAATTGCGTAGGCGTTTACCGTGAACACCCACCGAATTATCTTCCAACGCCGTCCGACCGACGATGAAGACCTTAAGCCTCTTAAGACGCGAGCCCTGAGAAATCAAAACCCAAACTATTCCTTTGAATGAGTGACGCGACGCCTCGTATCTAAAAAGCGACTAGTGTAATGAGAAGCCGCCTGCGAATGCCCTCAGCCTTAAAAACTGACGAGCCAACGCTAACGTAAAAACACCGCGCACCGTCAAGGTCCCTCATCCAATTGAGCAGAGCATACAATGACGCTATTAAAAGATTATCACGACACCCAAAAAGCGCTTGAGCAACAACTGTCGTTGCTGGCATCACTCAAAAAAAATTCATCCTTAATAAAGGAGCTTGAGTTCGAGAAAAAAATCAAAGCGCTGATGACGCGCTACCGTAAAACGCCGAAAGACTTGATTACACTTTTCGACACCACAGCACCGCTCACTAACACGACTGTTCACGAACGTCCTGTCACGTACGCAACGGGGGCCAAGAGACTAAAGAAGACACCAGAATCAAAGCCTCAGTGATCCATTTCACGGGTGCACCCGAGACTGCAGAGTTGAATCACAGGACGACCTGGCAGTCCCTATGCGATGACCTGGCAGCGCTGAAAAGCGTTGCCAGACTCAAATTCAACGCTGGCCCTTGACCCGCTTCCATTGGAAAAATGGGTCAAGGGCTATATCGCTTCCGTGCACGAATACCTCAAACAAACCTTGGTTTATTCAATGGCCCCCGGCACCGGCCATCAGAACAACTTACGGCCTTTGTTTGCAGCAATGCGCATGCGCAGAGCATTCAATTTGATAAAGCCGGCTGCGTCCGCCTGATTGTAAGCGCCGCCGTCCTCTTCAAACGTCGCAATATTTGCATCGAACAACGACTCGTCGGATTTACGACCTGTCACGATGACATTGCCTTTATACAGCTTCAGACGCACAACGCCGTTCACGTGGGCCTGAGACGCGTCGATCATCTGTTGCAACATCAGACGCTCAGGGCTCCACCAGTAGCCGGTGTAAATCATGCTGGCGTACTTAGGCATCAACTCGTCTTTGAGGTGAGCGACTTCACGGTCCAGGGTGATTGACTCAATGGCGCGGTGAGCGCGCAGCATGATGGTGCCACCTGGTGTCTCATAGCAGCCACGAGACTTCATGCCCACATAACGGTTCTCGACGATATCCAGACGTCCGATACCGTTTTCGCCGCCGATGCGGTTCAGGGTGGCCAATACTGTCGCAGGCGTCATATCTACGCCGTCCAGCGCCACGATATCGCCATTGCGATAGGTCAGCTCAAGATACGTTGCAACGTTCGGCGCGTCCTCTGGGGACTTGGTCCAGCGCCACATGTCTTCTTCGTGCTCAGTCCAGGTGTCTTCCAGCACGCCGCCTTCATAGGAGATGTGCAGCAGGTTGGCATCCATGGAGTACGGCGACTTCTTCTTGCCGTGACGCTCGATCGGGATGGAGTGCTTTTCAGCGTAATCCATCAGTTTTTCGCGCGACAGCAGGTCCCATTCACGCCATGGAGCAATCACCTTGACGCCTGGCTTGAGGGCATAGGCGCCCAGCTCGAAACGAACCTGATCGTTACCTTTGCCGGTGGCGCCATGGGAAATGGCATCAGCGCCGGTTTCGTTGGCGATTTCGATCAGACGTTTGGCGATCAGCGGACGTGCGATGGAGGTACCCAGCAGGTACTCGCCCTCGTAGACGGTATTGGCGCGGAACATCGGGAATACGAAATCGCGCACGAACTCTTCGCGAAGATCGTCAATGTAGATTTCTTTCACGCCCATGGCTTTTGCCTTGGCGCGGGCGGGCTCGACTTCTTCGCCTTGGCCCAAGTCAGCAGTGAAAGTCACTACTTCGCAGTTGTACGTGTCCTGCAGCCACTTGAGGATTACCGAAGTATCCAGGCCACCGGAATACGCGAGAACCACCTTGTTTACGTCCGCCATGCCATCACTCCACCGGGTTGTACGGAAAACCGGTGATTCTACCGCTCAAACCTGTCAATTTACAGAGGCGCGACAGCTTGTGACGACGAAGCGACAGTTAGTGTCGAGAGTACGACCGATTCATGCCGCTCAGGACGTGGCAGCGGCATTGCTCGCAGCCGCAACAGGTGTGGGCTCATCAGGCGCGACACGTTCCAGCTGGATGTTGACCCGACGGTTGCGTGCACGGTTGGCGGCATTGGTGTTGGGCACCAGCGGATACCGCTCGCCATGAAAGCGCAGGGTTATCTGCTTTTCCTGCACACCTTGAGTCTTGAAGAAGTCCATCACCGCCAACGCCCTGCGCCGCGACATATCACGATTGGTCAGGCGGTTACCACTGTTATCCGAATGGCCATCGAGTTCAATGTGGTTAACGGTGGGATCGGCTTTTAGGAACTCAGCGATGACCTGCAGCTTTGCCCGCGCTGGCGCATCAAGATCGACGCCGTTGCCTGGGAAGCCTATCTGCGCCTGCTTGACCTGTTCGAAATTCATCGGTAGCAACTTGGTGGTACAGGCTTGGTAATCGCTGAACGCCTTGTTGAACCTGACCGGTAACAGCCGCACTTCCACAGCACTATTACCCTCTTGAGAGTAATGACGAATAACCGGACTGCGACCTTCAAGCAAGCCTGCCATCAGGCGCCCGGCCTGGCCCTGGGAGCTATTGAATGGAATGCCGCCATTGCTTACTTTGACCGAGCCCAGATTGATATCACCGCGCCCCGGCTGCCAGGGCGCTGCCGCCGCCAACAGGGTCGCAGAACCCGAGCCGAGCATACTGCCAGTAGCCTTGAGACGAAACGTGGCCTGCTCACCCGCGCGGCGCACGAATTCGCCCACACCGAAATCGGTGATGGGTTGGGTCAGGCGACACTCGAATTTGTCACCTTCGACTTTCCATTCGATACTTTCCAGACGCGTCTGGAAGGTGATAGCCACTGCCGGCAGACTGGCAAACACGCTGAGCAAGGCTAGATAACGCTGGCGCACGGGAGGCTCCACTAGAAAACTGCATACGTCTGGCTATCGGTAACTTCCCGGAAAACTTGATAGCGAGTGCCTGGAAGAGTCTTTTCCGGTAGCATTCCCAGCGAGTTTGACCCGCCTGGAATCCCCAATGTCTGACCGCCTGACCCTTCTGCGTCCCGACGACTGGCACATTCACCTCCGTGATGGAGCTGTTTTGCCTCACACCGTCGCTGACGTAGCGCGTACTTTTGGACGCGCAATCATCATGCCGAACCTGGTGCCTCCCGTGCGTAATGCACAGGAAGCTGACGCCTATCGCCAGCGCATTCTTGCTGCGCGCCCGGCAGGCAGCCACTTCGAACCGCTGATGGTGCTGTACCTGACCGACCTGACCCAGCCGCAGGATATACGCGCGGCCAAGGCCAGCGGGTTTGTCCATGCCGCCAAGCTGTACCCGGCCGGGGCAACCACCAACTCCGATTCCGGCGTCACCAGCATCGACAAAATTTTCCCGGCGCTCGAAACCATGGCTGAAGTCGGCCTGCCGCTTCTGGTCCACGGGGAAGTGACCCGTAGCGAAATCGACGTTTTCGACCGTGAAAAAATCTTCATTGATGAGCATTTACGTCGAGTGGTTGAACGCTTCCCAACGCTGAAGGTGGTTTTCGAACACATCACCACCCGCGAAGCCGTGCAGTTCGTCAACGACGCTTCGGCGAACGTCGGGGCGACGATCACCGCCCATCACCTGCTTTATAACCGCAACCACATGTTGGTCGGCGGCATTCGCCCGCACTTCTATTGCCTGCCGATTCTCAAACGCAACACTCACCAGGAAGCATTGCTCGATGCTGCCACCAGTGGCAGCGCGAAATTCTTCCTCGGTACCGATTCAGCGCCTCACGCCCAGCAAGCCAAAGAAGCGGCGTGCGGCTGTGCCGGTTGCTACACCGCTTACGCTGCCATCGAGCTGTACGCCGAAGCGTTCGAACAACGCAACGCCTTGGACAAACTGGAAGGTTTTGCCAGTGTTCACGGCCCGGCGTTCTATGGCCTGGCACCCAACCGCGACACCATAACGCTGGTCCGTGATGAATGGACCGCACCTACCAGCCTGCCATTTGGCACGCTGTCCGTAATTCCGCTGCGCGCCGGTGAAAAACTGCGCTGGCGCCTGCTAGAGGAACACGCGTGAGCGAAGATCATTTCGACGACGAACAGGACGGTCATGGCGGCGGAGGCGGAGGCGGTTCTCGGCACCCGATGGCTGCCCGTTTCCGCGGCTATCTGCCGGTCGTTATCGACGTAGAAACCGGCGGGTTCAACTCGGCGACCGATGCGCTGCTGGAAATCGCCGCAGTCACGATCGGCATGGACGAAAAAGGCTTCGTGTTCCCTGAGCACACGTACTTCTACCGCGTTGAACCGTTCGAAGGCGCCAATATCGAAGCTGCCGCGCTGGAGTTCACCGGGATCAAGCTCGATCACCCGCTACGCATGGCGGTCAGCGAAGAAACTGCGCTGACCGACATCTTCCGTGGTGTTCGCAAAGCCTTGAAAGCCAATGGCTGCAAACGTGCAATTCTGGTGGGGCATAACGCCAGCTTCGACCTCGGCTTCGTAAACGCTGCCGTCGCGCGCCTGGACATGAAGCGCAACCCTTTCCACCCGTTCTCCAGTTTCGACACCGCGACCCTTGCGGGTCTGGCTTACGGTCAAACCGTGCTCGCCAAAGCCTGTCAGACCGCGGACATCGACTTTGATGGCCGTGAAGCACACTCAGCCCGCTACGACACCGAAAAAACCGCAGAACTGTTCTGCGGCATCGTCAACCGCTGGAAACAAATGGGCGGCTGGGAAGACTTCAACGACTGAAGCCTGTCCTGCTCTCCAAAAACCGGCCCACGTGGCCGGTTTTTCATGTGCGCCATCAGGTGTTTTATAGGAGATGCCGCCCAGTATTCGACGCGGCGCTGTGTTCTGGACGCAAGGGGCGCGCTCAAACCTGTTTACAGGACAAGACTGGCTTATCCGCGACCTCCCCATCGCTCCCTGCCCGGAGTCGACAGCTCTAATCCAGGCCTCAGACAAACTGCTTTGACAAGCATTCTCATTACGATTAGTATCCCCAGCACTGAGTCATCAACCAGCGACGGTTCTCACTTATGTATGTCTGCCTCTGCCAAGGTGTTACTGATGGGCAAATCCGGGACGCGATCCTTGAGGGTTGCTGCAGTTACCGTGATGTCCGCCAAACGTTAGGCGTCGCCAGCCAATGTGGCAAATGCGCGACCGTTGCCAAAGCCGTGGTGCGTGAAACCCTGACGGAGCTGCAAAGCAGCCAGGTAATGCTGGCCTACCCCGCAGAGTTTTCAGTTGCCTGAATGGCGCCTTTTCAAAGAACCGGACCTTGTGTCCGGTTTTTTTATGTCTTTAATTCAAACGCTTAGCCGATAAATACGGAACTCAAACACTCTTATTAGTATTTAATTCGACTTATTATTCAATACCTTAGGTTTGACAGCCCCTATTAGTGCGGCTCAGACTCCGAGCCTATCTACATAAGCCATAGAACAGGACCTCGACATGAAAGGCGACATCACCGTCATCCAGCATCTCAACAAGATCCTCGGAAACGAGCTGGTCGCAATCAATCAATACTTTCTGCATGCCCGCATGTATGAAGATTGGGGCCTGAAAAAACTCGGCGCGCACGAGTACCACGAATCCATCGACGAGATGAAACACGCTGACAAGCTGATCAAGCGCATTCTGTTCCTGGAAGGCCTGCCTAACGTACAAGATCTGGGCAAGATCCTGATCGGAGAGCACACCAAGGAAATGCTTGAGTGCGACCTCAAAATCGAAAAAATAGCGCTGACTGACCTCAAAGCGGCCATCGCGCACTTTGAAGTTGTTGGCGACTTCGGTAGCCGTGAGCTGCTCGAGGACATTCTCGAATCCGAAGAAGAGCATATCGACTGGCTTGAAACCCAGTTAGGCTTGATCGATAAAGTCGGGATCGAAAACTACTTGCAGTCGCAGATGGGCGACTGATCGCTCACTGACGAAAAAGCCCCGCACCTCAATCACGAGGGCGGGGCTTTTTAATGCCTGGTATTTGAACGCGGTGAGTCAGGCACACCGCGTCAAATCATTCGCAGGCAAGCCTGCTCCCATAGCTTCTGGGCAGACTCACATCAGCATCCATCAAGCGTCGGCTTTATCCGCTGCGGCTTTGGCGGTCGCTTCTTTGACCTGCGTTTGCAGCTCACCACTGGCAAACAGCTCGGTGATGATATCGCTGCCGCCAACCAGTTCACCACCGACCCACAGCTGTGGGAACGTCGGCCAATTGGCATATTTAGGCAGGTTGGCGCGAATTTCCGGGTTCTGCAGGATATCGACGTAAGCGAACTTCTCGCCACACGCCATCAATGCCTGGGAAGCTTTCGCCGAAAAACCGCACTGCGGAGCATTCGGAGAGCCTTTCATGTAAAGCAGAATGGTGTTGCTGGCAATCTGCTCTTTAATAGTTTCGATGATATCCATGGAGCACCTCGGCTGAACTTTCCGACTCAGATGTCGGCACGGTGGCGCATTGTAACGGAATCCCGAGCACTACGCTCGGGCTCTACTCAACCGCCGACGGGTTACTTACGCCGCCGCCACGTGCACCGGCACCCCGTTCAGTACGGCGTTACCTGACAATGCGTCCAGTTGGTGCTCATCAGTCAGGTCGTTGGCGCTGACGCCCGGCTGCTTGCTGGCGATGCTCATGTGCACCCCAGGGCGCGCATGGCCCCACCCATGAGGCAGGCTCACCACCCCCGGCATCATCTCGACGCTGCCCAGGACTTGCACCTCGACCACCCCGACCCGCGAACTGACCCGAACCCATTGCCCGTCAGTCAGCCCGCGGCTGGACAGATCATCCGGGTGCATCAGTAACTGATGACGCGGCTTGCCTTTCACCAACCGGTGATAATTATGCATCCATGAGTTATTACTGCGCACATGACGACGGCCAATCAGCAGCAGCGCTCCTGCTTGTTGAGGCGCCTGCATTGCAGAGAACCGCGCCAGATCGGCAAGGATCACGGCAGGTGCCGCCTGAATCCGCTGATTGGCCGTTTTCAGACGCGGCTGAAGGTTGGGTTTGAGTGCCCCCAGATCCAGTCCATGCGGATGATCGCGCAACGTCTCCAACGAGAGTTTGTGTTCAGTCGCATCGCCGTACAAGCCGGCGCGCAAACCCAGGTCAATCATGCGTGCTGGCGGTATTGTCGGTTTCAGCTCGCGCCCGGCCTTTGCGGAAAATGCCTGGGCCAGGCCGACGAAAATCTCCCAATCGTGCAACGCGCCTTGCGGCTTTTCGAGAATCGCACGATTGAATCGTGTGACATTGCGCACCGCAAACATATTGAACGTGGTGTCGTAATGATCGTTTTCCAGCGCAGAAGTCGACGGCAGAATCAGGTCGGCATAGCGCGTGGTTTCGTTGATGTACAGGTCAATGCTGAGCATGAACTCCAGACCATCCAGCGCCTGCTCCAGCTTGCGCCCGTTAGGGGTCGAGAGCACCGGATTGCCCGCAACCGTGATCAGCGCACGGACCTGCCCTTCCCCTTCGCTCAATATTTCTTCAGCCAAGGCAGAAACCGGTAGCTCGCCCGCGTATTCCGGCAGACCCGAAACCCGGCTCTGCCAGCGATTGAAATGCCCGCCCGAGGTCGAGCTGACCAGATCCACTGCGGGCTCCGTACACAGCGCCCCACCGACACGGTCCAGGTTGCCGGTGACCAGATTGATCAGTTGCACCAGCCAATGGCAAAGCGTGCCAAAGGACTGCGTGGAAATCCCCATCCGCCCATAGCACACCGCTTTGTCGGCACGGGAAAAGTCACGCGCCAGCTGGCGAATCTGTTCAGCAGGTATTCCACAACGCGGGCTCATGGCTTCAGCGCTCAGGTGGTCGATGGCCTGCCGCACCTCATCCAGCCCATCTACCGGCAGATGACTGTCGCGCGTCAGGCACTCGTCGAACAGGGTGTTGAGCATGCCAAACAACAGCGCGGCATCCCCACCGGGCTGCACGAATATATGTTGATCGGCAATCGCTGCCGTTTCGCTGCGACGAGGATCAACCACCACCACCTTGCCGCCTCGTGCCTGAATCGCCTTAAGGCGCTTTTCAACGTCGGGGACGGTCATGATGCTGCCATTCGACGCCAGCGGGTTGCCGCCAAGAATCAGCATGAAGTCGGTGTGATCAATGTCGGGTATGGGCAGCAACAAACCGTGTCCATACATCAAATGGCTGCTCAAATGATGAGGCAGCTGATCTACTGACGTCGCAGAAAATCGATTGCGGGTTTTCAGCAACCCCAGGAAATAGTTGCTGTGGGTCATCAGCCCGTAGTTGTGCACGCTAGGGTTGCCTTGATAGACCGCCACCGCATTTTGCCCATGACGCTGTTGCAGGGCGAACAGACGGTCTGCGACCAGGTCAAACGCCGCTTGCCATTCGATGGGCTGCCACTCGCTGCCCACTCGGAGCATCGGCTGGCGCAGACGGTCAGGATCGTTCTGGATATCTTGCAGCGCCACCGCCTTGGGGCAGATGTGCCCCCGACTGAAGCTGTCCAGAGCATCGCCCTTGATCGACGTAATCCGCACCCCGGCACCCTCTTGGGTCGTGGTCTCGATGGTCAGCCCGCAAATGGCTTCACACAGGTGGCAGGCACGGTGGTGGAGGGTCTTGGTCATTGCCAGCCTCATTTTGTTTTGGGCCACCTTACGGCAGCGGAAACAAAACTATGGCGGTTGAGGGGCGAGTACGCCAGAGGGGTTCGTCTTGTGAATCGGGGGGCATCAAGCGGGCCGATACGGCCCGTGCAGGTGTGCCGATGCGCGTCAGTTGATCAGCAGCATCAGGCTATCGGAGTGACTGACTTGTGCTGCATTTGCAACTCATCGACGGTTTCGATCTGCTCCTGAGCGACGTGAACGCCGGTCAGTTCGCCGATCAGGCGCCAATGATCATCAAGGCCGACGCTGATGGTCGCCATGCGATCAATCATGCGCCGCCCCGCCGACCGGGTAATCTCATCATTGCTGCGCAGCAACTCGAATGACATGGACGTTATCGACGCGGTGAGGTGCGTCAAAGTACGTGCCGTCAGTCCGAGTAATTCCGTAAGCTGCTGTTCTTTAGAATCCATTCCTCATAGCTCCTGTGATGAGCAATTGCCATTTATACCTCAGCCTCGACATTTATGAAATGGTCAGCCAGCCTGCTCAAGGCCGGGGCAGACAGTAATGTTATGGAACTGTTACGTGATCGACATTAATTGCCAAGGTCTTGGACCCCAGTGTACAAATGCTTCAGTCTTTCCAGAAGTCAGCGCGCTATTGGCAATACGCGACATTTGCTTATAACATCGCGCCTTTCCCTATTCGTCGCCCCGTGCGGCTTTCGCCGCAGGTCTCGCCCGTTTTCCTGATAAAACCCGGCTTTGAGTATCTGCGGTCTGTTGCAAAAAGGTAGTTAATGATGAGCGCAAGGCACTTTCTCTCGATGATGGATTACACGCCAGAAGAGCTAGTCAGCGTGATTCGTCGCGGCATAGAGCTGAAGGACCTGCGTAACCGCGGCGTACTCTTCGAGCCACTGAAAAACCGGGTTCTCGGCATGATTTTCGAGAAATCCTCGACGCGGACGCGTATTTCGTTCGAAGCAGGGATGATCCAGCTGGGCGGTCAGGCGATCTTTTTGTCGCCTCGCGACACCCAGCTGGGTCGAGGCGAACCGATCAGCGACTGCGCTAAAGTCATGTCGCGCATGGTCGATGCGGTGATGATCCGGACGTTCGCCCATAGCAACCTGACGGAGTTTGCCGCCAACTCCCGCGTGCCCGTGATCAACGGCCTTTCCGATGACCTGCACCCCTGCCAGCTGCTGGCAGACATGCAAACCTTTCTCGAACATCGCGGTTCGATTCAGGGCAAAACCGTGGCATGGATCGGCGATGGCAACAACATGTGTAACAGCTATATAGAAGCCGCGATCCAGTTCGATTTTCAGCTACGTGTCGCCTGCCCCGAAGGTTATGAGCCCAACGCCGAATTCCTCGCACTGGCCGGTGACAGGGTCAGCGTCGTTCGAGATCCTCGGCTAGCCGTGGCGGGAGCACACCTGGTCAGCACCGATGTCTGGACCTCTATGGGTCAGGAAGAGGAAACCGCCAAGCGACTGGCCTTGTTCGCCCCCTTCCAAGTGACGCGCGAGTTGCTTGATCTGGCCGCCGAAGACGTCCTGTTCATGCATTGTCTGCCCGCTCACCGTGGCGAAGAAATCAGCCTCGATCTGCTCGACGATCCTCGGGCTGTGGCCTGGGATCAAGCCGAAAATCGCCTGCACGCGCAAAAAGCACTGCTTGAGTTTCTGGTCGAGCCGGCCTACCACCACGCATGAGCCAGCCTTTACTGCTGAATCTGCGCAATCTGGCGTGTGGCTATCAGGATCAACGGGTGGTGCAGGACCTTAACCTGCACCTCAATACCGGCGATATCGGCTGTTTGTTGGGCTCCTCAGGGTGCGGCAAGACCACCACACTGCGAGCCATCGCCGGTTTTGAGCCGGTGTATGAAGGTGAAATCACGCTGGCTGGCGAAGTGATCTCGCGCCCAGGCTTCACCCTGGCGCCCGAGAAGCGCCGGATCGGCATGGTCTTTCAGGACTACGCGTTGTTCCCGCACTTGAGTGTCGCGGAAAACATCGGCTTCGGCATTCGCAAACACCCCCGCCTCAAGCAGGTCACCGACGAACTGCTCGAACTGGTCAACCTCGGCACGCTGGGCAAACGTTACCCGCATGAGTTGTCAGGCGGCCAACAACAGCGTGTCGCACTGGCTCGAGCCTTGGCACCGGAGCCTCAGCTGCTGTTACTGGATGAGCCGTTTTCCAACCTTGACGGTGAGCTGCGGCGGCGCCTCAGTCATGAAGTCCGCGAGATCCTCAAGGCACGTGGCACCAGCGCAATTCTGGTGACTCACGATCAGGAGGAAGCCTTTGCTGTCAGCGATCACGTCGGTGTCTTCAAAGAGGGACGCCTTGAGCAGTGGGATACGCCCTACAACCTCTATCACGAACCGCTGACCCCCTTCGTTGCCAGCTTTATCGGTAAGGGCTATTTCATTCGTGGGCAACTCGTCAGCCCGGAAGCAGTGCAGACCGAGCTGGGCCTGTTGCGTGGCAATCGCGCCTACATGTGGGCGATCGGTAGCGCCGTGGATGTGCTGCTAAGACCAGATGACATCGTCTACGCGCCAGACAGCACACTCAAGACGCACGTTGTGAGCAAGACCTTTCAAGGCGCCTCGACACTGTATCGACTGCAAATGCCAACAGGCAGCCAACTGGAAGCGATCTTCCCCAGCCACGTCGACTATCGCGCAGGTGACGAGGTCGGGATTCGTGTGGCGGCTGATCATCTGGTGCTGTTCCAGGCCGCCGGCAGTCTCAGGTATATCTAACGCCTCTATCGGGGCATCAACCGAGCAATAACTTCCCGCTCGCCACCAAGGTTGCATGCCCACCGATTTTGACCCGCCCGCCCTCCAGTCGACAGAACAGTTCGCCGCCACGGGCCGAGCATTGGTAGGCGGTCAACCCCTGCTTGCCAAGACGCTTCGACCAATAGGGGATCAAGCTGCAGTGGGTCGAGCCGGTCACCGGGTCTTCGGGGATACCGATGGCCGGTGCGAAGTAGCGGGAGACAAAATCATGCTGGGTGCCCATGGCCGTGACGATAACGCCTGGCCACGGTAAACGCGCCAGCGCGGCCATATCGGGCGTGCAGTCGCGCACCGCCTGTTCGGACTCCAGGACCACCAGCAACTCGGTCGAGCCCAACACATCGACGATATCGACGCCCAGCGCGCGCTGAAGCTCGACAGTTACCCCCACTTCGTGGGGCATCAGGGCCGGAAAGTCCAGCAACAACCGATCGTTTTCGCGGGTGACGCTCATGGCGCCGGACTTGCCAATAAAATCTATCCGCTCGACCGGCTCTTTGTAGACCTCGAACAACACGTAAGCGCTGGCCAGGGTGGCGTGACCACACAATGGGACTTCGGTGGCTGGAGTGAACCAGCGGATGTGCCAGCCCTGAGCTTCACGGACCAGAAACGCGGTTTCCGCCAGGTTGTGCTCGGCAGCAATCTGCTGCATCAACTCATCCGCCAGCCAGGCATCCAGTCGATAAACCATCGCCGGGTTGCCACTGAACGGGCGGTTACTGAAAGCGTCAACCTGGTGAAATTCAAGCTGCATGAGTGGGCCCATCCCTGACATTAGTTGCCCCAGCATGCGCGTCCGCCGGATGCACCGCCAGTCACAGAACGTGTCGTTATCGACAATACAGAGCGCTAGGCGCGACCAATCCCGGAAAATGTTGCCTGGGTGAGCCCGGCCAGTACGGCAGCCGAAAGCTCCACCTCCAGGCCTCGACGCCCGGCGCTGACGAAGAGAGTGGCGAAGGACTGTGCCGATTGATCGATGAAAGTACGCAATCTCTTCTTCTGCCCTAACGGGCTAATGCCGCCCAATAAATAGCCTGTGGCGCGCTGAGCAGCTGCGGGATCAGCCATTTCGACTTTTTTTGCCCCCGCTGCATGCGCCAGCGCTTTGAGATCAAGACTTCCGACGACCGGGACCACCGCCACCAGCAATTCGCCTTTTTCAGTCACCGCCAACAGGGTTTTGAACACCTGCGCAGGCTCCAGACCAAGCTTCTCAGCCGCCTCCAGACCATAAGAGGCCGCCTTCGGGTCGTGTTCATAACTGTGCACACGGTGATCTGCGCGAACTTTTTTCAACAAATCCAATGCGGGGGTCATGCAGCTCTCCGGGATGTCGCGGGACGTTGAGATCAAGACGCCTACTTTAGGACATCTCCAGCCAAAACACCTTATCGGCAGCGATATTCAAGCTATGTCGCCGTCATGGACGGTACCAAAAAAAATTTCAGGTCAGCAATAAGATGTTTCCTACATAGAAATGGGCAACGAACTAAAGACTGGCGGTCAGATTATGGCCTATGGTTCACTTTCGACCTTTGACAGCATTCTTTCTTGTCTATATTTTTTCGATAACGAATATTTTCGATTTGGTGGTGACTAAGGATCGTTGGCTGCTCGGAGACGAGGACTTCTCTGATGTGGAAAAAATAAGCGCTGATGACTTTCCTTCAGCGTTTTAGAACAACAAAAAAAGAGGTTTCCATGACAACGGCTATACCGCAACCCCTGCAACAACCCACGCTGACGGGTCAATGCCTGGCTGAATTTCTGGGCACCGCGTTGTTGATTTTTTTTGGTACCGGTTGTGTTGCAGCGCTCAAGGTCGCTGGCGCCAGCTTTGGATTGTGGGAAATCAGTATCATCTGGGGCATTGGCGTCAGCATGGCGATTTACCTGACCGCCGGCGTATCCGGCGCGCATCTCAATCCTGCAGTAAGCATTGCGTTATGTATTTTCGGTGACTTTGAAAAGAGAAAGCTGCCACTTTACATTCTCGCCCAAGTGACCGGCGCCTTTTCCGCGGCCGCGTTGGTGTACCTGCTCTACATCAGCCTGTTCTTCGAATTCGAACACGTACACCACATGATTCGCGGGACTCAAGCCAGTCTTGAGCTGGCTTCAATCTTTTCCACGTACCCCAATCCGGCGATATCCACCGGACAAGCCTTTTTGGTTGAAGTGGTGATCACCGCCATTCTCATGTGCGTGATCATGTCCCTGACCGACGACAACAACGGCTTGCCTCGAGGCCCGATGGCGCCGCTACTGATTGGCTTGTTGATCGCCGTGATTGGTAGCGCCATGGGACCACTGACCGGGTTTGCGATGAACCCGGCGCGGGATTTCGGTCCCAAGCTCATGACATTCTTCGCAGGCTGGGGTCCGATGGCGTTTACTGGCGGCCGTGAAATCCCCTACTTTCTGATCCCGATTTTCGCGCCAATCCTTGGTGCCTGTCTGGGCGCTGCAAGCTATCGCGGGCTGATCGCTCGCCACCTGCCCAGCGCCCTTGTTGTAGAGAATAAGGACGCTAACGTCGTTCGCAGCAAAGCTCAGGCTTCATCTTGAACCTCACCCATCCAGTGCAAGGCAATCGACATGACTGACACACAGAATAAGAACTACATCATTGCCCTTGACCAGGGTACGACCAGTTCACGCGCCATTATTTTCGACCGCGATGCCAACGTGGTCAGTTCCGCGCAAAGCGAGTTCGTCCAGCATTACCCGCAAGCGGGATGGGTCGAACATGACCCCATGGAAATCTTCGCCACCCAGACCGCGTGCATGACCAAGGCACTCGCCCAAGCTGATCTGCATCATGATCAGATTGCGGCCATCGGCATCACCAATCAGCGGGAAACCACCGTCGTATGGGAAAAAGAAACCGGCCGCCCTATCTACAACGCGATTGTCTGGCAATGCCGCCGCAGCACCGAAATCTGTCAGCAACTCAAGCGTGACGGACTGGAAGACTACATCAAGGAAACGACAGGGCTGGTCACCGACCCCTACTTCTCCGGCACCAAGCTCAAGTGGATTCTCGATCACGTCGAAGGCAGCCGAGAGCGCGCACGCAAAGGCGAGCTGCTGTTCGGCACCATTGATAGCTGGCTGATCTGGAAATTCACCGGCGGCAAGGTTCACGTCACCGACTACACCAACGCCTCGCGCACCCTGCTCTTCAATATTCATACCCTGGAATGGGATGAAAAAATGCTGAAGGTGCTGGATATTCCACGCGAGATGCTGCCTGAGGTACGGTCCTCCTCTGAGGTTTACGGCCACAGCAAAAGCGGCATCCCTATCGCCGGTATTGCGGGAGACCAGCAAGCGGCCTTGTTCGGCCAGATGTGCGTTGAACCCGGTCAGGCCAAGAACACCTACGGCACCGGCTGCTTCCTGTTGATGAATACCGGAAAGAAAGCCGTGAAGTCGCAACACGGCATGCTGACCACCATCGCCTGCGGACCGCGCGGCGAAGTCGCTTATGCCCTTGAAGGCGCTGTGTTCAACGGTGGCTCCACCATCCAGTGGCTGCGAGACGAACTGAAACTCATCAATGACGCGCTGGACACCGAGTACTTCGCCGGCAAGGTCAAGGACAGCAATGGCGTCTACCTCGTCCCCGCCTTTACCGGACTGGGCGCGCCGTACTGGGACCCGTATGCCCGTGGTGCATTGTTCGGCCTGACGCGCGGGGTCAAGGTCGACCACATCATTCGTGCCGCGCTTGAATCGATCGCCTACCAGACGCGTGACGTGCTGGACGCCATGCAGCAGGATTCCGGCGAGCGCCTCAAAGCCTTGCGTGTGGACGGCGGCGCTGTGGCCAACAACTTTTTAATGCAGTTCCAGGCCGACATTCTCGGGACGATGGTCGAACGTCCGCAAATGCGTGAAACCACCGCACTGGGCGCTGCTTATCTCGCCGGCCTGGCCATCGGTTTCTGGGGCAGCCTGGACGAGTTGCGCAGCAAAGCGGTGATCGAGCGCGAATTCGAACCGCAACTTGCCGAAGAGGAAAGAGAAAAACTCTATGCCGGCTGGAAAAAAGCCGTGAGCCGCACCCGCGATTGGGAACCGCACGAAGAAAGCAACTGATCGACGACTGCCCGCAAGGGCGGGGAGCGGTATGAGTTTCCGGCTGACAGCGCTATTAGGCTGCGGCATGATGGTCGCCATTCGTTTGGCAGCCCGATAGGAAAATCAAAACAATGAACCTGCCTCCCCGCCAGCAGCAGATCCTCGAGCTGGTACGCGAACGCGGCTATGTCAGCATTGAAGAAATGGCTCAGCTGTTTGTCGTGACCCCGCAAACCATCCGCCGTGATATCAATCAATTGGCGGAAATGAGCCTGTTGCGCCGCTACCATGGCGGCGCAGCCTATGACTCGAGCATCGAGAACACAGCCTACGCCATGCGTGCAGACCAGATGCGCGACGAGAAACAACGGATCGCCGAGGCCATTGCCGCGCAGATCCCGGACCACGCCTCGCTGTTCATCAATATCGGCACCACCACCGAATCCATTGCCCGCGCGCTGCTGAATCACAACAACCTGAAAATCATCACCAACAACCTGCATGTGGCCTCGATCCTCAGCGCCAAGGATGACTTTGAAGTCCTGCTGGCTGGCGGCACTGTTCGCCGCGATGGCGGCGTGGTGGGTCAAGCCTGTGTCGACTTCATCAATCAGTTCAAAGTCGACTTCGCCTTGGTCGGTATTAGCGGCATTGATGAAGACGGCAGTTTGCTGGACTTTGATTATCAGGAAGTACGGGTGTCCCAGGCGATCATCGCCAACGCCCGAAAAGTACTGTTGGCCGCCGACTCCAGCAAGTTCGGACGCAACGCCATGGTCCGCCTGGGACCGATCAGCCTGATCGACTGCCTGGTCACCGACGAGGCCCCCGTCCCTGCGCTGATGCAGTTATTGACCCAGTACAAGATTCGTCTGGAAGTGGTCTGACCTCCCGACATCTATCTATCGTCTGACATTCAGCTTTCATCGCGAATAAATTCGTCCCCCCAGAGACCACAAACGCTCTATGGGAGCGAGTTCATTCGCCAGGGACGCGACGCGCGCGTGCCTGGCACACTGAATTAAAATGTTCGAATTTATTCACTTACCTCCCCTCCCATCAGTATTTTCAATGAATGCAGACTGGATGCGCGCTCTTTATTGCGCTATGATTTTCGAAATTGAACATAAATGTTCGGATTCGCCGTTCGAAGCTATGTTTTGAAGATCCAGACAGGAGGCCATCAAATGCCCCACACCACCTTGCCCGTGCCACCGCTTTCCGAAATCTACGACATCGCCGTCATTGGCGGTGGTATCAATGGCGTAGGGATAGCCGCGGACGCTGCCGGTCGCGGTTTATCGGTGTTCCTTTGCGAAAAGGATGACTTGGCCAGCCATACATCATCAGCCAGCAGCAAGCTGATCCATGGTGGACTGCGCTATCTCGAACATTATGAGTTTCGCCTGGTACGAGAAGCGCTCGCCGAACGTGAAGTGCTGCTGGCCAAAGCGCCGCATATCGTCAAGCCGATGCGCTTCGTGCTCCCTCATCGTCCGCATCTGCGCCCTGCGTGGATGATCCGTGCCGGCCTGTTCTTGTATGATCATCTGGGCAAGCGGGAAAAACTGCCCGCCTCGCGCAGCCTGCGCTTTGGCAGCGACAGCCCGCTAAACGCGACGATAACCCGTGGTTTCGAATACTCCGATTGCTGGGTCGACGACGCCCGCCTGGTGGTACTCAACGCCATGGCCGCGCGTGAAAACGGCGCGCACGTTCATACCCAAACGCGCTGCATCAACGCCCGTCGCAGTAAGGGCCTGTGGCACATGAACATGGAACGTTCCGACGGCAGCCTGTTTTCCATTCGCGCCAAAGCGCTGGTCAACGCCGCCGGGCCTTGGGTTGCCAAATTCATTCGTGATGACCTTAAACTCGACTCCCCTTACGGGATCCGCCTGATTCAGGGCAGCCACCTGATCGTGCCCAAACTGTACGAGGGCGAAAACGCGTTCATTCTGCAAAACGAAGATCAGCGCATCGTCTTCACGATTCCTTACCTGGAACGCTTCACCATCATTGGCACCACGGACCGTGAATATCAGGGCGATCCGAGCAAGGTGACGATTACCGAAGACGAAATCGACTACCTGCTCAAAGTGGTCAATGAGCACTTCAAGAAACAACTGAGCCGCAGCGACATCGTGCGAACCTACTCGGGCGTTCGTCCGCTGTGCAATGACGAATCGGACAACCCTTCGGCGGTGACCCGCGATTACACGCTGTCACTCTCGGGCAGCGCTGAAGAAGCACCGATCCTATCGGTGTTCGGCGGCAAGTTGACGACTTATCGCAAGCTGGCTGAATCGGCGATGACCCACCTTGCGCCCTTCTTCCCGCACATGAAACCAAGCTGGACCGCCACTGCCAGCCTGCCCGGGGGCGAAGACATGAGCACGCCACAGGCCCTGAGTGATGAATTGACGAAACGCTTCGACTGGCTGCCAAGCGACGTTGCCCAGCGCTGGGCCCGCACCTACGGCAGCCGCAGCTGGCGCCTGCTCGAAGGTGTGCAGAGCCTCGCCGATATGGGCGAGCACCTCGGGGGCGGCCTCTACACCCGCGAAGTCGATTATCTGTGCAGCGAGGAATGGGCTCTGGATGCCGAAGACATTCTTTGGCGTCGCAGCAAGTTGGGTCTATTCACCACACCGAGCGAGCAGGTGCGCGTGCAGGACTACCTCAACACGGTCACGCGCAATAAAAGCAGCATCGAAGCCGCCTGACCCTCCCCGCCAACAGCCTCCTCGCAAAGGGGAGGTTGTTGTGCAGCAGCCTCAAGTCATTCGGTTTTCCGAACGCGCTGCCCCGATTAGTTCGGACTGCCGGACGCGGCCAGATTCTCCTGCGTCATAGCATCAAATAAAAACGATACAAATCAATATTTTAATCCTTATCTCCGCTTTGGCATGAGTCATGCTCTACACTCAATGTCGAATGTGCCGACTGTAGCGTGCGCCTGATTGGGCCGCCGTTGAACACACTCGTTTATTCAGAGGACCTCCACACAGGTCCCCATAAAAAAAACAAAGCCGAGGATCAACTGATGCGCATCGTTCCCCATATTTTGGGCGCAGCAATCGCTGCCGCTCTGATTAGCACTCCAGTTTTCGCTGCCGAACTCACCGGCACACTGAAGAAAATCAAAGAGTCTGGCACCATCACCCTCGGACACCGCGACGCCTCCATCCCGTTCTCCTATATCGCTGACGCTTCCGGGATTCCGGTCGGCTACTCCCACGATATCCAGCTGAAAGTCGTCGAAGCCATCAAGAAAGACCTGGCCATGCCTGACCTGAAGGTCAAATACAACCTGGTCACGTCGCAAACCCGTATCCCGCTGGTGCAAAACGGCACTGTAGACCTTGAGTGCGGTTCCACCACCAACAACGCCGAACGCGGTCAACAAGTTGACTTCTCAGTAGGCATCTTCGAAATCGGGACGCGCCTGCTGGCCAAAAAAGACTCTCCGTACAAAGACTTCGCCGATCTGAAAGGCAAGAACGTCGTGACCACTGCGGGCACCACGTCCGAGCGCATCATCAAATCGATGAACGCCGACAAGCAGATGGGCATGAATGTCATCTCTGCCAAGGACCATGGCGAATCCTTCAACATGCTCGAGTCCGGCCGTGCGGTCGCGTTCATGATGGATGATGCACTGCTCGCAGGCGAAATGGCCAAAGCCAAGAAGCCTGATGACTGGGCAGTGACCGGCACCGCGCAGTCCTATGAAATCTACGGCTGCATGGTTCGTAAAGACGACGCCCCGTTCAAGAAAGCTGTCGATGACGCGATCAAGGCAACCTTCACCTCGGGCGAGATCAACACGATCTACGCCAAGTGGTTCATGCAGCCGATCCCGCCGAAGGGTCTGAACCTGAACTTCCCGATGAGCGACGAGCTGAAAAACCTGATCGCCAACCCTACCGATAAGCCAGCTCCCGACAAAGCCATCTAAGCACTGGTTAATCTTCACTTGGGCACGCAAACGCGCGCTCAAGTGAACGACGGTGCCTGTGAATCGATCAAACTGAGGGGAGACCCTGATGAATTACAACTGGGACTGGGGCGTATTCCTCAAGTCCACCGGTATCGGCAAAGAAATCTATCTGGACTGGTACCTCACCGGTCTGGGCTGGACCATCGCTATTGCCGTCGCCGCCTGGATCATCGCTTTACTGCTGGGCTCTGTGCTCGGGGTCATGCGTACTGTGCCTAACCGCTGGGTGTCGGGCATTGCCACGGTTTACGTGGAACTTTTCCGCAATGTTCCGCTGCTGGTGCAATTGTTTATCTGGTACTTCCTGGTGCCGGATTTGCTGCCTGACAACCTTCAGCAGTGGTACAAGCAAGACCTCAACCCCACGACATCGGCTTTTCTAAGCGTCGTGGTCTGTCTTGGCCTGTTCACTGCTGCACGGGTTTGCGAACAAGTGCGCACCGGTATCCAGGCGCTGCCTGGCGGCCAGGAATCGGCGGCCAGAGCCATGGGCTTCAAACTGCCACAGATCTACTGGAACGTGCTGCTGCCCCAGGCCTATCGCATCATCATTCCACCCCTGACCTCGGAATTCCTGAACGTCTTCAAGAACTCGTCCGTAGCCTCGTTAATCGGCCTTATGGAGCTGCTTGCGCAGACCAAACAGACCGCCGAGTTCTCCGCCAACCTGTTCGAAGCCTTCACCTTGGCGACGCTGATCTACTTCACCTTGAACATGAGCCTGATGCTGTTGATGCGCATGATCGAGAAGAAAATTGCAGTGCCCGGGCTGATTTCCCTGGGAGGTAAATAATGGACTTCAGTGGAATTGTTCCCGCCCTGCCGGGGATGTGGAACGGCATGATCTTGACCCTGCAACTGATGGCGCTGGGCGTCATCGGCGGCATTGCGCTTGGCACTGTCCTGGCATTGATGCGCTTGTCATCGAGCAAGTTGCTGGCAAGGCTCGCTGGCGCTTACGTGAACTACTTTCGCTCGATCCCGCTGCTGCTGGTAATCACCTGGTTCTATCTGGCGGTGCCGTTTGTGCTGCGCTGGATCACTGGCGAGGACACCCCGATCGGAGCGTTCACCTCCTGCCTGGTGGCGTTCATGATGTTCGAGGCCGCGTACTTCTGCGAAATCGTACGGGCCGGTGTCCAGTCCATCCCAAAAGGCCAGATGGGCGCAGCCCAGGCGTTAGGGATGAACTACGGGCAAATGATGCGCTTGATCATCCTGCCTCAGGCGTTTCGCAAAATGACCCCGCTGCTGCTGCAGCAGAGCATCATTTTGTTCCAGGACACGTCGCTGGTGTATGCAGTCGGCCTGGTGGACTTCCTCAATGCCACGCGCTCCAGTGGCGACATCATTGGCCGTTCCAATGAGTTCCTGATCTTCGCCGGTCTGGTGTATTTCACGATCAGCTTTGCCGCCTCGCTGCTGGTGAAGCGTCTGCAAAAAAGGTTTGCCGTATGATTTCCATCAAGAATATCAACAAGTGGTACGGAGACTTCCAGGTGCTGACTGACTGCAGCACCGAGGTCAAAAAAGGTGAAGTGGTGGTGGTTTGCGGCCCATCCGGCTCTGGCAAATCGACACTGATCAAGTGCGTGAACGCGCTGGAACCCTTCCAGAAGGGCGACATCATTGTCGATGGCACCTCGATCAGCGACCCCAAGACCAACCTGCCCAAACTGCGTTCGCGGGTCGGCATGGTGTTTCAGCATTTCGAACTGTTCCCGCACCTGAGCATCGTCGAAAACCTGACCATCGCCCAGATCAAGGTCCTTGGCCGCAGCAAGGCCGAAGCCACCGAAAAAGGCCTCAAGCTGCTTGAGCGTGTCGGCTTGTCCGCGCATGCCAACAAGCACCCGGGGCAACTTTCCGGTGGTCAGCAGCAACGTGTGGCGATTGCCCGGGCGTTGGCGATGGACCCGGTGGTCATGCTGTTCGATGAACCGACCTCGGCTTTGGACCCGGAAATGGTCAACGAAGTGCTCGACGTCATGGTGCAACTGGCCCACGAAGGCATGACCATGATGTGCGTGACCCATGAAATGGGCTTCGCCCGCAAAGTGGCGAACCGAGTGATCTTCATGGATCAGGGGCAAATCGTCGAAGATTGCGAGAAAGAAGAGTTCTTTGGTGATGTGACCGCACGCTCCGAGCGCGCCCAGCACTTCCTTGCCAAGATCCTGCAACACTAAGTAAGTCCGGCTGTCTGTGCCCACCTTTATTGGGCACAGGCTGCTGGTCGGTCCCGGACGACTGTGATGAAATGCGATCCCAACCTCTATCGCGCCGCGCCGCCATCACTTGCCGTGAAACCCCGCCTGATACGCCATCTGTTTTTGCCCCCGCTGGTCGTCTTGCTGATGGTCGCGCTGGGCTATGTCAGCTATCTGATCAGCGAGCACAACGGCGTTCAAGCCCTGAGCGAGAACGGTGAACGGCAACTGGAGCTGCACGCCCGCACCGTAGAAAGCGAGATCAGCAAATACACCTACCTGCCGAGCGTTCTCGAGCTCGAAGCCAACGTCTCGCGTCTATTGAATGACCCTGCGCCGGAGCTGCGTCAGGACGTCAACGAATACCTGGAAGGCCTGAATCGCCGCAGTCGTAGCCGAGCGATTTACGTCCTCGACACCACCGGTCGCGTGCTGGCCACCAGCAACTGGCGTGATGCCGACAGTTATCTGGGCGAGGACCTGTCGTTCCGCGCTTACTTTCAGGACGCGGTGCGCGGCCTCCCCGGTCGGTTCTACGGGATTGGCAGCACCACCGGAGAGCCCGGCTATTACCTGGCCCATGGCCTGGAACAGCAAGGCAAGATCATTGGCGTCGCCGTGATCAAAGTGCGCCTCGAAGCCTTGGAGGAGCGCTGGCAACGGGCTCGGCTGGAAGCCTTCGTTACCGATGAGAATGGCATCATCATTCTGTCCAGCGACCCGTCGCGCCGGCTGAAATCGGTTCGCCCGCTGACGCCGGAAACCAAGGAGCGGCTCGCGCGCAGTCTGCAGTATTACTGGTGGCCGCTGAATGAATTGGTTCCGCTGGCCCGGGAGCAACTGGCCGAGGGCGTCGAGAAACTGACCTTCCCCGCCAATACCAGCGTCGATCACGACCCTACCGACGTCAGCTACCTGGCCCAGACCCGACGGCTGAACGATACGCCGTGGCACTTGACCCTGCTGACACCATTGCAGGAGTTGCGCAGCGAAGCCGCACGCCAGGGAATGTTGGTCGCGGTGGCCTGCGCACTGGTGGCGTTTCTGCTGATCGCCTGGAATGAGCGACGCAAAGTGATCGCCACTCGACTGGCTGCCCGCGAAGCCCTGCAAGAAGCCAACGATGAACTCGAGCGCAAAATTGCCGAGCGAACCGCCGATCTGCGTGCCAGCAACGAACGCCTAAAAGCGCAGATCCGCGAACGGCGCCTCGCCGAAGACACATTGCGTCGCGCTCAGGATGAACTGGTCCAGGCCGGCAAACTTGCCGCCATCGGCCAGATGTCCACCAGCATCGCCCACGAACTCAATCAACCCTTGGCCGCCTTGCGCACCTTGTCCGGCAATACCGTACGCTTCATTGAGCGCGGCGCACTGGACACCGCCAGCACTAACCTGCGAACCATCAATGAGCTGGTCGATCGCATGGGCCGGATCACCGCCAGCCTGCGCGCCTTTGCCCGACGTGGAGATGACAAAGGCCAGGCGTCGTTGCGCAAGGCCGTCGACGCCGCACTGCAGGTTCTCAATGGCCGACTGGAGAACTTCGACCTCACGCTGCATGAGCATTTTGAAGACGTGTCCTTGCGAATCGATCAAACGCGCCTGGAACAAATCCTGGTCAACCTCGTCGGCAATGCCCTGGATGCAATGCAGGCCCAGCCCTTGCCCGAGTTGTGGCTCGAAGGTGAAATCGCCGACGGCCGCTACCGCCTCTATGTGCGCGACAATGGTCACGGTATCGGACCCGAAGCGCGCAAGCATCTGTTCGAACCGTTCTTCACCACCAAACCCGGTGAACATGGCCTTGGCCTTGGCCTGACCCTTTCTGCCAGCCTCGCTGCCGCAGCCGGGGGCAGTCTCAGCGCCGAGCATCCTTCCAGCGGCGGCACCGCTTTTATCCTGAGCCTGCCACTGCTCGATACGCCCGCACCTCCTGAAGCCGAGCCGATATGAGCCGCTATTAATGAGCCGAACAGCATGAACAGCGACCTGACCGTTCTGATCGTCGAAGACGACCCACACGTCCTCCTGGGTTGCCAGCAAGCCTTGGCCCTGGAAGACATTCCCAGCGAAGGCGTGGGCAGTGCCGAAGAGGCGCTGGCTAGGATTGGCGAAGACTTCGCCGGCATCGTCATCAGCGATATCCGTTTGCCGGGAATCGACGGACTGGAATTGCTGACCCGCCTCAAGGCGCGAGACCGCAGCCTGCCGGTGGTGCTGATTACCGGTCACGGCGATATTTCCATGGCCGTCAACGCAATGCGCGACGGCGCTTACGACTTCATGGAAAAACCCTTCTCCCCCGAGCGTCTGGTGGACGTTGCCCGACGCGCTCTGGAGCAACGCAGCCTGGCGCGTGAGGTGTGGTCGCTGCGCCGACAACTGGCCGAGCGAAACTCACTGGAAGGCCGAATCATCGGGCGATCGCCGGCCATGCAAAACCTGCGGGCGTTGATCACCAATGTTGCAGACACCTCAGCCAACGTCCTGATCGAAGGCGAAACCGGCACGGGCAAGGAGTTGGTTGCCCGCTGCCTGCACGACTTCAGTCGCCGCCATTCTCAGCAGTTCGTCGCGCTCAACTGTGGCGGTCTGCCGGAGAGCCTGTTCGAAAGCGAGATCTTCGGCCACGAAGCCAACGCATTTACCGGCGCAGGCAAGCGTCGCATTGGCAAAATCGAACATGCCCACAACGGCACACTGTTTCTCGATGAAGTCGAAAGCATGCCGATAACCCTGCAGATCAAACTGCTGCGGGTGTTGCAGGAGCGCACGCTGGAACGCCTGGGCTCGAACCAGAGCGTCGCAGTGGACTGCCGGGTGATTGCCGCGACCAAGTCCGATCTGGATGAGTTGAGCAAGGTCGGTCAGTTTCGCAGCGACCTGTATTACCGGCTGAACGTGGTCACTCTGGAATTGCCTCCGTTGCGCGAACGCCGCGAGGACATCCTGCAGTTGTTCGAGCACTTCTTACAGCTCGCATCGTTACGCTTCGATCGCGAAACCCCGGAGCTGGATCGTCAAACCCTGTCGAGCCTGATGAGCCACGACTGGCCGGGCAATGTGCGCGAACTGCGTAACGTCGCCGAGCGTTACGCCCTCGGCTTGCCGGCGTTCAAGAAGTCCGGCGCAAGCATAGCTGGCAACAGCCTGGACTTTGCCGAAGCGGTGGAGGCATTTGAAAAGAACCTGCTCAGCGATGCCTTGCAACGCAGCGGCGGCAACCTCAGTCAGGCCAGTCAGGAACTGGGCATGGCCAAGACCACGTTGTTCGACAAGGTCAAAAAATACGGGTTGGGTTGATCGTCCCGCCCCCTTTGCCATCTGAATTAAGAGGCCATCGTGGACCTGATTTTCAAAGCCCTGCTGGGCGCTGCTGTGGTGGTGATTCTGGCCGCGCTGGCAAAAACCAAAAATTACTACATCGCCGGCCTGGTGCCGCTGTTCCCGACCTTCGCCCTGATCGCCCACTACATCGTCGGTAAGGGTCGCTCACTGGACGATTTGAAGACCACCATCCTGTTCGGCATGTGGTCGATCATTCCCTACTTCATCTACCTGGCAGCGCTGTACCTGATGGTCGACCGCTGGCGTCTGGAAGTATCCCTTGCCCTTGCGGCACTGGCCTGGCTGGTCGCGGCAACCTTGCTGGTGACATTCTGGATTCGGTTTCACGGGTAAGCGCGTCGACACATTCGCACACAGCCTGTACCCAGGCCGGCGCATTCCTGCACTGGCCCATCCCTTGCATTCATCCGACCCACTTCCCCTCGGCCAACTGGCAGGAGCTGCTCCCTTGACCCCAACCGTGATCCTGCTGATCGCGCTATGCATCGTGCTCGATGTAATTGGCCAACTCGCTTTCAAGCTCGGCCTGGATCGGCTGCCCGAGCACGTGGGCGGCTTTCGTTTGCGCAATTTCTGGCGACAAATCGCCGGTGCGCCCCTGCTATGGTGTGGGGTCGCCTGTTATTCCGTTCTTTTCGTTGCCTGGCTGGAGGTACTGTCACTGGCACCGCTGAGCCTGGTGTTTCCGGCGATCAGCCTGAGCTATTGCGGCGTGGTGCTGGGTGGACGCCTGGTGTTGGGCGAAACCGTCAGTCGACGGCGCTGGCTCGGCACTTTCGTCATCACTACCGGCGTCATGCTGGTTTGCGCAACGGGCATTTGAGGCCTCTATGACAAAGAGTTGGATTGAAGGGCGTGGCGCAAGCATTGGCCTCTGGGCACTATTGATCGCCTTTGAAAGCGGCGCGCAAATATCACTGAAAGTGGGCGGAGACGGACTGGCCTCCATTCCGTTCGGTGTGAGCTGGCTACTGGCTGCGGTGAGCAATCTGGCGGTCATGGTCGCAATTGTCTGCTATATCGGCTCGTTCCTCAGCTGGATGCTGATCCTGCGCCGCAGCAACCTGTCGCTGGCCTTTCCCTTGAGCTCACTGGTGTTCGTGGTAGTACTGCTCGGCTCATGGCTCGGCTTGGGCGAAACCATCAGCCCGATGCACTGGCTGGGTGTGTGCGTGATCATTGGCGGGATTGTGCTGCTGGCGGAAGGGCAACAACCAGCGGCCACGTAAGGGTCGTGCCCGCTTCTAACCGACGACTCTAGAGGCCGTTGAAATGATAAGCCACGGCGATACTGACCTCGCCCTGGTTATCGTTGCCTCGTTGTTTGACGATTGAACTGTCCGCAGCTGAACCGACCAGATGAGTCCAGCTGGCGCTGGTCAGCAGTAGCCAGCCTCGGCCAAGGGGGAACTGCGCGCTCTGGGTCAGGGTAACGTTCTGCAGGCCGCCGCTGGCGTCGTATTGACGAATGCCCGAGGCCTGGGCCTCCTGTGCACTCACGCCGTAAAAAGTTTGGGCTTGCCGGCCATCCGCATAATTCGCCGTCACCGACGTATCGCCAATAATGCCCAACCCCAGTGGATAACCCAGCTCACCACCTATCCGGCCCAGCACCCCGCCCTGACCATCGCTACCACCCAGCGCATGCCCCATTTGGGCATATACACGCCAGAAATCATCAGGGCTGTATTGCACGAAACCACCGGCCTCGCCCATGTCCGATACATCACGCAAGCCGCGCAATAAGCCATTGGCATTCCGGCCCGGAACATAGTTAAGGAACGGCCCGGCGCTCCAGCCACCCCCCTTCAGCGCCTTCCAGGACAAGCCATCGTCCGAACTGAGACCGAGGTCACCCCAGGTCAGGTCCATATAGGGCAAAGGCCGGACTTCGTAACTGCTCCCGCTGGGATCATGAGGTCCATAGCTAAGAGCCATACCAAGATCGCCAACGATTGGCTCAGCCTGTCCAGGCGAGCTGAAACCGAAAATACACGCAAAACTTGTGAGTAAAAAACAGCGATTTAGCCCGAAAGTAGGCATAAAAACTAACTCAAACAGAAAAACATGCGCGCATCAATGCCTAAACACCCCCCCAATGCAAGCACTTATGTTGTTTGTAGCAACCTACAAAAATTGTAGCTTGCTGGTCTGCTGTGCTCGGCGGCGGCTGCCAAAAACCACTGATAGAGGGATTTGCGCATATTGGCACAGTCCATGCTGTACCCCACTGCAAGCGCAAAGCGCGCTCTCTACTTACCTGATCGACCTTATCAAATAGGCACCTGCAGATGATGCACTGGCATATCGTGTGTGATTTCGATGGGACCGTCACCCGGACCGACGCTGTGGATAACATCCTCGAGCGTTTCGCCGACCCTAGCTGGGAGGCCATCGAAGACGAATGGCTCTCTGGCAAGATCGGCTCGCGAGAATGCCTGGGTCGGCAGCTCGCGCTGGTGAAAGCCTCACCATCCCAGCTCCTCGGCTATTTCGACACCGTCGATATAGACCCGGCATTTCCTGACTTCGTCGAACTTATCCTGAGTCGCGGCGCGACGCTGGACATCGTCAGCGACGGCATCGAACAAGGCATCGCCCGCGTTCTTTCGCGGCATGAGTGCCCGCTGCTGCCAATCATTGCCAATCGCCTGCGCCAGGTCGATCAGGACAGCTGGCGCATCGAGTTCCCGCATTCCAGCGATGCCTGCCGCGCAGCCTCCGGCAACTGCAAATGCAAGTCCGCCCCCAAAGGCAAACGCATCCTGGTGATCGGTGACGGTCAATCCGACATGTGCGTGGCCGGGACCGCCGACTTCGTTTTCGCCAAAGATCGCCTGGCCGAACATTGCGAACGCACTGGCATTCCGTATGCCCGCTTCGACTCGTTCGCCGACTTACCCGCTTTGCTCGCCCGCTTGCCTCACAGCGAACCGGCCCGCGCAATCAGCCTCCCTCTTGAACAGCAGGAACTCTTCCACCATGTCTGAAATTCGTATCGCAACCCCTGAAGACCAGATTCTTCTGGAGAAAGAAGCTAAGTATTGCTCCTTTGGCGACACCGTTCACTACATCGACCCGCCGCGCATTTTCAATCGCTGTGAAGGTTCGTACGTCTACGACACCAGTGACCAGGCTTACCTCGACCTGCAAATGTGGTACTCGGCGGTCAACTTCGGTTACGCCAACCCACGCTTGAATAACGCACTCAAGCAACAGATCGACTCCATGCCGCAGATTGCCAGCCAATACCTGCACCGTGGCAAAATCGAGCTGTCAGAAATGATCGCCGTAGACGCCAAGAACAAGTTCGGTCTTGACGGTCGCGTTCACTTCAACGTCGGCGGTTCGCAGTCCATCGAAGACTCCTTGAAAGTGGTCCGTAACGCCAGCAACGGCAAAAGCTTGATGTTCGCTTTCGAAGGCGGTTATCACGGCCGTACCCTGGGCGCTTCGTCAATCACTTCCAGCTATCGCTATCGTCGCCGCTACGGCCATTTTGGCGAGCGAGCGCAGTTCATTCCTTTCCCTTACCACTTCCGTGGTCCGAAAGGCATGACCAAAGAAGAATATGGCAGCTACTGCGTACAGCAGTTCGCCCGCCTGTTCGAGACTGAATACAACGGTGTCTGGGACCCGAAAACCAACCAGTGTGAATACGCGGCATTCTACGTCGAGCCGATTCAGGGCACTGGCGGCTACGTTATCCCGCCGATGAACTTCTACAAAGAACTGAAGCAAGTGCTGGATCAGCACGGCATCCTGATGGTGGTCGACGAAATCCAGATGGGTTTCTTCCGCACCGGCAAGCTGTGGTCCATTGAGCACTTCGACGTCAAACCTGATGTAATCGTGTTCGGCAAAGCGCTGACCAACGGCCTCAACCCATTGGGCGGTATCTGGGCTCGCGAAGAACTGATCAACCCAAAAATCTTCCCGCCAGGTTCGACTCACTCCACCTTCGCCTCCAACCCACTGGGTACTGCGGTAGGTCTGGAAATGTTCAAAATGACCTCCGAAGTCGACTACGGCGCGATGGTCATGGAAAAGGGCAAGTACTTCCTGGCTGGCCTGCAAGACCTGCAAAAACGCTACCCGATCATCGGCGACGTCGACGGCTTGGGCTTGGCACTGCGCGCAGAAATCTGCGGCCCGGATGGCTTCACCCCGGACAAGGCCACACTCGACTTCATGGTTGACGAAGGCATGAAGGGCGACATCGAAATCGACGGCAAGCGCTTAGGCCTTATCCTCGATGTGGGCGGTTACTACAAGAACGTCATCACCTTGGCTCCGTCGCTGGAAATCAGCTACGCAGAAATCGATCTGGGCATTGCCCTGCTCGACCGCCTGCTGCATAGAGCCATGAAGCGGTGAACCTGCCAGAGATCGATATGGGCGAAGGTAACGCCAGTTTCGTTCTCGGCAGTGGTCCGGTCGCGGTGTTGTTGATCCACGGCCTGACCGGCACCCCGACGGAGTTACGTCGGGTTGCCCAAGGCTTGGCCAAGCGTGGGTACACCGTGTACGTACCCACGCTTGCCGGGCACTGCGGCGACAACGCCGACCTGCAAGCCACAGGTTGGAAAGACTGGTACGAGAGCGCGCGCAAGGCCTTTGTCGGCATCCGCCAACGCCACGCGCAGGTGTTCGTCGGCGGGCTGTCGATGGGCGCCGTGATGTCCATGCACATGGCTGCCGAGCATCCGGGGCAAATCGCCGGCCTGCTGCTGTATTCGACGACCTTGCGCTACGACGGCTGGAACATGCCAAAAGCTGCGGTACTGACACCGCTACTGATGGCCATTCCATTCGGCGTGCACCTGTGCCGTTTCAACGAAACATCGCCTTACGGCATCAAAGACAAGCGCTTGCGGGCTATCGTCGAACGCCAGATGAAAGCCGGCGAAAGCAGCAATGCCGGATTACTGACCATGTCAGGTGTCAATGTTCGCGAACTGCATCGATTGGTTGCCGTCGTGAAACGAGAAATGCCTTCGGTCACCACGCCTGCGTTAGTGTTGCACTCCATCGAAGACGACATCACCAGCCGCTGGAATGCTGATTATGTCGAGAAGCACCTTGGCGGCAAGGTCACTAAAGTACTGCTCGACAACTGCTATCACATGATTACCGTCGACCTGCAGTACCGTAAGGTGATCACGCTGAGCGCAGACTTTATCGACAGCCTGACCGAGCAACCGTCCCTCCAGGCTGTTCCTCTGAATGATCATCGGCAACTGGCCTGAGCTCAACATGCTCACCCCACCTGCCTTCTTCCGTCTTTGGGCAAGCAGCGCCGCCTGCAATAATTGTTTTCCCGGGGCGCTGGAGCACTGTATTGAAACGGGGCAAACTCGCTGTACACAGGAGCGATTCGACCCTGGCACGGCTGCTGCAATAAGCGAGCGTTGATGAGCGAAGAAAAAAGCCGCACCCGAAAAACGTTTACCCTTTCGCACTGGACCGTACAGCGCAAACTGGTCCTCGCGTTCTGGCTGGTCAGCGTCATTCCGACAATGATCGCCGCCGAATTGGCGGCGACCACCGTGTCGCAGATTTTTGAAAGTAACGTCAGTGTTTGGTTGCAGGAATCGACCCGGATCGTCCAGGACGAGATCAGCGAAATCCTGCGGGTTAACAACAGGGTCTCTCAGTTGTTCCTGCAAAATACCCGCCCGTCGGCCCCCTCTGCCGCCCGGCACAACAAATTGACCACCGACCTCGCTAATGCGATGGGCATCGAAGTTGTCGCGCTGATCCGCAGCAGTGACCACAAAGTGGTTTTCTCCACCGTTGCCGACAATATCATCGAGCAGATCAGTATCGCGCCCAACGCTGTAATGCAAACCATCCATAACGGCAGCGTGTTCACGGGCGTCGTTGTTTCGACCTATCAGTCGACTCAGGATGACGTCGATTATGAGTTACTGGTCGGGACCTATCTGGACAACAGCTTCCTTACCAGCGTGGCTGATGTGCACTCCCTCGACCTGCGGCTGTACATGAAAGACACGGGCGGCTTCAGCGAGATTTTTTCAACACAGCGCTTTATGAACCACCCGGCGATCGTGCCACCCGAAATCGAACAGACATTGCGCGAGACTAAAGAGCCCAGCGAGCAGTTCACCACCAGCTATGCCGGTCTTTACACGCCGATTTTCAATGACACCGGGGAGCTTCAAGGCATCATTTTCAGCGGCCTGCTACGGCATACCTCTCTGGTCGGACTGGTCAATCAGACCAATTTATTCATGCTGATCCTGCTGTTGGGCTCGGCCCTGTCGCTGAGCGTCGGTTGGTTGATTTCACAACGACTGACCAAGCCACTGCGCGGTTTGTCCGAAGGCGTAAGGGCTGTGACCGCTGGCGATTACCGTCAGCGCGTCGAGGTCATCGGCACTGACGAATTGGCTGAACTCAGCGTGACCTTCAACGACATGACCGAACGCCTCAAAGAGCTTCAGCATCTGGAAGCACAACTGCGCCGCCGTGACCGTCTGCATACCTTGGGCGAAGTGGCGATGGGGTTGGCCCACGAGATCCGCAACCCGCTGGGCATCATCAAAACGGCCACCCAATTGCTGCACCGCCGTGCGCAGCTGCCGGAAACCGACAAGCGCCACCTGGAGTATGTGATTTCAGAGGTCACCCGGATCAACGACCTGATCACCGAGTTCCTCGACTTCGCCAAACCCAGTGCGCCGATCCGCTCCACGCAACGGGCCAGGCCTCTGCTGGATGACTTGCTGGGGTTTTGTGCGCCGGAACTATCGACCCATAATATCGAAGCGGTGATCGTCGAGCACGATGCCAATGCCATGATTTATGCCGACGCCCGGCAACTGACCCAGGCCTGTCTGAACCTGGTCCTCAATGCGATCGACGCGATGCCCTCGGGCGGTCGCTTGACGATCGGTATTGCTATCGTTGAAGACACTACGGTCATCAGTATTTCCGACACAGGCCACGGTATTGAACCGGACATGATCGAACGTATCTTCAGCCCATTTGTCACGACCAAGGCATCCGGCACAGGATTGGGCCTGGCGAAGGTCTTCTCGATCATGGAAAACCACGATGGCCGGGTAGAATGCGTCAGCCAGGTGGGGGTCGGGGCGACCTTCAATCTGTATATCCCAGCCTATGATGGAGAGTGGTCATGAGCCATAACGTGCTGGTGGTTGATGATGAGCCCAAGCTCTGCGAACTGCTGGCTTCGGCCCTGAGCCAGAATGATATCCAGGTGTTCACTGCCGGCAACGGCCTGCATGCCTTGGCGGTGCTCGAACGCGAAGAGATCGATCTGGTGATCACTGACTGGCGCATGCCAGGCATGGATGGCCCGCAATTGCTGGCTGAAATAAAACTCCGCTTCCCTCTGCTGCCGGTGATCGTCATGACCGCTTACAGCACGGTGAAAAACGCTGTGCAGTCGATGCGCAACGGCGCGTATGACTACATCAGCAAGCCCTTTGATATCGATGAACTCGACATCACGGTCAACAAGGCCCTGCAATTTCGCGACATCCTGCGTGACAACGCACGTCTGCGCGCCGAACTCGATCAGCATCAGCAGATCGACAGCCTGGTGGGCGAGAGTCCGGCCTTTCAGCGAGTGCTGCAGGCAGTGGATTCGGTGCGAGAAAGCAACGCCACCATCTTGCTGACCGGCGAAAGCGGGACCGGCAAAGAAATGGTCGCACGGGCGATCCACAAACACGGCAACCGCGCGGACCAGCCCTTTATTGCGGTCAACTGCGCGGCAATCCCTGAAGGCTTGCTTGAGAGCGAAATGTTCGGCCATCGCAAGGGCGCCTTCACTGGCGCAGTGGCTGATCGCGTCGGACGGTTCATGCAGGCCGACAAAGGCACACTATTTCTTGATGAAGTCGGCGACATGCCGCTGGCACTGCAGGCGAAAATCCTGCGTGCCTTACAGGAACGGGTGATCGAGCCCGTGGGTGATTCACGTGAGCGCAAAGTTGATGTGCGGGTGATTGCCGCGACCAACAAAGACCTGCTCGACGCCGTGGCGAAAAAGGAGTTCCGTGAGGACCTTTACTACCGCCTGAATGTGTTCCCGATCCCCCTGCCCCCCCTGCGCGAGCGGGCCGACGACATCGCACCACTGGCCATGCATTTTGCCCACACCCTGGGCGCCGCAGCAGGCAAACGCATCACCGGTTTCAGCCCGGAAGCCATGCTGGCGATGACCAATTACCCTTGGCCGGGCAATATTCGCGAGCTACAAAACTGTGTAGAGCGCGCCACCATCGTCGCCTCCAGCCACATCATTGAAGAAAGCGACCTACCGGCCTACCTGTTCGGCTCGCGCCCGCTAGACAGCAGCGTCATCAATCTAGTCAGCGAAGGGGCAAATATCCCGAAAGATCTGGATGCGGCCCTCGCCGAAGTGGAAAAAGCCTACATCCTCGCCGCCCTGCATGAAACCCACGGCGTCCAGGCCGCTGCCGCACACTTGATCGGGGTCTCCGAGCGCAGCCTATGGTATCGCCTGAAAAAACTGGCCATCCACGTGGACAAGATTGTCCGGTAGACGCGTTATTGCGGCTCAGCGGCCTCCGCAATGATCTGACGAATGGCGTCGGTGAACGCTTCCACCGGTTGCCCGCCAGACACAGCATAGCGGTCGTTGAAAACGATGGTCGGCACTGAACTGACCCCACGCGACACCCACAGCTGTTCCAACTCACGGACCTCGGCGGCATATTCGCCTGAAGCCAGAATTGCTTCGGCACGCTGGCGGTCCAGGCCCACCCGTTCAGCCACGGCTGCCAGCACGTTATGATCCGAAGGGTTGGCGTGATCCGTGAAGTACGCTGCAAACAAGGCCTCTTTCAACGCTTGCTGCTTGCCTTCCAGTTCAGCCCAATGCAACAGGCGGTGGGCGTCGAAGGTGTTGTAGATGCGTCGGTCACCCTGTGAGAAGGTAAACCCCAGCTCGGCACCGCGCTGGCGAATCACTTCGCGATTCTGCCGGGACTGTTCGGGCGTCGAACCGTATTTCTCGAAGATATGCTCGTTGATGTCCTGACCTTCAGCGGGCATGTTCGGGTTGAGCTCGAACGGCTGGAAATGGATCTCGGCCTTGACCTCATCACCCAGCCCTTCCAGCGCCTGGGTCAAAGCGCGCAGGCCGATCACACACCAAGGGCAGGACACATCAGAAACGAAATCGATTTTCAGGGGTGTCCTCATGGAACCCTCGCTCACGTATTGCAGTGGGAAAGCTCGCACCTTACACCTTCGTCGGCGTCCTTTTCACCTGAGCTACAACTGCGCGACGTGACTGCCGTCGTGTTGATGCGCTTTCAGATACGGCAGAACCGCCGCCAGGAGCGGCGCCTTGAACGCTTCCTGAAAGCGATGAGCCAGCCCCGGAATCAAGCGCAACTGACTGCCCTGGATATGCGCAGCGACATGGATGCCGTGCATCACCGGCAACAACGGATCGGCGGTGCCGTGCACCACCAGCGTTGGCAGGCGCAAACGGTCGAGCAGTTCGACACGACTGGACTCGGCCAGAATCGCCAGAATCTGGCGCTTTACGCCATCAGGATTGAAGGCGCGGTCATAAGAAGTTGCCGCCTGCTGCAACAGCTTCTTGCGATCATCCAACACCTGAGGGCTGCCCAGTGCGGCAAGCAAGTCGGCCTGTTGTTCTATGGCCACCTCGCGACTCGGCGCACTGCGTCTGGCCAGCAGTTGCAGCAACGCCGGGCTCGGTGCAGGCAACCCCTGCGCGCCGGAACTGGTCATGATCAGGGTCAGGCTTTCTACGCGATCAGGCGCAATGTCCGCCAGGTGCTGAGCGATCATCCCGCCCATACTCGCGCCCAGCACATGGAATTGCCGAACATGCAGCGAATCCATCAAGCCCAGGGCGTCGTCGGCCATATCTGTCAGGCTATACGGTGCAGAAACCGGTAAGCCAAGCTTGTAGCGCAGGACTTCATAGGTGAGGTTGGGACTGGCTGGCGCCTGTGTCCAGGTGGACAAACCCACGTCGCGGTTGTCGTAACGGATGACCCGAAAGCCTTGCTGACAGAGCGCGACCACCACCTCGTCCGGCCAGTGAATCAACTGGCCTCCCAGCCCCATCACCAAAACCAGGGCCGGATCGGAGTTACGCCCGATGCTCTGATACGCCAGGTGCACCTCTTTGAGGTCGGCCACTTGCGTGGGGACGTTGACATCGCATCGAGAAGCCGCAAAAGACGGCAGGCCGCACAACAGTGCGATCCAGAAAATTAACACCCGCATGAAAAACACCAAGCCGCAAATCCCCAGTAGGTGCGAAGTTTGATGATGTTTTTCAAAGCGCGCTGCCACAGTTTCATGACAATTTGATGAATGCTGCCCGGTGGTCGGGGTTCAGCCTGCGATCAAACCCATTCGCACCGCAGTTGCCGTGCCGCCGCCACCATGTTCGCCAACGCGGCTTCTGTCTCGACCCAGCCGCGGGTTTTCAGGCCGCAATCCGGATTGACCCACAACCGTTCAGCAGGGATGTGCCTGACCGCCTTGGTCATCAGTTTGACCATCTCGGCGGTCTCCGGCACGCGCGGCGAATGAATGTCATAGACCCCCGGCCCGATGTCATTCGGGTAGTCGAATGCGTTGAAGGCCTCCAGCAACTCCATGTCCGAGCGTGACGTTTCAATGGTAATTACGTCGGCGTCCATGGCAGCAATTGATTCGATCACGTCGTTAAATTCGCTGTAACACATGTGGGTGTGGATCTGGGTTTCATCACGCACGCCAGACGCGCACAGGCGAAAAGCCTCCACCGCCCACTCCAGATATTCCTGCCACTGTGCACGGCGTAGCGGCAATCCTTCGCGGAAGGCTGCTTCGTCGATTTGCACGATTTTGATTCCCGCCTGCTCCAGATCCAGCACTTCGTCACGGATCGCCAGCGCCAGCTGTTGCGCCTGAATCTTGCGTGAAACATCTTCACGCGGGAACGACCACATCAGCATGGTCACCGGGCCTGTGAGCATGCCCTTCATGACCTTGCCGGTCACGCTCTGCGCGTAGCGCGTCCATTCAACGGTCATCGCCTGCGGACGGCTCACGTCACCGAATATCACCGCTGGCTTCACGCAGCGCGAACCGTAGCTCTGGACCCAGCCAAACCGGCTAAACGCATACCCGTCCAATTGCTCGGCGAAGTACTCGACCATGTCGTTACGCTCAGCCTCGCCATGCACCAGTACATCCAGCCCCAAGCGCTCCTGAGTCTCCACCGCATGGCGAATTTCACAGTGCATGGCTTCGGTGTAATCAGTGGCCGACAAGGTGCCCTGTTTGAACGCCTGACGCGCCAGACGAATGGACGCGGTCTGTGGGAACGAGCCAATGGTAGTCGTCGGAAACAGCGGCAGATTCAGCCGCGCACGTTGCTGCTCAATGCGCTCGTCAAAAACTGACTGGCGCCGACTGTCAGCCGCAGTGATCGCCGCCAGACGTGCCTCGACGTGGGGTTTGTGAATACGAGGTGATTGCTGGCGGCTGAGCTGTATAGCGCGACTCTCAACCAAAGCGGCCTGCACTGTCGTAGCCTGCGGATCGTTCAAGGCCGCGCTGAGCACCGCGATTTCTTCGCACTTCTGCACGGCAAAGGCCAGCCAGCTTTTCAGTTCGGCATCCAGCGTGTCTTCGCGGTCGAGACTCACCGGGCTGTGCAACAGCGAGGATGACGCGGAGACCCACAGATTGTCGCCAAAGCGGACGTGCGCGTGCTGCAGTTGCTCCAGTGCGTTGTCCAGATCGCAGCGCCAGACGTTACGCCCGTTGACCACACCCAACGACAGCACTTTATAGGTCGGCAGACGGTCAAGCACTGCCGCCAGCTGTTCCGGCGCGCGCACCAGATCAATGTGCAACCCCGCTACTGGAAGCGCCACTGCCAATCCAAGGTTGTCTTCAAGGCCACCGAAATAAGTGGCGACCAGTTTTTTCAGCGGCGAGTATTGCAGGCTGTGATATGCCCGCTCGAACGCGTTTTTCCAGTCTTGTGGCAGGTCGAGGGTCAGGATCGGTTCATCGATCTGCACCCATTCAACGCCCTGCGCCGCCAGACGTCCGAGAATTTCGCCGTACAACGGCAGCAGGCGTTCCAGCAAATCAAGTTTGTCGAAGCTGTCGCCCTTGGCTTTACCCAGCCACAAGTACGTCAAAGGGCCGATCAATACCGGTTTGACTGCATAACCCAGCGCCCGGGCTTCGTCGACCTCCTCGAACAACTGCTCCCAGCTCAGCTGGAAACGCTGGTCCTCAGTGAATTCAGGGACGAGATAGTGGTAGTTGGTATCGAACCACTTGGTCAACTCTTGAGCGTATTGCGCCTTGCCGTGGCTATCGCCGCAGCAATGATCGCTGGCGCCACGGGCCATGGCGAACAACGTATCAAGGGTTGGCAAGCCAGCATCGTCTTTGGCGCCAGCGAAGCGTTCAGGGATCACGCCGAAAGTCAGCGAATGCGCCAGCACCTGGTCGTACCAGGCAAAGTCGCCGACTGGCAGCAGGTCAATCCCGGCGTCTTTCTGCAAACGCCAGTGGGTAGCACGCAACTCACGACCAACTGCACGCAGGCCCGCTTGATCAAGGTCGCCTTTCCAGTACGCTTCCAGCGCTTTTTTCAATTCACGGTCTGCGCCGATGCGCGGAAATCCAAGCGTGTGGGCCAAGGCCATGACAACGTCCTCCCAATAAAAGATGGCGCTATTGTCGACAGCTCGACCAACATGAGACAAACTCATTGTATTCGTGTTGATCACAAAGTTTATTCATGGAGACCTCCATGCTGGAAATCCGCCACCTGAAAACCCTCCACGCCTTGCGCGAGGCCGACAGCCTTGTGGAAGCGGCCGAGCGCCTGCACTTGACGCAATCTGCCTTGTCCCATCAGTTCAAGGAGCTGGAGGAGCGCATGGGTATGTCGCTGTTCACGCGCAAAACCAAACCCGTACGGTTCACCAGTGCAGGGCTGCGCCTGTTGCAGCTGGCTGATTCAGTCCTCCCGCAATTGCGGGGTGCCGAGCGTGACATCGCCCGTCTGGCGGGCGGAACTGCGGGGCGCCTGCACATGGCTATCGAGTGTCACAGTTGCTTCCAGTGGCTGATGCCGACCATCGACCAGTTCCGTGATGCCTGGCCGGAAGTCGAGCTGGACCTGTCGTCCGGGTTTTCCTTCGCGCCGCTGCCGGCACTGGCCCGCGGCGATCTGGACTTGGTGGTGACCTCCGACCCACTGGAGCTGGTGGGCATCACCTACGTCCCATTGTTTACCTACGAAGCCATGTTGGCGGTGGCCAATCAGCATCCGCTGGCGAACAAGGCGTATGTTGTCCCGGAAGACCTGCTCAAGGAAACCTTGATCACCTACCCGGTTGAGCGCGACCGTCTGGACATCTTCACCCGCTTTCTGGAGCCGGCCGATGTTGAACCGGCGCAGGTGCGAACCTCAGAACTGACGGTGATGATGATGCAACTGGTCGCCAGCGGACGCGGCGTGTGTGGCATGCCCCATTGGGCGCTGCATGAATACAGCTCGCGGGGCTATGTGAAAGCCAAGCGATTAGGCGAAAAAGGCCTGTTCGCCACGCTGTATGCCGGCATCCGCGCCGACATGCTCGATGCGCCGTACATGCGTGATTTCCTGCTGACCGCCAAAGACACCTCGTTCTCGACGCTGGATGGGGTGAGTGCAGTCAGGTGAGGATGTACGGCCCGCTCGCGCCTCCCCGGAAGCAGAGACAGGCCGTTATCCGATGGGCTTAGCGTGATCTTCGCCGAAACACTTTGAGCTGACAGAGTATTATCGGCGCTACATTCGTCTGCACCGAGGGAAGGTTTCATTGCCGGTCCATAGAGACCCGGGGTGAAACCACTGATTGATAGGCGCGGAACAGCGCCAGCATTTTCGTCATTAACCGTCATAAAGCCCCAGGATTCCGCATGAGCCTGTCCCTCCTCAGTCGTTACGCTTTTTTTGTGTTTTGCGTATGTTTCACCTTCGCCAGCATTCCGTTCTGGCACCACGAATGGCTCTGGCCATTCACCCTGGTCACCGGTGTACTCAGCCTGATCGGCATCGGCGATCTGCTGCAGACCCCGCACGCGATACGCCGCAATTACCCGATTCTGGGCAACATCCGTTACCTGGTCGAAGGCATCCGCCCGGAGATCCGCCAATACCTGCTGGAGTCCGACAGCGACGCTCTGCCCTTCTCTCGGGCCCAGCGTTCGTTGGTATATTCGCGCGCCAAAAATGAAACGGCGGACAAGCCTTTCGGCACGCTGATCGATGTCTATCAGACAGGTTTCGAATTCATCGGCCACTCGATGCGCCCCGCACCGTTGAGCGATCCCCACGCCTTTCGCGTGCTGGTCGGTGGTCCGCAGTGCAAACAACCGTACTCGGCCTCGGTCTTCAATATCTCGGCGATGAGCTTCGGCTCGCTTAGCGCCAATGCGATTCGCGCGCTGAATCAGGGCGCCAAACTCGGCAATTTCGCCCACGACACCGGCGAAGGCAGCATCAGCCCGTATCACCGGGAAAACGGCGGCGATTTGACCTGGGAACTGGGCAGCGGCTACTTCGGCTGCCGGACATCGGATGGCCGTTTCGATCCGGTGCGCTTCGCCGCACAGGCAAAAGATCCGCAAGTGCGAATGATCGAAATCAAGATGAGCCAAGGCGCCAAACCGGGCCACGGAGGCATCTTGCCCAAAGGCAAAGTGACCAAGGAAATCGCCGAAACCCGCGGCATCATGATGGGCGAAGATTGCATCTCACCCTCGCGACACAGTGCGTTTTCGACCCCTTGCGAACTGATGCACTTCATTGCTCAACTGCGCGAACTGTCTGGTGGCAAACCCGTGGGCTTCAAGTTTTGCCTGGGGCATCCGTGGGAGTTCATGGGCATCGCCAAAGCCATGCTCGAGACCGGCATCCTTCCAGACTTCATCGTGGTCGACGGCAAAGAAGGCGGCACCGGCGCGGCACCCGTGGAATTCACCGACCACATGGGCGTGCCTATGCGTGAAGGTCTGCTGTTCGTGCACAACACCCTGGTCGGCCTGAACCTGCGGGACAAAATCAAGCTGGGTGCCAGCGGCAAGATTGTCAGCGCGTTCGATATCGCTAGCGTGCTGGCGATTGGTGCCGATTGGGCCAACTCGGCACGCGGCTTCATGTTCGCAATTGGCTGCATTCAATCGCAAAGCTGCCACACCAACAAATGTCCGACCGGCGTTGCCACCCAGGATGCATTGCGTCAACGGGCACTGGTAGTGCCAGACAAAGCGCAGCGGGTGTTCAACTTCCACCGCAGCACGCTCAAGGCATTGGCCGAAATGCTGGCTGCAGCCGGCCTCGATCACCCTTCGCAGCTTGAGGCCAAGCATCTGGTCCGACGGATGTCCGCCACAGAGATCAAACTGTTCTCCCAGTCCCACGTATTCCTCAAGCCTGGCGAATTGCTGACCGGCGAAGTGGATGGCGAGTTCTACTCGAACATGTGGCAGATGGCGCGAGCCGACAGTTTTGAGCCCAACACTGCCGCAGCCTGAGGCCGATTGATGCGTTGAGCCCCGACGAGGAACGATGGTCGAGGCTCAACGTTACTGACACTGCACTTAGTTACTGGCTGCTCTCAACGGCCCACACACGGCCGTTGTGCAGACGGCGTAAAGCCAGACTTGCGTGTCACCCGTGGTCAACGCACTGACTGGCAACCAGTTTTTCGGGACTGTCATGGCTTCGTCCGGTTCACTGCCCTGGACCACCCATACCCGCCTTGTCTCGGAAGGCAGTGAGCCAAGGTTATCGACATACAGCGCGTCCGCATCTTGATACAACAGAGCACCCTCAGCCTGTTCGCCAGGACGTCCAGACTCCCCAGTCGGCAACGGCGGGGTGTAGAGCAACGGAATCGTCCCGGTTTTGTTGTAGTAGGCAACGCTCAAGTACCAATAAATATCGTTTACCACGATGCGGTCACCCGTAGCGAAGTGCTGATTAATGTAATCGGTCGTCTTGTCGATCTGATTGTCTGGTTGATTGACTGTGTCATTCAATTTATTCGTCTGGTTATAAACGTTGTAGAGCCCTACCCCCTCCCCACTGACTAAAACTGTCAGGCATACAATGGCAAGCGTTCGATACCGATGCGCCAGTCGATCCAGTGCGATGGCCAGGATCAGCGGCAACCCGATCACCGCGAACATGAAATAACGGGGCACAAAAAACGAATGTTTAAACGAAACTAAAAACACTACCCCTATTGGCACAAAGGTATAGATGGCCAGTAACGCATGAAGCCTGTAAGGCTGATTGTCGCGCAGGACACTCCATCCGGAAGCCAGCAACACCCACACAGGCAGGGCAATAAATATCGGCCAGGGCAGACTTCTCCCATCATCGAGCGTTAACGATTCCCAAATAATGGAAGGCACGCTGAAGACTGTGACAGGCGGTATCCAGCCCACTTCCCCGGTCAACGACAATTGATTGATTAAATGAGGGACCCAGGGCAAGTAAAGAACCACCACGGCAGCGTTGGCGGTCCACCACGCAGGTCGTGAAATGAGGTGGCATGTACGCGAGTGCTGGAAACGTAGCAACAGCAGATAGAGCCAATGCGAGACCACACACAGCCCCGCAAAATAGTGGGTATAAAGCCCCGCTGCCATTAGCAGCGTGTAGACGATCAGGTATCGACGCTGCTGCGGATGTTTAATCCAGTAAATCAGGGCTATCGTCGCCCCCATCAGCCAGGCCCCCTGAAGTGCGTACATCCGCACCTCTTGGCTGTAACGCACGGCAATAGGCAGAAGTGCCAGAAGCAGCCCGGCCAGCATCGCGGCACGACGCGTTGCAATCAACCTCACCAGCCAGACACCTAACCCAACAGTCACCCCGCCCGCCAACACACTCATGGCCCGAAGCGCAAAAACCCCGCTGCCAAATGCAGCCGTCCACCCATGCAGCAGCAGGTAGTAAAGAGGCGGATGAACATCGTATGTGGTGTGAGACCAGATGAGAGGGAACGAAAACTCACTCATCAGCACGCTGGCAGCTTCGTCGTACCAGATGGCCGGCCCGGTCACTTCATAAAAGCGCACCAAAGCTGCAAGGGCCAGGATGGTCAGCAGCACCCAGCGCTCCCGAAATAACCATGCAACACGTTCAGCACTCGTGCTTTTTTGGGGCTGAAGTAGCTCCATCATGCGAATCCCCCCGACTTGCGCTTAAGCTTCCAGACCGATCATGAGCACTGCATACCCTGCAGACTGTGACCATTGCCTAAGGTTCTACCGCAGCAGCCCCCATGTTCCTGAGACATTAAGTAATAGCCTGTTTTTGCATTTATTCACCAATGACGCCACCCTGCGCGCCGCCGATGTGCTACTTGGAACCTCCAAGGCCGCACCCACCTCCCGATCGAACACCCGCTGAAGAGCCCGCTGACATGATTAACGGACGCGATCCTCGAATCGATTTCTTTCGAGGTCTGGCGCTGATCTTCATTTTCTGGGATCACGTGCCTGGCAACCCCTTCGCCCAACTTACTGTACGCAACTACGGCTTCAGCGATGCGGCGGAGATCTTTGTATTTCTCGCCGGTTATGCAGCAGTGCTGGCCTATGGACGCATCGCCTTGCGCGACGGTTTTGTCGTCGCCTGCGTCCGCATCCTGCGGCGGGCGTGGGTGCTGTATGTGGTGCATATCTTCCTGTTGACGCTGCTGATGGGTATCGTGTTCGTCGCCAACAATCATGTCGAAACCCGCGACATGATCCAGGAGATGGGCTTGAGCTACTTCGTCAGAAACCCGCAACAAGCCTTGGCCGATGAGTTACTCCTGCGCTTCAAACCCAACCTGACTGACCCGTTGCCGCTCTACATTCTGCTGTTGCTGGCCTTGCCACTGATCCTGCCCTGGATGCTGCGCCGGACCGAATACGTGGTCGGACTGTCCGTTGCGTTGTACCTGATGGTGCCGCTATTTGGCTGGAATCTCTCGGCTTATGAAGGCGGCGTCTGGTACTTCAACCCCGTGGCCTGGCAACTGCTGTTCGTCCTCGGCGGTGCCTGCGCAATTCGTGGGCAACGACCGAGCGCCCCGCAACCACGCCCGCTGAAGCAGCAACCGTTGTTCATCGTCTGCGCGACATACGTGGTGATCTCCGGGCTGATTACCCTGTCGTGGAAATGGCCGGGGCTGCACGAGATGTTGATACCAAAAGCCATCTCCGACCTGCTGTACCCGATCAGCAAAACCGACCTCTCGCCCGCGCGCCTGCTGCACTTTCTGGCGCTGGCTTACTGCGCCGCAAAACTGCTGCCGACAGGTCAGGCATGGCTGAACAACTGGCCGACCCAGCAAACCTGCCGCATGGGTCGCTATTCCCTGGAAGTCTTCTGCCTCAGCGTCCTGCTCGCGCCGCTGGCCGACATGGCCAACGCTCTCGCTGGCGACACCTGGCCGATGCAAGTCTTTACCGCTCTGCTGGGTTTGGGCTTGATGATGCTCATGGCGAGCGGGCTGGAATTGAATAAAAGGCTGGGGACGCCGGGGCGGGTGGTGGCAGTTTGAGAACGCCGTCTCACTGAAACGCACTCTCGGAAATTTCCTACGGGTTTATCAGGCCAAGTTTTTTGAAGGTGGGTCGTTATGCAAGGAGAGTGAACGAATCAGTGAGGGAAGGATGATGGAAATCAAAGGTACTGCCGTTTGGGTAGGGGGATATCAGGCAATTGAGGAGCCGCTGCTACCGCTGCCTGAAAACTGGAATTGTCCGGAAGATCTGGCGGCAATGACGCGCCCTAAAATGTATACCCTGGAAAAGCTTTTACCCAAAAGTTGTTTTCCTGTAACCCTGTCGGAGGACCAACTTTCAGAGATCAACACGAGAGAGGTAGATCCGTGGGGAACCGATATGATCCCGCTGACAGAAAAAGAGTGCTGCTGGACATGCCGTATGTTCCAAACATGGGCATTGAGATGGGATGCCGAGATAGAGCTTGAACACATAAAATCCGAACTGATCCTTTTCAAAGCCGATCTTGGTTTGTCGAACGCTGAATTGTCAAAAAACTACAAGAACTGTGGGAGCAGGCTCGCCTGCGAAATCAGCCCACCAAATACCGCAGACAGTGAGGGGTAAAAAAAGCCCCGATCATTATGAACCGACCAGGGCTTTTTGCGTTTCAGGCGGTGTTACAACGCCGGACGTATAGCGCCCACTGCTTCGTTTTTCGGCGCCAGGTTGAACACGTAGAACAGTACCGTCAGCAGTACCAGGAACGCTGGCCCGACATACAACGCGATGCGGGTTTCTTCGAAGTAAGCCATCAGGCCTACCACTAGGATCAGGAACGCCAGCGCCAGATAAGAGCTGAGCGGCCATAGCCACATACGGAATTTCAGTTGGTCGCGCTCGGTTTTGCTCAGGCCTCGGCGGAAGTTGAGTTGCGCCAGCAGGATCATGGTCCAGGTCCAGATCGCACCGAAGGTCGCGATGGCCGTTACCCAGACGAAGACTTTTTCCGGCACTAGGTAATTGAGAAATACGCCGATCAACAAGGCAAAAATCGACAGCAGCAGTGCACGACGTGGTACGCCGTTGCTCGAGGTTTGGGCGAAGCCACGCGGTGCCTGGCCGTTCTGCGCCAGGCTGTAGAGCATGCGTCCGGTACTGAAGATGCCGCCGTTGCAGGACGACAGTGCCGCAGTGATGACCACGAAGTTGATGATGCCGGCGGCAGTCTTGATACCCAGACGCTCGAAGGTCATCACAAAAGGGCTGCCCTGGGTGCCTATTTCGTTCCACGGGTAGATCGACAGGATCACAAACAGCGCACCAACGTAGAACAACAGAATCCGCCAGAACACCGAACCGATGGCACTGGGAATGGTTTTCTGTGGGTTCTTCGCTTCACCGGCGGTCAGGCCGATCATTTCAACGCCGAGGTAGGCGAACATCACCATTTGCAGTGACATCAGGATGCCTTGCACGCCGTGGGGCATGAAGCCGCCGTGGCTCCACAGGTTGGCAACGCCCAACGCGACACCGTCATTACCGAAACCGAAGGCGATGACGCCAATACCGCCGACGACCATGGCGATGATGGTGACGATTTTGATCAGGGCGAACCAGAACTCGAATTCACCGAAGGCTTTGACTGCGATCAGGTTGATGGAGCCCATGCTGATCAGTGCCGCTAACGCCCATATCCAGCGCGGAACCTCGGGAAACCAGACACCCATGTAAACGGCCACGGCGGTGATTTCCGCAACGCAGGTCACCAGCCACAAGAACCAGTAGTTCCAGCCGGTAAGGAAGCCCGCCAAGGGGCCGAGATAGTCTTGTGCGTAGCGGCTGAAAGAGCCAGCGACCGGGTTGTGCACGGCCATTTCGCCGAGCGCGCGCATGATCACCAGGATGGCCAGGCCACCGATGATGTACGACAGCATGATCGCGGGCCCTGCCATCTCGATGGCTTTGGCGGAACCGAGAAACAGGCCGACACCAATACAGGCACCCAAGGCCATCAGACGAATGTGGCGCTCGCCCAACTCTCGTTTCAGAGGCCCGCCTTGAACGGTCTCGGTGTGCAAAGTGTGCTTGCCGACTGGCATAAATTTACAACCTCATATTGTTATTGGATATGTAGTCAGTCGACGATTCAAAGCACCGGCGGGTAAGCCTGCGCGTCGCATTATCAGGTTCGTCCTTATGAGCGAGCCCGTCATGCGCGAATGGTCCTACTGAAATCGGAGGCGAGCCCAGCACAACAAACGTGCGCATCACGCCTCAAAAAAGAACATCCATCGGAAAAGGCCAGATACGTACTCTCGCGATGGTCGCGCAGTATAAAAATCCACAGCCAGTGGCTTTCACTATATAAACACTTAAATTTGGCGATAATTCACGGCAAAAACCGCTTTAGAAGAGGGATATATTCTGCCGCAGGGTTTTAATCTATCTCGTGCGCAAACAGGGTTTGTATCGCCCACACGCCCTACCCTGACGCACGGTTGATGCCTCGATATCAAGCGAGAGGTTTCAAGGGAATTTGCCTACATGCGTATGACAAAGTTTTCACCAATCGCGACCAGCGTCTAAGCTTGTGACAGGTGCGATTAACACGCTTAACCGGGCCAATCGACTATGGGCGCTTTATGGCATTCCGATTCAAAGAAGACCGTGGTTCCTGCTGACGGTCCTGATGACGCTCCCCTGCCTAAACGTCCACGCCGTAAACGGTATGGCTGGCGTCTGTTCTGGTTGCTGTCGCTGATAGGGCTGGCCGCTCTAGGGCTTGCCATATCTGCCGAAACCCGCAGTTCAAAACTGCAAGCCCGTGAGTTCAGCCGCTTCGCCGCCACGCTCAGTTATTCGATGCAGCCCGGTCCGAGCAACTCAATCATGTACCCCGGCGAGGGCCCGTTCGATCGACGTCTGGGGTATTCGGCGCTGGGTGAGTTTCTGCCACGCTTGCTCAAACGCGATTATCTAGTGACCCGGCAAACCCGGTTCTCTCCCGACCTGCTCGCCTATAGCCAGCGCGGTTTCTTCGTGCCCTACCAAGAGAAAATTCAGGCAGGGTTGTCGATTACTGATTGTCGGGGAGCTCCGCTCTATCAGTTCCGTTATCCGCAGCAGCTCTATTCCAGCTTTGCGGCGATCCCGCCCTTGGTGGTCCACAGTTTGCTGTTTATCGAGAACCGCGACCTGCTTGACCCGCAACAACCCTTGGCCAACCCTGCCGTCGACTGGCCGCGCTTTGCCAAGGCCGCGCTCTCCCAGGTCGCCAAGCTTTTCGCCCTGCCCGGCCAATCCGCTGGCGGCAGTACACTCGCCACGCAACTGGAAAAGTATCGCCATTCACCCGATGGATTGACCCAGTCCGGTGCAGAGAAGCTGCGGCAGATGATTTCCGCCAGCGTCCGTGCCTATCAAGATGGCCCGCAGACACTGGAGGCACGGCAGCGCGTGGTCCGTGATTACCTCAACAGTGTCCCGCTGTCAGCCGTGCCGGGGCATGGTGAAGTGCATGGCCTGGCTGAGGGTTTACGCGTCTGGTATGGCGCAGACTTCGATAAGGTCAATCAGCAACTGACTGACACTGCCAACGACCCGAAAAGCCTCGCTGAACGCGGTCTGGCGTTGCGTCAGGTGTTGTCACTGGTGATCGCCCAACGTCGGCCTTCGCATTATCTGGCCCGAGGTCGCGAAGAGTTGGCGCAACTGACTGACAGCCATATCCGCCTGCTGGCGCAGAACAATGTCATTGATCAAGCGCTGTCGAACGCAGCGCTGGCCAGCGCTGTGACCTATCGTGACTGGGCCCAGCAACCGACCCTTCAGCCCATCGAAACCAACAAGGGCATCAGTGTCGCCCGCAGTCGTCTGTCCACTCTGCTCAATCGCCCTCTGTATGACCTCGACCGTCTGGATCTGGCGGCGACCAGTACCTTACAAGGGGAGTTGCAAACCAGCGTCAGTCAATACCTGCGGGATCTGGCGGACCCGGCCTTCGCCACAAAAATGGGCTTGATCGGTGAACATTTGCTGACGCCGACCAGCACCCAGGAGGTGCGTTACAGCTTCACCTTGTTCGAACGCGACCCGGATGGTTCTCGGGTGCGGGTGCAGACCGACAGCACCGACCAACCGTTCGACATCAACGAGGGCAGCAAGCTGGAACTGGGCTCTACTGCAAAAATGCGGGTGCTGACCACCTACCTGGAAATCATGTCTGAGCTGCATCAACGCTACGCCGGAAAAATGCCCTCCGAACTGAAAAAAGTCCCGGTCGAAGACCAGGACCGGCTAACCCGCTGGGCCCTCGATTACCTGATGCAGAACAAGGATCAAGACCTGTCGAAGATGCTCGCCGCAGCGCTGGATCGGCAGTACTCCGCCAGCCCCGGCGAAAGTTTTTTCACTGGCGGCGGGATGCATCACTTCAATAACTTTCGCAAAGAAGACAATGGTCGGAGCCCAAGCTTGCGCGACGCGATACGCGAGTCCATCAACCTGCCGTTCATACGCTTGATGCGTGACCTTGTGCGTTACAGCATCTATCAGTCGGCCAACAGCAACGCCCTGTTGCTCAAGGATGATAACGACCCCAGACGCCAGGAATACCTGAGCCAGTTTGCCGATCGCGAGGGCACGGTGTTTCTTCTGCGCTTCTGGAAGCGCTACAAGAACAAGTCCACCCAGGACCGGCTGGATACCTTCCTCGACGGCATGCACCCCACGGCGATTCGCCTGGCCGCCGTGCACCGTTACTTATTGCCCAATGCCGATCAGAGCGCGTTTAACGCTTTCGTTCGCGCGCACTTGGCCGATGACAAAGCGGCGGTCGACAAATTGACCGACAAGCGCCTTGGCGAGCTGTATCAAAACTACGGGCCGGGCGCGTACAACCTGCCGGATCAAGGGTATATCGCCAAGGTTCACCCCTTGGATCTGTGGCTGGTGGGCTACCTGCTGCAACACCCGCAAGCGAAGTTCAGCGAAGCACTTGTCGCCAGTCAAAACGAGCGTCAAGAGGTGTATAGCTGGCTGTTCAAAAGTCGGCACAAAAGCGCCCGCGACACGCGGATTCGCACGATGATGGAGATCGAAGCGTTCCTCGATATTCACAGCCGCTGGCAACGACTGGGTTATCCGTTCGATCATCTGGTGCCGTCACTGGCGACCGCCATCGGCAGCTCGGGGGACCGTCCGGCAGCATTGGCCGAGTTGATCGGGATCATTCAGAACGATGGTATCCGCCTGCCTGTACTGCGCGTCGACAGCCTGCATTTTGCTGCCGGCACGCCCTACGAAACGCAGTTGGCGAATAATCCCAATCTGGGTAAGCGTGTGCTGCCGGTCGAGGTCGCAACGGCCATGCGTGAAGCGCTGTCGCAAGTGGTGGATGCCGGCACGGCGCGGCGTGTGCAGGGCAGCTTCAAACTCGAGGACGGCACCGTGCTGGCCATGGGCGGCAAAACCGGGACCGGTGACAACCGGATCGAGAGCATTGGCGCCAGAGGCAGAATCCTCGGGTCGAGGTCAATCAACCGCACGGCGACGTTTGTGTTCTACATCGGCGCCAATCACTTCGGGACGTTGACGGCGTTCGTACCCGGTCGCGCGTCCGAAGCCTTCAAGTTCACGTCAGCGTTGCCCGTGCAGGTGCTCAAAGGCATGGCGCCGATCCTTAACCCTTATCTCGTGCCGGGCAGCCACACCGCCTGTAACGCCCCGCCCGTGTCATTGCAGGTCAGCACTCAATAATAATGATTCTCTTTATCTCTTGCGTTAAAAGTTAGATATATCTTAAGGTATATCTAACTTACGCAGGAGACAGAGAAATGAGCGAACCAGGTGACCCCACTCACCATGCCCATCAAGACCACCGCGATCACGGTGACGGCCGCGATGGTTTCGAAAAACGTCCCGGCCGTGAGCGCGGAGGACGCGGCCCGCGGGTCTTTGCTCCCGGCGACCTGAAATTACTGCTGCTCGCGTTGATCGCCGAACAACCCAGCCACGGCTATGACTTGATCCGCCAGATCGAAGGTATGTTCGACGGCGCCTACAGCCCAAGCCCGGGGGTGATCTACCCGACACTGACCTTTCTTGAAGAAAGCGAAATGATCCTCGGCGACGCCTTCGGCGGGAAAAAACGCTACGTCGTGACCCCGAGTGGTGAGCATTCGCTGACTGAACAGGCCATCGCGCTGGAGGGGGTGCACATGCGCATCGACGTCAGTAAGCGCGCCTTGCGCGGACATGATCGGCCGCCGCAAATCCATGAAGCCGTGCACAACCTGCGGCATGCGCTGCAACTGCATCACGGGCGCTGGGATGCGGCAGAAATCCTGCGCGTGAGCACCCTGCTGAACGACACCGCCAAAGCTATCGTTGACGGCCCTGTCAGCGCCACGGAGAAGTCTTGATGAATTTGCAACAGACCATTCACCGCGTCAGCCATGACATCAAACGTCGCAAGCTGGAGGTGCTGCGCGTCATCGACCTGACACCCCGGATGCGCCGCATCACCTTGGGCGGGCCGCAACTGCAGGGCTTTGTCAGCCTGGGCACCGATGACCACGTGAAGTTGATCTTCGCGCAAACGGCCGAAGAGCAGGCGGCACTCGAGACCTTCGTCCCCGGCTCCCCAAGCGATGGCCCAAGCCCGGCGATGCGCGACTACACGCCTCGGCGCCATGACGCAGAGGCTGGCGAACTGGATATCGATTTCGTCCTCCACGGCGAGGGGCCTGCCGCCACGTGGGCAGCGCAGGCCAAACCGGGGCAAACGCTGTACATCGCCGGGCCACGGGGCTCGATGATCGTCCCGGATATCTTCGACAGCTACTTGCTGATCGGCGATGAAACCGCCCTCCCCGCCATTGCCCGCCGTGTAGAAAGCCTGCCGGCCAACCGCAGTGCGCTGGTGGTGGTCGAGATCGCCGACTCGTCCGAGCAGCAGACCTTGCACAGTCTGGCTCAGGTCGACGTGATCTGGATTGTGCGGGGCGAGCAGGATCTGGTGAAGGTTACCCGCAGGCTGGAAATGCCGGAAGGCAAGCTATACGCCTGGGTGGCAACTGAAGCGGCGTTGTCACGCAAGATTCGTCGTGTATTGCTGAATGAATTTGGCCTGGAGGAAAGTCTGGTAAAAACCGTCGGTTACTGGCGCCTGAATGAGGCCGACAACGGTTGAACGATGTCGGCGATGCGGTCTTGAACAGACCGCATTCCTTCACCGTCTGACGCTGTGGCCCTTGACCCTATCCAGCCCGACCAGTACCAGCGAGATCATGAAAAACCCGGCCAGCACGCCACCTGCATTGATAAAGGCCTTGGCATAACCGAGGGTGCCGACATCAATAAAGGGGTACATATAGTCGCCAATCAAATCCCCCCGCAACAGCACGTAAGCGAAATACACCAGCGGGTAGATCCCCCACAGCAGCACGTGGCTCAAGCGCAATCCCCCTTTCTGGACGTATAGCCACCAGTACACAAGAAACAGCAGCGGCATGATGTCGTGCAGCAATTCGTCCGCGATCCATTGCCAGCCCTGGGGCTGCCACAAATGGCGCAGGAGCACGTTGTAAGCGAGCCCCACCAGGACAATGCTGGCAGCAATGCCGCTGCACACCCAAGGCGTTCGGAAAAAGCGATGAACACCATCGCTTCTGCTAACGACCGCGCAGGTCAGGGCAATCGCCACCAAGGTGTTAGTGAGTATGGTAAAAAAACTGAAGAACCTTACCAGCCCACCGAGCAGACTCGCTTGATCCGCCCACCGCGCGAAAAAAATCAGATACAGCTGGATAGCCAATGCCGACCATCCCAGCAGTGCTGCGATGATGATGAAGCTGCGCTGTCCTTGCGACTGTTGCGAATGTTCGCTGTGCATCGTTTTAATCATCCTTGGGTATCGGCAGAGAAAGGAGGGCCCTCACCAGCCTTTGCTGCGTGCCAGCTTCACGTACAAACCTTCGACCTTCTCCCGCGCCCACGGGGTCTTGCGCAAAAACGTCAGGCTGGACTTGATGCTCGGATCGCTTTTGAAACAGCGAATATCAATGCGCTCCGCCAATCCCGACCATTCGTAGTGCGCCACCAGCGCGGTGAGGATCTGCTCCAGTGTTACGCCATGCAGAGGGTTGTTGTTGGATGTCGTCATACCAGGCCTTCGAACTGATTTAAGCGGGGTTTGCCCCGTAAGGTGCGCACCTTAGCCGAGCCTCCCCGTAGCGGGAAGAGCTTAACGCCCCAAGGCATCAGATTGGCATCAGACGAACACCGATAGAAGTTGTAGGACATAACCCCGTCACCTGCACTGCCTGCCTTTCACTGTTACTAAATCCGCAACAAACCTTGGCGCATCCTTCCCTTTCGCTTATTGGCTCAGGTCTCTATCATTACAAATCACTGCTGAATCGATTAATCAACGAATACGCCTCATGTTTGGCACAGAGGCCTGAACTCTGTGCATCGATAGCTGCCTATGAAATAACCCCGTCAAATCCTGACTGCGCCCCCGCCGATGGAACGCATCCAATCGCCAAAATCAGTGGCTTCAATGCGCATGCATGTGACTGGACTAGGCTCACAAACAGACGTTACGCACCAAGCGACATCCCCTTAATCGTCCTGGAGAAACACATTATGAGCACTGATGGTGCTTTAAGCAGAACACGCCTGTTACCGACATTGCTCGGTCTGGTGTTGCTGCTGATGGGCCTGGCCATGTTGGCAGGAGGCATCAAGCTGACGCTGCTGGGCGGCTCGCTGTACTACCTGCTGGCCGGTATCGGCTTTGCCCTGACTGGCGTGTTGCTCATCGCAGCACGCCGTGCCGCGCTAGGCCTGTACGCGCTGCTTCTGCTCGCCAGCACGCTCTGGGCGCTGTGGGAAGTGGGCCTGGATTGGTGGCAACTGGTGCCGCGTCTGGCGCTGTGGTTCGCGTTGGGCATCGTGCTTTTGCTGCCGTGGTTCCGTCGTCCCCTGCTGCGTGGGCAACCCGCCCCCATGGCCACCGGCGCATTAAGCATCGCCGTGGTGCTGGCCGGCCTTACAGCGTTGGCCAGCCAGTTCACCCACCCTGGTGAGATCAAAGGCCAACTGGACCGCGAAACCGCAGGCACCACCAACACCGCCCCGGCCATGCCCGACGGTGATTGGCAATCCTATGGGCGCACCGCGTTCGGTGATCGCTATTCGCCGCTGGCGCAGATAACTCCTGAAAACGCGGGTAAGCTGGTGCCTGCCTGGACCTACCGCACAGGGGATATCCCTGGACCGAACGATCCGGGTGAAACCACAGCCGAAAACACCCCGCTCAAGGTCAACGGGATGCTCTATGTGTGCACACCGCACAGCCAGGTGATCGCACTGGACCCGGACACAGGCAAGGAAATCTGGCGTTTCGACCCGAAGATCAGCACGCAGAAAGCGGCTAACTTCAAGGGTTGGGCGCACATGACCTGCCGCGGCGTGTCGTATCACGATGACGCCGCTTACGCTGCGACTCCCGCTCCCGCTCCCGCGCCGTCGGCAGTACCTGCGCGAAGCCCCGTGCCAGCAGCAACATCGGCGACCAGCGCAAACTCGTGCCCACGTCGCCTGTTACTGCCAACCGCGGACACCCGTCTGATCGCGCTGAACGCCGACACCGGCAAGCCGTGCGAAGACTTCGGTGTTAACGGCTCGATTGATCTGGGCGCCAACATCGGTGCCTTCACGCCAGGTGGCTACTACTCCACCTCGCCGCCTGCCGTGACCCAAAATCTGGTCGTCATCGGTGGTCATGTCACTGACAACCTCTCCACCGATGAGCCGTCCGGGGTGATTCGCGCGTTCGACGTGCACACCGGTCGTCTGGTCTGGAACTGGGACAGCGGCAATCCGAACGACACCACGCCGATTGCTGCGGGCAAAACCTACACCCGTAACTCTCCCAACATGTGGTCGATGTTCAGCGTCGACGAAAAACTCGGCATGCTTTACCTGCCGATGGGTAACCAGATGCCTGACCAGTGGGGCGGCAATCGCACCCCTGAATCAGAGAAGTACAGCGCCGGCCTCGTTGCGCTGGACATCGCTACCGGCCACGTACGCTGGAACTTCCAGTTCACCCATCACGATTTGTGGGACATGGACGTTGGCGGCCAACCGACGCTGATGGACATGAAAACCGCGGATGGCATGAAACAAGCCGTCCTGGCATCGACCAAGCAGGGCAGCATCTACGTGCTGGACCGCAGCAACGGTCAACCGATCGTGCCGATCAACGAAATCCCGGTACCACAAGGCGCGGTTGCCGGCGATCACACGTCGCCGACCCAGCCCAAGTCCGACCTGAACTTCATGCCGCCGCCCCTGAAAGAGCGCGACATGTGGGGCGTGACGCCATTCGATCAAATGCTGTGCCGGATCGACTTCAAATCCCTGCGCTATGACGGCCCCTTCACTCCCCCATCGCTGCAAGGTTCGATCGTCTATCCAGGCAATTTCGGCGTGTTCGACTGGGGCGGTATCTCGGTTGATCCGGTGCGTCAGATCGCGTTCGTAAACCCAAGCTACATGGCCTTCAAATCCAAACTGGTTCCAGCAGCCGAGGTTGAAGGTGGCCCAGGCCGTAAAAGCGAAACTCAAGGCGTACAACCCAACAAAGGAGCACCTTATGGTGTGATCCTCGAAGCGATGCTGTCGCCGATGGGCCTGCCTTGCCAAGCGCCAGCCTGGGGTTACGTCGCAGCCGTGGACCTGACCAATCACACCACGATCTGGAAACACCAGAACGGCACTGTGCGTGACAGTGCGCCAGTACCGATCCCGTTGACCATGGGCGTACCTAGCCTGGGCGGAACGTTTGTCACCAAGGGTGGCGTGGCGTTCCTGAGCGGCACCCTCGACCAGTACCTGCGCGCCTACGATGTTCGTAACGGCAAGCAACTGTGGGAAGGTCGCCTGCCAGCAGGCGCCCAGACCACGCCGATGACCTACACCGGCAAGGACGGCAAGCAGTACGTGCTGGTCATGGCGGGCGGTCACGGTTCACTGGGCACCAAACAAGGCGATTACATCCTGGCGTTCAAACTGCCGGACTGATGATGAAGTGACCCAATGAAAAAGGCGGCTACCGAAAAGTAGCCGCCTTTTTTGCAGGGCTTGTCCCGTTCGGAGCTTTGTGGACATCTGCCATGGGGTTGCCACAAGCGCCCCTATACTGAGCACGGCCTTTAACTATCATCCTGCCAGGGCTTACAAAAAATTATCGGCGCATTGAACGAGAACCCAGGCTCGACCGAATCTATTTGTACTCACCATTGAAACCCTTGCTGCTGCGCCCCATCTAAACTCCATGTTCAATTGTGCAGGTGCCCCATGAGCGACCAGCAAACAGACTCACAAAATTTGTCAGATGACGTTAATGCCGAGCACGACATAGACCAGGGTTCAACCAACACCAGCCTGGCCCTTCCGGGGCAAAACCTCCCGGACAAGGTCTACATCATCCCGATCCACAACCGCCCGTTCTTCCCAGCTCAAGTGCTGCCGGTGATTGTCAACGAAGAGCCTTGGGCCGAGACCCTCGAGCTGGTCAGCAAGTCGGACCATCATTCACTGGCGCTGTTTTTCATGGACACGCCCCCCGACGATCCCCGCCATTTCGACACCAATGCCCTGCCTGAATACGGCACGCTGGTAAAGGTCCACCACGCCAGTCGCGAGAACGGCAAACTGCAATTCGTGGCCCAGGGTCTAAGTCGGGTACGTATTCGCACCTGGCTCAAGCACCATCGCCCGCCGTATCTGGTGGAAGTCGAGTACCCGCATCAACCCAATGAGACGACTGATGAGGTCAAGGCCTATGGCATGGCCCTGATCAATGCGATCAAGGAACTGCTGCCGCTCAACCCGCTGTACAGCGAAGAGCTGAAGAACTATCTGAACCGCTTCAGCCCAAACGATCCGTCGCCGCTCACCGATTTCGCGGCAGCACTGACCTCGGCCAACGGCGTCGAACTGCAAGAAGTGCTCGATTGCGTACCCATGCTCAAGCGCATGGGCAAAGTCCTGCCTATGCTGCGCAAGGAAGTCGAAGTCGCGCGCCTGCAGAAAGAAATCTCTGCTGAAGTGAACCGCAAGATCGGTGAACACCAGCGCGAATTTTTCCTCAAGGAGCAGCTCAAAGTGATCCAGCAAGAGCTGGGCTTGAGCAAAGATGATCGCAGCGCCGACATCGAGCAGTTCGAGCAGCGCCTGGAGGGCAAAACCCTGCCGCCTCAGGCACGCAAGCGGATCGACGAAGAAATAAACAAACTCTCGATACTGGAAACCGGCTCACCGGAATACGCGGTGACGCGCAACTATCTGGATTGGGCCAGTTCGGTGCCGTGGGGCGTTTATGGCAAGGACAAGCTCGATTTGAAGCACGCGCGCAAGGTGCTCGATCAGCACCATGCGGGCCTGGATGACATCAAGAGCCGAATTCTCGAGTTTCTCGCGGTGGGCGCTTACAAGGGGGAGATCAGCGGCTCCATCGTCTTGCTGGTCGGCCCGCCGGGCGTGGGCAAAACCAGTGTGGGCCGCTCGATTGCCGAATCATTGGGTCGGCCGTTCTATCGGTTCAGCGTCGGCGGCATGCGCGACGAGGCAGAGATCAAGGGCCACCGTCGCACGTACATCGGCGCGCAACCGGGCAAACTGGTCCAGGCGCTCAAAGACGTCGAAGTGATGAACCCGGTGATCATGCTCGACGAGATCGACAAGATGGGCCAGAGCTACCAGGGCGACCCAGCCTCGGCGTTGCTGGAAACCCTCGACCCGGAACAGAACGTGGAATTCCTCGATCACTACCTGGACCTGCGTCTGGACTTGTCGAAAGTCCTGTTCATCTGCACCGCCAACACCCTGGATTCAATCCCCGGCCCATTGATCGACCGAATGGAAGTGATTCGCCTGTCTGGCTATATCACCGAAGAGAAAGTCGCCATCGCCAAACGCCACCTGTGGCCTAAGCAATTGGAGAAGGCTGGTGTGGCCAAAAGCAGCCTGTCCATCAGTGACACTGCGTTGCGGGCCGTCATCGATGGATATGCCCGTGAAGCCGGGGTCCGGCAGTTGGAGAAACAACTGGGCAAGCTGGTGCGTAAATCCGTGGTCAAGCTGCTGGATGAGCCGAATTCGGTGATCAAGATCGCGCCCAAAGACCTGGAAGCTTCGCTGGGCATGCCAGTATTTCGTAACGAACAAGTGCTGTCAGGTACCGGCGTCATCACCGGTCTGGCGTGGACCAGCATGGGTGGTGCCACATTGCCGATCGAGGCGACCCGAATCCACACGCTCAACCGCGGCTTCAAACTCACCGGGCAGCTGGGCGATGTGATGAAAGAGTCGGCGGAAATTGCCTACAGCTACATCAGCGCGAACCTGGCGCAATTCGGTGGTGATCCGCGTTTCTTTGACGAGGCTTTTGTGCACGTGCACGTGCCCGAAGGCGCGACGCCTAAAGACGGCCCGAGTGCAGGGGTGACGATGGCCAGCGCGTTGCTGTCCCTGGCCCGCAATCAAGCGCCAAAAAAAGGCGTGGCCATGACCGGCGAACTGACACTGACCGGGCATGTATTGCCGATTGGCGGTGTGCGCGAAAAGGTTATCGCGGCGCGTCGGCAGAAGATCCACGAGTTGATCTTGCCTGAGCCAAACCGTGGCAACTTCGAAGAACTGCCCGACTACCTCAAGGAAGGCATCACCGTGCACTTCGCTAAACGCTTTGCTGACGTCGCGAAGATTTTGTTCTAAGCGCCAATGGTCTCGCCAGCACGTTGACCCCTACAGAAGACCTCGCTTATCTGTAGGCGCCAACTTGATGGTGAGAAAGGTTATGCTCCCTGTTCGTTGAAAACGACTGGAGCTTCCATGACTGCTGTCCGCCTGCTCGTCCCTCTGAGCCTTGTCCTGCTTGCTGCGTGTGCGCAACAACCAAGGCAAATCGTCTCCGTTGAAAAGCAAAGCCAGTGCCCGTTGAAGCTGAAAACCGGGCAAACCTTGATCCTGACGCTGCCCAGTACACCCACTACCGGTTATCGATGGAAGGTGCAGACGCCTGCGTCGGGCGTGCTGCGCAGTTTAGGGCCGGAGGTCTATAGCAACCCGGAAGAGGCAGGGCTTGTGGGGAGCTCCGGGCAATCGGTATGGCGCTACCAGGCTGCCAGCGCGGGAGATGGGCAGCTGTTGATGATGTATCAACAGCCGTGGGCGCCTGAAGTGGCACCTGTTCAGACCTTCGATTGTGCGATCACGGTTAACTGAGGCTCAGCGCCCACATTCGCGAAAGCCCTGATGCGACCCGTCTGACAGGACACGTCGCATCCTGAGCGCAAACTGGCTAAAATGCCGGCCTTTTCGCCCTCTCCGCTGGAACCGCCGTGAGCAAAGAACCCGACCGCATTTTCGCCCAGCCCCTGGCCCAGGTGCCGGACTTCGCCTTTAACGAGGACGTGGTGCGGGTGTTTCCGGACATGATCAAACGTTCGGTACCGGGCTACCCGACTATTGTCGAAAACCTGGGTGTGCTTGCGGCGCAATTCGCTCAACCTAATAGCATTCTTTATGACCTGGGCAGCTCCCTCGGTGCCGTCACCCAATCGTTGCGCCGTCACGTGCGCAGTGAAGGCTGTCGCGTGATCGCTGTGGATAACTCGAGCGCGATGGTTGAGCGCTGCCGTGAATACCTGAAAGCTCAAGACTCGATGTTCCAGGAGTTGTTGCCGGTTGAAGTGATTGAGGGCGATATTCTTGCGCTGCAATTCCAGCCCGCTTCGGTGGTGGCGCTGAACTTCACCTTGCAGTTCATTGCCCCGGAACAACGGTTGGCTTTACTCGGTCGCATCCGCCAGGCACTGGTGCCCGGTGGCGCGCTGATTCTTTCGGAAAAACTGCGTTTTAACGATGATCAGGAACATGCCCTGCTCACTGATTTACACATCGCGTTCAAACGCGCCAACGGCTACAGCGACCTGGAGATTTCCCAGAAGCGCAGCGCCATTGAAAACGTCATGAAACCAGACAGCCTCGAAGAACACCGTGATCGCCTATTGGCGGCCGGATTTTCCAAGGTGGTCCCATGGTTTCAATGCCTTAACTTTGCCTCGTTGATTGCCCTGCCATGATTGATCTCGCTCCACTGGTCCGCCGTTTGGCGGACACTCCCCTGGCTGAATGGGCCAACGGCCTGCAAGCACAACTTGATGCCAAAATGAGCAAAAGCCACGGCGACCTGCAGCGCTGGCAAAGCGCGCTGGACGCCCTGCCTGAATTAGTGCCGACACGCATTGATCTGGTTGAAAGCTTCACCCTTGATAACGACTGCGATGCCGATACGCGGGCGCAGTTGCACAACGCGCTGATGGGCCTGTCACCGTGGCGCAAAGGACCGTTCGATGTGTTTGGTGTGCATATCGACACCGAATGGCGCTCGGACTGGAAATGGTCGCGGGTGTCACCGCACCTCGATTTAAAGGGCAAGCGCGTACTGGATGTGGGTTGCGGCAACGGCTATTACCAATGGCGCATGCTCGGTGCCGGGGCCGACAGCGTGATCGGCGTCGATCCAAACTGGCTGTTCTTTTGCCAGTTCCAGGCGATGCAGCGCTATTTGCCCGACCTGCCTGCCTGGCACCTGCCGTTCGCCCTGGAAGACCTGCCAGCCAATCTCGAAGGCTTCGACACAGTATTTTCCATGGGCGTGCTTTATCACCGGCGCTCTCCCATTGACCATTTACTGGCGTTGAAAGACTGCCTGGTCAAAGGTGGCGAACTGGTGCTGGAGACGTTAGTGGTGAAAGGTGATGTGCAGCAAGTGCTGGTGCCGGAAGATCGCTACGCGCAGATGCGCAACGTCTGGTTCCTGCCGTCGGTACCGGCCCTTGAACTATGGTTGCGCCGTGCCGGATTTGTCGATGTGCGCTGCGTGGATGTCAGCATTACCACCGTCGAGGAACAGCGTGGCACCGACTGGATGCGCTTTCAGTCATTGAGCGACTACCTCGACCCGGCCGACCACAGTCGCACGGTGGAAGGCCTGCCCGCACCGATGCGCGCGGTGATCGTGGCGCGCAAGCCTTAGACCTCATCGTCTGAAAATCGGTCTTCGCGAATGGGTTGAATGGAGGTCTATCTAATTCAGCCCTTGGCAGCCGCTGCCAGTATCAATGCCTTCATTTCAGCCACGGCGGACTTGAAGCCGACGAAAAGCGCATGAGCCACCAGCGCGTGGCCAATGTTCAACTCGTTGATGCCCTTAATCGCCGCCACCGCTTCGACGTTGTGGTAGTGCAAACCGTGACCCGCGTTGACGATCAGGCCCTGGGCCAGGCCAAACGCCACCCCGTCAGCGATGCGTTTCAATTCTTCCGCGACTTCGCTCGGTGTTTGCGCGTCGGCATAACGGCCGGTGTGCAACTCGATGGCGGGCGCACCTATGCGTTTCGACGCGGCTATCTGCCGCTCATCAGGGTCGATGAACAACGATACTTCACAGCCGACTTTCGCCAGACGGTCCACTGCAGCCTTGATCCGCGCCTCTTGACCGGCAACGTCCAGACCGCCTTCGGTGGTCAGTTCCTGACGGGTTTCCGGGACCAGGCAAATGTGTGCCGGACGCAGACGCTCGGCGAACGCGAGCATTTCTTCGGTGACGCCCATTTCGAAGTTCATGCGTGTTTGCAGTACATCCTTGAGCAACAGTACGTCGCGCTCCTGAATATGCCGACGGTCTTCACGCAAATGCACGGTGATGCCATCGGCACCCGCCTCTTCAGCATCCAGCGCTGCTTTCACCGGGTCCGGATAGCGGGTACCACGGGCCTGACGCAGGGTGGCGACATGGTCGATGTTCACGCCAAGAAGAATGCGAGTGTTATGGGTCACGGATCGCTCCTAGAAATTTGATCAAAACAGACCGCGCAAGCATAAAGCTTGCTCACGGCTTGCGAAACAGTTCACGGCTGACTAACGGGCGACCGCCAAGGTGCACGGCCAACGCTTGACGCATCAATCGCTTGGCTGCTGCCAGAGCACCCGTGGCGCTCCAATCGGCTTCAGCCATGGCCAACAACTCAGCCCCCTGAAACAGCCCCGGCTGCAACAACCATACTCGCTCCAGCCCGGCATCCACTTGCAAGCGATACAAGCCGTCGGCTTCCACCGGATCACCGTTGATGTCAGCGTCCAGATCGAAGCCGTAGCCCAGATCATCGAGCAGTCGCCATTCAAAGGAGCGCAACAAGGGTTCGAGCGGCCGACCTTCAGCCAGTGCCAGCAAGGTGGCGGCGTAATGATCGAAAACAGCGGGGTGAGGATCTTCGGCGGGCAGCAGACGGATCAGCAGTTCATTCAAGTAAAGACCGCTGAACAAGGCTTCGCCAACCAGCCAGGTGGAAAGGCCTGCGCTTTCCATGCGCCCGACATTTTTCAGTTCGCCCCGCCCGCGAAACTCGATTTCAAGCGGGACAAAGGGACGTGCCAGGGTGCCGGCCTTGCCGCGAGCGCTGCGCAGCACAGCTCGCAATCGGCCTTGCGGGGTAAGGAAATCGACCAATGCGCTGCTTTCGCGGTACGCCCGGCTGTGCAGCACATAAGCAAGTTGGCCGGTGGGCGTGCTCATCGTTCAGGCAGGCTCGCAGATCGCAGCAGTAGGAAGGGCATAGCCAGGAAAAGATGCGGCGTTGCCCGGTGATCGACGGCTAAGCGACCAATCACCAGGCCATGAGACTTACAGGTCGCCGTAGCCCAACGAACGCAGGGCGCGCTCGTCATCGGACCAGCCACCTTTGACCTTGACCCACAGGTTGAGCATGACCTTGGAGTCAAACAACAACTCCATGTCCCGGCGTGCATCTGTGCCGATACGTTTGATCCGCTCACCTTTGTCGCCAATGATGATTTTTTTCTGACCATCACGCTCGACCAGAATCAGCGCGTGGATGTGCAGGGTCTTGCCCTGCTGCTTGAATTCTTCGATTTCCACGGTGATCTGGTATGGCAACTCGGCACCGAGCTGACGCATGATCTTCTCGCGGACCAACTCGGCGGCCAGGAAACGGCTGCTGCGGTCGGTGATTTGATCTTCCGGGAAAAAGTGATCGTTTTCCGGCAAATGGGCGGCGATCAGGCCTTCAAGTGCTTCGAGGTTATGACCCTGTTGAGCAGAAATCGGCACGATCTGCGCATTCGGCAGTTGGCCTTGCAGCCACTCCAGGTGCGGCATCAGCGCGGCTTTGTCTTCAAGGCGGTCAGTCTTGTTGATCGCGAGAATCACCGGGCCTTGCACGTATTGCACACGCTCGAGCACCATCTGGTCTTCATCGGTCCAACGGGTACGGTCAACCACGAAAATCACCACGTCGACGTCTTTCAACGCGGCCGAGGCAGTCTTGTTCATGTAACGGTTGAGCGCTTTCTCGCCGTTCTTGTGCATGCCCGGGGTATCGACGTAGACCGCCTGTACCAAGCCTTCGGTCTTGATACCGAGCATGTTGTGGCGAGTGGTCTGCGGCTTGCGCGACGTGATCGCCAGTTTTTGCCCAAGGATGTGGTTCAGCAGCGTGGACTTGCCCACGTTGGGCCGGCCAACAATGGCAACATAGCCACAGCGTGTTGCAGTTGAATCAGTCATGGCCGTTCTCCACGCCAAGGGCAATGAGTGCTGCGGCCGCTGCTACCTGTTCGGCAATACGACGGCTAACACCCTGACCCCGGCTTTTTTCATTCAATAAGTTAATCTCGCACTCGACGAAAAACATTCGGCAGTGCGGCTCGCCCTGGATATCCACCACTTCGTAACGCGGCAGGTCACAGGCACGCGACTGGAGAAACTCCTGCAGCCGGGTTTTAGGATCTTTGTTGGTATCGACCAGGGTCAGGCTGTCGAACTCGGTGGTCAGCCAGGCCAACACGCGCTCACGCGCCATGTCCATGCCAGCATCCAGGTAGATAGCACCGATCAGCGCTTCCAGGGCGTCGGCCAGAATCGATTCGCGGCGAAAACCACCGCTTTTCAATTCGCCGGAGCCCAGGCGCAAGTACTCGCCCAAGTCGAAACCACGGGCCAGCAGGGCCAGTGTCTCGCCCTTCACCAGCCGCGCCCGCAAGCGCGACAACTGGCCTTCGCGCGCCAGAGGGAAGCGGTCGAACAAGGCTTCACCGGCGACGAAATTGAGAATGGCATCGCCGAGGAATTCCAGGCGCTCGTTATTACGCCCGGCAAAACTGCGGTGAGTCAGGGCCAGGATCATCAGTTCCTGGTCTTTAAAGGTGTAGCCGAGCTGACGCTCCAGGCGACTCAAGGAAACGCTCACGGTTTGCCCACGCTGAATTCGTGGTCGAACTTGACCACCAGATCAATGTTCTGGATCAGTGGCTCACGATTTTCGTATTTCAAATGGGCGAGAAACTTGTTGTTCTCCACCGTTACACTTAACGCCTTGTTCAAATCCAAATCCCGAATGCTGTTGACCTGCATGCCTTTACTGACATGGCTGTAAAAATCGCTGACCGTTGTAATTTCCAGCGTTTTGTCGGTTTCGACCGAGCTAATGATTTTCTTCATCGACATATAGTCGAGGTAATGCGGAATCAGTTTGAAGGCCGTGCTTGCCGCAAACGCGATCAAAGCCAAAGCCAGCAACCACCCCACGAACGACAAGCCTTTCTGCGAACCGGCAGGTGTCATGTTCGACCTCAAGCGTAGCTGTTCCATAGTGCCGGCAAGGTGTTCCATTGCCATCGTTTCAACGCAGCCCAAACGACGTACGGCGCTGTTGAGTACAGCGCCGTATTGGCTACTTGATCAGCCCAACCCGCGAGAAGTTCGGCAGGTGGCTCAGTTTCGGCTCAGGCCAGCTCATCCAGACAGCAAAGGCCTTGCCGACGATATTCTTGTCGGGAACCATGCCCAGCTCATCCTTGGGAATGTTTGGATCATCCCAGAAACGGCTGTCGTTCGAGTTGTCCCGGTTGTCACCCATCATGAAGTAGTGCCCGGCCGGCACAGTCCACTCATGATCTGGTGGTGCACGGTAGCGGCTCATTTCCTGGCGAATCTGGTGTTCAACGGCACCAAGCTGCTCAAGATAAAGATCCGCGCTGCCCAAGGTCCCCGGCTCGGAGCCAATCAGTTGTTTGGCCACCAAATCACCGTTGACGAACAGACGCTTGTCGCTGGTGTAACGGATCTGATCACCTGGCAAACCGACCACACGCTTGATGTAGTTGACGGTCGGGTCGCTTGGGTAACGGAACACCATCACATCGCCGCGTTGAGGATCACCGATCCGAATCACTTTCTGATCCAGCACCGGCAGGCGAATACCGTAGGAGAACTTGTTCACGAGGATGAAATCACCCACGTCCAGTGTTGGCTTCATCGACCCTGAAGGGATCTGGAAGGGCTCGACCAGAAATGAGCGCAGCACCAGCACGATAAACAGCACCGGAAAGAATGATTTGCCGTATTCAACCAGCAAAGGCTCTTTGTCCAGGCGTTCCAATACCGCGACATCCGGCTGGCTGACGCTGCCCTGATAAGTCGCGATGGCAGTCCGCCGGCGTGGTGCCAGAATGAGCAAATCGAGCAATGCAAGTGAACCGCATACGACGACAGCGATGACCAACAACAGCGGGAAATTTAGTGACATAGGACCTAACTATCCAACCTGAGCACTGCAAGGAAGGCTTCCTGTGGAATTTCCACGTTACCTACTTGCTTCATGCGTTTTTTACCGGCCTTTTGCTTCTCGAGCAGTTTACGCTTACGGCTTACGTCACCGCCGTAACATTTGGCCAGTACGTTCTTTCTGAGTGCCTTGACGGATGTACGCGCTATAACCTGCCCGCCAATGGCGGCCTGGATTGCTACGTCGAACATCTGCCGCGGGATCAGTTCCTTCATCTTTTCGGTCAACGCGCGACCTTTATAATTCGCCGTATCGCGATGCACGATCAACGCCAGGGCGTCGACTTTTTCACCGTTGATCAATACATCGAGCTTGACCAGATTTGCTGACTGATAACGGTTGAAATGATAGTCCAGAGACGCATAACCACGGCTCACTGACTTGAGACGGTCGAAGAAGTCCAGGACCACTTCGTTCATCGGCAGGTCGTAAGTCACTTGCACCTGAGTCCCCAGGAACAACATGTCGTGCTGTACACCACGCTTTTCAATGCACAATGTAATGACGTTGCCCAGGTGCTCTTGCGGCACAAGAATATTCGCCCGCACGATCGGCTCGCGCATGTCTTCGATTACGGACTGATCAGGAAGCTTGGACGGGTTGTCGACGTAAATCGTTTCACCGGTCTTCAACAGTAATTCAAAAATTACCGTTGGCGCGGTGGTGATCAGGTCCAGATCGTACTCGCGCTCCAGACGCTCCTGGATGATCTCCATGTGGAGCATGCCCAGGAATCCGCAACGGAAGCCGAAACCCAGTGCGTCGGAGCTTTCTGGCGAATACTGCAGGGACGAGTCGTTGAGCGTCAGTTTTTGCAACGCTTCGCGGAAGTCCTCGAAGTCATCCGAGCTGACCGGGAACAGACCGGCATACACCTGCGGCTGAACACGTTTGAAGCCTGGCAGTACATCCACGTCGGGCGTAGTGTTCAAGGTCAGGGTGTCGCCGACAGGGGCGCCGTGAATATCCTTGATACCCGCGATGATGAAGCCTACTTCACCGGCTTTCAGGTCAACGGTCTGCGTATGTTTGGGGGAGAAAACACCCACGCTGTCGACCAGATGCACCTTGCCGGTGGACTTGACCAGGATTTTGTCGCCCTTGCGTACGCAACCGTGGCGTACACGCACCAGCGAGACAACGCCCAGGTAGTTGTCAAACCAGGAATCGATGATCAACGCTTGCAGCGGATCTTCGATGTTGCCGGTCGGCGCGGGAATGGTGTGAACCAGACGTTCAAGCACTTCATCGACGCCCAGACCGGTCTTGGCCGAGCAGGCGACCGCGTCGGTTGCATCGATACCGATGATTTTCTCGATTTCTTCCTTGACGCGGTCCGGGTCGGCCTGCGGCAAGTCGATCTTGTTGAGTACCGGCATGACCTCAAGGCCCTGCTCGATAGCGGTGTAGCAGTTAGCGACGGACTGGGCTTCGACCCCTTGACCCGCATCGACAACCAACAACGCGCCTTCGCAGGCCGCAAGAGACCGGCTGACTTCATAGGTGAAGTCTACGTGACCTGGGGTGTCGATGAAGTTCAGCTGGTAGGTTTTGCCGTCCAGCGCTTTGTAATACAGGGTAACGCTATGGGCCTTGATGGTGATGCCGCGTTCGCGTTCCAGGTCCATGGAATCGAGGACTTGAGCTTCCATTTCGCGCTCGGACAAGCCACCGCACATCTGAATGAAGCGGTCGGCCAGCGTCGACTTGCCATGGTCAATGTGGGCGATGATGGAGAAATTGCGGATATGACTCAAATCACTCACGGATCAACACTCAAAAAGGTTGCAGGCAGATTGCCCGCCGAAAAATAGCCGGGAATTGTACCTGATGGAAGACTGGGGCGTCACGTTCGCAGGCCACACCAGCGGTCAGTAACCGCATTCTCTGGACGACAGGTGCAAAAAAGGGCGGTGATCACCGCCCTTTTCGTCACGCCAATCTGTTACTCGGCCAATTTGAAGGTGATGAAGCTAGCCCGACCCTGACGCAGAACGCGCATGGACACGGAACGATTCTTCGGCAACTCCTTGGCAACCTCGGTGAAGTTCGTGGCCGACGTGATCGCCTGATTGTTCAGATGAGTGATCACATCGCCCGGTTGCAAGCCGATCAAGGCTGCAGGACCGTCCTGCACTTCCTTGATGACCACGCCACCCTTGAGGTCGTAGCTTTTTTTCTGTTCAGCGGTCAGATCGGCTACCGACACACCCAGGCGATTGCTGCTGCGCTCGACGCCAGAATCCGGAACATCCATTTCCTGACCTTCTTCGGGCAGCGCGCCGATGGTCACGGTCAAGTGTTTACGCTTGCCGTCACGGATCACTTCCAGATCGGCCTTGCTGCCGTCTTTCAGATTGCCGACCAGATGTGGCAAGTCGGCAGACATCACAATCGGCTGACCATTGGCACTGAGGATAACGTCACCCACCAGCACGCCGCCTTTCGCCGCAGGACCGTTCTCCAACACCTGAGCCACCAACGCACCGGCCGGCTTATCCAGACCGAAGGATTCAGCCAGGTCTTTGTTGACCTCCTGAATCACCACCCCCAACCAGCCACGATTGACCTTGCCGCCCGCTTTCAACTGGTTCGCGACATCCATCGCGACGTCGATCGGGATGGCAAACGACAAACCCATGAAACCACCGGAGCGGGTGAATATCTGGGAGTTGATCCCGACCACTTCGCCAGACATGTTGAACAGCGGACCGCCGGAGTTACCCGGATTGATCGCGACATCGGTCTGGATGAACGGTACATAAGTATCGTTCGGCAGGCTGCGGCCCTTGGCGCTGACGATACCCTTGGTCACCGAGTGATCGAAGCCGAATGGTGAACCAATGGCCAGCACCCACTCACCGACTTTCAGTTTGTCGGAGTTGCCAATCTTGACGACTGGCAGGTCTTTGCCCTCGATCTTCAAGACCGCGACATCCGTACGCGGATCAGTGCCAATCAATTTGGCCTTCAACTCGCTACGGTCGGAAAGACGCACGAGAATTTCATCCGCGCCGTCGATGACATGGTTGTTGGTCAACACATAACCGTCGGCAGAAATAATAAAGCCGGAACCCAAAGACTGGATTTCGCGCTGACGATCACCTTTGGGCGTGCGTTGCCCCTTAGGCATGTTGCGTTCAAAGAACTCTCGAAGCTGAGGTGGCAACCCTTCCAGATCAGGCATTTGAGCGTTCGCGACAGAGCGCTCAGGCATTTTCTGGCGGGTACTGATGTTCACTACAGCGGGCGAGGCCTGCACAACCAGATCGGTGAAGTCAGGCAAAGCCTCCGCCTGCGCGGTGGCCATCTGACCCAGTATCAGGACTGCAGTGACAATTGACAGGTAAGACTTCAAGCGTGGAATCAACATACGGCTCCCGTTCACAACGAGCATGGTTAAACAGTACGGGCCAAGGGGCCCGCGGAGCATGTGCGCATCACAAGCAATCGCTGCGCGCCTCTGTGGGGCATTTTTTTACCCCAGAAACGACGAAGGCCAGAGCTGCCAAGCCATGACCTATAAAAAAAATCGAAGTTTTTTGCAACCTGGAAGTATCACCAAACATGTCAGCATCTCGGCCGCAAGACAAGCACAGGCTTGCCTTGCAGAGAAAACAGCCTGAAATAAACGTCTCTCATCCCGGGCACTGCCTCCAATCCTTGCTTACCCAGCCGCTCACTTGGTGGCTGGCTGGGCTTGATCATCAGCGCTACGCATCGAGAGCGCAATCCGCTCTGCGGTGCCTATCGGTATTTCTCCCACCACAGTGACCATGGCGTCTCCGACAGCTGTCGTCACCCGACGCGACACCGCCACTGTCGGGCCGAACTGGGTCCGGATATCAGTAACAGCATCTCCGTTCAACGGCTCGATAAAAACAGAGAATCGTGCAAGCCCGTCGTCGTACATCAAACTAGTCACCAAAGTCTTGGTAACCGGATCCTTGCGCACCGCACTGCTGCTCAACTCGAAGCCGTCCGGCAACCAGTCAGAGCGCCACGTGGAACGAACATTCGGTGCTTCGTCCCTGGTTTTGACCATCTGTACCGGCTTGCAATCAGGACTGACTTCAAGCATTTGATCGGTTGGGATGTCCCGGGTATCAAGCTCGGTAAACTGGAAGCGTTCGAGCAGCTGACCTTTATCGTTCAACAGCAACGACTTCAACGGCAATGCTGTTTCGCTGTCCAGGTGCAATTCGACGCCGTAGCGGTGTTGATCTCGAGGCGTCATCGAAATGATGATTGCATCACGACCCGCAACCCGCGATTTCCCGACGACTTTCATGTCATACCAAGCAGATAGCTTTTTCGAGTCAAGACCCCGTGCCGACGAGTCGCGCACATTGACTACCCCGGCTACAAGCGTGCCGCTGACGCATTGGGTAAGCCCATCAACGCGCAGCACTTCCTGTGCAGAACCATCCAGCTGAAGCAGATGCTCACGAACCTTGCCATCAGTCACACGATGCCAAATACGGTGGGTAGAGAAACTACCGTTACGCTCGTAAACGAAAGTGCCTTGGAAACTTTGTGTCTGGTCAGCCTGCGCAAAACGCTTGAGCATGTTTTGCGCGTCATCGGCATGCGCCGGAAGAACCAGCCATCCAACGAGTAGAAGCGGTAATAGAGGGATGGCGCGCATGATCCTCCTTAACGGTTTTCCAGGCTGGCAGCACGAGCATACGGCAAGGCACTTTCGGTGCCCTTCAAAGCGGCTTGCTGAGCATGTTGACGCAGATAGCCTGGCAGACGCTGATCATGCCAGCCAGTCTGACCTTGCAAGACACCACTGGCCATCGGACCCGGGGCTTGCTCGGCGCTTTCGTTGTAACCGGCCAATACTGCAGGGCCTTTTACTTGTGGTACCGACAGATTCGCTGGCTGAGCGGCTTGCTGCGCCAATTCAACACCCGCGATTTCGTCCTGATTGTACAAACGTACACCGGCCAACACAGCAACGGTTACCGACGCGGCAACGGCCAGTCGGCCCAAGCTGCGCCAAGGGCTACGGCTTGTCTTGAGCGGAGTAACTTCATCGGCGATCGCAGCAGAAACAGCCGCCGATATATCCAGATGAGGCAGCAACAAGTCTTTGTGCATGGCTGCACGGGCAACTTGATAACGCGACCATGTGGCACGTGTATCCGCATCGCCGAAGGCATTCAATACCCGGCGCAATTCCAATTCATCCGCTTCGTTATCCATCACCGCGGACAGCGATTCCTGCAGGGCTTCACGACTCATGGCGGTTCCTCTCTTGGCTATCGCCGCTGTCTCAGGAGTCCTGCAACAAGGGTTGCAGGGCTTTGTCTATGGCTTCCCGAGCGCGGAAAATGCGAGAGCGCACGGTACCCACCGGACACTGCATGACGCTCGCAATGTCCTCGTAACTCAGACCATCGAATTCACGTAAAGTTAGGGCTGTCCGTAAATCTTCTGGAAGTAACTGGATAGTTCGATGGACAGTGCCCTCGATCTCATCCCTCAACAATGCGCGCTCTGGCGACTCGATATCCTTGAGGCCATGATCGCCATCGTAGAACTCCGCGTCTTCAGACCTTACATCGCTGTCCGGTGGTCGCCGACCGCGCGACACCAAATAGTTTTTTGCCGTATTAATAGCGATGCGGTACAGCCATGTATAAAAAGCGCTGTCGCCGCGAAAGTTACCCAGTGCACGATAAGCCTTGATAAAGGCCTCCTGTGCAACATCCTGCGCTTCATGGGTGTCGTGCACAAATCGCACGATCAAACCAAGAATCTTGTGCTGGTATTTCAGCACGAGCAGATCAAAAGCTCGCTTGTCGCCGCGTTGTACGCGCTCGACCAGCTGCTGATCTTCTTCCTGGGTCAACATGAACGCTCCTCATTGAAGCTGAAGGAGTGTTGCATCAACCCTTGAACAGGCTTGCAAACATAGACTCGGGCTTTGCGCAAAAGTTCTCCCCTCTCAGCAAGTTTCCTGCGGGCAGTCATCAGACCCGCACGAAAAACGCAGCCCGGACATGGCCGGCTACGTGAATAATCTTGTCGTCGAATACGCGCGTGGTGGAAGCTGCTTTTGACCCCCCGCAAATACCCAACATGTTCCTTTATAGGCAACCTGCTATTGAGCCCAGGCGTGCATGAAAAGTTCCCGGGGTCCGCGCTCAGGTGTAAGAAGCTCACTGCGGCTCTCGAGTAAATGCTGATTCAGCCTTGAAACAATCGCAACACGGACCCTTTTGCAGGGAAAACGGTGTGCATCATCGTTCCGACTGGAGCACAATCCGAGCCCGCCGTGGTTTCACAATGCCATAAAAGCGCGGCTATTGTGCCGATCCACCCCTCTATATACTAGTGCCCGCCAAGCTCGGAATTCAGACATGAGCCAACATTTCCAACACGACGTCCTGGTAATTGGCAGCGGTGCCGCAGGGCTGAGCCTTGCGCTAACCTTACCGAGCCATTTACGCGTTGCCGTTTTGAGCAAGGGCGACCTGGCCAGCGGCTCGACATTCTGGGCCCAGGGCGGCGTTGCCGCCGTGCTGGACGACACCGACACCGTGCAATCCCATGTCGAAGACACCCTGAATGCTGGCGGTGGCCTGTGCCATGAAGACGCTGTGCGCTTCACCGTCGAGCACAGCCGCGAGGCCATTCAGTGGCTGATCGACCAAGGCGTGCCGTTTACTCGCGATGACCAGTCAACCACGGAAGACGGCGGTTTCGAGTTTCACCTGACCCGGGAAGGTGGCCATAGCCATCGGCGTATCATCCATGCCGCCGATGCAACAGGCGCTGCGATTTTCAAAACCCTGCTCGCGCAAGCCCGGCTCAGGCCCAACATTGAACTACTGGAACAGCGCGTCGCGGTCGATCTGATCACCGAACGTCGCTTGGGTCTGGACGGTCAACGGTGCCTGGGCGCCTACGTGCTCAATCGCGCCACCGGCGAAGTCGACACCTACGGCGCGCGCTTTACCGCCTTGGCGTCCGGTGGCGCGGCGAAGGTTTACCTGTACACCAGCAACCCTGACGGAGCCTGCGGTGACGGCATAGCGATGGCCTGGCGCTCCGGTTGCCGGGTGGCGAATCTGGAATTCAACCAGTTTCACCCTACTTGCCTGTATCACCCACAAGCCAAAAGTTTTCTGGTAACCGAAGCCCTGCGCGGAGAAGGCGCCTGGCTAAAACTGCCGAACGGCGAGCGCTTCATGCAGCGCTTCGATCCTCGGGCCGAACTGGCGCCACGAGACATCGTGGCCCGAGCTATCGACCATGAAATGAAGCGTCTGGGCGTTGATTGCGTGTACCTGGACATCAGCCATAAACCGGCAGAATTCATCAAGACCCATTTCCCGACGGTCTACGAGCGCTGCCTTGAGTTTTCCATCGACATCACCAAGCAGCCGATCCCGGTGGTGCCGGCCGCGCATTACACATGTGGCGGCGTGATGGTCAACGAACAGAGCCGCACCGACGTGCCAGGCCTTTACGCCATCGGCGAAACCAGTTTCACCGGCCTGCACGGCGCCAACCGCATGGCCAGTAATTCGCTGCTGGAATGCTTCGTCTACGCCCGCTCTGCCGCCGCCGATATCGTTGAGCAACTGCCCAATGTACCCCAGCCTGAGGCGCTACCGACCTGGGATGCAAGCCAGGTCACCGACTCCGACGAAGACGTGATCATTGCCCACAACTGGGATGAGTTGCGGCGGTTCATGTGGGACTACGTGGGTATCGTGCGCACCAACAAGCGCTTGCAACGTGCCCAGCATCGGGTGCGCTTGCTGCTGGACGAGATCGACGAGTTCTACAGCAACTATAAAGTCAGCCGCGACCTGATCGAACTGCGCAACCTAGCGCAAGTGGCAGAGTTGATGATCCGCTCGGCCATGGAACGCAAGGAAAGCCGGGGATTGCACTACACGCTGGACTACCCAGACATGCTGCCTGAGGCCCTGGACACTATTCTGGTGCCGCCCACCTACGTCGGCTGAACTTCAACCGCACGCGCAAACGCCGGTGTACTTCCGGCGCCAACGCGTCGCGTGGAATGCACACACTGCGCACCCGCCGCCCAACGACGCCAGACGCTCCTGCCAGACGAAAACGCAGCACCACCGCCAAAGGCAGCGCCAGACTGTCTCGACGCAGTTGCACCGCCTTCCAGCCTGAACGAGCACTCCAAAGCTGCCAACCGTCAGCATCACGGCGTAAACCGGTGAACGCCGAGGGACTGCTCAGTAAAATGAAGCGCGGCAGTGCCCAGCCTCCATGCATCAGGCACAGCAAAACACCGAGCGCGCCTGCCCAGTCGGGGACATCAAGAAAATATAACGAAACCAGGGCCAACGCCTGAGCGATCAGATAGGCCGTCAGCAGGAGCCGTGAGGCCTGCCAACGGCATTCGAAACGATCACTTCGGCTGGACACGATCCAGAATCATGCGAACCATGCGCTGCAGCTCCGGATCTTCAGATTCGGCGCGCTGCATGAACCAGCCGAACATATCCTGATCTTCACACGTCAGCAATTTGCGATAAAGATCGCGATCTTCGGCATTAAGGGTGGAATAAACCTCCCTTACAAAAGGTACCAGCAACACGTCCAGCTCAAGCATGCCACGACGGCTGTGCCAATAAAGCCGGTTGAGTTCAACGTCATCGACCATGGAGCGCTCCTCAAATAGGCGGCAAGTATACAGGCGCAGTTCCAGAAGGCGCACTGCGCTTTGGTCGCAGCAGTTTTCAACGACGTGTGATCGCGCCTGTACCCATTCTGCAGACACCGCACTATCATGGTGCCCAGACTTTTTACTCTGCGATGACTAATGGCCGACTCAGCTTTTTTCTGCACGCTGTCCCACGAGGGCATTCTCGCCGTCCGCGGTCCTGACGCCAGCAAGTTCCTACAGGGCCAATTGAGCTGCAATCTCAATTACCTGAACGACACCACCGCGACCCTGGGTGCACGCTGCACGCAGAAAGGCCGCATGCAATCGAGCTTCCGCATCCTGCTTGAAGGCGATGGCTGCCTGCTGGCAATGGCGTCTGAACTGATTGAGCCGCAATTGGCTGATTTAAAGAAATATGCGGTGTTCTCCAAATCAAAGCTGACCGACGAAAGCCCGGCCTGGGTCCGTTTCGGCCTCAGCAACGGCGACGACACACTGATAGCGCTGGGGCTGGATGTGCCGCAAGCGTCAGACAGCGTGACGCGGGCCAATGGCCTGATCGCCATTCGCGTATCTCCTGCCCGTACTGAACTGTGGGTGCCGGCCGATCAGGCCGAAAACGTACGGGCTCGTCTTGCGGCGCAACTGGCTCAGGGCACATTGAATGACTGGCTGCTGGGTCAGATTCGCGCCGGCATCGGTCAAGTGACGGGCGGTACTCGGGAAACCTTCATTCCGCAGATGATCAACCTGCAAGCCGTGGGCGGCGTGAGCTTCAAGAAAGGCTGCTACACCGGCCAGGAAATCGTCGCGCGCATGCAGTACCTGGGCAAACTCAAGCGACGACTGTATCGCTTGACCCTGACTGGCGCTGAAATCCCTGAGCCCGGCACGCCACTGTTCTCGCCGGTTCATGCCAGCGCCGTGGGCGAAGTCGTGATTGCCGCGCAGGCAACCAACGGTATCGAGCTGTTGGCGGTGTTGCAGGCCGAAGCGGTGGAGGACGGGAATATCCGACTCGGCACTCTGGAAGGCCCGGCGCTGCTGTTGACCGACCTGCCTTATACATTGGACGCCAAGCTCGAAACCCAGCGTTGATCGCGGCAAGTACCCTCTTCCCCGCTCAAACCAAAAAACCGAAAAATCACCCCAAGCGCTCGTCGAGCGCTTAGGGCTCGGATCACGCAATACCAAGAGATTCGACATGAGCGACATGGCTGACAACGTGCAAGCGGACTTGATCAAGGCGATCAATAACGATGCTCTGTTTCTGCCAACACTGCCGGAAGTTGCGCTGAAAATTCGTCTCGCCGCCGAAAATCCTGACATCAGCGTCAGCGAACTGAGCAAGGTAATCGGCGGCGATACCGCGCTTTCAGCACGCCTGATCAAAGTAGTGAATAGCCCGCAGATGCGCGCCAGTGTCGAGGTCAGCGACCTGCACACCGCCATCACCCGGCTGGGGATCAATTACAGCTGCAATCTGGCAATCGGACTGGTGGTGGAGCAGATGTTTCAGGCCAAATCCAAGGTGGTAGAGCGCAAGATGCGCGATATCTGGAAGCAAAGCCTGCAAGTTGCGGGTATCAGCTACAAGCTGTGCCGCACCTACTCGAAGCTTAAACCGGATCAAGCGACCTTGGCGGGCATGGTGCACCTGATTGGTGTACTGCCAATCCTGACGTACGCCGAAGACCATTACGAACTGCTCTCGGACTCCGTCAGCCTCAACCATGTGATCGAGCATATTCACCCGATTATCGGTGAAAAACTGCTCATCAGCTGGGAGTTCCCGGAGCCGCTCGCCAAGGTGCCGGGGCAGTTCCAGGATTTCACCCGCCAGTCGGAGTGTGCCGATTACGTCGATCTGGTGCAGATTGCAACGGTGCACAGCTACCACGGCACCAGCCATCCTTATGCTGGAATTGAACTGAGCAGCTTGCCTGCCTTCGGCCGGCTGGGTCTGGACCTTGGCGATGGCCGTCTTGTTTCCGAAATGAATGAAGCCATGAACATGCTCTATTGAGCGCCGTTTTGAACAGGGACAAAACTCACCCGCACCTTCAAACCGCCTTCGGCACCGTCATGCAGGCTGATCTGCGCCAGATGTGCGCGACAGATCTCACCGACAATCGCCAAACCCAAGCCTGACCCTGCACCCTGCTGCTGACGCCGATAGAAGCGTTCAAACACCCGTTCACGCTCTGTTTCAGGGATCCCCAGGCCGTCGTCCTCGACTTCAAGAATGCAGGGTGCCCTCACCCGCAGAATCACATTGCCACCCGTCGGAGTATGCGCCAGGGCGTTATCCACCAGATTGCTCAGCAATTCGTTGAGCAATGTCGGCTCGCCGCGCAGCCACACAGGGTCTTCGGCCTCCAGCGCCAACGCAACACCACGCGCATGGGCCAGCGGCGCCATGGCCATGCCCAGCTCGCGAGCCAGTTGGCTTAAGTCGAGCAACTGGGCGCCCCCTTCAGCAATCGCCCGCGCACCGTTTTCGATACGTGCCAGAGACAGTAATTGATTGGCCAGATGCGTCAGACGATCAGTGCCCTGCGCAGCTGATTCCAGAGTAGTGCGCCAGTTTGCCGGATCGGTATCACGCAACCCCAATTCGATACGCGCCTTGAGCGCGGCTAATGGTGTGCGTAACTCATGGGCGGCATCTGCGATGAATTGCGCCTGACGCTCAAACTGCACGCGCAGACGTTCGGTGAAGTGATTGAGCGCACCCACCAGCGGGCGCAACTCACGCTGGACTTCCACAAGCGGCAACGCCCTTAGGTCGTCGGGCTGGCGCTCTTCGACCGCAGTACGCAAACGCTCCAGCGGACGCAACGCCGCGCTGACGGTGAACCACACCAACACCAACGCGCCCATGCCGAGCATGCCCAGACGCAATAACGTGTCAGCCATCAGGCTGCGCGCCATACGCACCCGGGCTTCCTCCGTCTCGGCCACGCGAATCTCCGCCATACCGTTCATGTTCGGTTCACTGACGGGCTTGAGCAGGCTGACCACCCGTACGTCCTGCCCCTGATACCGCCCATTGTAAAAGCTCGCCAGCGCCGGGTAGTCATCTGTGCGCAAGGTGCCCGGCGGCGGCGCGGGTAGATTTTCGTAGCCAGAGATCAGCTTTTTGTCGATGTCGTTGACTTGGTAATAGATCCGCCCCGCACTGTCATACGCAAAGGTGTCCAGTGCGACATACGGCACATCCGCGCTCAAACCGCCGTCGCGCTGCGAAAGCCCGGCGGCAATGGTTCGCGCCGACGCCAGCAAGGTTCGGTCATAGGCCGTGTCGGCCGCTTCGCGACCATTCCAGTAAGCGCTCAAGCCGCTGGCCAGCATCAATACGGTGAGCAGCAGACCCAGGTTCCACAACAACCGCCAACGCAGGCTGCTGTGGGTAGGCAGCTTAAGCATCACGGCTTTCCAGCAAATAGCCAAGACCGCGGAACGTAACAATGACAACAGGTTGGCCATCAAGCTTTTTGCGCAGGCGGTGTACGTAGATTTCGATGGCGTCGGGACTGGCATCTTCATCGAGGCCAAACACTTGCGCCGCCAACTGTTCTTTACTCATCACCCGGCCGGGTCGGGCGATTAGCGCTTCAAGCACCGCCTGTTCACGAGACGTGAGGGCCAGCAGCTCATCGCCCAGGGTGAAGCGCCGAGTGTCGAGGTCATAGACCAGCACCCCGCAACGCTGCTGGCGTTCGCCGCCGAGCACGCTACGGCGGAGCAACGCCTTGACCCGTGCTTCCAACTCGGTCAGTTCAAAGGGTTTGGCCAAATAATCATCAGCACCCAGATTGAGGCCGTGCACACGATCTTTGACATCGCTCCGCGCGGTCAGCATCAGCACTGGCAGATTTTTCCCTCGGGCCCGCAAGCGGCCCAACACTTCAAAACCGTCCATGCGCGGCAAGCCCACGTCCAGAATCGCGACGGCATATTCCTCACTGCTCAACGCCAAATCGGCGGCCACCCCATCGTGCAAAACGTCCACGGTCAAACCCATACTTTTGAGGGCTTGAGCCACGCTTTCGGCTAATTGCAGATGGTCTTCGACGAGAAGAACACGCATCGACTTCTCCAGATTCTTGGGCTTATAAGGCGCGGAGTTTACAGCCGCATCGTTGGCTGTGAAGCACAGAAAAAATCAACGACAGCTGAAAGGTTAGTGAAAGTTTCACCTTCTAGCATCGCGCTACGGTGGCTTATACCTGCCGCAAAACTGAAAAGCGCCTTGAAGCGTTTTCAAAGGTTTTATTAAAAAAATAATAACAACAACGGAGTATTTCATGACGCTGTCCTTGCAGACTCAGGCCGCCTCGCCTGCTCGTCCCCTTCGCCTAAACCCCTCCGCGCTTGCCAGCGCCGTTGCCCTTGCCGGTTTCAGCCCGCTCAGCTACGCCGATTTTATCGACGACAGCAGCGCCAGCCTGGAAACCCGCAACATGTACTTCAACCGCGACTTCCGCGACGGCACCAGCGCCCAGCAATCCAAGCGCGACGAGTGGGCCCAGGGCTTTATCCTCAACGTCCAGTCAGGCTACACAGCAGGCACCGTCGGGTTCGGCGTGGATGCCATTGGCATGTTGGGGATCAAGCTCGACTCAAGCCCGGATCGCACTGGCACCGGCCTACTACCGACCCACGACAATGGCCGCGCCGCCGACGAATATTCCAAGTGGGGCCTGACGGGCAAGATGAAAATCTCGGCCACCGAACTGAAAGTCGGCACGCTGATCCCTGAGCTGCAAACGTTGAAGCCCAATGACGGGCGCATCCTGCCGCAGACCTTTGAAGGCGGTATGCTCACCTCCAGAGAGTTCAAGAACCTGACTTTTACCGGCGGTCGTCTGGAGAAGGTCAAGGACCGCGATGACACCAGCAGCGAAGACATCGCGCTGAACAACAAGAACAAACGCTTCGCTGGCACGGTGACGGGTGATCACTTCGACATGGCCGGGTTTGATTACAAACTCACCGACAAAATCACTGCCAGCTATCACTTTGCTCAACTTGATCAGGTCTACGACCAGCATTTTGTCGGCCTTGTCGCCTCGCAACCCGTGGGCCCAGGCACCCTGGCCACTGATGTGCGTTTCGCGGTCAGCGGCGATCAGGGTTCGGCTCGCGGCGGTAACATCGACAACAAATCATTCAATGGCATCGTCAGCTACAGCCTCACTGGTCATAAGTTCAGCGCGGGCTATCAGCACATGTCCGGTGACAGCGCCTTCCCGTATGTGGATGGCAGCGATCCGTTCCTCATCAACTTCGTACAGATCGGTGATTTCGCCGAAGCCAACGAGCATTCCTGGCAAGCGCGTTACGACTATGACTTCGCCAAGCTGGGCGTCCCCGGCCTGACATTCATGAGCCGCTACGTCAGTGGTGACAACGCTAAAGTGGCGAGCCATGACGGCGAAGGCAAAGAGTGGGAACGCGACAGCGAAATCAAATACGTGGTACAGAGCGGCGCGCTGAAAAACGTCGCCGTGCGCCTGCGCAACGCCACGTACCGATCGAACTTCGCCCGGGACGCCGATGAAGTGCGCCTGCTCGTCAGTTACACGGTCGCGATCTGGTAATCGTTAGAACAGCTGGGCCCAAAATAACAACTCCCCTGGAGACAACCATGACTTTATCTTTGCGTCGTTTCGCCCTCGCCGCCAGCTGCATGCTAGTGGCTACCCAACTGCTCGCGGCTGAACCCAAGCGCCCGGAATGCATCGCTCCGGCCTCACCGGGGGGCGGATTTGACCTGACCTGCAAGCTGGCACAGAGCGCGCTGGTCAACGAAAAGCTGCTGAGCAAACCGATGCGCGTGACCTACATGCCCGGCGGTGTCGGCGCAGTGGCGTACAACGCAGTGGTTGCCCAGCGACCGGCCGACGCCGGCACGCTGGTGGCCTGGTCCAGCGGCTCGCTGCTGAACCTGGCACAGGGCAAGTTCGGCCGCTTCGATGAGAACGCCGTGCGCTGGCTCGCGGCGGTCGGCACCAGCTATGGCGCCATCGCCGTGAAAAGCGACTCGCCCTACAAGAACCTCAACGACCTGGTCGAAGCGCTGAAAAAAGACCCGAGCAAAGTGGTGATCGGCTCCGGGGGCACCGTCGGCAGCCAAGACTGGATGCAGACCGCCCTGATCGCCAAAGCCGCGGGCATCAACCCGCGTGACCTGCGTTATGTTGCCCTTGAAGGCGGCGGTGAAATCGCCACCGCGTTGCTCGGCGGGCACATTCAAGTAGGCAGCACCGACATCTCCGACTCCATGCCGCACATCCTTAGCGGAGACATGCGCTTGCTCGCCGTGTTCTCCGAAAAACGCCTGGACGAGCCGGAAATGAAAGACATTCCGACCGCCAAGGAACAAGGCTACGACATCGTCTGGCCGGTGGTACGCGGCTTCTACCTCGGGCCAAAAGTCAGCGACGAAGACTACGCCTGGTGGAAAGCGGCCTTCGACAAACTGCTGGCCTCCGATGACTTCGCCAAGCTACGTGACCAGCGCGAACTGTTTCCCTTTGCCATGACGGGCCCGGAACTGGACGCGTACGTGAAGAAGCAGGTCGCCGACTACAAGATCCTGGCCAAGGAATTCGGCCTGATTCAGTGATTGAACTCAATTGATATCAGTGGTTGCGTCGCCCATTCGAGGCGACGCGACACAGGAGTTACCCATGCTCTTACAACGAATTTTCGCCTCGGCGTTGCTGCTGGCGTGCGTCGGTCTTGCGCTCATGGCCTGGCCTTATCAGGCCGCATTTTCCTATGAACCTGTAGGACCTCGGGCGTTTCCCCTGCTGATGCTGGGGCTGATGGGCCTGGGCTTGCTGTACATGCTGTTTCGCCCGACACCCCTCGTCCACAGCGAAGAAGACCCTCAACTGGACCGCCCTACCCTGATCAAAATCGCCACTTGCACGGTTTTGCTCCTTATTTTCGCCGGCCTGTTCGAACCCTTGGGTTTCATCCTCAGCAGCATCCTGATCGGCATCCCCATGGCCCGTCTGTACGGCGGTCGCTGGAAGCTGAGCGTGGTGGTCGTGACCTTGATCAGCGTCGGCCTTTACCTGTTGTTCGATAAAGCCATGGACGTTCCGTTGCCGCTGGGCCTGCTCGACGTTCTGGAGAATTAATGTGGACACTTTTAGCTACCTGAGCCAAGGCTTCGGCGTTGCGCTGACCCCTTACAACTTGATCACCGCCCTGTGTGGCACCCTGATTGGCACCGTTGTCGGTTTGCTGCCCGGCCTTGGCCCGATCAATGGCGTGGCGCTGTTGATCCCTATCGCGTTCGCCCTCGGGTTACCCCCGGAGTCAGCGTTGATCCTGCTGGCGGCGGTGTACCTGGGCTGCGAATACGGCGGCCGGATCAGCTCGATCCTGCTGAACATTCCGGGCGAAGCGTCCACGGTGATGACCACTCTCGACGGTTACCCGATGGCTCGCCAGGGTCTGGCCGGTGTCGCCTTGTCGCTGTCGGCGTGGAGCTCGTTTATCGGTGCGTTCATTGCCACCTGCGGCATGGTGCTGTTCGCGCCCTTGCTGGCGAAGTGGGCGATTGCCTTCGGACCGGCGGAATATTTCGTACTGATGGTGTTCGCAATCGTCTGCCTCGGCGGCATGGCCGGTGATCGTCCACTGAAGACGTTTATCGCGGCGCTGATCGGGCTGTTTCTGTCCACGGTCGGCATCGACGCCAACAGCGGTGTGTACCGTTTCACCGGCGACAATATCCACCTGACTGACGGGATTCAGTTCGTGGTGTTGGTTCTGGGGCTGTTCTCGATCAGCGAAATTCTATTGCTGCTGGAAAAAACCCATCGCGGGCAAGAGGCGGTCAAAGCCACCGGCCGCATGATGTTCAACTTCAAAGAAGCCAGCTCGGTGTTCGTGGTGAACCTGCGTTGCGGTGTGCTCGGTTTCATCATGGGCGTGCTGCCGGGTGCTGGCGCGACACTGGCCAGCGCCGTGGCCTACATGACCGAGAAGCGTCTGGCGGGCAAGACCGGCAAATTCGGACAAGGTGACATACGCGGCCTCGCGGCCCCGGAAACCGCCATCGGCGGTGCGGCATGTGGAGCGCTGGTGCCGATGCTGACCCTCGGTGTCCCGGGCTCGGGAACGACAGCAGTGATGATCGGCGCATTGTCGCTGTACAACATCACGCCTGGCCCTTTGCTGTTTCAACAGCAGCCCGACATCGTCTGGGGCCTGATCGCCTCGTTGTTCGTCGCCAACGTCATGCTGGTGATCCTCAACATCCCGATGATCCGCATCTTCACCCGCATCCTCGCTGTGCCGAACTGGGCGCTGGTGCCAGTGATCGCGATCATCACTGCGATTGGCGTCTACGCCGTGCATGCCACCACCTTCGACCTGTTCTTGATGGTCGGTATCGGTATCTTCGGCTACATCCTGCGCAAGATGGACTTCCCTCTGTCGCCGGTCCTGCTGGGCTTTATCCTCGGCGGCTTGATGGAACAGAACCTGCGCCGTGCCCTGTCGATCTCCAACGGTGCGCTGGAAATTCTTTGGTCCAGCCCGATTACCTTCGGGATATGGGTGCTGACGGCCATCATGCTGCTGATGCCTGTCGTGCGGATCTGGCGCAAGCGCTCCCGGCAGCGTCGTGCCGTGGCTAATGTCTGATCGCCCTTTAAATACGTGGTGGGGAACCCCGCTGGTCGGCCTGCTGGGCGGTTACCTCGCCAGCCAGGTTGGCTGGCCGCTGCCGTGGATGGTGGGCTCGCTGCTGGCGATCATCCTGGTGCGCTGCCTGACGCCCTGGCAACTTGCGGAAATCCCCGGCGGCCGTAAAGGCGGGCAGTGGATTGTCGGGATTGGCATCGGCCTGCACTTCACGCCGGTTGTCATCGAACAGGTCATGTCGCATTTCGGCCTGATCTTCTTCGGAGCACTGGTCACCAGTGTTTCCAGCGTAGTCGGAGTTTGGCTGATGCGACGTAGCGGCGAAGATCGCGCAACGGCGTTCTTTTCCAGCATGCCGGGCGGCTCTGGCGAAATGGTCAACCTCGGGGCGCGCAACGGCGCAATCCTCAGCAGCGTCGCGGCGGGACAGAGTTTGCGAGTGTTGATGGTGGTGCTGTGCGTGCCCGCACTGTTCAAGTATCTGCTGGGCGACGGTGCGCCTGCATCGAATCCGGCAGCCGTTGACTGGTCCTGGCTGCTGGTGCTGTTTCCCGCAGGCGGACTGCTGGCGTGGCTCTGGCAACGGCTGAAGCAACCCAATCCATGGCTGTTCGGACCGCTATTGCTCAGTGCGGCCGCAAGCATCACTTGGGACTTGCACATCGGCTTACCGCAAGGCGGCAGCCAGATCGGCCAATGGCTGATCGGAAGCGGCCTGGGCTGCCATTTCAATCGTTCGTTCTTTCGGCGGGCGCCGTCGTTTATTGGCCGAACATTGCTGGGCACTGCACTGACCATGCTGATCGCCGCCCTCGCCGCTGGGTGCCTGAGTGTGATGACCCATCTGGACCTGCGCTCACTGACCCTGGGCATGATGCCCGGCGGCATCGCCGAAATGAGCCTGACAGCGGAAGTCTTACAACTGTCGGTGCCGCTGGTCACGGCAATGCAGGTCATGCGCCTGCTGTTTGTACTGTTCCTCGCCGAGCCGCTGTTTCGGCACTGGGATAAGCGGGCTGAGTAGAGACCGGGTTGACCCGTTCGCGAATGAGCTCGCTATTTTCTGTGGGAACGAATTCATTCGCGAAGATGGCAGGATGCCCGCCACTGCATTCAGGTCAAACCGGCGGCAATCTCCAGTCAATCGGTGTCAATCCATTCTGTTGCAAGAACTTGTTGGCCCGGCCAAAGTGTCCGTTGCCGAGAAAGCCTTTGTAGGCGGACAGCGGCGAGGGGTGTACCGAGGTCAGTACCAGGTGTTTGCTGGCGTCGATCAGTTTCTGTTTGCTTTGGGCATGAGCACCCCACAGCATAAACACCAGATGCGGCTGATGTTCGCTGACGACCTCAATCACCTTATCGGTGAAGATCTGCCAGCCTTTTTTTGCGTGTGAAGCAGCGTTCGCGCGTTCGACAGTCATGGTGGTGTTGAGCAGCAGCACGCCCTGATCGGCCCAGGACTGCAAGCAGCCGTGATTGGCGATGTCGATGTTCAGGTCACGCTTGAGCTCTTTATAGATATTGACCAGCGATGGCGGCGTTGGCACGCCTGGCTGCACCGAGAAGCACAAGCCATGGGCCTGACCTGGGCCGTGGTACGGATCCTGGCCAAGGATCACCACCTTGACCTTGTCCAGCGGCGTCGAGTTCAACGCATTGAAGATCATCGGGCCCGGTGGATAGATTTCCTTGCCTGCGGTGTGCTCCTGGCGCAAGAACTCACGCAGTTCGTTCATATACGGTTTTTCGAATTCCTCACGCAACGCGTGCTTCCAGCCGGATTCGAGTTTGATACGGTCATCGTTTGTCATGGCACACCTGCAAAAATCAATGCGCGGACACTAGGAAAGCTGGCCGCCGATGTCAATCGACCAATGTCATTGCACCACGCGGCCCCTGCCTCTTTCCTACACTCCCTGTAATCACCGTTTGCAACTTACCCCCGCATAGGGGTATCACAGACCCAATGGACAGTTGCCCCGCCCCCCGAGAGGTCATGATGAATCTGCAATTTGAAGAACTCCACGCCCAAGACGGCGCGCGCATTGGTGTTGCCAGCCTGGATGCGGAAAAGTCTCTGAATGCGTTGTCGCTGCCGATGATCCAGGCGCTGATGGATCGCCTTGAAAAATGGGCCGATGACCCGCAAATCGTTTGTGTACTGCTGCGCGGCAATGGCTCTAAATTTTTTTGTGCCGGCGGCGATGTACGAGCATTGGTCGACGCCTGCCGTGCCCATCCCGGCGAAGTCCCACCGCTGGCCGCGCATTTTTTCGCGGCGGAATACCGGCTCGATTACCGTCTGCACACGTACCCCAAACCCTTGATCTGCTGGGGCCATGGTTACGTGCTGGGTGGCGGCATGGGCTTGTTGCAAGGCGCGGGCATTCGCATCGTCACCCCGACCAGTCGCCTGGCAATGCCGGAAGTCAGTATCGGCTTATACCCTGATGTCGGCGCCAGTTGGTTCCTTTCCCGACTGCCCGGCAAACTGGGCCTGTTCCTCGGACTGACCGGTTCACACATCAACGGGCGCGACGCGCTGGATCTGGACCTGGCCGACCGTTTCCTGCTGGATGAACAGCAAGAAGAGTTGGTCGAGGGGCTGCTACAACTGAACTGGCAGGAACAAAGCCCGGTGCAACTCAACAGCCTGCTCAAGGCGCTGCAACAGGAAGCCATCGGGCAATTGCCTGATGCGCAATGGTTGCCGCGTCGAGCGCAGATTGATGAACTGCTGGACGTCGCGACTCTGCCGTGCGCCTGGCGTGCCATCAGTCAATGGAACACGCACGGCGATGCCCTGCTCAGCCGTGCGGCAAAGAATCTGACTGAAGGTTGCCCCCTGACTGCCCATCTGGTGTGGGAGCAGATTGTCCGCGCCCGACACATGTCGCTGGCTCAGGTATTCCAGATGGAATACACCCTGAGCCTGAATTGCTGTCGTCATCCCGAGTTCAGCGAAGGCGTGCGGGCGCGCCTGATCGATAAGGATCAAAAGCCTCATTGGCACTGGCAAGACGTCGCCAACATCCCGGACGCCGTGATCGATGCGCACTTCGCCAAGGTATGGGAAGGACGGCACCCCCTGGCGGACCTTTTAGACTACTAGACCCTTAAAGCAGGTGAAGCGCCGACGTAGCGACGCTTCACCTGTTTCCACCCCGACCATCGCCGCCACGGCCGTCGCCTCCGCGATTGCCGTGATCACCCCGGCCGCCTGAACCATTGTCATGACCGCGACTGCCACCACCGTGTCCACGGTCACCGTCATTCCGGCCTTCATTCCATGAAGGGTTGTAGTGTCCGCCACGACCCTCATGGCCACCCTGATCACTGCGGTAGTAACCCCGTCCGGCGTAAGGCATAGGTCTCGGACCATAATCAGGCCGAGGGGCGTAATAAGGCGCCGGACGCGGCCCGTAATAACGGGGAGGCGCTACGTAATAGCTCGGACGGTAGGACCGGTCATAACTGCCATAGTAAGCGCCACCGTAAACCGGCTGTGTATAGACATCGGATTCGTAATAACCGGGACCTGCATAACAACCAGCGAGGATTAAACCAAGCACAACTATAAGCAAGGGTCGTCGATACATGGCGGCCTCCTGGACCGCTAGAGAGCTCAAACCAGCGACGCTGGTCGGCATCGGTCAAAACCGCTGACTGACGAAAAATCAGACCGCAAATAATTCACCGAGTGCCCTGCCCCAAAAACTATATCCCACTCAAGATGCGCCCCAAACAGGTGCGTGCACGCACCACGCTAAAGCACCCACTCCCGTTCTCGCTCCCCCTTCAACTGCGCAACCCAACTGCCGCAAGGCGTGGTGAGACTTGGCACGCCTCTCGCTTATGACTTGATGTGCAGGAGTCAAAACAGGTTCGCGGCACCACAATTTACAATAGCTGACTAGGGTTCCGATTCGCTTGACGCGAGTGGCTGGTCCGAGAGTTGGCGACCTCCAGTAGAGGTTACACGGCGGGATAAAAGCCCGGGAGACAGGACACCAGTGGTGTCGCGTGACTCCTGACCGCTCGTTTTTTTTCCTACTGGAGGTTCTTATATGCAGAGCAACATTAAAAAGCCCCGTCTGTTCGCCATGCTCGCCGCTGGCCTCGTCGCGGCATTGAGCCTCTCGGCACACGCCGCCCCGAAAGAACACTTCAACGTTTGCTGGACCATCTATGCCGGCTGGATGCCCTGGGAATACGCGGGCACCCAAGGCATCGTCGACAAATGGGCGAAGAAATACGGCATCACCATTGATGTCACCCAGATCAACGACTACGTCGAATCGATCAACCAATACACCGCCGGCCAATTCGATGGCTGCTCCATGACCAACATGGACGCGCTGACTATTCCGGCCGCAGGTGGCGTCGACAGCACCGCGCTGATCGTCAGCGATTTCTCCAACGGCAACGACGGCATCGTGATCAAGGGTGAAGGCAAGAAAGTTGCCGACCTCAAAGGCATGAAGGTTAATCTGGTCGAGCTGTCGGTTTCTCACTACTTGCTGGCCCGTGCCTTGGACAGCGCTGACCTTACCGAGAAAGACCTTAAGGTCGTCAACACCTCGGATGCCGACATTTCTGCTGCCTTCAACACCGATGACGTCAAAGCGGTGACCACCTGGAACCCAATGCTTTCGGACATCAAGGCCAAACCCGGCGTGACCGAAGTGTTCGATTCGAGCAAGATTCCTGGCGAAATCATGGACATGATGGTGGTCAACACCCAGACCCTGAAAGACAACCCGGCACTGGGCAAGGCCCTGACCGGAGCCTGGTTCGAAGTGGTCGCACTGATGAACAGCAAATCCGCCGCCAGCACCGCTGCACTGGAACACATGGCCAAAGCCTCGGGCACCGACCTGGCTGGCTTCCAGTCGCAACTGAACACCACCAAGCTGTTCGCGACCCCCAAGGAAGCACTCGACTTCGCCGCCAGCGCTCAACTGCCACAAACCATGCGCAAGGTCGCCGAGTTCTCCTTTCAACATGGGCTGCTCGGTGAGGGTGCCAAGGACACCAGTGCAATCGGCATGTCTTTCGCCAACGGCGTGACCAGCGGCGACAAGACCAACCTCAAGCTGCGCTTCGACCCGAGCTACGTACAGATGGCTGCCGAAGGCAAATTGTAATCGCGTTCCAGCCCAAAGGTTATTGCCATGCGCTTGATAAACCGCCGCCCGGATCGCGCCAGCCGTCTGATTTTGGTGATCCTGCCGTTCGCCTTGTTGCTGTTCGCCTATTTCATGGGATCGGCGACTCGGCTGACGGAAAACCCCAACGACAAACTGCTGCCCAGCGCGGTGCAGATGACCGATGCGGTCAAGCGCATGGCCTTTACCGAAGACCAACGCAGCGGCGGTTATCTACTGTGGCAAGACACTGCCTCCAGCCTGCAACGCCTGGCGATTGGTCTTGGCATCAGCGCCCTGCTCGGCTTGTGCCTGGGTATCGCGTCGGGGATTCTGCCGCTGTTCGGCGCACCGTTGTCACCGCTGCTGACGGTGTTGTCGATGGTCCCGCCGCTGGCGATTCTGCCGATCCTGTTCATCGTGTTTGGCTTAGGTGAGCTGTCGAAAGTCATGCTGATTGTGATTGGCATTACACCGATCCTGGCGCGGGATCTGGAGCAGCGCGCCCGGGAGATTCCGGTCGAGCTGCTGATCAAGGCGCAGACCCTCGGCGCCTCGACCTGGACCTTGGTCCTGCGGGTGATCCTGCCGCAACTGCTGCCACGCCTGCTGATTGCCTTGCGTCTGGTGCTGGGTTCGGCTTGGTTGTTCCTGATCGCGGCCGAAGCCATTGCCTCCACCGACGGCTTGGGGTATCGGATTTTTCTGGTACGACGCTACCTGGCCATGGACGTGATCCTGCCCTACGTGGTCTGGATCACCCTGCTCGCCTGGCTGATGGATTGGGGGCTCAAGGCCCTGACCCGGCGTGCATTCCCCTGGTATGAAGGGGCACGCGGATGAGCTTTATTTCGGTGAAAAACGTCTGGCAACAGTACGACGATCAAGTGGTGCTCGAAGGCCTGAACCTGAGCGTCAACGAAGGTGAGTTCTGCACCTTGGTCGGCGCCTCGGGCTGCGGCAAATCCACTTTCTTGCGCTTGCTGCTCGGCCAGGAAGTGCCCAGTCGCGGCCAGATCCATCTCGACGGCAAGCCGCTGGCTGGCGAACCGGACGCCAGCCGTGGCGTGGTGTTTCAGCGCTACTCAGTGTTTCCGCATCTGTCAGTGCTGGACAACGTTGCTCTGGGTCTGGAATTGCCACGCTCGCCACTGCTTGGACGCCTGTTCGGCACGGCCAAACGCGAGGCTCGGGAACAGGCCGCGGCCGTGCTGAGCAAAGTGGGCCTGGCCCATGCGCAGGACAAGTACCCGACGCAATTGTCGGGCGGCATGCAGCAACGGCTGGCCATCGCTCAAGCGCTGATCATGAAACCGCGCGTGTTGCTGCTGGACGAGCCCTTCGGCGCGCTCGATCCGGGTATCCGCAAGGACATGCATGTCTTGTTGCTGGAGCTGTGGCGCGAGACTCGCCTGACTGTGTTCATGGTCACCCACGACCTGTCCGAGGGTTTCAACCTCGGCACCCGTCTGCTGGTGTTCGACAAGGTTCGCCATGACCCCCATGCGCCCGGCGCTTATGGCGCCCGCATCACCTACGACATTCCCTTGAACAGCGATCGCCGCGCCGCACGCGCCGCCATTGATTCGCTGCAAACGGTTTAGAGGATCTTTTTTATGAACGCGCACATGACCGACTCAACATCCCTGTTCCCCGTCTTTGCTGAAGAAATCCTGCCCGGCGGCGGCCACCGTTCGTTCGTGCTCAAGCGCGGCCAACTGCTGCGCCTGACCGACGTCCGTGGCGGCGCCAACGTCAGCCTGACCCTGCTTAACGCCAACGAGAAAACCGAACGGCTGAACCTGCCGGACAGCCTCAAATGCCAACACACCGCAAAACTGACCACCGGCCACTGCCTGTACTCGGACATGGGCCGGGTGCTGGCAGCGATCACGGCGGACACCTGCGGCTGGAGCGACAGCTTCGGTGGGGTGCTGTGCGCTGAAGAGGTCGCGGAAAAATATGGCCAAGGCCGCTATCAGGAACTGCGCAACGGCTTCTTTCGCAACGGCACCGATAACCTGCTGGTGGAACTGGGTAAATGGGGCCTGGGCCTGTCCGACCTGCTGATGACCCTGAACCTGTTCAGCAAAGTCCGGGTCGACGAAGACGGACACTTTCACTTCGTTGCGAACAACTCCAAAGCCGGTGACTACATCGAGCTGTATGCGCCGATGGACACCCTGGTGGTGCTGACCGCCCTGCAGCACCCGATGGACCCTGATCCACAGTACGCCCCCAAACCGCTCAAGCTCGGCTGGATGAACGCCGATCCCAGCATCGCCGAGTACTGCCGTACCTCGCGCCCGGAAAACGAGCGCGGTTTTATCAACACTGATCGCCTGTTCGCCTGAGGATCGCTGCCATGACCACACTCTCCAAACAGCCGGAAGCGGCGATCTACAACGCGACCATCCCCGCAGGCGAGCCCTGGCTGAGCGAAGTCAAGGCCGGACAAACCCTGCGCATCCTCGACCTGGAAGGCAATCAAGCAGTCGATACGCTGTTCTACAGCCTGGCCAACCCCCGCGAACGGTATGACGTGCAGCGTACCTTGCGGCGGCAGAACAGCGTGTACCTGACCACCGGCAGCGTGCTGTATTCCAACCTCGGCAAACCGATGCTGACCATCGTCGAAGACACCTGCGGACGCCATGACACCCTCGGCGGCGCTTGCGCGCAGGAGAGCAACACCGTGCGCTACTCTCTGGAAAAACGTCACATGCACAGTTGCCGCGACAACTACCTGCGCGCCTGTGCCCATGACGGTCGCCTGAGCAAAGGTGACATCGGCCCGAACATCAATTTCTTCATGAACGTGCCGGTCACCGCAGACGGCGGCCTGACCTTCGAAGATGGCATCTCGGCGCCCGGTAAATACGTCGAACTGCGCGCGGAAATGGACGTGATCGTGCTGATTTCCAACTGCCCGCAACTGAACAACCCGTGCAACGCCTACAACCCGACACCTGCGCAGTTGCTGATATGGAACTGAATCTTTTGAAGCTACGCAGCTGGTTATTCAGCCTGTGCCAAAGCCGCTCCGGGCAGTGCGTGGCGTCAAAGCGCCAGCCTCCCCTGTAAGAGCACCAGGTTTCGCCATCGGGGACGGCCTCGAGGCACTACGAAAACAGCGGGACGGCCCGCTTCCCGGCAAGAAACCGATCAGCCATCGGTTTCTGGGGTTTATGCCATGTTCAAGACACTGCTGATCGCCAACCGTGGCGCCATTGCCTGCCGCATCCTGCGTACCTTGCGCGCCTTGCAGGTCAAGGGCGTGGCGGTCTATTCCGAAGCCGATGCCGCCAGCCTGCATATTCTTCAAGCCGATGAAGCCCATAGCCTGGGTGAAGGTGGCGCAGCCGGGACCTATTTGGCGGTGGATAAAATACTCGCCATCGCCAAAGCCAGCGGCGCCACGGCGATCCATCCCGGTTACGGCTTCCTCTCCGAAAACGCCGCGTTCGCCCAAGCCTGCGAAGACGCTGGCATCGCCTTCGTCGGCCCGACACCCGACCAGCTTCGGGTGTTCGGCCTCAAACACACGGCACGCGCACTGGCCAAGCAACACGGCGTGCCGATGCTTGAGGGCACCGAACTGCTCGACAGCCTCGACGACGCCCTCAACGCGGGCGAACAGATCGGCTACCCGGTGATGCTGAAAAGCACAGCAGGCGGTGGCGGGATCGGCATGCGCGTGTGCCGCAGTGCGCTCGAACTGAGCGAATCGTTCGACGCGGTGAAACGTCTGGGACAGAACAACTTCAGCGACGCTGGCGTCTTTATCGAGAAGTACATCCAGCGCGCCCGGCACTTGGAAGTACAGGTGTTCGGCGACGGCCAGGGCGACGTTATCGCCCTCGGTGTGCGTGATTGCTCGGTACAACGGCGCAACCAGAAAGTCCTCGAAGAAACCCCGGCGCCGAACCTGCCAGACGGCATGGCCGACGAACTGTGTGCGGCAGCGATCAAGCTGGCCAAAGCGGTCAATTACCGCAGCGCCGGGACCGTGGAGTTCGTGTTCGACAGCGAGGACCAGCGTTTCTATTTCCTCGAAGTGAACACCCGCTTGCAGGTCGAGCACGGGGTCACTGAACAAGTGTGGGGCGTCGATCTGGTCAGCTGGATGGTCCAGCTGGCAGCGGGTGATCTACCGCCACTCAGTCAGTTGCGCACGGGCTTGCAGGCGAACGGTCATGCGATTCAGGCGCGGCTGTATGCCGAAGACCCGGGCCGGGATTTCCAGCCCTGCCCCGGCTTGCTGACTGCGGTGAATTTCCCGACCGCCGATGGCAAGACCTTGCGCATCGACACCTGGGTCGAAGCCGGTTGCGAGATCCCGCCGTTCTTCGACCCCATGATTGCCAAGCTGATCAGTTGGGCGCCAACCCGTGAGCAGGCCAGCGCCGGACTTGCTCAAGCGCTGAGCGACAGCCACCTGTATGGCGTGGAAACCAACCGCGATTACCTGCGGCAGATTCTGCTCGACGCGCCCTTTGCCAGTGGCCAGCCATGGACTCGGTGCCTGGAAGGTCTGGTGTATCGCGCCAACACCTTTGAAGTGCTGAGTGGCGGTACCCAGACCAGCGTGCAGGACTATCCCGGGCGTCTCGGTTACTGGGCGGTCGGTGTGCCGCCGTCCGGGCCAATGGACAGTCGCGCACTGCGTCTGGGCAACCGCCTGCTGGGCAACGCCGAAGGCTGTGCCGCGCTGGAAATCACCATGAGCGGCCCGCTGCTGCGCTTCAACACCGACGCCGTGGTTGCCATCACCGGCGCGCCGATTCCGCTGACCCTGGACGGTCAGCCTCAGGCGCTGAATACCGCGTTGCTGGTACCCGCCGGTTCAACCCTGGCGCTGGGCACCATCGCGGGCGCCGGTGCACGAAGCTACCTCTGTGTGCGCGGCGGGTTGGAGCTGCCGGACTATCTGGGCAGCAAAAGCACGTTCACCCTGGGTCAATTTGGCGGGCATGGCGGCCGCGCTTTGCGGGCTGGCGACGTGCTGCACATTCCAGCCCTGAGTGACCGCAGCATCGGTCAGCGCGTACCGGACGACCAGCTTCACGCCTTGCCTGCCGTGCGTCAGATCCGGGTCATTTACGGCCCCCATGGCGCGCCGGAATATTTCACCGAGCGCTACATCGAGACCTTCTTCGCCACCCAATGGGAAGTGCATTTCAACTCCAGCCGTACAGGCGTCCGCCTGATTGGTCCCAAGCCGGAATGGGTCCGCGCCGACGGTGGCGAAGCGGGCTTGCACCCCTCGAACATCCACGACAACCCGTACGCCATCGGCGCCGTGGATTTCACTGGCGACATGCCGGTCATCCTTGGCCCGGATGGCCCGAGCCTGGGCGGTTTCGTCTGCCCGGTGACCATCATCGAAGCCGACCTCTGGCAACTGGGGCAACTCAAGGCCGGCGACAACGTGCAGTTCCATCCGGTCAGTATCGATGCTGCACGCGCGATCTTCTGCATGAGCGAACGTGCTCACGAGGAAAGCGACGCGGTGCCAGATCTGGCCTCATCGCGAATGAGCTCGCTAGCACAAGGGTTAATTTCACCTGTTGTATTGGACATCGGCCAGGACGACACACGGCTGATGGCGCGTCTGTCTGGCGACACTCATTTGCTCCTGGAAATCGGCGCACCCGAGCTGGACCTGGTACTGCGCTTTCGCGGTCATGCGCTGATGCAGGCCCTCGAAGCCAAAGCGCTACAGGGCGTGATCGACCTGACGCCGGGCATTCGTTCCCTGCAAGTGCATTACCAGCCCGAACAACTGCCGCTTGCGGATTTACTGGATATCGTCGTCGGCGAATGGGACGCCGTGTGCGCCGCCAAAGACCTGCAAGTGCCGTCGCGAATCGTGCACTTGCCGCTGTCCTGGGATGATCCGGCGTGCCAGTTGGCCATCGAGAAATACATGACTACCGTGCGCAAGGACGCCCCGTGGTGCCCAAGCAACCTGGAGTTCATCCGCCGCATCAACGACCTGCCCAACCTCGACCAAGTGCAGCGCACGGTGTTCGACGCCAGCTACCTGGTGATGGGCCTGGGCGACGTGTACCTCGGCGCGCCTGTCGCCACCCCGCTCGACCCACGGCACCGGCTGGTGACGACCAAGTACAACCCGGCACGGACCTGGACGGCAGAGAACTCGGTCGGCATCGGTGGCGCCTATATGTGCGTGTACGGCATGGAAGGCCCCGGTGGTTATCAGTTTGTCGGGCGCACGTTGCAGATGTGGAACCGCTACCGCGAAGTCGCGGCGTTCGATGGCAAACCGTGGCTGCTGCGCTTCTTCGATCAGATTCGTTTTTACCCGGTCAGCGCCGAAGAGCTGCTGCGCATCCGCCGCGATTTTCCCTTGGGCCGGTACCCGCTAAGCATCGAGCACAGCACCTTGAACCTGGCTGACTATCAGGCTTTTCTCGCCCGTGAAGCCGAGGGTATCGCCGCATTTCGTGCTCAGCAGCAAGGGGCCTTCAACGCCGAACGCGAACGTTGGATCGCCAGCGGTCAGGCACATTTTGAAAGCGACGAAGCCGCTATCCCAGCCACCGACGACGCCCCTCTTGACGCAGGCCAGCACGGCATCGACAGCCATATCGCCGGCAACCTGTGGCAGGTGCAGGTCGAGGTCGGCCATCGGGTTGAAGTGGGCGATGTGCTGGTGATTCTGGAGTCGATGAAGATGGAAATTCCGCTACTGGCAACCCTGGCTGGCACCGTGCTTGAAGTAAGGGTGCAGCCCGGCTCGGCGGTGCGCGCCGGGCAGCGGGTCGTGGTGCTTGAAGCTGACTGAACTTACTTATTTTTTTGACGGAATTACGCCATGAGCCATGACCTGCATTCAAGCGACCTGCGCCTCGACAGCGTTCGCGCCGCGTATCAAGACGGTCGCCAGACACCTCGGCAACTGATCCTCGCCCTGCGCGAAAAAGCCGCTGCGTTGAACCCGGACTATCACCTGTTCATCCATCTGCTGAGTGCTACCGAGCTGGAACCCTATCTGGCCGCGCTGGAAAACAGCGACCTCAACGACCTGCCGCTGTATGGCGTGCCGTTCGCGATCAAAGACAACATCGACCTGGCCGGCATCCCCACGACCGCCGCCTGCCCGGCATTCACCTATACCCCGGAGCGCTCGGCGACCATCGTCGAGCAGTTGATCGGCCTCGGCGCAATTCCGTTGGGCAAAACCAACCTCGACCAGTTTGCCACCGGGCTGAATGGCAGCCGCTCCCCCTATGGGGCCTGCCCGAACAGTGTGCTGGCCGAGTACCCGTCAGGCGGCTCCAGCGCAGGATCATCGTTGGCCGTGGCGCTCGGCGTCGCCAGCTTCGCCCTCGGCACCGACACCGCCGGGTCCGGCCGAGTGCCCGCAGCACTGAACAATCTGGTGGGACTCAAGGCCAGTAAGGGCCTGATCTCCACTGCCGGGGTGGTGCCCGCCTGCCGCACCCTTGATTGCGTGACCACTTTCACCGCCACCGCGCGCGAAGCCAGCCAGTTGCTCGGTCTGGTAGCCCGACTCGATTCGCGTGACGAATACAGCCGCAGCAACCCGCTGTGGAACGACGCCTCTGCGTTCGGTGCGCCCCGCCCGTTTCGTTTCGGCGTACCCCGTGCGCAGGACCTGGCGTTCTTCGGCTGCGAGCAAGGGCCCCTGCTGTTCGGCGATGCCATCGACCGTCTGACCGCGATGGGCGGCGAAGCAGTGACGCTGGACCTGTCACCCTTCCTCGAAGCTGCGCGCCTGCTGTATGACGGCCCATGGGTTGCCGAACGCTACAGCGTTGCGGGCGAACTGATGGAGCACAACCCAGAAGCGGTATTGCCGGTGATCCGCGCAGTACTGTCGAAAGCACCGGCCGTGACCGGCGTGCAAACGTTCCGTGCGCACTACCGCCTGCAAGCACTCAAAGCCCTGTGCGACAAAGCCCTTGAAGGTCTCGACTGCGTAGTGACGCCCTCCATCGGTCGCCCGGTGACCCTCGCCGAACTGGAGGCTGAACCGGTGCTGCGCAACTCGGAATTGGGTTACTACACCAATTTCATGAACCTGCTGGACTACGCCGCCGTCGCCGTACCGAGTGCCTTCATGGACAACGGCCTGCCGTGGGGCGTGACCCTGTTCGGTCGGGTCTTCACTGATCACTATCTGCTCAGCCTGGCCGACGCCCTGCAACGCCATACCGGCCTGCCGGTGATCGGCGGCCACGCACCCAACCTGTCAGCACCGACCACTGTCGCCCGCAACGACATGGCACGCTTAGTGGTGTGCGGCGCGCACCTGGATGGCCTGGCGCTGAACTGGCAACTCAAGCAGCGCGGTGGCCGCTTGCTGGAGGTCACCCAAAGCTCGGCGGATTACCAGCTCTACGCATTGGCCGGTGGACCACCGTTTCGGCCCGGCATGCTGCGGGTCGCGCAAGGCGGCGTAGCGATTGCCGTGGAAGTCTGGGAACTGCCAAGCCGCGAACTGGGGTCATTCCTCTCCGGCATTCCGGCACCCTTGGGCCTGGGCAAGGTTCAGTTGGCCGACGGACGCTGGGAAAGCGGTTTCATCTGCGAACCTTATGGCCTGGAGGGCGCGACAGATATCAGCCACCTAGGCGGATGGCGCGCCTATTTGAGTGCCTGACCCAACCATTAAGTAGCCCGACGACGAACGTGGCTGCGCACGTTTCAGTGCGCAGCCACAGCGTCCTGCATACCCCTGTTTACACGCACCCCGTCGTTACATAGATGTACGACATGAAGAGATCCCTGATGACACAGTGACGCGCCCCTCATCACGTTCAGCCATCCACATGAATGACCCAGAAAATCCAGTCCCCCCTGTTCCAGCACGCACTGCACCCGCCCCAACATACAGCCTCGAACACCCCGCACTTACGCACCTGACCGGCAACCACAGTGAACAGAGCGATACCCTACCTTCCTCTGGAGCCTTTGCGCTGTCGCCGTTTTATTACGCAACGCCCGACGATCATCTGGAGGGACTGTCGCAGGAACCGCCACCCGCCACAGCGCTAAACCACAAACAACTCGCCACGCTCAGAAAGAGCCGCGCCGCCAGACTGCTCGCCATGTCGCCCTTGAGTTTGAAAGCCTGGCAGATGGACATGGACTGCCCGCCGGGAGTGCACGCCTATGTCAACGAACAACTGACTCGGCTTTTATTTGAGCAGACCGGTAAGCCCTCCCTGCCGGACCATATTTACATGAACTTCACGACCGATACGCGTCCGGCCGTCTTTGTCGATGGGCAAGAACTTTACACGCGGCGTCTGTCCCTCACCGACGTGGCGGTTACCTCTTTCGATGCAGCCAGTTTTTATGCCCTGATGCAGAGCGCTGAACCTGAGCGCCTGTTTGATGAGGCAACACCTTCGCTGAGCACAACCCTGGTCCTCACGCTGATCGACAAGGCGGACTGGCCTCGACACTACGAGACCCTACTTGCCGTCTTCTGGGCCAGGCATGAACTGACGTATCGCACCCTCGCCAAACTTTCATTTCTCGACACGCTGGGCCGGTACCACACGCGTAAAATGATCAGCCTGGACGGTTATAACCTGACGCTTGAAGCCATGGGACTCGACCGGTTCCCCACCACCGTTGAAACCCTGGAAACATCAGCCAAAGGCGAGCGCACGGTCGTCCGTGTAGTGCTGCTGAATGACCAAATCCTGCCGGGCATCTTTCAGCTGACCTCAAAAAATACATCGCACAGTTTTATTCACATCACCGGTCAAAAACCTGCCGTTTTCGAATACATCAGCGACAACCCTGAGTTAATGAGGCAAAAACTCCTCGACGCGTTGAACACGTCGCCCTGGCTCGCGTCGTATCTGGACGCTGCCGACAAACAAGGGAACTCGCCCTTCACTCTCGATATAAAAACTCTCGATGAGGATATTTTTTCCGCGCTCACCCGCGCCCAGAAAGCGTTTTCATTCGAGCAGCACTCACAACACACCCACACGGACGCCTTGTTCATGCTGGTCGAACGCGGCCTGACCCTGGTGAGCGTTCTTGATCGCTGGGAACTTCAGCCGGATATCGTGAAGCGGATACCCAACCCACTGATGGCCGCCAACCGACTGATGCGCAGCTACCTGAAAAACGACCATCAACTGGATGTGAATCCGGATCATGTTTTCATTCGCTATGTTCGAGGCACATCGACCACCCCATTGGGTAGCGCCCACTCGCCCATCACGTATGTTCAACCCCCCGACGAAACCCCGATCAGCCTGAGCAACGCCCTGTTGAGTAACTACCGGGTCGAGCGGCCGGTGGGTTATATCGATAACGGCGCCCGTACGACGGTTTACACCGACCCCACAGGCAAGGGGCAATGGTCCGAAGGCGCTGCGCTTGAGATATCCCCGGAGGTCATCGAAAGCCACATCAGGAGCATTAACTTTCTTGACCTGATGTCGAAACAACTCAACCGGTTTTGGGAGAAGCAGGGAACTGCTATCGAGCAGTCGTTCAAGACAACCTTTATGGCGCAGGCAGTGATCAGCCTCAAACAGAAACAGTTAACACGCGCTGGATTCGATCTCATCGTCGAAATGCTGGACACGACGTCTACCAGCATCCGCTGCAAAGCGTTGGGTTTTTACCTGAAACCCTCGCTGATAGAAGGCACGCAATGCCAACCCTGTGCCGGTCTGCTGGTATTCACCCACGCCGACACACCCTTGACGGTGCTGTACCAGGCCGGTCAGTCCGTGGCATTTATCGAATTCAGTCGCGACATCGAACTTACCCGTTATATACAAACCGCCGCCAAGGATAAGCAGTGGCAACGCATGCTGTTGAGCTATATACCGGTCAGACTCCACGAGAAGTTTATGTATCTTCTTGATGTTTGGAGCGGTAACAGCATCCCCGACCCGGCTTCCTCCCTGCTTCGGCCCTGGACAGACGTGGTTTACGCCAACGACCTGCATAAAGCCAAAGCCCGAGCCCTCTGCGAGCAGCCCATTACTTCGTCGCCGTTCGTCTTCATGCGCGAGACGCTTGAGCGCAACTATCAAGATGATGCGAATGAACACATCGTGACCTCGAAAGAAGTTTCGCTGCGCTATTGGACGCGTCAGCTCAACCACCTACAGCTGTTGCTGGCGCCCATGTCGCTGCTGCTGACGCCCGTGGCGCTGGCCTCTCTTGCGACTCACGCCGGGTCCATCTACCTGGGCATCGCGACAGCAGCATTACCGGGAAACCGGAACACCGAAAAAACCCAGACAGCGCTCAACGTGCTGTCTTTAGGGCTGTTGCAGCTGGCGCCCTACACCCCCCGATTGCTGCGTTTGTTCAACACATTCAACGTTCTGGGGAAAACAGCCATAGCGGGGGCTAGCGCTACGTCCGCCGCCACAAAAAGCTTCGGCTCCTGGCTTGGCCGATCAATGAATGCCCGTAAAACCCGCCTGGAAACATTTTTCAATACCAACAGCCTGCTCAAGACCTGGAACATTCCCGGTCATAGCACCTTCGGCACCTTACCCGTCAAAGTATGGAAGCTTGGTCGAAAATTCCTGCTCTGGACCTCGGACAAGGCTCAAGCCAGAACCCTGGTTGTAAGTACACACGGGCATTACTTGCCGTGGACTAACACTGCACGGATCCCCAATGGCACCGAACTTAGAACCTACGCACCCCATGGTTATGAGCTGGTCGACCCAACGCTTCACCGAGTCGTGAGCCAGAGGGTCAAACCGTTTTCTATTTTAAATAACGCAAACAACAGCCTCGCGCGTCCTCCAGGCCCGCTGCCGCCGTATGCCATCACCGATAAGGTGCTGGCCGGAACATCCCTTCCGGGCAATATCAAGAATTATTCGCTGATGAAATTCCAGAGTACTCGCGGCGAGACGTATCAAGAAATCAGTCACGTGGTGCGTCATTCGAACCTGTCGCCTTTAAACGGTCTTCCCGCTACGCCCATGGACGTACTGACTGTCAGAAATCGCCTCGGCATGACTTATCCGAACCTGCAGGATCTTTTCAAATCATTGTCTGAACAGGGTATCCACTACGACAAAATTTTATTGGTGCACTGCCGTTGTTCTGCCATCAACTCTTTGATAGGCCGCTCACCCGCGTATATAGCACCGACCGCGAACATGCCGATTACACCGTGAACCTGAATCGGCCATAGCGCAGAACAGTAGCAACACGCTAGCATGCGACCTCTATTGATCTTCTCCTCACCGGACTCGTCATGCCACTTCGCTCTCCACTCAATTCCCAGCGTTCGTTGATCCTGACGTTGGTGGTCCTGCTGGGGAGCGGTTTTCTGGCGACATCTCTGCTCAGTTATTACGCCTCGCGGGCGTCGATTCGCGACAGCATCGTCAACACCGAACTGCCGTTGACCTCGGACACGGTGTATTCGGAGATCCAGAAAGACCTGGTCCGGCCGATCCTGATCTCATCAATGATGGCTCGTGACACCTTCATGCGTGACTGGGTGGTGGCTGGCGAGCACGACCCGGAACAAATGACCCGTTACCTCAACGAAGTCATGAGTCACTACAGTGCCTATACGGCCTTTTTTGTCTCCAATACCAGCCTCAAGTATTACCAGGCCAAAGGCGTCTTAAAGAAAATCGACGCCAATGAGCCACGCGACATCTGGTACTACCGGGTACGCGACATGGCTGCGCCCTACGAAATCAACGTCGATCCAGACATGGCCAACAAGGACAACCTGACCTTCTTCATCAACTACAAGGTGTTCGATTACAAAGACAACTTCATCGGCGCCACGGGTGTGGGCCTGACCGTGGATGCGGTGATCAAGCTAATCGATCGTTATCAGCAGCGGTATCAACGGAGCGTGTATTTCGTCGACGCCTTCGGCCGGATTGTGCTCACGGGCGCTCAAGGTGGACCACTGGGAGCCGTCATCGGCCAGTCCCTCAAGGACATGCCGGGCCTGAAAGACTTGCACGACAAACTGCCGAGGCCACAGACCGGCAGTTTCGAATACCAGACGCAAGGCCAGAACCATTTTCTCAACGTGCGCTTCATCCCAGAACTGAACTGGTACCTGTTCGTCGACAAACAGGAAGACGGCGCCCTCACCGATATCCGCCAGTCGCTGTACCTGAACCTGTTCATCTGCCTGGTGGTGACACTGGTGGTCATGTTCTTGCTGCACCGGGCCATCGGCCGCTATCAGCGTAAGATCGAAGCCCAGGCCACCCTCGACAGCCTCACGGGCCTGCCCAATCGCCGCGGCTTCGATTTGATGGCGCTCAAGGCCATGCAGGAAGCGCAACGCGAGCCCAAGCCCTTGGCGGCGCTACTGATCGACATCGACCATTTCAAGCGTCTCAATGACGACCATGGCCATCTGGCGGGCGATGAAGTGCTCGTAGGCTTCGCTCAGGACCTGCAAAGCTGCCTGCGTCAGTCGGATATCATTTGTCGCTGGGGCGGCGAAGAGTTCATCATCCTGCTCAAGGACACCAACAGCGCCAGCGCTCAGCAAGTCGCGGAAAAAATCCGTCTGCTGGCAGAGCAGCACTCCTACACCTTTTCCGCCACGTCGTTGCAGATCACCGTCAGCGTTGGCCTGACTGAACTGCAGCCTGACGACACCCTGCACAGCCTGATTGCCCGCGCCGACCACGCGTTGTATCGCGCCAAACACACTGGGCGCAATCGGGTGTGCATGGAGAGGGCCCGGTCTCAGTTTGAATAGGCGCGCCATGCACAGCCAGACGATGGAAAAAAGCTCAATCGATCCTGACCGCTGCCCGGTCTGCGGCGCCAGCAACCGCTGCACCCTCGCCGACCCACGTACGGCGACGCAACCCTGCTGGTGCTTTTCAGTCAGTATCGACCCGACTGTACTCCAAGCGCTGCCGCTGGAAGTGCGCAATGCTGCCTGCCTGTGCCCGCGTTGCGCACAGATCGAAACCGACGTTCAGTCGAAGCCCAACGACTAGATCGCGTACCATGCCCGCCCCTTTCCCGGTCGTCTGTCACTGCCATGCGTCTTGATCGATTCCTCAGCAACCTGCCGCGCTTCAGCCGCAAAGATGTGCGATTTGCGTTGGTGGCCAAGCGCATCAAGGTCGACGGTCAGACCGTCAGCGACCCCCTTCACGAGGTGCGTGAGTTCACCCGTGTGGAATGCGACGACGACGTATTGCAAGCCGGCAAACCGGCACGCTATTTCATGCTGCACAAACCACCGGGCTGCGTCAGCGCGACGCTCGACCCACAGCATCCAACGGTGCTCGACTTGCTGGATGAGCCGGACAAAGAAGACCTGCACATCGCCGGTCGACTTGATTTCAACACCACGGGCCTGATGTTGATCACCAATGACGGTGTGTGGTCGCGACGATTGACCCAGCCGCAGACCAAGCTGGCAAAAATTTACTACGTAGAAACCGAGCAAACGATCAGCGACGACTACGTACAAAAATTCGCTGAAGGGTTTTATTTCGCGTTTGAAGACCTCACCACTCAGCCCGCCGAACTGACCCTGTTGGGGCCTCACTGCGCGCGGCTGAGCATCGTCGAGGGCCGCTACCATCAGGTCAAACGCATGTTCGGCCACTTCAACAATAAAGTCCTGCGCCTGCATCGCGAGCGCATGGGCCCCCTGCAACTGGACGCCGATTTGGCGCCTGGGCAACACCGCGCCTTGAGCACCGAAGAAATCCTCGCGATCTGATCAAACCGACCACTCAGCAGAAGTTGTCCAACAATTTACCAACGGCACTTGCGGGTTGTCCCCGAGCCTGCTTGAATCCAATCGTCAGTCTCCATGTGACTGATTGGTCACCCACTCATTCTAAGAAACTTTTTGCCGTCTCGAGAACCTCAGGTTCCGTGCCGACAAACCGCCCGCCAATAACAATACCTGTCGAACAGATCGTTTCGGATCGACATGGGCCCCCCTTTCCAGGCGCATGCCTACCTGTCACGAAACTCGTGCAACCTCTTTTGCGCGCATACCTGTTTTCGCCAGGAGTCTATGTTATGAGGCCAGAAATCGCTGTGCTTGATATACAAGGTCAGTTCCGGGTTTACACGGAGTTCTACCGCGCAGATGCCGCAGAAAAGACCATTATTCTGGTCAACGGCTCGATGGCCACTACTGCGTCCTTTGCTCAGACTGTTCGCAACCTGCACCCGCAATTCAACGTGGTGCTGTACGACCAACCCTACGCGGGCAAATCCAAAGCGCACAACCTGCACCGGCAGCCGCTGACCAAAGAGCTCGAAGGTCAGATCCTGCTTGAGCTGATCGACCACTTCGCCGCCGAACATGTGCTGTCCTTTTCCTGGGGCGGCGCAGCAACCTTGATTGCCTTGGCGCAGAAACCACGACGTATTGAAAAAGCTGTCATCAGCTCGTTCTCACCCGTGGTCAACGAACACATGCGCGACTACCTCGAACGCGGCGTCAAGCACCTCGGTGCGTTTGATCGCCACGAGGTCGGCTATCTGGTGAACAACACCATCGGTAAACACTTGCCGTCGTTGTTCAAGCGCTTCAACTACCGGCATGTCAGCAGCCTGGATATCCATGAATACGTGCAAATGCACTTTCATATCAGCCAAGTGCTGACCACTGACCAACTGTGCTACGTCGACGCCGCGAAACGCATCGACGTGCCCGTGTTATTCCTCAACGGCGAGTGGGACGAATACACCGCAGCAGACGACGCCCAGCTTTTCGGCGACCACGTGCGCCATAGCGAGTTCTGCACCCTCCGGGCCACCGGCCACTTTCTGGACATGGAACACAAAGCCGCCTGCCGCGACTCGCAAGAGGCCTTGTTGAGTTTCCTCAAGCCCACACCCGTCGCAAAACGGCCACGCTACACCCAGGTACAGAGCCACCATGCATTTGCACTGTGAACTGAAATCACTCGCCCTTGTAGGTCGCTATCGAGCGCAGTTTTCGGCAGCGCCTACAGGGAATGCGTGTTTCACGTGACGACGTAATCTGTCACGCAGCAGGTTTACCCGAAAAAAACGCCAGAAAAACCCACCTGGAAAAAATAGCGCTTCAGTTCAGCGCCGACATCTGGTACAAAGTCAGCCGCTCAAAGCGGGTGTCGTATAATGGTATTACTCCAGCTTCCCAAGCTGATCACGCGGGTTCGATTCCCGCCACCCGCTCCACTTTCCTGACTTCACATGTTCCCGCGTATAGAGGAGAGCAGTGAAAACCAAAAAACCGGCCTCTTAGCCGGTTTTTTTATGCCTGTAAGTTTTCGTATAGCGGTCGGCCATGGGGAAATGACGGCTTAACGCGCAAGCCGCTGCCGTGAGTCAAATCTCGTCTGAGCATTTGACTCACCGCGCAGGACCTTCAAACGCGAAACTGATCCATCAGTTTCATCTGGTGAGTCGCCAAGGCGTTGAGTTGGTGGCTGACCTGCGCCGACTCGGTGGCCTGACCGGCAAGGGTCTCGGTGACGGTGCGAATGGCCGAGACGTTGCGGTTGACCTCTTCGGCGACGGCGCTTTGCTGTTCGGCCGCGCTGGCGATCTGCAGGTTCATGTCGCTGATCACCGTGACTGCGTCACTGATTTTGCTCAGAGCCTGAACCGCTTGATGAATGTGCTCAGCGTTCTCCTGGGCCTTGCTGTGGCTTGAATGCATGGTCTGCACGACGCCGCGAGTGCCGCTTTGGATGCGCTCGATCACGTGGCGAATCTCTTCCACGGAATCCTGGGTGCGCTTGGCGAGGTTGCGTACCTCGTCGGCGACTACCGCAAAACCGCGCCCGCTTTCGCCGGCACGCGCAGCCTCGATGGCGGCATTGAGGGCCAACAGGTTGGTTTGCCCGGCAATGCTGCGGATCACTTCCAGCACCGAACCCACCTGCTCACTATTGACCGCCAACGCTTCGACTTCGGTCACGGCATTACTGACTTCTTCGGCCAGCAGGGTGATATCGCGTGTACTGCGCTCGATGATCGTCAAACCGTCCTTGACCGACTGGTCAGCACCTCGAGCAGCACTGGCCGCACTTGAGGCATTGCTGGCAACGTCCTGAGCGGTAGCGCTCATCTCGTTGGAGGCTGTTGCCACCTGATCGATTTCGCGAAACTGCACCTGCATGCCATCACTGGTACGACGGGCGATGCCTGAAGACTGGTCGGCGGTTGCACGGGCTTCGGTGACGCTTTGTTTGATCTGGGCGATGGTCGGTTGCAGTTTGTCGAGGAAGCGGTTGAACCAGCTGACCAGTTCACCGAGTTCATCGCGCTTGGCGTATTTCAGGCGCTGTGTCAGGTCGCCGTCACCGCTGGCAATGTCCTTGAGCATGGCCGCCACACTGTTGATCGGCCGAGTCACGCCCGAGGCCGTCAGCCAGATCAGCAGCAGACCCAGTAGACCCGCGAGGGCTGCGACCAACAGAGCCTTGACGGTGCCACTGGTTTTCGCGGCGTCGAGCACGGCCTGCAATTTGACCGCGTCGGCCAGGAGCACCTGTTCTGGCAAGTCGATGACCACACCCCAAGGGGTAGCACCGGGGATCGGTGTCACCGGAAAAATCGCCCGGATCACGTCGCCCTGTTTGACCACGCTGACCTTGTTGGTGCCGATCGCCCGGAGGATGTCCTTACCGTCGCCGCCCAAGACCTGCTCAATGCCTTTGCCCAGGGTGCCGGCGTCGACGCTGTTGGCTGTCAACAAGCCACTGCCCGAGACAATCAGCATGTGCCCGGCGCCGTCGAACAGTTCTTTCTGGGAGCTGACCGCCTCTGCCTGTAGCGAACTCAGGGCCAGGTCCACACCCACCACACCGATGACCTTGCCGTCGACACGAACGGGCACGGCGATGGTTGTCATCAACACCAGTTTGCCGCCGACCGTGTCGGCGTAGGGCTCAAGCAGGCAGGTCTTGCCACTATGGAGCGCGCAGGTGTACCAGGTGTTGTAGGGCATACCGCTGAGGTTCAGTTCAGTCTTGGTCATGTCGCTTTCGAGAATGACGGTGTTCAGGCTAGTGTCATCGGCACGGCTCCAGTAAGAGGAAAACCGTCCCACTTCGTTGGCACTGTGCTTGGCGTCATTGGCAAACTCAGTGTCTCGACCATCCAGTGCGTTAGGCTCGAAGGATAGCCAGATACCCAGCACGCTGGTGTTACGTTCAAAGACGGTGCCCAGGCTGTGGTTGAGCTCTTCGCGCAGCGCGGCGGCGTCCAGTGAGCGGTGACCGGCCATGGTGCGTATGTCGACGACTTGGTCGGCCATTGCATTGACGACCAGCAGACTGTCACCAAATGTCTTTTGTACCCGTAGCGCTTTTTCCGTCGCCTTTGCCTGTAACAGGTTCTGCACACTATCAGTGAGCATTTTCTTGCTTGAGGCGCCGACCAGTTGGTCATTCTGGTTAGTCTGGTAAAAATTCATCCCGACGATCAATCCAACCACACCCAGCAGGCAAAGTCCTGAGAGCAATACAATCTTCAGGCGGATAGAAAAGTTATCGAACATAAGTGTTCTCATAGTGGATCGGCCGGGAGGATGGCGAGAGCCGCATATGGTGTTACCCGCCATATTCTTGTAGTTATATATTTGTAACGGCCTTGGGCCTCGTAACTTGAGACCGAGGCCTTTTTGGGTCGAGGCCGCACGGATCGCCGATGATCGTGATCGGTTAGCCCCATGTACCGAATACGTACCAGAACCGTTACCCGATGAGACTGGAGATAGTCGCGCCGGGGAGTGTATAAAATATCCACTTCAACCCGGATATCCGCATCATGCCTGCCAACAGTCGCGCGTGTTCAGATCAGGTCGATGCTGACCTGATCAAGATCACTCGTCTATTCGCCACGCCTATCGCCAGCTTGATCCACCCAGAGCATGAGCTTCTGAACGAACAACTGCGGTCGGTCATCCTGGAGCGTTCGGCACACGACCTTGGCACATTGCACAGTAACGATGGCGGCTGGCAATCTCAGGACGACTTCGCCACGTGGGCTGGTGAGCCTGGCGCAAAACTGGTCGCCTTCGCACAGGAGCTGGCCAACCAGCTGTCAGCCATCAGCTCGCCGGAGCACGGTCTCATAGAAGCTCATTTGCAGTGGCGCTACAGCGCATGGGCAAATATCAACCGCAAGGGCCACTCCAACTCATTACATGCGCACCCGGGGGCATTTTGGTCTGGAGTGTATTGGGTAGACGATGGCGGTCGCGGGCACAATCCTGAACTCGGAGGCGAACTGGAATTCATCGACCCGCGTGGGATCACACCGGCGCTGCTCAATCCCGCCCTGCGCATGCGCATCGCGGGTTGTCTGGCGGCAGGCTACGCGAGCACAGTCACGCCCTCAAGCGGTACGCTGCTGATGTTTCCCTCCTGGCTAATGCACGCTGTGCGTCGCTACGAAGGTGATCGGCCGAGGATTTCCGTGGCGTTCAACTTTGCTATTTGAGCCGACGTTATCGCAGTGCCATCAAGGACAGACACCGGTTTCCTGTTCTGGAATCACAGGTCTGTCCTGACGTTCGAGCCTCTTCACACCCCGCCCTTCAATTTCCGCACTGCCGTTATCTCCGGCAAATCCACGCGTCTTACATAAACCCGCAGTGGCTCGGTGATGTTCAGCCGGTCATCAATGTTCTGCTCCAGCAACAACGCCAACAGGTCGCGCTTGAGTGTCATGACCTGGTTATCACCAGCTTGCCAGACGAATTCGTGAGTCGGCGTGATGGTATGGTCGGGCACGTCCATGCCAAAGGCGTCTTCGCTGAAACGAACGATGTACCGGTCCGCTTTGTGGTGGTAGCCGACAAAGCCTTTAAGCAGGTCGGAAGCGTCACAAATGACGCTCGAGGTAATGCTCATGGTTAGCCTCTGGGACGTATCAAAGTGCGCTGCGGAAAATCGCTTCGATCTGAAGCTGTTCAGCCGGGCGCGGATTGGTCAGGCCGCAGGCGTCTTTCAAGGCGTTGGCAGCCAGGGTTGGAATGTCTTCCTCCTTGACGCCCAGTTCTCTGAGGCCCGCAGGGATGTCGACGGCACGGGACAGATTGCGAATCGCGGCGATGGCCGCCCGGCTGCCGTCGTCGGGGGAGAGGCCGCGCGTGTCTTCACCCATGGCGTGGGCAATGTCGGTCAGCCGTGACGGGCAGACGCTGGCGTTGAAGCTTTCGACATGGGGCAGCAAGATTGCGTTGCACACGCCGTGGGGCAAGTTATAGAAGCCACCCAATTGGTGAGCCATCGCGTGCACGTAACCCAAGGAGGCGTTGTTGAACGCCATGCCCGCGAGAAACTGCGCATACGCCATGTTTTCCCGCGCAACCATGTCGCTGCCATTGGCCACGGCCTGGCGCAGGTTATCGGCGATCAGCGCCATGGCTTTCAGGGCGCAGGCATCGGTGATCGGGGTAGCGGCCGTTGAGACGTAGGCTTCAATGGCGTGGGTCAGTGCGTCCATGCCCGTGGCTGCCGTGAGCGCTTTAGGCATCGCGACCATCAATCCGGGATCGTTGACGGAGAGCACGGGGGTGACATTACGGTCGACGATGGCCATTTTGATGTGGCGGACTTCGTCAGTGATGATGCAAAACCGCGTCATCTCGCTGGCTGTGCCCGCCGTGGTGTTGATTGCAACTACAGGCAACTGCGGCTTGGCCGACTGATCGACACCTTCGTAGTCGCTGATGTGCCCGCCGTTGGTCGCGCACAATGCGATACCTTTTGCGCAATCGTGGGGCGAGCCGCCGCCGAGGGAGATTACGAAATCGCAGCCGCTGTTCTTGAGCAGCGCCAGGCCCTTCTCAACGTTACCCACGGTAGGGTTGGGTTGTGCGCCGTCGAACACCAAGGCATCGATGTCCTGTTCGGCCAACAACCCGACGATTTTCGCCGCAACACCGGCCTTGGCCAGCCCGACGTCGGTTACGATCAACGCTTTGTGAAATCCGAAGTTGCGGATGGCGGTCATCGCTTCGGCCATGCAGCCAATGCCCATGATGTTCACCGCAGGAATAAAGAAAGTGCTGCTCATGGCAAGTCCCTGTAACCAAGCCAAGCCAGTCGATCCGGTTTGGCGAATGCGTGCAGCATCTTCTGATTGCAAACATTTCGCATTGATCTGGCTCAATACCGGCATCAACGTCGGGATCAGCCGATAGGCGTGATAAAGTCCCGGCGCTGCCTTTCCCCGACCTGACGACGAACAGAGACTATGGACTTCACGGATTTTGACGCTGAGCTTGCAGACTGGAATGAGCTGCGGGCGACCACCCCATTTTCCGGTTTGCTGATCGGAAACGGCGCGAGCATGGCGGTGTGGAAGAACTTTTCTTACGACTCGCTCTTCGAAAAAGCCGAGACCACCCGTAACAAACCGTTGAGCCATACCGAACTCGCCGTATTCAAGGCCATAAACACCAGCAATTTCGAGCCGATCCTGAGTGCGCTGAAAACCACCATGAGGGTCAACGCAGCACTGACCATCAGTTCTTCATCGCCACGTAATCGGTATTTCGCGATTAAAGAAGCCCTGATCCACGCCGTGCGTTCAGTCCACATTCCATGGCGTCTGGTGGAAGAAAGTACCCTGACCCGTCTCAATCAAGAACTCAGCCAGTACCGTACTGTTTATTCGACCAACTATGACTTGCTCTGCTATTGGGCCGTGATGCAGTCGCCGCAGGCCTTCAACGACCTGTTCGACGATGACGCCACTTTCGACCTCAGCAATACGCCGACCAATGCCACGCGCATTCTTTATCTGCACGGCGGCTTGCACCTTGTGAAAAACCTTGATGGCAGCGTTCGCAAACTGCTGTCATCGGAAAGCACCCTGCTGGGCAGCTTCGCCATCAATGCCCTGGACGACGTGCCGCTATTCATCAGCGAAGACAACAGCGAGAACAAGCTGAAGATGATCCGCCACTCGGATTACCTGTCTTTCTGCTACTCGCAACTTGCGACTCATGAAGACGCCCTGTGCATCTTCGGCCACGCCCTTGGCACCCAGGACAAACACATCGTCGACGCGATCAGGCATGCCGGGGTCAAGACCATCGCCCTCTCCATTTACCCGCGCAGCGCCGCCTTTATCCAACACCAAAAGCGGCACTACAGCAGCGTCTTCGCGGGGCTGGATGTGACCTTGAAGTTCTTCGATGCCAAGACCCACCCGCTGGGCAGCCCTGAATTGTCGGTGCCCGTCGAACGTCTGAATACGACTGTAAGCGCACCGAAACCAGTGGGCTCAAAGCGCTGAGAGCAATTCACGCCTGAAGAAGCACCCGAACTGTACGGATAAATCTCTCTGTAGCTGTGAGGGCGCGTGCGGGTCGGTTTGTGGCTAGATGAGATGCTCTTGTATCCCATAACAACAAGGCCACGTTTCGATCATGTCCTCTCGCGAAAACACCGGTATGGCCTTGGGCCTGATCGGGGTGATTATTTTCAGTCTGACGCTGCCCATGACCCGCATCGTGGTCCAGGAAATCCACCCACTCCTCAATGGCCTGGGCCGCGCATTACTGGCGGCGATTCCAGCCGCGGCGCTGTTGCTTTGGCAGCGCGAAAAGTGGCCGACCTGGGCGCAGATCAAAGGTCTGAGTCTGGTAGCGCTTGGAGTGATTGTCGGTTTTCCGGTGCTGTCCGCCTGGGCGATGAAAACCCTGCCTGCGTCCCACGGCGCGCTGGTCAATGGCCTGCAACCCTTGTGCGTGGCGATCTATGCGGCGTGGCTCTCACATGAGCGCCCATCGAAAGCCTTCTGGGCCTGTGCGGCATTGGGCAGTGCGCTGGTGCTCGGCTATGCGTTGATCAGCGGTGCGGGGAATATTCAGGCGGGCGACGTGTGGATGCTGGCGGCGGTGGCCATCGGCGGGCTGGGTTATGCCGAAGGCGGCCGTCTGGCCAAGCAGATGGGGGGTTGGCAGGTGATCTGTTGGGCCTTGGTCCTGTCCAGCCCGCTGCTGCTCGGGCCGGTGATTTATCTGGCATTGCAGCATCAAGGACCGATCTCCACCGGCACGTGGTGGGCATTTGGTTATGTGTCGATTTTCTCGCAATTCATCGGCTTCTTCGCCTGGTATGCCGGCCTGGCCATGGGCGGCATCTCGCGAGTCAGTCAGGTGCAACTGCTGCAGATTTTCTTCACCATCGTCTTTTCAGCGCTGTTTTTCGGTGAGCACATCGAGCCAATTACCTGGGTGTTCGCGGCCGGCGTCATCGCTACGGTGATGTTGGGACGCAAGACCACGGTCATTGCGCCCAAGCCGATCACCACCCGAGTCTAATCAGCTGATGTAGCCGTCTGCCTGGAGCAGGGTTTCCAGGCAGTGTTCCTGAATACCGTAGAACGCTTTCAATTCCTGGATTTTGCTCAACAACTCCGGCTGTTTGAGCGGCTCGGCGCGTTTGACCGCAAGAATCATTTTGTTCTTGTTGGTGTGCTCCAGCGAGATGAACTCGAACACCTTGGTCTCGTAACCGCAGGCTTCAAGGAACAGGGCACGCAAACTGTCGGTAACCATTTCTGCCTGCTGGCCCATGTGCAAACCGTATTGCAGCATTGGCCGCAACAGCGTCGGGCTTTGAATCTGCAAGCGGATCTGTTTATGGCAGCACGGCGAGCACATGATGATCGACGCCCCGGAACGAATACCCATGTGGATCGCGTAATCGGTGGCGATATCGCAGGCGTGCAAGGCAATCATCACGTCGATGGCACTGGGCGCCACAGTGCGCACATCGCCATGCTGGAACACCAGCCCCGGATGCTCCAAGCGCGCAGCGGCGTTGTTGCACAGCGTGACCATGTCCTCGCGCAACTCGACCCCGGTGACATGGCCTTCTGCGTGCAAGGTGTTGCGTAAGTAATCGTGAATCGCAAAGGTCAGGTAGCCCTTGCCCGAACCAAAGTCCGAGACCTTGATCGGCTGATCCAGCGCCAGCGGCGAGGTGCTCAAGGCATGGGAAAACACCTCAATGAACTTGTTGATCTGCTTCCACTTACGCGACATGGACGGGATCAGTTCGTGCTGTTTATTGGTCACGCCCAAGTCGGTCAAAAATGGTCGATTCAGCTCCAGAAAGCGCTTCTTCTCACGATCATGCTCGACCGAGGGCGCTTCGCGCTGCTGCTGGGCCTTGCTGGTGAACAGCGTACTTTTACCTTTTTTGCTGTATTCCAACTGCACTTCGTCAGTCAACGATAACAAGTGCGCGTTCTTGAACGATTCGGGCAATAAACCCGCGATCACCTCGACCCCTTCCGCCAGCGGGAAATTCTTGGTGATGTCGCGGGTTTTATAGCGATACACGAACGACAGGTGCGGCAGCTCCTTGATCGTCGTCAGCTTGATGATGATGCGCTGCAACTCCACCTCAGCGCCGACGTACTTGGCCAGTACCAGCTTGATAAAGGAGTTCTGCGACAGACTGGTGTCCAGCAGGCTCAAAAACTGCGCACGATGATCCGGCACAGACTGGGTGGACGTTGCAGTGGCTGACATTGGAAAGCGCCTCGGACGGGCTAAAAATAACGAGGCGGCCATTTTAGAAGAGTTGATGGTAGAAACGTACGATTATTTTCTTATAGGTAAAGCGCCCTATAGCGAGCCAGACAAAATATGACGCGAACATTTCCTACAACAACTGATGAAATAACTTCCGAGCCAAATCCCAAAACGTAAAGTGCGCAGACTGAAATCCGGCTATATTTAAGAGCGTCTAATGAGCAAACAGACTGCAGTGTCCGCTATTAATTTTTATTATCACGCACAGGAAGTGCCCACTCTATGAACAAGCTTATTGAACTAAAAAACGACGACACCTTGGAACACGCTGTAACAAAACCGCTCGATTACTTGAAAATCTCCACGACAGCAGAACAAAATGGTGGCCGCGGCTCAGCGCTAATTCTGACAAAAGAAGACATTCTGACTATCAAGCGTTATGAAAAACAAAGTTTGAACTTCCCGTTGACACTTGCTGAGGTGGAGAACCACCTCGGTTTCAAAACCAGTAACATTAAGGGCCTTGAGCCCATAGACATCCTGCAGACCTATACGAGCATCAACGCCCACGCCAAGCGTTGGGCACCCCTTGAAAGTGAAATAAAACTGGTTGGCACATCACTGGATATATTTGCAACCAGCTTTACCGTCTCCGGCCAAAGAATTCTGAACATCATCGACAGAATGGACATTCTGGACCAACTGGAGTTGACCGTCGCCGACCTGTCACTTGAAAGCATTCAGGACCTGCCATTGGCACCCTTGAATCCAAAAGACCAGAAAATCAAAACGGCGCTGGTTTCTTATTTAAATATAATCGCAGCCGACATCGCGAAATCAAAAAAAGAAACCCATGACGTAAAACAAAAAATCACACATTTTGCAAAGACGCTTGCGGAACAGTTGATCCCGAGCGTGAACGATAAAATCACCCTCACGAGCACGTCCAATCTCAATCAGAAAGTGACAGATTTGGAAAAGGATATTGACGAACTGACGAGCGTGATCGATCAAAAAAACAAAGAATACAAATCGCTAACTACTAACGTCGCATGGGGAGGGTTTGGGGGCCCTATAGGTCTCATCGTTGTCGGTGGAATTCTTGGTGCTAAAGCGGAAAAAATCCGCAAGGAAAAAAATAGTCTTATCGCTGAAAAAAACAAAAAAATTAGCTCCCTTAAAATAAAACGTCCACTCGTTGCCGCTCTGCACGGGTTGAGTTTACATTTCCAAAATATGGAAATTCGCATGTTGGATGCCGAACAAAGCTCGAAGAACCTTGAAGACATGTGGGCCGTTCTGGCCAAGTACATCGATCATTCTGCGGAAGAACTCGAGAGCATCAATAACACCCATGATCTTTTGACGTTTGCCGTACGATTTGAGCGCGTCGTTTCTCCGTGGCATACCATCAAAAATTACACCCACGAATTACTGATTGCGTTCGAAAGCGCACTCACCGAATACAAACTTAGCCGGCATTATTGATTCATAAGGATATGAAATGAACGTTTATCAACTGAACACCTCTTTGCCATTTTCCAGCCCTGACTTGTCGGTCATGGCGGCGTCCAAACAACTGATCAATGTGCAAGCCATGTCTCTGCGACTGGCGTTCCTTTCGGCAATGGACGAAAAACTTCAGCACCTGGATATCACCATCAACCGTGCGGATCAGGTATTCCGGGACGAATTAAGAAATGTCTTCGTCATATTGGACACTACCCACCTGGCGCCTATCGACACCAAAATCCAGCAAATCAAAGACAGCGATCGATTAACGGCAGCCCAACAACAACGCGGCATTGATCTGCTGAACCAAGAGAAAATGCGGATTATCGCCACCGTAATCACCTCCATTCAAAAAGGCGCCAGATCCATCTCCCGGGGTGCCGATGACATCAGTGCAATCAACCTGAAATTGAAAGACGGCACGTTACACACTACATTGCAAAACCGAATCAACACACTGACCCAGAAAAACGCCGGGCTTAATGTTCAGCTCAGCAACATTGTCGATGATCGACGCACGCTGAGTGAAGCCATCAAGGTTTTTGAAAAATATAATATAGCGGACCTGTTCAAGGACACGTTACCTACCGCCGCAGAGTTGGGTGCCTTGAATATAGAGATGCCAGAAATTGCGGCGATTCAGCTGGCGGCAGGCCGACTGGAGAAGTTACTGGAGCATGTCAGTCGCACGCTTAACTACGTAGACCTCATCAACGAGAGGGATAAGCTGCGCAATCGTTATAACGCCCTTACTACCCAATCCCGTGATATTGACGCTGAGATCAACACCCTTATCGATCAGTCCAATCAACTTATGGGGTTGGCCAATGTCGAGCAGACCAAAACCGTTTGGGTGCAAGAGGCCCAAAAAGTCGCTAAATCATTTCAGATCTTTCTAGGTTCAAACAGCAATGACGTTCTGCTCGACGAGAATTTTTCTCAGCACCTTGTTCAACTGAAGGCCTATGTGCATTCTTTTTACACTGTAACCCGCACACTCTAATCAATCTCTCGCCGCAAAAGCAGATGCCTGGGAAACCGTCATCTGCTTTCACTTGCCGGTCACCCCAGCACCACCAACCGATTCGGCAACTCATTGCGCGTCTGCGTCACAGGCACATGGGTCGCCAACAATTCGCCGCAGGCTTCAATGCAACCCAGGAACCCTTGCAAGGTCTTCCCGTCACTGACCTGTTGAGTGAACACCTCGATCAGCGCTTTCCAGACAGTGTCGTCCACACGGCTGCTGATGCCCCGGTCTACGATGATTTCAACATAGCGCTCAGCTTCACAGACGAAGATCAGGATGCCGGTACCGCCGAGCGTATGGTGCAAATTCTGCTCGAGGAATTGGCGGCGAGCCAGGTTACCAGCACGCCAATGGCGTACGGATTTGGGGATCAAACGGGTTGTCACCGCCGGAACGCGCATGATCAGTGCGGCAACGATAAAAGTGGCCATCTGCACCAACAGCAGCTGATTGGCGTTCAGCCAGCCTGGGTAATAGTTGATCAGTCCAGGCAGCAACAGCGCCACTAGCCCAGCCCCGATCAACGGCGCGTACGTGTAATCGTCGGCCTGTGCGGCCAGCACCGTGACCAGTTCGGCATCGGTTCGTTGTTCGACCCGGCGAACGGCCTCGGCGACCTCGCGCTGTTCTTCTTTATTCAGTAAAGCCATGTGCGATCACCTATAGGACCCATCATTTACCAATTACCGGACGCGCCGCCGCCGCCGAAGCTGCCACCACCGCCACTGAAGCCGCCACCACCAGAGCGTGAGCCTCCAGAGCCAAAACCGCCCATGCCGCCCATGAAGCCACCGCCACCGCCTCGTCCTCTGCCCCAGAGCATGTTCATCACGATAAAGATCAAGAACAGCGCCAGGTACACCATGTTCTGCATAGCATCGCCGGAGCCATTGTCGGCGGCGGGCTCGGCCAGCGGGTTGCCTCCGAGCACCTGGATCATGGCCTGCACGGCCTGGCTGATGCCGCCGGAGAAGTTACCGGCCTTGAACGCCGGGGTGAGTATCTGGTTGATGATCACCGAAGACTGGGCATCGGTCAGGCGTTCTTCAAGGCCGTAGCCCACCTCAATCCGCACTTTATGATCATCGCGGGCAACAATCAGCAACGCGCCATTGTCTTTGCCCTTTTGCCCGACACCCCAGAAACGGCCGAGTTGGTAACCATAATCCTCAATGCTGGTGCCTTGCAGGTTGGGCAGCGTGACCACCACAACCTGCTCGCCGGTCGCCTGCTCATGAGCCTCAAGCATGTGTGACAGTTGCGCTGTTGTTTGCGCATCTATCAGGTGCACGGTGTCGACCACGCGTCCGGTCATGGGCGGAAACACCAGCGCGGCCAGAGTCACCGTGGCGCAAGCCAACAGTAAACCCACCAGGGACAGCCGCAGGGCGCGCATCAGAATTTCACTTCAGGGGCTTTCTCGGAGCCTGGCGTCGTGGCTTCAAAGTTCGGCCGGATCGGCAGATCGCTGTACATCACGGTGTGCCAGAGGCGACCGGGGAAGGTACGAATTTCGGTGTTGTAGCGCTCGACCGACGCGATGAAGTCTTTGCGCGCCACGGCGATGCGATTTTCCGTGCCTTCAAGCTGCGATTGCAGGGCAAGGAAGTTTTGGTTGGATTTCAGGTCCGGGTAACGCTCGGAGACCACCATCAGACGACTCAGCGCACTAGTGAGCTCACCCTGAGCTTGTTGGAACTGCTTGAGTTTTTCCGGATCGTTCAAGGTGCTGGCGTCGACCTGAATCGACGTGGCCTTGGCCCGCGCCTCAATGACAGCGGTCAGGGTGGTCTGTTCCTGTTTGGCATAACCGCGCACAGTCTCGACTAGATTGGGGATCAGGTCGGCCCGACGCTGATACTGGTTCTGCACCTGCGCCCAGGCAGCCTTCACCTGCTCGTCATAGGTCGGAATGTTGTTGATGCCACAACCGGCCAATAACGTGCTCAGCAGCATCAGCGCCGTCATGGACCAACTGAAACGAAAGCCCCGTTGTGTTTGCATGTCCTTTTCTCCCCGTTTGAAATGCTTATTCATTCTGACCCGACAGACTGACTTTAGCCAAACCAGACGATCCGCTGCATAATCCGCGGTCAAGACTGGATTGCTAACGCGCAATACGCTAAAACTCCCTGCGCTAAAGATGCTCTGCGCGACAAAGAGTTCAGTGGCGACCCCTTCGCCCTGATCGACAATAAGCGCAACAGGCTCAATACCCAACATTTGGCTGACCAGTACTTAACGTAAGTTGCTGAAGAACGCCTTGAGAAAATAGTCATGAATAAGCTGTGTTTGCTGGGCCTTGTCGTCGGCCTGGCCAGTCACTCGGTAATGGCCGAGACCAATGACACCACCCTGCAGACTAAAAACGTCTTCATTTCCGACCTGATGAAACAAATGACCCTCGATGAAAAAATCGGGCAGTTGCGACTCATCAGTATCGGCCCCGAAATGCCGCAGCCGAATATCCTCAAGGAAATTGCTGCCGGCAGAATCGGCGGCACGTTCAACTCGATCACCCGTTCCGAAAACCGTCCTTTGCAGGAAGCGGCAGTTGCGAAGAGTCGCCTGAAGATTCCCATGTTTTTCGCCTACGACGTGGTCCACGGCCATCGTACGACCTTTCCGATCAGCCTGGGTCTTGCGGCGAGCTGGGACATGGACGCGATAGCCTTGAGCGGTCGTACGTCAGCCATTGAAGCCAGCGCCGATGGCCTGGACATGACCTTCGCACCGATGGTCGATATCTCCCGCGATCCCCGCTGGGGCCGCAGCTCGGAAGGGTTTGGCGAGGACACCTACCTGGTGTCGCGCATTGCCAAAGTCATGGTCAACGCTTATCGCGGCGAGCATCCCGGTGGCGCTGACAGCCTGATGCCCAGCGTCAAACACTTTGCGCTGTATGGCGCTGTCGAAGGCGGTCGTGACTACAACACCGTCGACATGAGTCCGGTGCGCATGTACCAGGACTATCTGCCGCCTTACCGCGCCGCCATCGATGCCGGTGCTGGCGGGGTAATGGTCGCCCTCAACTCAGTCAACGGCGTACCGGCCACGTCCAACACCTGGTTGATGCAGGACCTGTTGCGCAAGGAGTGGGGCTTCAAGGGCGTAACCGTCAGCGACCACGGCGCCATCAAGGAACTGATCCGCCACGGTGTGGCCAGCGACGAACGTGAAGCCGCCAAACTGGCGATCAAGAACGGCATTGACTTGAGCATGAATGACTCGGCCTATGGCAAACACTTGCCTGGTCTGCTCAAGGACGGGGAGATTTCCCAGAAAGATATTGATAACGCCGTGCGCGAAGTGTTGGGCGCCAAGTACGACATGGGCCTGTTCGCCGACCCGTACCGTCGTATCGGCAACGCCGCTCACGACCCGGTCGACACCAACGCCGAAAGCCGCCTGCACCGCAAAGAAGCGCGTGAGGTGGCACGCAAGACCATGGTGTTGCTGAAAAACGATAACCAGACGTTGCCGCTGAAGAAGCAAGGCACCATCGCGGTGATCGGCTCTCTGGCGACAAGCCAGATGGACATGCTGGGCAGCTGGTCCGCTGCAGGCGTACCGAAACAATCGGTCACTATTTTTGACGGTCTGGCCAATGCGGTCGGCGACAAGGCCAAGCTGGTTTATGCTCGCGGCGCCAATGTCTCTGATAACCCGAAAGTCATTAACTACCTGAACTTCATGGTCACCGAAGTCGAGATCGACCCGCGTCCGGCCGAAGAAATGATTGCCGAAGCGGTCAAGGTTGCCCAGCAGGCTGATGTGGTGGTGGCAGTGGTTGGCGAGTCGCGGGGCATGTCCCACGAATCGGCGAGCCGCACTGACCTTAATATCCCCGGTAGACAGCGCGACCTGATCAAGGCACTCAAAGCCACCGGCAAACCCTTGGTGCTGGTGCTGATGAACGGCCGCCCGCTGACTTTGGTCGAGGAACAGAAACAGGCTGACGCGATGCTCGAAACCTGGTTCACCGGCACCGAAGGCGGTAACGCAATAGCTGACGTGCTCTTCGGTGACTACAACCCGTCAGGCAAATTGCCGATGTCCTTCCCTCGTTCGGTGGGGCAGATTCCGGTTTACTACAACCACCTCCGCACCGGCCGTCCTTTCACGCTCGGTTCGCCCCCGAACTACACGTCAAACTACTTCGAAGAAGAAGTCACTGGCCCGCTCTTTCCATTCGGTTATGGCTTGAGCTACACCCAGTTCAGTCTGTCGGACGTCACGTTATCCAATAAACACATGAAACGCGGCGGCCAGTTGACCGCCAGCATCGCGGTAAAAAACACCGGCAAGGTTGCTGGCGAAACGGTGGTGCAGCTTTATCTGCACGATGTTGCTGCCTCCATCAGTCGCCCGGTCAAAGAGCTGAAGAACTTTCAGAAAGTCATGCTCCAGCCTAAAGAAGAGAAAGTCATCAACTTCGTCATCACTGAAGACGACCTGAAGTTCTACAATCCTGCGCTGAAATACGCGGCTGAGCCGGGCGAATTCAACGTGATGATTGGTCTCGACTCTGAAGACGTGAAAACAGAGAGCTTTGAGTTGTTATAAGCGGCCCTGTATCAGGCGCGGTCCAGCCTCTGGACCGCGTTGCATCCTTCGCGAAGACTGAACGTCACACGACATGAAATCTCGACGTTCACCCAGCGTTCTCGGCACTGCCCCGTGCTAAGGTGCCTGCCGACTCACTTCCGTCTCCGCCACCATGTCCTTCACTTCCCGCACCTTTCGCCTGCCTCTCTATGTGCTGCTGATCCTGGCGGGCGCGGTGTTGGCTGCCGGACTGGCGATGCAGCAGACCGAACGTCACGCCCTGGCCGACGATGCCGGGCGAGCCCGTGGGCAACTGGCGTTGTATGGCAATACGCTGCACACCCTGATCGAACGCTATCGCGCGCTGCCCGCAGTGCTGGCGCTGGACCCTGAACTGCGTTCGGCCTTGAGCGGACCGGTCAGCTCAACGACTCAGGACACGGTGAACCGCAAACTGGAACGGATCAACAGCGCGGCGCAGTCATCCACCCTGGAGCTGCTCGACCGCAACGGTTTAGCGGTCGGCGCCAGTAACTGGCGTTTGCCGAGCAGCTATGTTGGTCATAACTATGCGTTCCGCCCCTACTTTCTGCAGACAAAAGCCCAGGGCGTGGGGCGTGGGGCGCTTTTATGCGGTTGGCGTGACCAGCGGCATTCCCGGTTATTTCTTATCGAACGCCGTCACCAGCGACGCGGGCGATTTTCTCGGTGCCATGGTGGTGAAACTGGAGTTTCCCGAACTGGAACACGAATGGGGCCAAGGCAGCGACCTGCTGCTGGTCAGCGACGCCAAAGGCATTGTGTTCATCGCCAATCAGCCCGGCTGGCGCTATCGCGAGTTGCAGCCGATTTCCGCCAGCGACCGCGCGGAACTGGCCGCCACCCGCCAGTACGACAAACAACCGTTGTCGGCCCTGCATCGCCAAGTGATCCAAGCGTTTGACGACAACGGCCATCTCGCCAGGATCGAAAGCCCCGACGGTGCGGTGGATTATCTGTGGGAGTCTTTGCCACTCACCGCCGAAGGCTGGACCCTGCATCTTTTGCGCAAGCCACAGGTGGCGGCCGAAGACATGCGCAATGCTGCTCTGGCAGCGGCCGGCACTTGGCTGACGTTGGTGTTTCTGAGCCTGTTTCTTTATCAGCGCTGGCGTTTGGCGCGTTTGCATCAGCGCAACCGTGAAGAGCTGGAACAACTGGTTGAAGAGCGCACCCGCGACCTGCGCACCGCTCAGGACGGGTTGGTGCAGTCGGCCAAACTTGCGGCGTTGGGGCAGATGTCCGCAGCGTTGGCCCACGAAATCAATCAGCCGCTGACCGCCCAACGCATGCAACTGGCCAGCCTGCGCCTGCTGCTCGATCACGGCCGTATCGACGACGCCTATCAGGCCCTGACCCCGCTGGATCAACAACTGACGCGCATGGCAGCGCTGACCGGGCATTTGAAAACCTTTGCCCGCAAAAGCCCCAGCGGCCTGCGGGAACGGCTGGATCTGGCGGCGGTGGTTGATCAGGCGTTGCTGTTGCTCGAACCCCGGCTGCGCGAAGAACACGTCAGTTGTGTCTTGCACCTGACCCGGCCCGCGTACGTGCGCGGTGATGCCATTCGCCTGGAGCAGGTGCTGATCAACCTGCTGCGCAATGCGCTGGATGCCATGCGCGATAAACCGCTCAAGCGTCTGGAAGTACGCATTGAGGCTGAGCAGCCTGCACACGATTCCACTAAGCCCAGGCAATGGCGGCTGACGGTCGGCGACAGTGGCGGCGGCATTGCGCAGGAGCATCTGGCCAACGTTTTCGACCCGTTCTTCACCACCAAACCAGTGGGCGATGGGTTGGGACTCGGCCTGGCGGTGTCTTACGCCATCGTCCACGAATCTGGCGGCACGCTGTACGTCGACAATCATGGCGGCGGCGCGCGATTCACACTGACGCTTCCCACTGATCCAGAGGCCTGATCCTGCATGCTGAATTCTGTAATTGTGGTCGATGACGAAGCCAGCATCCGCGATGCGGTACAACAATGGCTGTCGCTGTCCGGGTTCCGTGTGCAGGTGCACAGCCGCGCGGAAGATTGCCTGGCCGCACTGCCCGATCATTTTCCCGGCGTCATCCTCAGCGATGTGCGCATGCCAGGGATAAGCGGCCTGGAGTTTCTGGCCCGCCTGCAACGCTTAGACCCGGACTTGCCGGTGATCCTGCTGACCGGGCATGGCGATGTGCCCATGGCGGTGGATGCCATGCGCGATGGTGCCTATGACTTTCTGGAAAAACCCTTCAGCCCGGAAACGCTGATGAGTAGCCTACGCCGGGCGCTGGAGAAGCGGCAGTTGGTCCTGGAAAACCGACGCCTGCATGAACAAGCCGATGCCAAGTCCAAACTGGACGAAACCCTGCTGGGCGTTGCACCCAGTCTGCACACCCTGCGCCGGCAAGTGCTGGAGCTATCGCAACTGCCCGTCAACGTGGTCATTCGCGGCGAAACCGGCAGCGGCAAAGAACTGGTCGCGCGCTGCCTGCATGACTTCGGCCCTCGGGCGGGCAAACCCTTTGTCGCACTCAATTGCGCGGCGATCCCCGAGCAGTTGTTCGAAGCCGAACTGTTCGGCCACGAAAGCGGTGCCTTCACGGGCGCGCAGGGCAAACGTATCGGCAAGCTGGAGTACGCCGACGGCGGTACGTTGTTTCTCGACGAAATTGAAAGCATGCCGCTGGCCCAGCAGGTCAAATTGCTGCGCGTTATTCAGGAGCAGCGCCTCGAACGGCTGGGCTCTAACCGGAGCATCTCTCTCGACATCCGGATTATCGCCGCGACCAAACCAGATCTGCTGGAAGAGGCACGGGCCGGGCGTTTTCGCGAAGACCTGGCGTATCGCCTGAACGTGGCCGAACTGCGTTTGCCGCCGTTGCGCGAGCGCCGCGAAGACATTCCGCTGCTGTTCGGCCATTTCGCTCGCACCGCCGCCAAACGCCTGGGGCGCAAGGCGCCGGTATTGAGCGGCGCGCAACTGAGCCATCTGCTCAGCCATGACTGGCCGGGCAATGTCCGCGAACTGGCCAACGCGGCAGAACGTCAAGTCTTGGGATTGGGCCAGGCAGAGCCCACAGCCACCGAGTCGGGACAGTCACTGGCCACCCGGCAAGAGGCGTTCGAAGCCCATTGCCTGCGCAGCGCACTGACCCGGCACAAAGGCGACATCAAGGCCGTCCTCCACGAACTGCAACTGCCACGCAGGACCCTCAACGAGAAAATGCAGCGTCACGGCCTGCAACGGGAAATGTTTCTGCTGGTTGCGGAATAAGCCGCCCTATCGGCAACTTTCCGCTCATGGGAATCACGCCAATGAGCGGATTCCCGCCTAAAAAATCACCCAAACCCTTCTAGACCGGCCATCACTGGCCTGGCACAGCTCCTGCTATAGGACTGCCAGGCTGCGCTTGTGCGTGCTCCACTAAAAATAATGACTTAAAGGATCCGTGATGGACATCCCCAACTCTCTGTCTAAAGGGTCGGCTGCCGCGTCGACCAAAGAAAAAACCACAGGCAGTCGCCTGAAATCGATTTTCAGCGGCTCGGTCGGCAACCTGGTCGAGTGGTACGACTGGTACGTCTACGCCGCTTTCTCGTTGTACTTCGCAAAATCGTTCTTCCCTCAGGGCGACACCACCGCACAACTGCTCAACACCGCTGCGATCTTCGCCGTGGGCTTTTTGATGCGCCCGATCGGCGGCTGGCTGATGGGCATTTACGCCGACCGCAAGGGACGCAAAGCTGCACTGATGATATCGGTGTTCTTGATGTGCTTCGGCTCGCTGATCATCGCGTTGACCCCGAGTTACGAAATCATCGGCGTCGGCGCACCGATTCTGCTGATATTCGCCCGCCTGCTACAGGGCTTGTCAGTCGGTGGCGAATACGGCACTTCGGCGACTTACCTGAGTGAGATGGCCACCAAGGAACGTCGCGGCTTCTTCTCCAGCTTCCAGTACGTCACGCTGATTTCCGGTCAACTCATCGCGCTGGCGGTACTGATCATCCTTCAGCAAACCCTGACCACTGAGCAGCTGTACGCATGGGGCTGGCGTATTCCGTTCGTGATCGGCGCCCTGTGTGCCGTGGTCGCGCTGTACCTGCGGCGCGGGATGGAAGAGACCGAGTCGTTCACCCAGAAAAAAGAGAAACCAAAAGAAAGCCTGATGCGCACCTTGATGCGTCATCCGAAGGAGCTGATGACCGTGGTCGGCCTGACCATGGGCGGCACCCTGGCCTTCTACACCTACACCACCTACATGCAGAAATACCTGGTGAACACCGTCGGCATGAGCATCTCCGACTCCACCACCATTTCAGCGGCCACGCTGTTTCTGTTCATGTGCATCCAGCCCTTGGTCGGCGCACTGTCGGACAAAATCGGACGGCGTCCTATCCTGATTGCGTTCGGCGTGTTGGGTACGCTGTTCACGGTGCCGATCCTGACCACCTTGCACACCGTCCAGAGCTGGTGGGGTGCGTTCTTCCTGATCATGGCGGCGCTGATTATTGTCAGCGGTTACACCTCGATCAATGCCGTGGTGAAGGCCGAACTCTTCCCCACCGAAATTCGCGCCTTGGGCGTGGGCTTGCCTTATGCCTTGACCGTATCGATCTTCGGCGGCACCGCGGAATACATCGCGCTGTGGTTCAAAAGCATCGGCATGGAGACGGGCTACTACTGGTACGTCACCGCCTGTATTGCCGTTTCGCTGCTGGTTTACGTGTTCATGAAGGACACCCGAAAGCACTCACGGATTGAAACCGACTGAGCGTGAATGTCGATTTCTAATCGGGACACGCAGTCAAAAAAGGGGTGACCACTTCAAGTGGTCGCCCCTTTTCTTAACACCTCAACGGCCTCCCCAATCGGGCATGAGTGGGTCGCAAGAAAGTCGGAAATATCCATTAGACGTTTGCATACCCACCGACAACTGCACACATCTACATGATTTTATTGGCTTTTATTAATTATTATTTTTAATGACAGTTAATAGCACCCTTTGTTTAATTATTAACAAAGCTGAGCGGCGTAGCGGCTGAGTGATGACGCGGACAGTGCAAACCGTTTGAGGTAACACCTCTTGGATTTACCTTCAGCCCGGCCTATGCCGGGCTGATTCTTTTACGGAGTTTATGAAAGCCCGTTGTATTGTTGCACCGGCAAACAACACGTAACTTCGGTATGAAAAGTGCGTGCACTACCTCTCCAGAATAATAATTCTACTGCTCACTCTACTGCTGCCAACCTCGTGTCTGACGTCACCGAAAAAGCGAGTACCCAGTGCACATTACCCTCCGTTCCCGACGCCCACTACCACAGCAACCACATGATTTATATGAGAATTTACGTACTATTAATTTCAGCAATAGTCGCTAGCATCCTTAATGACTTCTTAATTAAACCGAGCGGCGTAACATTCACCCCATAGCAACTTAAAACCCACGAACATGCAGAGCAAACATCATGAAAACTTCAAAACTTATCTTCGGCCTGGCGTTCTCGGTATTGGCCAGCAGCGCGTTCGCCCTTCCCGCTTTTGCAGAAAATGGTTCGGCTCACACTAGCGCTACTCATGTTGCTGCTGATGGCGCTGATCACGTCGGTGCAAACCGTGTCGCCGCTGATGGCGCTGATCACGTCGGTGCAAACCGTGTCGCCGCTGATGGCGCTGATCACGTCGGTGCAAACCGTGTCGCCGCTGATGGTGCTGACCACGTCGGTGCAAACCGTGTCGCCGCTGATGGTGCTGACCACGTCGGTGCAAACCGTGTGAGCTAACAGCTCACACTGCTCCTTCCAGCCCGGCTTATGCCGGGCTTAATTTTGCGCGGCATGAAAGTCTGGAAACGCTGGTCGATGCCTTGCACTATGGCAGTCTTTCCCAAAGCAGCTGTTGTCATCAGGAATCCCGCCATGCCAGACGATATCCATTTCTACGAACCTTCCCAAGGGCATCGCCTGCCCCACGACCCGTTCAATGCCATCGTCGGCCCGCGTCCTATCGGCTGGATTTCATCCCAGGATGCTCAGGGCAATCTGAATCTGGCGCCTTACAGTTTCTTCAACGCCTTTAACTACATTCCGCCAATCATTGGCTTTTGCAGTGTCGGTCGTAAGGACAGCCTGAATAACATCGAACAGACTGGCGAGTTCGCCTGGAATCTGGCGACGCGGCCACTGGCCGAAGCAATGAACAAGAGCTGCGCAGCCGTCCCGCCGGGAACTGATGAATTTGAGTTGGCGAACCTGACCCCCGTGGCATCGCGCATCATCAAGGTGCCGCGCGTGCTGGAGACGCCGGTGTCGTTCGAATGCAAGGTCACGCAGATCGTGCAGCTGCAACGCGCGAACAGAGAGTTGGTGTCGAGCTGGCTGATTCTTGGCGAAGTGGTGGCGGTGCATATTGCCAAGTCACTGTTGAAAGACGGCATCTACGACACTGCGGCCGCAGAGCCTATTTTGCGCGGAGGCGGCCCTGCCGATTACTTTCAGCTGGGGCCGGAATCACTGTTCAAGATGTACCGGCCCACCGTTTAAACCAGGTTAAAACACCAACTCGCCGTGCGCATCGACATCGACCAGACGGGCCAATACCTCGGTCGCGGCCTGGTCGGCTTCATGCGCTGTTTTGAATTTTTGCCCGTCCAGCACACGATGAAAACGTGGCGCGCCACCCGCGCCATGGGCTTTGACGGCAATCGCCGCATCGTAACCGCCCTCACCGGGCATGACTGCGGAAACCGCTTCGACGTCTTTGAACTCTTTACGTGCCATGCCGCTTATCCTGCCTGTTAATGGGATCGCGGCAATTCTAAACCGTTTGCACGCCAGACCGCAGGGCGGTGGTCATGTCCACACCGTGCATCTGGTTAGCCTGCGCCGCGCTAACAGTGGCAAAGGTATGAAAATCCAGACTGCTGACCACCAGTTCCTGCACCACGTCAGCGAAAACGCTTAGTTCCGGGGTCGAGAAGTAAGCGTTCATCGCCTGCTCGCTAGACCATAAGCCGGACACCAACCACAAATCCGGATCGCACATTGATTGCTGCAACGCAAAGTGCAGACAGCCAGGAGCCTTCAGCGTCGGTTCGATCAGGCGACTCAATCGCACGCCCAAGTGTGCACTGCATCCGGTTCGGGCACGGGCAAAGGCAAGGTGGCTCACGGGGCCTGGATTGGGCATGATCTGCACTCCTGAGGTGGACAGCTTTTATGGGGCGCGGCGCAACTCGCTACAGCACCAGAGATTAGGCCGGTAGGGGAATTTGCCGTTAGCCGGTTTCTGCCCGGTTATTGCCTATTACTGCATCAGGGTGTTTGCTGCCTGTTGCACCTGAACCTGAGCGCAACAATTCCGCGCCTGTCGAACAACGGAGCATCAAGCAAGTTCAGGCCTTGATAAGCGGGAGTTGCTGCCTCTCTGCACGCGCGCCGACAGAATCAGGCAAGCATTGAGCAGAATCCAGGTAGCGCTTTTTTTTGCACAAAAATAGGCTGTGCTCATCGGTGAACCATCAGAGGATTCGAGGCATGTTACAGCGTGAGCCCCCTAGCGTTCAGGTGGACGATGATATGGAAAAGCAGCGTGCCGAGCTGGCCGATATCATTCGACGCTTTGCGCCTGAAGATGGCATTTTCACCACTGCCGTCGCGCCGCTGTACATGGTTCGCTACGATCATCCGGTCCAATCGTTTCCGACGCTGGCGCAACCAGCGCTGTGCATCCTCGCCCAAGGCAGCAAGGACGTGCGCCTGGGTGACGAAAGCTACACCTATGACCCGCTGAATTATCTGGTGCTTTCGGTGGCGATGCCGCTCAGTGGCTGTATTCAGCATGCCACGCCGGAGCACCCGAACCTGGCGCTGCGTCTGGACATCGACCCCGCGCAAATCAATACCCTGATCGCCGAAGCCGGCCTCATGAGCGTGCCGACCCGTCCGACCGGACGCGGGCTGTATATCGAGCGCATTGATTCGCAACTGCTCGATGCAGTGCTGCGTCTGACACGCTTGCTGTCCACTCCAAAAGACATTGCCATGCTCGCGCCGCTGATTCAGCGCGAGATCCTTTACCGTCTGTTACGCAGTCAGCAGGGCTATCAGCTGTATGAAATCGCGATGTCCAACAGCCAGACGCATCGCGTCACGCAGGCAATAAAATGGCTCAACAGCAACTACGAGCAACCCTTGCGGATCGAAGATCTGGCGCGCGAAGTGAACCTCAGCGTGTCAACGCTGCACCATCGCTTCAAGTCGGTGACGGCCATGAGTCCCTTGCAGTACCAAAAGCAGCTACGGTTGCAGGAAGCCCGACGGTTGATGCTGGCTGACGGGCTGGACGCCTCGGCAGCCGGTTATCGGGTCGGCTATGAAAGCCCTTCGCAGTTCAGTCGCGAGTACAGCCGTCTGTTCGGCGCACCGCCCTTGCGCGACCTGGCTCGGCTGCGCAAGCGCGTTTAACCCGCCACCAGCGGTCAGTCATACACGTTCAGGCCGTCAGTACCCGGCAAGCCTCGGCAGGAATGGTGATCGACACCGGATTGCCGATGCTCAGACCGAAGCCCTGGCACGGGGTACTCAGCGCGGTCAGCGAAACACCGGCGCAATCGATAGTGGTTTCGATGGTCGCGCCGATATCACGAACGAAGGTCACGGTGCCCAACAGACGATTGCCAGCAGTCGGCAGCGGCAACGATAGTTGCAGATCCTCCGGGCGCACCAACATTTTGATCTTGGCACCCGCCTCAATGCTCGCGCAGATCGGTACGTCCAACGCTTCACCGCCGGGCAAGCCGACGCGCCCGTTGCCCAGTGCGATAGCAGGAAAGATATTGCCCGAGCCAATAAAGTCGGCGACGAACTCGTTGGCCGGGTTGCGATAGATCTCAATCGGCGTGCCAACTTGTTGCACGCGATTCTGTCCCAGTACCACCACAATGTCGGCCATGGTCATGGCTTCGCGCTGATCGTGAGTCACCAGGATAGTGGTGATATTCAGCCGTTGTTGCAGTTGGCGAATCTCCACCTGCATCGACTCGCGGAGCTTGGCATCGAGTGCCGACAAGGGCTCATCCAACAGCAGCAGCTTGGGGTGCGATGCAATCGCCCGCGCAATGGCCACGCGCTGACGCTGACCACCCGAAAGCTTGGCCACTGGCCGATCAACCATTTGCTGCAACTGGATCAACTCAAGCAATTCCTTGACCCGCGCTTGCTGGTCGGCCTTGCTTACGCCACGCAGTTTCAACGGGTACGCGATGTTTTCCCCCACCGTCATGTGCGGGAACAGCGCCAGTGACTGGAACACCATGCCGAAGTTGCGCTGGTGCGCCGGGGTATGGCTCACGTCCTCGCCATCGAGACGAATCTCGCCGCCGCTCAAGGTTTCCAGGCCCGCGATCATGCGCAACAAGGTGGTCTTGCCGCAGCCGGAGGGGCCGAGAAAACATACCAGTTTGCCTTCGGGCAGGTGCAGGTTGACGTCCGTTACCGCGCAGGCCGAGCCGTAGAATTTCTCGACGTTTTCCAGGATTAATCCGGTCATTTACCTAAACCTCAAAAAATTAGAACGAAACGCCACCTTCACCGACCAGCTTCTCCAACGCCCAAATCAGGACGAAGTCGATCAGCACGATCAACACGGCAAACGAAAAGACGGTCGGATCCAGCGATGACACGGTGCGGCTGTACATCCAGATCGGCACGGTCATCACGTCGATGTTGTAGAGGAAGTAGGTGACGGTGAACTCGTTGAACGAGACGATAAACGCCAACAACATCCCGGCAAGAATCCCCGATTTCATCAACGGCACAACCACGTCGACAATGGCCCGCAACGGTGAAGCGCCGAGCATTTGCGCGGCCTCCTCGACTTCGCTGCCGATGGACATCATCGCCGCAGTGCAGTTTTTCACCACGAACGGCAGCGCCAGAATTACGTGTGCGATAACGAGCCGCGAGGTGTTCATCTGAAACGGCAGGCTGTCGAATATCAGCAGCAACGCCAGACCGAGCACCACCATGGGAAACACCAGCGGCAGCGACATTAGTTGCAGTGCCACACCCTTGCCGCGAAATTCGCAGCGTGTCAGGGCATAGGACGCAGGCACCGCGACCAGGGTCGCCAGGACCATGGTCAGGCACGCGACCCACAGACTGGTGGTCATGGCTTTACCTAGACTCAACACATCACTGGCGTCGGGGGAAACAAAGGTATTCCAGGCGGCCTTGTACCACTGCAGGCTGTAGCTGCTGGGCGGAAAGTCCAGGTTCGAGGCACCACTGAACGACATGACGATCATGGTCAGAATCGGCAGCACGGCCAGCAACAGAATGAAGCCTGAGAGGACACCCGCCAAGCGACCGGTGTCTCCAGGTAGGATCGGTTGAAAGCGCAAGCGGCTTTTCGAGGGGCTGCTCATTGCGAAGCCTCCAGCAGACGGCGACGACGGCCGGTGATGTATTCAGAGAGGGTCATGATTGCCAGGGTGGTGACGATCAACACCACACCGGCAGCCGAGGCAGCAGGCCAGTTCATCAGGGGCGCGATCTGGTCGTGGACCATCACCGCCAGCATGGGCACCCGCCGACCGCCGAGCAGTAACGGCACGACGAAACTGCTGGCGTTGTAGGCGAACACCAGCGTGGCGCCGGTGATGATGCCAGGCAGGCTCATCGGCAACACTACTTGGCGAAACACTTGAAAACGACTGGCGCCCAAGGTGGCGGCGGCTTCTTCATAGCTGCGCGAAACCCCGCGCATGGCGCTGGCAATCGGTAATACCGCCAATGGGAAAGCGGTTTGCACCAGGCCCATCAGCACACCATTTTGGTTGTAGAGCATCATCACCGGACGGGTGATGATGCCCAGCCCCATCAACGCCTGATTGAGCATGCCGCCCGGGCCGAGAATCACCAGCCAGCCGTAGCTTTGCAGCAGCAGGTTGACCAGCAGCGGCAGGAGCACGGCAGCCAGAAACACCCGACGCAACAAAGGCGACTGCAAGCGCGACATGGTGTACGCCACCGGAATCGCCAGTACCACCGCGATCACCGCACTGAACAATGCCAGGCGCAAGGTCAGCAGTAATGACTTCAGGTAATACGGCTCAGCCAGTTGTGCGTAGCTGGCAAGGCTGAAGCCGGACCATTCGGCGCCCTTGGTGCCGACACTCATGCGCAACACCAGGAGGCTGGCGGCAATCAACACCGCGAGAAACAGCATCGATGGCGAGAGAAAAAGCCAGGCGCGCGCCGTGGGGGAAATCGTTTTAGCCCGGCGTACCGAGGGCGCGGCGGCCGAGCTGATCAAAGGAGGGTGTTCCATGGCGGTGATCTCGTGGGAGATGGATTCAGCATCGCGGGCAAGCGCGTTCCTACAGGAGCATGTAGGCGCTTGCTTGCCCGCGATTCGCAACTCAGGAAGAGAAGATTTCCGTGTAACGACGAATCCACTGATCGTGAACGGTGGCCAGGAAAGCGTTGTCGTGCATGATCGCTTTGTCGGCAATCTGTTCCGGCGTAAGGATGTACGGGCTCTTGCGCGCTTCTGCCGAGATGATTGCCTTGGCGTTGACCGGGCCGTTGAAGATGTCTTCGGCCATCTTGCCCTGCACCAAAGGGTCGAGAGAATGGTTGATGAAGGCGTAAGCCAGATCGGTGTCGCCCGGACGATTTTTCGGCATGACCGACTGCATCAGGTCGGTATAGAAGCCTTCTTTCATACCAAAGGTAGCACCCAGACCGTAGGCCGGATCGCGAATCTGTTTCGGAAAGAACGCCGGGGCATACAGGCCACCCATGTCCAGCGAGCCCGTGCGGAACAGCTCTGCAATCTGGTTCGGGTTCTCGCCCAAGGTCACTACGCGGTCCTTGAGCTCTGCCAGTTTCTTGAAACCGGGTTCGATGTTGTGCTCATCGCCACCGGCCAGTTTGGCGGCGATGATGATCAGGTCCATGGCCTCGGTCCAGTTCGGCGGCGGCAGGAAAATGTTCGGTGCCAGATCCCGATCCCACAGTGCGGCATAGCTGTCCGGCGCTTCTTTTACCGTGCGGGTACTGTAGATCAGGCTGTTGCACCACAGTAGATAACCGATGCCGTGACCGTTGGCGCCTGTGCGGTATTTTTCAGGCACGTCGACAATATTGGGGATGCGATTGAGGTCTGGTTTTTCCAGCAGACCGGCAGCGGCCAGGCCTTCAGCACCGACACCGGCGAGGGTGATGATGTCGTATTGCGGACGATCACCACCGGCCTTGAGCTTGGCGACCATTTCCGAGGTGCTGCCAGTACGGTCGGCAATAACCTTGGCACCGGTTTTGGCTTCGAAGGTGGCCGCGATATTGCGCAGTGCCGCCAGGCCAGTGTCGTCGGACCAGGTGAGCAAGCGCAGGGTTTTCCCCTGAAACCGGGTATCACTGGCACTGGCCCTGATGAAGGGCATCGACATCGCAGCCGCGGCGACCGATGCAACGCCCACCGTCTTGATGAATTGCCTTCTGTTCAGATCATGCTCGCCCATGACGGACTCCTTTTGTTTTTCTAAAAGTGAGGATTGATCGCAGCTTCGCCCCAGGCTGAGTGCGCCAGTTGATCCCGCTACAGCTCCCGTGCTCCGGGGGCCGTGGCTGATTCGACACGGTCATCCTGAGGCGGGGCTTGAGACGCAACAATCGAAAATTTGTCATTGAAGCCATGTGTCAAACGCATGCCTCGACAGGAGGCATGCGTGAGCTGCTTTGGTGCTAAAAGGCGGCGCGGATGACGTGTTTGAGTTCCTGAAAAGCCTGCAGTCCCCAAGGCCCCAGCTCGCGACCGATGCTGCTCTGCTTGTAGCCACCCCACGCGGCCTGCGGAAAAATCACCTGCGGCGCGTTGATCCATACCAGGCCTGCTTGCAGTGCATTGGCGACACGATCAGCCGTGCCCGGATTGCGACTGACCACGCTGGCCACAAGGCCGAATTCGCTGTCGTTGGCCAAGGCGATGGCCTCGTCTTCCGTGGCGAAACGGCGCACGCACAGCACAGGGCCGAAAATCTCTTCGCGCCATAACGCACTGTCCAGGGGCACATCGGTGAACACCGTGGGCTGTATAAAATATCCGCGGGATAGATCCGCAGGCCGCTTACCACCGCACACCAGGCGTGCGCCGTCGTTCACACCCCGCGCGATATGCCCGAGCACCCGTTGGTATTGAGCCTGATTGACCAGTGCGCCCATCTCGACTTCGGGCTCGAAGGGGTCGGCCACGCGGATGGCTTCGGCGCGCGCCTTGAGCTTTTCGAGGAATGCGTCGACCAACTCATCGGCAACCAATACACGACTGGTGGCTGAACACATCTGCCCGGCATTGAAAAATCCGCCACCGCTGGCCAGCTCCACCGCCAGATCCAGATCGGCATCGGCCAGCACCAGCAGCGAGGACTTACCGCCGAGTTCCAGGCTCACGCCCTTGACCGTTTCAGCGGCCCGCTGCATAACCTGAACCCCCACCGCAGTGCTGCCGGTAAATGAGATTTTCGCGACGTTCGGGTGCGCCGACAGTGGCGCACCGACTGCCAGCCCGGTCCCGCAGACCAGGTTGAACACCCCGGCGGGCAGACCGCTTTGCGCAATGATGTCGGCCAGTTCGAGCTCCGGCAGCGGCGTGACTTCCGACGGTTTCAATACCACGCAACAGCCGGCTGCCAAGGCGGGGGCCAGCTTCCAGGCAGTGGTGACCATCGGGAAGTTCCACGGCACGATCAACCCGACGACGCCACACGGTTCACGCCGTAGACGCGCCGCGAAGTCTTCACTGGGTAGCGTCACGGTGCTGTCTTGCTGCCCGTCCAGCGCTTCGGCCAGGCTGGCGTAATAGTCGAATGTGGCGATGACATCATCGACATCGATTGCGGCCTCAAACAGCGGCTTACCGTTGTTGCGCGATTGCAGCTCAATCAGTCGCTCGCGTCGTTCCCGCACCCCGCTGACGATCTTGCGCAACAGCACGCCCCTGGCCGCTCCCGTGGTCTGTGACCAGATAGGGAGTGCCAGACGCGCGGCTCGCACAGCGTGTTCGACGTCCGTGGCATCGCCGCCAGCCAACGTCGCCAGCGGCGCTTCGGTGGCCGGGTTGATCACCCTAAGTTGCTCACTGCCCGACAACCATTGGCCATCAATGTAGAGCCCAGCAAGGGGTGTGCTATTCGGGTTCGCTTGAGCGTTCAGCATGCTTTCATTCCGGTCATCCAGAGGGTCTGGTCTATTTCGATCAAGGTCGGGCATTGGCGGTCGCCCGCTTTTCGCAACGCCAGCTTCAGTTCCTCGACGCCAGCAATCCTCTCTGCTTCACAGCCCAAGGCTTTGGCGACGCCGATAAAGTCGGGGGTATAAATGTCGACGCCCACCGGTTCAATCGAGCGGTTGACCATGTATTTTTTGATTTCCTCGTAGCCCTGGTTATTCCAGAGCAGGACGATGATCGGCGTGCGCGCTTCCACAGCGCTGGCCAGTTCCGAGAGGGTAAATTGCAAACCCCCATCGCCTATCAGGCACACCACGGCGCCACGAGCCTTGGCTTCAGAAGCACGCCCCAGCCAGGCGCCAATCGCGGCAGGCAAGGCGTAACCGAGGGTGCCGTAACCGGTCGATGAGTTGAACCAGCGACGCGGCTGCTCCAGATTGAGGGTCAAATTGCCGGTGTAGACGGGTTGAGTCGAGTCGCCGACCAGCACCGCATCGGGTAACACGTCGAGCACCGTCTGCAAAAAAACAGTCTGCCCGCGAGTGGCGTCGTCCCAGGTGGTCGCCAGGGTTTCGCGCAACGCAGCGGCGCGCGTGTGGCCCCAGTCCGCGCAGCGTGGAGCCAGTTCTTTTTTGCCAAGCCCGGCCAACAAAGCTTGCACGGCCGTGTCGGCATCGGCGACCAGCGCCACCTGCGGCGCATAGTTGCGCACGGTCTGATCAGGGTCGATATCAATGCGCAGCAATGCACCCGGGATCTCGAAACCACCGGCGAAGGTGATGTCGTAATCGGTTTCGGCCAGTTCGGTGCCGATGGCCAATACCACATCGGCCTCAGCTACCAGCGCACGCGTCGCCACCAGCGATTGGGTTGAGCCGATCAACAGTGGGTGACGCGATGGCAGCATGCCCTTGGCATTGATGGTCAGCGCTACCGGGGCTTCCAACTGTTCAGCAAGCCGTGCCAACGCAGGCGCGGCATCTATGGCGCCACCACCGGCCAGAATCAATGGCCGCCTGGCCGCCGCCAGCAGGCTGACCATTCGCGCGATGGCCTCGGGCGCCGCACCGGCACGGCTGACATTCACAGGTTCGCTGGTGAGCAACGCGTCGGCATTTTCTACCAATACATCAAGGGGGATTTCGATGTGCACCGGGCGTGGACGACCGGCCTGAAACAACGCAAACGCGCGAGCCAGCACTGCCGGTAATTCCGACGCCGACATCAAGGTGTGGGAAAACGCGGCAACGCCCGCGACCAGATTGCTCTGCGATGGCAGCTCATGCAACTTGCCGCGCCCGCCGCCCAACTGGCTGCGCGATTGCACACTGGAAATCACCAGCATCGGAATCGAGTCAGCGTAGGCCTGGCCCATGGCCGTGGTGATGTTGGTCATGCCGGGGCCGGTGATGATGAAGCACACACCCGGCTTGCCACGGGTGCGCGCATAACCGTCGGCCATGAAGCCGGCGCCTTGCTCATGGCGCGGCGTGACATGGTTGATCGACGAGCCGGCGAGCCCGCGATAGAGCTCGACGGTGTGCACACCCGGGATACCGAAGACCTGCTCGACGCCATAGCCCTCGAGCAATTTGACCAATACTTCGCCGCACGTTGCCATGTTCGCCTGCCTTTCTTTTATTCGGGAACTGCACGTTGTCGCGGCGCTCAGGCCTGCCAGACACACTGCAGATGAGGCCCAATTGGACCCGGCATGCCGTAGCGGTGACAACGCAAAAAATGTCATGCTAGGCATGTCCTCCATTCATGCCTGAGCCCCGATGAAACGCCTGCCGCCCTTACCTGCCCTGCATACTTTTCTGATTACAGCCCAGTGCTGCAATTTCACGCGGGCCGCAGAACTGCTGCACATCACCCAAGGCGCAGTGAGCCGGCAGATCTCGGGGCTGGAAAGTCATCTGGGCTATACGTTGTTCCAGCGCCAGGCACGCGGACTGAGCCTGACCGCCCAAGGGCGCGAGCTGTTCCCACGGATTCAGAAAGTGTTTTCGTTGATCGACGAAGCGGTCGAACACGTCGGTGCGAAACGCGAAACCCTGCGACTCAAGGCCCCGACGTGCATGATGCGGTGGCTGCTGCCGCGTTTGTTGCAGTGGCAGAAAGAGCGCCCGGATGTCCCCGTCGAGCTGACCACCACCGTGCAACATGCCGTGGATTTCCGCCGCGAAGAGTTTGATGCCGCCGTAGTGTATGGGGCACCGCCGGCCAATTCGGTGGCGGCACATCATCTATTCGATGAGCAATTGACCCCGGTCTGTTCTCAGCAACTGTTGGCCGGGCCGATACCGCTCAAGACCCTGGCCGATCTGGAGCAGCACATGCTGCTGCACCCGACTCGCGACCAGCGTGATTGGGAAAGCTGGCTCAAGGTCGCCGGAGCGACCGTCAGTAATATCGCCAAGGGCCAGCATTTCGACACGCTGGACCTCGCCATGTCAGTCGCATCACAAGGGACAGGCGTGGCCATCGGTGATTGGGCTCTGATCGGCGAGGACCTCAGCGCCGGACGGCTGGTGGCGCCCTTCGACCTCAAGGTGCGCACCGGTGCCGCGTATTACCTGGTGTATCCCGAACGCTCCGACCCATCGCCCGAGTTACGCGAACTGATCGACTGGCTGCTCGTCCAGGCGGCCGAGCGCGCCAGTCAATAACTGACGCTCAATAGCCAACTGTAAAGCGCTGACGCGGGTGCGCGTGCTGCTCAACTTCATCGAGCATGGCGATGGCATAGTCGGCAAAGCTGATCGAACTTTTACCGGCGGCACTGACCAGCAAATCGTCTTTACCCAGACGAAATGCACCGGTGCGTTCGCCTTCGAAGAACTCCGCCGACGGCGAAAGAAAGGTCCAGTCCAGCGACTTTTCCTGACTCAGCGTCTCCAGAAACGCCACACCCGCGCCGGCTTCGGCTTTGTACTCTTCAGGGAAGTCTGGCGTATCGATCACCCGCAGACCCGGCGCGACGAACAGACTGCCAGCCCCGCCTACCACCAACAGACGGGGAACCCCAGCCTGCTTCACCGGTTCGATGGTCGCGCGGGCCGACACACTGGAAAAATGCGTCGCACTGATCACCACGTCATGCCCGGCGACTGCATCGGTATAGGCCTTGGCATCGCTGACATCCAGGTTTTTGCAGACCACGCCCGCACGTCCGGCGAGAGAGGAAGGGTCCCGAGCAATGGCCGTCACGCTATGACCACGGCGCAGGGCTTCTTCTAACAGCTGACTTCCGGCACGGCCGGTGGCACCGATAATTGCGATTTTGCTCATGGTGGTTCTCCGAAGGTAAGGTAATGAACAGAGCTTAGTTGCGCGACTCAGTACAAAAAATGCGATGCTTGAGCATAGTTTGTTTCTAAAATCGGGCAAATCATGGATCGGCTAATCGCAATGCGGGTGTTCGTGACAGTGGTGGACAGGGGCAGCCAGTCAGCAGCGGCGGACCATCTGGACATGTCGAGACCAGTGATTTCGCGCTACCTGGCCGAGCTGGAAGACTGGATCGGCGCACGCCTGATGCACCGCACCACGCGCAAACTGAGCCTCACCGCCGCAGGCAACGAAACCCTGCCACGCTGCCGGCAGTTATTAGAGCTGTCGGCCGATATGCAGGCGGCTGTCAGCGTTCCGGCCGATACGCTGCGCGGCGCTTTACGCATCAGCGTCAGTACCTCTTTCGGTCACGCGCAAATGGCCGATGCGGTCAGCGACTTCGTTAAACGGCACCCCGGCGTGAGCATCGATATGCAGGCCCTGGACCGCACGGTGAATCTGATCGACGAGCGCATTGATCTGGCCATTCGAGCCAGCAATGACTTGGACCCGAATCTGATTGCGCGGCGCCTAACGGTCTGTCGCTCGGTGATCTGCGCGTCACCGGGCTACTTGCACGAACATCCCTCGCCACTGCGAGTGGAAGACCTCAGCGAGCATAATTGCCTGACACATTCCTATTTCGGTAAAAGCCTGTGGCATTTCGAGCAGGATGGCGAACAGGTCGCTGTGCCTATCCACGGCAATATCAGTGGCAACGAAACCACCGCCCTGATGCGTGCAACCATGGCTGGAGCCGGCGTGGCAATGCTACCGTCGTACCTGGTCAGCCCGTTTCTGCGCAACGGTGAGCTGATCCGGCTATTACCCGAAGCGCGGCCTCTGGACCTGACCCTGTATGCGGTGTACGCCTCACGCAAGCATATGCCCACCACCTTGCGCAGTTTGTTGGACTTCCTCGTCGACCGGTTCAAGGCAGGACCCGAATGGGATGAGAACCTTTGACAGAGATTCGCAATTTGTTATTCGGCCGGCATGCATACCGCCCTATCGAGTAGCCTGCTATCGGTCTAGAATAGCCTGCCCTGTCCTGCCGACTTTTACGGCGAGGTCACTGCTAGTTGAGCCCCTACTTGACCAGTCTCAACCAACCTAAACCTGCGATCCGAGGCGTGTTATTCGCGCTGATGATGGCGGTCTTTCTCAGCGCACTGGATCAGACCATTGTTGCAGTCTCGATGCCGGCGATCTCTGCGCAATTCAACGATTTCGACCTGCTCGCGTGGGTGATCTCTGCCTACATGGTGGCGATGACTGTTGCGGTGCCTATTTATGGCAAGCTCGGCGATCTGTATGGACGCCGGCGCCTGATGCTGTTTGGTCTGGGAATGTTCACCCTGGCCTCATTGTTCTGCGGCGTGGCCCAAAGCATGGAGCAACTGGTGCTGGCGCGGATACTTCAGGGCATCGGCGCGGGCGGCATGGTTTCGGTCAGTCAGGCGATCATTGGCGACATCATCCCGCCTCGCGAACGCGGGCGTTATCAAGGTTACTTCAGCGGCATGTACGCGCTGGCGAGCGTGGCCGGGCCGGTGCTCGGCGGCTTCATGACCCAATACCTGTCGTGGCGCTGGGTATTCCTGATCAATCTGCCGCTGGGCATCAGCGCCTTGTGGATCGCCCACCGCAGGCTGGTCGGGCTGCCTATTCCACAACGCAAGCCGATCATCGACTACCTCGGCACGCTGCTGATGATCATCGGCCTGAGTGCGCTGTTGCTGGGCATTACCGAAATCGGCCAAGGCCATGACTGGCGCGACAGCCAGGTGCTCGCGCTGCTGGGGATCGCGCTCTTGGCCCTGATCACGTTTGTCGGGTACGAGCATCGCACCCAGGAGCCCTTGCTGCCGATGCACCTGTTTGCAAATCGCAACGCGGTGTTGTGCTGGTGCACGATGTTCTTCACCAGTTTCCAGGCCATCTCCTTGATCGTGTTGCTGCCACTGCGCTTCCAGACCGTGACCGGCGGCGGTGCCGACAGCGCAGCCCTGCACCTGATGCCATTGGCCATCGGCATGCCCATGGGCGCGTATTTCGCCGGCCGGCGCACCTCAATGACCGGGCGCTACAAACCGATGATTCTCATCGGAGCAGTGTTGATGCCCCTTGCCATCCTGGGCATGGCCTACACCCCACCGCAAGCAGCGCTGCTCAGCGGTGCGTTCATGGTGTTGACCGGTTTTGCCAGCGGCCTGCAGTTCCCAACGTCGCTGGTCGGCACTCAAAATTCGGTGGCGCAGCGAGACATGGGCGTCGCCACCAGCACCACCAACCTGTTCCGCTCACTGGGTGGCGCAGTCGGTGTGGCACTGATGTCGGCGCTGCTGCTGGCAATGCTGCAACGGTCCGGCCTCGCACAACTGAGCGGCACCCCCATGGGCGCCGAAGGCAGTTCGGGCAACGTATTGATGGACAGCCTGAATGCCGCCAGTGGACCGGCGCAACAATACTTGCGAGGGGAATTGCTCCTGACATTCCGGCATTTACTGATGGTCAGCGCGGGGATTTCGCTGTTAGGTCTGGCCGCCGCACTGGCGATGCCTGACAACCTGTTGCGCGGGCGCGGGGACAAAGACAGGGACGTCTGAAACAGCTTCGCCAGGTCGCTGATTCGCGGCGGTCTGACGAAGCGACAGGGTTGATGACGTTATAGGCTGTAGTAACCCACCGCGACCAGATAGTGACCGACCTTGCGCACGTACGCGTGCTTGTTCTCTACCTTGTTGGTCACCGGGTTGCGCCAGCGGTATTCGTATTCGCCCTCGTCCTGTTTTTTGATCAACGCCAGAATCGGCTCGCCCACGGGCTTACCTTCAGGGTCTTTGACCTTGCTGAAATCCGTATTGATCAGCCGCAGATTGGTACCGTGGGCGGCATAACGCTGGTTGTTCAGATCGACCACGAACACATAGAGGTCATCGTGAAGGAACCCGCCTTTCAAACTGTTGATGGCGCTGAGGGTGCCCTGCTCGTCCTTGGCCAGTTCAGCGGAGGCTTTGTCCAGCAAGGCCTTGGCCTGTTCGGACGATGCGCGTGGCAGGTAATAACCGACCGCCAGGATCCGGTCACCCACACGCTGGTAGTACACGTGCTTGAGCTCGACCTTGCCATCGCTCCAGTTCTGCCAGCGGTATTCTGCCTGCTGGATACCCTCGGCTTGCGGTGCCGCCAGGCCTTGCTTGAACGCTTTTTGCAAATCAGGTCCCAGTAAATCGGACACGTCACGTCCGATCAACGCAACGGAAGGCCCGCCGCTGGCCAGCATCACGCCGTTGGTATCGACCACATAGACATAGAGTTCCCCCTTGACGAAGTCCCCCTGACGGCTGAATTCGGCAAATGCCTTATCGCCCTGATCGTGATATCGAGCCAGCGCTTTGACCAGCAAGGCCTTGGCGGCCTGCCCATCATCGACTGTTTTCGCCGTCGTTTCAGCTGCCGCCCAAGCATGGCTGAAGCACAGGCATAACAATCCGCCCACTACAGCTTGTTTCAGCAGACCCCTCATTGCGCATTCCCCAATCTTATTAGTGTCGTCATAGCTTAGACGGCTGGTGGAGATAGGGAATTATTCACAAAGACAAGGTTCGCTGGACCGCCCCCTTAAGCCGGGCCTGCCTGACCGGCCTCGCAGAATGTTTCAATCGGAAATCACCTTGCACCCCGTAGCGTCTTGCAGCGCTTGCAGGCTCACCTCAGGGGCAATTTCCACCAGTTTCAAACCGGCCTCGGTGACATCCAGCACGGCCAGGTCGGTGATGACCCGGTCGACCACGCCAACGCCGGTCAACGGCAGGTCGCAGTTTTTCAACAGCTTGTGGGCGCCGCCCTTGGCCGTGTGCTCCATCAATACGACAACACGCTTGACCCCGGCTACCAGGTCCATGGCGCCCCCCATGCCCTTGACCATCTTCCCAGGGATCATCCAGTTGGCCAGATCACCTTTTTCAGAAACCTGCATGGCCCCAAGAATCGACAGGTTGATATGGCCGCCCCGGATCATCGCAAACGAGTCGGCACTGTTGAAAAAGCTGCTGCCGGGCAACGTGGTGATGGTCTGTTTACCCGCATTGATCAGGTCAGGGTCGACTTCGTTGTCACGCGGAAACGGGCCGATACCCAGCAGGCCATTTTCACTTTGCAGCCAAACGTCCATGCCTTCGGGAATGTAGTTGGCGACCAACGTCGGCAAACCGATACCGAGGTTGACGTAAAAGCCGTCCTGCAATTCTTGGGCAGCGCGTTGCGCCATTTCTTCACGAGTCCAGGCCATGATCAGGCGCTCCGCACAGTGCGTTGTTCGATACGTTTTTCAGGCGTGGCGTTGAGCACCAGACGCTGTACGTAAATGCCCGGCAAGTGAATCTGATCCGGGTCCAGCTCGCCGAGCTCGACGATCTCTTCGACTTCGACCACGCAGACTTTCGCGGCCATGGCTGCCAGCGGGTTAAAGTTGCGCGCGGTCTTGTTGAACACCAGGTTGCCGGATTTGTCCGCCTTCCAGGCTTTGACCAAGGCAACGTCGGCGCGCAGGGAGCGCTCCATCACGAACCACTCGCCATCGAACTCACGGGTTTCCTTGCCCTCGGCGACCAAGGTGCCGTAACCGGTTTTGGTAAAAAACGCCGGGATACCCGCGCCGCCCGCACGCAACTTTTCGGCCAGTGTTCCTTGAGGGGTGAATTCAAGCTCCAGCTCTCCAGCCAGATACTGACGCTCGAACTCTTTGTTCTCGCCCACGTAGGACGAGATCATTTTGCGGATCTGCCGGGTGGTGAGCAGTTGGCCCAGGCCAAAGCCGTCAACGCCAGCGTTGTTGCTGATGACGGTCAACTCACGCTTGCCGCTGTCTCGTAGCGCGGCGATCAAGGCTTCCGGAATACCACACAGGCCAAAGCCGCCAACCGCCAGGGTCATGCCATCTTCGACGAGACCTTGCAGAGCTGATTCGGCGGTCGAGTAGATTTTGTTCAATTGTTATTCCTCGAAGATCGCCATGCCCAAGGTTATCGCGGGCAGCGGCGCAGGTTTCGGGTCGTGGCTTTACGGTGTCGTCTGAGCGTAGACCGCTGATGGGGATAACGCAGTATTCATCGAGACGAGTTTGGGTACCCCTGGCGTCGGTCCCTGGTCCTCAGAAAGTCATTGAGCCCACTATCACTTGGCCCCTTCCACCCAAAACCATTGAACCCGCCCAGCCTTCAAGTGCGGGAAAGCCGGCATGACGTCACCTTCGGTAAACAGTCGCCGCGAGCGCGCCGTGGCGTTGCTGAACCAGTAACCGGTGTGCGTGCAGGGGTCACCCACGTTAAGCGCAGGCTTGGGCTGTTCGTCGAAGCGCGCATACCACCGCGCGGTGGACGCTTCGCTAAAGCCTCCATGCACGGGATAGGGGTGCAGACAACCGGTGTCCTGTACGCGTATCGATTTGAGCGCAGCGTTCACATCAACGTAAGCCGCTGGCGACGCCTCACCCTGCCTGCCCAGGTCCGGCAAGACGCCGGCGCGGATGATCAAGCCATCGTTATAGGCATGAAAAACGACGGCACTGCAACGGCTGAGCTGTCGGCGCAATGCATCGCTGCCGCCCAACCGCGCGACAAAGCGGTTACCAATAATCGTGTACCAATTCACCCCTTTGATGTGATCGAGCAAGCGCAAGCTGTCTATATGCGGCAAGGGATCGACCATCAGGCCGGTATATTTCTGCGCCAGTTGGTATTCCAACGGGAAGTAGTGATGACCGTCATTAGGAAACACGCACGCCAGACCACCATAGCCATGCTCTGCCTGGACCTGATCACACAGGTATTTAAGCCAGCACTCATAGCGTTGAGCGCCTTCGGGCTCAAGCAGCATGGACAACGGCAAGACCATTTTCAGACAGGAGCGATCAATGTCGGCCTGGCTTCGGGGCGTGTTCATGACAAACAGCCGATACTCGGCAGTTTCTTGCAACGTGCCACTGCCAATCGACCAGATAAATTGCTCGTCCGGCGAACTGTCGAGAATCTTGCGTCGACAACCGGCAAAGCTGCTGGGCGTCATTTTTCGCAGGTGCTTGTAGAACTGCCATTTGAGCCTGGCTTTGAACTGCTGGCGAAACCAGACGAAACATTCTTCTATCCGCTGTTTGGTTTCCAGTGTGTGGCCGTGCCTGAAGTAGAGCGTGGTAATCAGCCCTAGGCGAACGACTGGATCGCCTTCAGCAGAGTTGATCGCCAGACTCGCAGCCTGATACCTGAGCCGACCCAAAGGGCTTACGTCATCAGAGACAATTTCTGACATGCCCTGTCCTCTCAATCTGAAGTTTTCTGACTGCAGAGACTGAAGGGTCTTTCGGAGAGGGGCAATACGCGAAAATTACTTTGGGAAATCAGCCACGCATTTCAAGAAGCGTCCTACTCATGTCCTACAAAAATAGCGACTTTTCAGCGTTTTCGCTGCCCCAGACAACGGACGCAAAGAGCCGTGGGGTTATGGGTTCTGAAAAGCGGCTAATTTATGAATGCAGGCCGATTTTTTCGTGATGTTAACAATACGTCTTTTTTAAGCGTTTAGCGCGGGGCCGCTGTGAAAAGAAGGTCTTACTTCAGACCGTTCCTAAAAGGTCAGGCCGCACCCTTAGTTTCAGCGGCGGCCCTTGTACCGTCATGATTGTTATTTTATGGGATTTGTGACAAACAAGGTTGCTTGGTCACGTTGAAATAAAGCATTCGATAGTCCTCGCACGAGAATGAGAGAAGAGTGTCCATTCTCGCCCCTCAAGGCACCTGGAGGTATCGAGAACGTGACGATTACTTTATCCTGCCCTGGCTCAAATACAATAAGCGCCTCAAGCTTCATCATTTTTTTAACCATATGAAATATTACAGTTTCCAGGCGCATGGAGACGCTCAGCGCACTAGCCTCTGATAGGGTGACCGTAATGTTCAGGTCCTGAACTGTCTCCTTGGACTCGATGTAGGAGTCTTCAACGGCAATGAAAGGTAGCGAGGTGAAAGAGGGCGTATCGACTGCAGCTGGACTGATAAAAGCAATGTCGGACAAATAGATATTTCCGCCTTCAGGTAGCGTAAAGGAGAGCATATTGACGGGCTGAGAAAAATCAATATTTAAATTACTGAGAGGCACTAAAATTTGCTGCAAGAGGAAAGTTTCAACGCCAGGAACTATTTCAACGACAGGCAACAACATGATTTGATTTGCAGCCGGGTTTAATATGAGATTACCTAACGCAATATCAAGCTTTACGAGCGCTTGAGGATTCTCTTCGAGTAGATGAGTGACGTAAAAACTTAAATGCGTGTAGCGTGAGATATCAACGGGATCTTCATTGTCGCGGGGGTAGAGTTCGAGTTTGGCCGGCGATGATGCTATCGTATTTTTCAAGTTCAAAAAACTGTGATGGAGGTGGTGTGTATAGCGCTCTGACTTGCTGAATGATGCCTGTTTTTTTATTTCGCCCTCCCCCAGCCTGATGGTCCAGGCCCATTTTCCTGGTGTAGATGAAGCGTCATCAGAGTAAAGAGTTTCAAAACTTTGGACATTATAAGTATTTGATCGTTGAACGTGTGCAGAACTTCGAACTTCGGCCTTGGGCAGTAGAGGTACACTTACAGATGAACCATCAAAGAACGGCAAAAATTGCTGCTCACCTCCGAGCGTCAGGCGAAAAAAACCAGCGATATAAAATGCCCCTAGAAGACGCTGTTCCTCTTGTGTCAGTCGAGGGACAGTCAGATCACCCCAAGCGAGAGCGTCATCCTATCCCAATGGATAACCGGGCGACCATATTTCATTAAAATAGTTATGATTGGCGCCCATCAGCAATACGGAACTTCGCAATACATTGTCATTGAATGCGAGCCTGGAGAGATCTAAAGATTGTTGACCGTTTAAATTTTTGGAGTCACTGTCTAAAAACGGATGAATGAACGCTGTGTGGGTATCGGGGACGCTGATACCTTCATACGAAGTACCCCCTAATAATAAAGCCGCCGGTATACCATAACCTCTTTTCAGCAGACGATTCAGGGTGATAGTCCGCGCGACGCCTTCGCCGCCGCGCGAATGCCCCATCAACCCTATGTTGTTTAGGTCAAGCCTGCCTTTCAGGAGCGGAAGATCTGGGCAATTACCTTTGTTCGCTTCGGTGAGTAAGTCAAGGTGAGCTAAAATCAAATGAGCCCGCGATGTACTTTCCAGGTTAGGGAGTTGCTTTGATCCTATGCCGTAAATGGCGTTAGCCGACAGGGACACAACGACGTAACCATGACTAGCCAGTTCTGTTGCTGCCGTGCTGTAACCTTCATGACTGGGGATGGGTGCTTTATTGGGCGGACAGGGCCATGCTTGAATTTTAGGTTCGCGACCAAGTGTAGCCGAATAGCACACGTGATGACGACCATGTAAGAAAATAACAACGGGGTGAGCTTCTTCGGTGTCTTTCGGCAGATACACCGCCGCGCGAAATTCTGACTTAAAAGGAGGGTTAGCAGGCAGCTCCAAGACGTCATCGCCATAATCATAATCATAACGAATTACTTGGAAAGTACCTGACGGAACTGGGCCAGGCCCTGTTGCCTTTTGAGTTCGTGTTCGAGCTTTTTTTTGCCGAGGCGCGCCCTCATATCCTGCTTGAGTTTGAAGTGTTTTAACAAACTCTTCCGGAGCAATGACTTCTTTTATTTGGTTAATGCGCACGAAATTATTTTCAAGGTCCTTAGTCATGCGTATTGCTCCATTTCTATCGTGAGCGAGTGCCTATCCGCAAGAGGTCAGACAGATCACTGTACTGCGTATTTTTAGGCCACTAATAGCTTAGAACAGGAGCATGAAAACGCAAGTTTGAAGTACACCCTAACCGGATGTCAGGGAAGGCGATGCTGTTCCGTAAGAATAGAGTCGCCTTTCGCGAGCGACGGCGCGAGGGCATTGCCCCGACCAAGCAGCGCGGCGCTTACCGAGGCCGCAAAAAAACCTGCCCGACGAGCAGACCGTCGTACGTCGGCAACGAGCCTCTGCCGGCGAGCAGAAAGCCCAGTTGGCCCATGAGCTCGGTAATAAGTAGGGAAACCTTTGCCAGTACTTATGCAAGGATAACTGATACATGCCCGTCGCTCGATACTCTCGGTCACTGAGCGCGACGCTCTGCTTGCGCTGCCGGACAGCCAGGACGACTTGATCCCCTACGCCTTCCTTTGACTATCCATGTGAAACGGCAACAGGCCCTAGGTAAATACTTAGTAAACTAACTATCCCGACAACGTGCAGGAAGATATAAATACAGGCCAAGCGCCATCCGGTTATATTCGTTCGGATAGCGCTGCCTGAGCACCGTTCAAGAACGCAAAGCGGGGCTCAAGCGAAGCATGTCCAGAACGGTATCGACCAGTTGCTCGGCCTCTTTACAGAGCGCAAAGCTGTCCGGGATCAGCAACCACTGGCCAAGAATGCCGTCAATATAGCCATGCAGACAGATCGAGGCGCGTGTGGTGTTCAGATCGGCAGGCAATTGGTTTTTACGCACGGCATTGCTCAGGGCCAGCCCGATGCGGTCATTGCAGTCGACGGCTGCAGCTTGACGCTGTCGCCGCATGTCACACATTTCATCGGTGAATTCGCACTTATGAAACAGAATTTCATTGATGCGACGGGTTTTAGGGTCTAGTGCAACTTGATGAAACAAATGAATCAGCAATTTTCGCATGCAGCCCAGCGGGTCAACTTCGTCCTCACTTTCGCTGGCTTTGGCCATTTCATCGAGCGGCTCATGCAGGCTGTCGAGCATCGCCTGCACCAGATCAGCTTTATTGCTGAAGTGCCAATAAATGGCGCCACGAGTCACACCCGCAAGCTTGGCAATGTCCGCGAGCGTGGTGCGGGCCACCCCGCGCTCATAGAACGCCTTCTCGGCAGCTTCCAGAATCTGGCTTCGGGTTTCCTGAGCTTCCTCTTTGGTGCGACGGACCATGGCAGTAAAACCTCAATCAAAATGTCGCAAGCTGATGACGTCAATCGGCCTGCGACTGCACCGGGCAGCCTTTGTATTGCCTTGTCCCGGACCTACTTTCATGCCTTGCCGTGCTGGAGTGTCGCAGTGCAGGGTATTTACAAACAACCATGAACGTAAGTATATTCCTTAGCATGCTACTTATCTAGTCACCCCTTTTTTCACCTTTTTACTTTCTTGAGCAACTCAAGCTCCTGAGCCGAGGATCTTCATGCAATTCAAGCCAGCTGTTACCGTTCTGGTCACTGCCGTCGCCCTGGCAACACTGCTCAGCGGATGCAATAAAAAGCAAGAGGCTGCGCCAGCGCCGCCCCCTCCTCAGGTCGGTGTCGTTACCCTGCAAACGCAAGCTTATACCCTGACCACTGAGCTGCCGGGCCGTACCACGGCGTACCGCATTGCTGAAGTGCGTCCTCAGGTCAACGGCATCATTCTCAAGCGGTTGTTCACTGAAGGCGGTGACGTCAAGGCTGGCGAGCAGCTTTACCAGATCGACCCGGCGCTTTACGAAGCGACGGCCAACAGTGCCAAGGCGACCCTGCAGTCGGCAAAATCGCTGGCTGATCGTTATAAGCAGTTGGTGAACGAGCAGGCGGTGAGCCGCCAGGAATACGACACGGCACAAGCTTCCGCCCTGGAAGCACAGGCAGCCCTGCAGACCGCTCAGATCAACTTGCGCTACACCAAAGTGCTCGCCCCGATCTCCGGGCGTATCGGCCGCTCTGCCGTCACAGAAGGCGCGCTGGTCAATAACGCCCAGACCAACGCCATGGCAGTGATTCAGCAACTGGACCCGATCTACGTCGACGTTGTCCAGTCTTCGACCGACATGCTCAAGCTGCGGCATGAACTTGAAGGCGGCCAACTGCAAAAAGCCGGAGAAAACGCGGCCAAGGTCAAGTTGACCCTGGAAGACAACAGCCCCTATCCACTTGAAGGCAAACTGGAGTTCTCGGAAGTCTCGGTCGATCAGACCACAGGCTCCGTCACCTTGCGCGCCAAGTTCCCGAACCCGGCTCACACCTTACTGCCAGGCATGTTCGTGCATGCTCAACTGCAGTCTGGCGTGAACAAAGCCGCGATTCTGGTTCCGCAACAGGGCGTAACGCGTGACCTGAAAGGCACGCCGACCTCGCTGATCGTGAACAAGGACAACAAGGTAGAACTGCGCACCCTTGTGGCCTCGCGCACCGTTGGCAACGACTGGCTGGTCGAAAGCGGTCTGAACCCGGGTGACCGTGTCATTACCGAAGGTCTGCAGTACGTCAAACCTGGCGCTGAAGTGAAGGTCGCCGAAGCGACCAACGTCAAGGCAACAAACCCGGCACCTGCACCGGCCACTGAAAAAGCCGCGAGCAGTAAAGGGGAGTAATTCATGTCGAAATTTTTTATCGACCGTCCAATCTTTGCCTGGGTAATTGCCCTGATCATCATGTTGGTCGGGGCACTCTCGATCCTCAAACTGCCGATCAACCAATACCCGGCCATTGCACCGCCCGCCATCGCGATCCAGGTGACCTACCCAGGTGCGTCCGCACAGACCGTGCAGGACACCGTGGTTCAGGTCATCGAACAACAACTCAACGGTATCGACAACCTGCGGTATGTCGGTTCTGAAAGTAACTCCGATGGCAGCATGACCATCACTGCGACGTTCAACCAGGGCACCAACCCTGATATCGCGCAGGTTCAGGTCCAGAACAAACTGAACCTGGCAACACCCCTGCTGCCACAAGAAGTGCAGCAGCAAGGTATTCGTGTGACCAAGGCGGTGAAAAACTTCCTGATGGTCGTCGGTTTGGTGTCCGAAGACGGCAGCATGACCAAGGATGACTTGGCCAACTACATCGTGTCGAACATGCAGGACCCTATCTCACGGACCGCCGGTGTCGGTGACTTTCAGGTCTTCGGTGCCCAGTACGCCATGCGTATCTGGCTGGACCCGGCCAAGCTGAACAACTTCCAGCTGACCCCGGTGGACGTTAAAGCCGCTATGACGGCACAGAACGTTCAGGTTTCATCGGGTCAGATCGGTGGTCTGCCTGCGCTTCCCGGCCAACAACTGAACGCCACCATCATTGGCAAAACCCGTCTGCAAACAGCCGAACAATTCGAAAAAATCCTACTCAAGGTCAACCTTGATGGCTCCCAGGTACGCCTGAAAGATGTCGCCAGCGTCGGTCTGGGGGGCGAGAACTACAGCGTCAGTGCCCAGTTCAACGGCAAAGCGGCTTCCGGCCTTGCCATTAAACTGGCCACTGGCGCCAACGCACTGGACACCGCGAAAGCGATCCGCACCACGATTGCCCAACTGGAACCTTTTTTTCCGCCTGGCATGAAAGCGGTGTATCCGTATGACACCACGCCAGTCGTCACTGAATCGATCTCGGGTGTAATCCACACCCTGGTCGAAGCCATCGTTCTGGTGTTCCTGGTGATGTACCTGTTCCTGCAGAACTTGCGGGCCACGATCATCACCACGATGACCGTGCCCGTGGTCTTGCTCGGTACGTTCGGTGTCCTCGCGGCGGCGGGCTTTACCATCAACACCCTGACCATGTTCGGCATGGTGCTGGCCATCGGCTTGCTGGTGGACGATGCGATTGTGGTGGTGGAGAACGTCGAACGGGTAATGGCCGAAGAAAAACTGTCACCCAGAGACGCCACGCGAAAATCCATGGGTCAGATTCAAGGGGCTCTGGTCGGTATTGCCTTGGTACTGTCGGCGGTTCTGCTGCCAATGGCGTTCTTCGGCGGCTCCACAGGGGTGATTTACAAACAGTTCTCGATCACCATCGTTTCAGCCATGGCGCTCTCGGTGCTGGTTGCCCTGATCTTCACGCCAGCGTTGTGTGCAACCCTGCTCAAACCGATTGACCACGAAAAACACGGTCAACCCAAGCGTGGTTTTTTCGGCTGGTTCAACCGCACCTTCGACCGCAGCGTACTGAGTTACGAGCGCGGCGTCGGCAACATGATCAAGCACAAAACTCCGGCTTATCTGGCCTATGCGCTGATCTTTGCCGGGATGGTCTGGATGTTCAACAGCATCCCGAGCGCGTTCCTGCCAGAAGAAGACCAGGGCGTGATCTTCGCCCAGGTGCAGACACCCGCGGGCTCATCCTCAGAGCGTACGCAAACCGTACTCGACAATATGCGCAGCTACCTGCTCGATAAGGAAGGCGCAGGGGTCAAGTCGGTGTTCACCGTGAACGGCTTCAACTTCGCCGGTCGCGGCCAAAGTTCGGGCCTGGCGTTTATCATGCTTAAACCATGGGACGAGCGCACGGCCGAGAACAGCGTGTTCGCGCTGGCCAAGCGTGCCCAGGCACACTTCTTCAGCTTCCGCGACTCGATGACATTCGCTGTCGTTCCACCCTCGGTACTGGAACTGGGTAACGCCACGGGTTTCGACCTTTACCTGCAGGATCAGGCAGGGCTCGGCCATGCCAAGCTGATGGAGGCTCGTAACCAGTTCCTCGGTCTGGCCGCCCAAAGCAAGATTCTTGCAGGTGTGCGCCCCAACGGTCTGAACGATGAGCCCCAGTACCAACTGGTCATCGATGACGAACGTGCCAATGCCTTGGGCGTGACGATGCTGGACATCAACACCACGCTGTCGATTGCGCTAGGTGGCAATTACGTCAACGACTTCATCGACCGCGGTCGGGTCAAGAAGGTCTACGTTCAGGGTGAAGCCGGCAGCCGGATGTCACCTGAAGACTTGAAGAAGTGGTATGTGCGCAACGCTACCGGTGAGATGGTGCCCTTCGCCTCCTTTGCCAGTGGCAAGTGGGTGTATGGCTCGCCGAAACTGTCACGTTACAACGGCGTAACCGCTGAAGAGATATTGGGTGTGCCAGCACCGGGCTATAGCACCGGGCAGGCCATGGACGAAGTCGAATCCATCATCAAAAAACTCCCGGCCGGTATCGGTTACTCATGGACCGGCCTGTCCTATGAAGAACGTCTGTCCGGTTCTCAGGCGCCAGCGCTGTACGCCCTGTCGCTGCTGGTGGTGTTCCTCTGTCTGGCAGCCTTGTATGAAAGCTGGTCAATTCCTATCTCGGTCATGCTGGTGGTGCCACTGGGGGTTATCGGTGCGTTGATAGCCACCAGCATGCGTGGCCTGTCCAACGACGTGTTCTTCCAGGTGGGCTTGTTGGTGACCGTCGGTCTGTCGGCGAAGAACGCCATTCTGATCGTCGAGTTCGCCAAGGAACTGCATGAGCAGGGGAAAAGCTATACCGAAGCGGCGATTGAAGCCTGCCGCATGCGGTTGAGGCCAATTGTGATGACGTCCATGGCGTTCATCCTCGGTGTGGTCCCGCTGGCGATTTCCACGGGTGCAGGCTCGGGCAGCCAGCACTCGATCGGTACAGGGGTAATCGGCGGTATGATTACGGCCACGGTCCTGGCGATTTTCTGGGTGCCATTGTTCTTTGTTTCGATATCCTCGCTGTTCAAAAGCAAGGTAAAACCGACAGAAACTCCACACGATGAGGCTGGCCAATGAGCAAGTCCCTGATCGCTCTGGCAGTCACCGCGTTCATTCTTGGCGGCTGCTCGTTGATCCCCGATTACAATCAGCCAGCAGCGCCGGTGTCTGCGCAATGGCCACAAGGTCCGGCTTATTCGCCAACTGAATCGGCCGCAGTCGCCGCTGCCGAACAAGGCTGGCGTCAGTTTTTTCAAGACCCGGCCCTGCAACAGCTGATTGAGACCGCGCTGGTCAACAACCGCGACCTGCGTGTCGCGGCTCTGAACATCGACGCCTACCGTGCGCAATATCGCATCCAGCGCGCCGACCTGTTCCCGGCCGTTTCGGCCGATGGCAGCGGCAGCCGTCAACGCGTTCCGGCCGACCTGTCCACCAGCGGCAAAGCGGGCATCAACAGTCAATACTCGGCGACCCTGGGCATCAGCGCCTATGAGCTGGATCTGTTCGGCCGCGTACGCAGCCTCAGCGAGCAAGCGCTGGAGACTTACTTCTCCAGCGAGGAAGCTCGCCGCAGCACGCAGATCAGTTTGGTGGCCAGCGTCGCCAATGCCTACCTGGTATGGGAGGCAGACAAGGAACAGCTCAAGCTGACTCAGGACACGCTTAAAGCGTTCGAAGAGAGCTACCGGCTCACCGCCCGCAGCAATGAAGTCGGCGTCGCTTCTGCGCTGGACGTGAGCCAGTCACGGACGTCGGTTGAAGGTGCCCGTGTCAAACTGGCGCAATACCAACGGCTGGTCGCTCAAGACCAGAATAACCTGACGCTGCTGCTGGGCACCGGCCTCCCGGCCAACTTGCCTGCAAGCCAGCCGCTCAGTGCCGATCTGCTCAGCAAAATGCCGGCGGGCTTGCCGTCGGACTTGCTGCAACGGCGCCCGGACATCCTTGAAGCAGAGCATAAGCTCAAGGCCTCCAACGCCAACATCGGCGCAGCGCGAGCCGCGTTCTTCCCAAGCATCACCCTGACAGCCAGTGCCGGCACTGCCAGCCCTGATCTGTCCGGGCTGTTCAATGGCGGCTCGGGCACTTGGTTGTTCTCGCCGAAAATCAATCTGCCGATTTTCAACGCGGGCAGCCTGCGTGCCAGCCTGGATTACTCCAAAATCCAGAAAGACATTGGCGTCGCCAATTACGAAAAGACCATTCAGACCGCGTTCCAGGAAGTCTCCGACGGGCTGGCCTCGCGCCAGACCTACAACGACCAGCTCAAGGCCCAGCGTGATCTGGTTGCTGCCAACCAGGACTACTACCGTTTGGCCGAGCGTCGTTACCGGATCGGGATCGACAGCAACCTGACGTTCCTCGACGCCCAGCGCTCGCTGTTCAGTGCGCAACAGTCATTGATCACTGATCGCCTCTCGCAACTGGTCAGCGAGGTCAATCTGTACAAAGCCTTGGGTGGCGGTTGGTACGAACAGACCGGACAGGCCAAACCTGCGACCGGCGACGTGCCTGAAACCAGACTGTTCTAGTTTCAGCACCCCATAAAAAACCCACCGTCTGGTGGGTTTTTTATGAGCGGCTGAAACCTAGTTGCCTCAATCCTGCTCAGCTCAACAAAAACGCCAACACCCGACTGGTAAACACCTCGCCCGCCTCTACGTTGGACAGGTGCGCCGCGTGGACTTCTTCGTACTCGGCGCCATCGATATGGTCGTGGATAAAACGCCCACCCGCAGGCGGCGTCACCGGGTCGTGGATACCGGAGATGATCAGTGTCGGCGCGCTGATCGACCCCAGATCCTCTCGGAAATCCGCATCGCGCACGGCGGCGCAGTTTGCGGCATAACCTTCGGGCGAAGTCGCCGCGAGCATATCGGTAATGCGCTTGGCCTGATCCGGGTTGGCGGCGGCGTACTCAGGCGTGAACCAGCGTGCGATTGACGCATCACGCAACGCGACCATAGCCGCCGGGCCATCGCGCAGCACCGTTTCAATTCGCGGATCCCAGGTCTCGGGACCGCCGATCTTAGCCGCGGTGTTGCATAGCACCAGCTTGTGCAGCCGCTCGTTGGCATGGATACCCAGCCATTGGCCAATCAGGCCGCCCATGGACAAACCGCAAAAATGCGCCTGTTCAATCTTCAGCCCGTCGAGCAACGCCAGCACATCTTGACCCAATTGCTCGATGCTGTAGGGGCCCGGCGTCACCAGCGAGCGACCGTGCCCGCGGGTGTCGTAGCGCAGGACACGGAAGTATTTGCCGAAGGTCGGCAACTGGGTGTCCCACATATGCAGGTCGGTGCCCAACGAATTGGACAAGACCAGTACCGGCACATCTTTCGGGCCATCAAGTTGATAGTGCAGTTGACCATCGGCAAGTTGTACAAATCCCACAGCAGCCTCCTTCGGGCACGTTACATGAACGCATAATCTAAATGACGCGCGCCCTTCCGGGCGCGCGCGGATGGATCAATGATCGTGATGCAAAAACGCCGGTTGTTTCGGCAGGCGCAGGCTGAACAGGAAAGCGATCGCCATCATGACGGTCACGTACCAGTAGAAGTTGCTCTCCATACCCATATTCTTCAGGTTCAGCGCGACGTATTCGGCCGAGCCACCAAAGATCGCGTTGGCCACGGCATAGGCCACGCCGACACCCAATGCACGAACTTGAGGCGGGAACATCTCGGCTTTTACCAGACCGCTGATCGAGGTGTAGAAGCTGACAATCGCCAGCGCCAGAGTGATCAGGAGAAACGCCATAAACGGATTGGTCGTGGTTTTCAGCGTCATCAGAATCGGCACCGTACACAGTGTGCCCAGCGCGCCGAACCACAGCATCGAGTTACGGCGCCCGATCTTGTCCGCCAACATACCGAACAGTGGTTGCATGCACATATAAAGGAACAGCGCGCCGGTCATGATGTAACTAGCGGTTTTGGCTTCCATGCCCCCGGTGTTCACCAGGTATTTCTGCATGTAGGTGGTAAAGGTGTAGAAAATCAGCGAGCCACCGGCGGTGTAACCGAGCACGGTGATAAAGGCCGTTTTGTGATCCCTGAACAACGCCCGCATGCTCCCGGCGTCTTTGTCCTTACGCGTTTCTGCCGTCGTGGTTTCTTTGAGCGAGCGACGCAGGAACAGGGAAATCACTGCTGCGATGGCGCCAACCACGAACGGGATGCGCCAGCCATACGCACGCAGCTCTTCAGTACTGAGAAACTGCTGCAGGATGACCACTGTCAACACAGCCAGCAACTGGCCGCCGATCAGGGTCACGTACTGGAACGAAGCGAAAAAGCCGCGCTGCCCTTTGAGCGCAACCTCGCTCATGTAGGTTGCCGTGGTGCCGTATTCGCCACCCACGGACAACCCCTGGAACAGCCTGGCGACCAATAGCAAGGCCGGTGCCCACGCGCCAATCGTGCCGTAGGTCGGCAGGCAGGCGATGACCAGTGAACCACCGCACATCATCAGTACCGAGATCATCATGGAGTTCTTGCGGCCATGCTTGTCGGCCACCCGGCCACCCGGCCAAACAGCCAGCCACCGATCGGACGCATCAGAAAACCGGCGGCGAACACGCCCGCCGTGTTAAGCAACTGCACGGTCGGGTCATCGGAAGGGAAAAAGGCCGGCGCGAAATAAATGGCACAGAAGGCGTAGACGTAGAAGTCGAACCACTCCACCAAGTTGCCCGAAGAGGCACCGACAATGGCAAAAATCCGCTTGCGACGCTCCTCCCCGGTGTAATGCACGGGCTCGGAGACGGTGGTACTTGTTATTGTCATTGGGAGTTCACTCTGAGGGGTAACTACCCCATTCTAGACACATTCTGTAACCAACTGACCTCTCAAAACGCAATCATCCAGAAGAGGGTCCGACTCTTGTGGAGGCGGTCCTTTCCTGGATGCTTTAAAACGTTGTGATCAGACTCTTTCGATGGCTAACGCCAAGCCTTGCCCGACCCCCACGCACATGGTCGCGAGCCCTTTCCGGCCACCGGTTTTTTCCAGCTGATGCAGGGCCGTCAGAATCAGACGTGCGCCACTCATGCCCAAAGGATGACCCAACGCAATCGCCCCACCGTTGGGATTGACCTGCGGCGCATCATCGGCGAGATCCAGTTCACGCAACACAGCCAGGCCTTGGCTGGCGAAGGCTTCGTTGAGTTCGATCACATCGAAATCAGTCACGGCCAAGCCAAGACGCTCGACCAGTTTGCGAACTGCAGGCACCGGACCAATGCCCATCACGCGCGGAGCGACTGCCGCGCTGGCCATCCCCAGCACCCGAGCCCGGGCGGTCAAACCATGCTTTTTCACGGCGTCGGCAGAGGCCAGAATCATGGCTGCCGCGCCATCATTGACGCCTGAAGCATTGCCAGCGGTGACGGTCTTGCCTGCCCCGTTGACCGGTTTAAGCTTGCTCAGGGTTTCCAGGCTGGTATCGGCACGAGGGTGTTCATCGTGCGCGACAATGGTTTCGCCTTTTTTGTGCGTAACACGCACCGGCACGATTTCTTCAGCGAAATAGCCTGCGGCCTGAGCCACGGCCGTGCGCTGTTGGCTGCGCAGGGCGAAAGCATCCTGATCAGCACGAGAAATCTTATAGTCATCAGCGACGTTGTCGCCGGTCTGCGGCATGGCATCGACGCCGTACTGAGCCTTCATCAATGGGTTGATGAAGCGCCAGCCAATGGTGGTGTCTTCCAGTTTCATGTTGCGCGAAAACGCGGCATCAGCCTTGCCCATGACGAAAGGCGCGCGGGACATCGACTCAACACCGCCAGCAATCGCCAGCTCCATCTCACCGCTGGCGATGGCGCGGAAGGCTGTACCGACCGCGTCCATGCCCGAGGCGCAAAGACGGTTGAGGGTCACCCCGGGAATGCTCTGCGGCAGGCCCGCCAACAAAGCGGCCATACGCGCCACATTGCGGTTGTCTTCACCGGCCTGATTCGCGCAGCCGAAAAACACTTCATCGACCTCGTCCCAGTTCACCGACGGGTTACGCTCCATCAGCGCTTTGATCGGCAGTGCAGCCAGGTCATCGGCACGCACCGTCGACAGGCCACCGCCAAAACGGCCAATCGGTGTACGAATCGCATCACAGATATAAACGTCACGCATCATGCTTCTCCCGGTGCCTGACCATGAGCGATGGCGGTACGCGCTTCCAGATCACGCAAAGCGGTCAATTCTGTTTCGGTAGGTTCAGCCGAGTACACGACATTCTCGGCAAAGCGCAATTCCCAACCGGTGGCGGCGATGACTTGCTCGCGAGTCACGCCTGGATGCAGGGTCGTGACCACGAACTCATGGGTACCGGCTTCAGGTTCCATGATGCACAGATCGGTGATGATCCCCACCGGACCGGCACCGGGCAAACCGAGTCTCTTGCGTGAATCCCCGCCTTCGCCGTGACCGACAGACGTGATGAAGTCGAGCTTGTTGACGAACGCCCGCGCCGATTGCTTGAGGATGATCAACACCTGCTTCGCGGAACCGGCAATCTCCGGCGCACCGCCAGCTCCCGGCAAGCGGACCTTCGGATTGTGATAGTCGCCCACCACGGTGGTGTTGATGTTGCCAAAGCGGTCAACCTGAGCGGCACCCAGAAAACCGACGTCGACCCGGCCACCTTGCAACCAGTAGCGAAAAATTTCACCGGTGGAGACAACAGTGTCGGCGGTTTCCGCCAGTTCGCCGTCGCCAATCGACAGTGGCAGCACGTTCGGCTTGGCGCCGATCGGGCCGGATTCGTAAATCAGCACCACATCCGGCGAGGACGTCAGGCGGGCCAGGTTCGCGGCCTTGGAAGGCAGACCGATGCCGACGAAGCAGACCGAGCCGTTCTTCAAACGACGGGCTGCAGCGACTGTCATCATTTCATTGGTGGTGTACGTCATTTATTGAGCCTCCGAAACGCTAGCCAACCGGGCTTTGAATTCATTGAAATCAGCGGTGCCGTGGATATAGTCGGCAATCCACGCAGTGAAGCTGTCACGGTCGCGGGCAATAGCGTCCCAGGCTTGATAGAAGCGGTTATCACGCTCGTAGTAACCATGGGCATAGGATGGATGCGCACCACCGGGGACCAGGCAGACGGCGCTCAGGGCCCAGGTCGGCAGTACGCAAGCGTTCATCGGGGCCTTGAGGTCATCAACGATCTCCTCAACCGTGACGATGCAACGCTTGGCCGCCAGTGCCGCTTCTTTCTGCACACCCAGAATGCCCCACAGCAGCACGTTGCCTTTACGGTCCGCTTTCTGCGCATGGATCACGGTGATGTCCGGGCGTATAGCAGGGACCGCCGCCAGCACTTCACCGGTGAAGGGGCAGGTGACCGTTTTGATCATCGGGTTGACCTTGGGCAGGTCGGAACCGGCGTAAGCCCGCAGCACCGCGAAAGGCAGCCCGGACGCACCTGCAACATAGGCGTTGGCAAGGTCCGCGTGGCTGTGTTCTTCGATTTCCATCGCATGCGGCCACTGTTTCTCGACCGCGTCACGCAAGCGATGCAAGGAGCCAACACCAGGGTTGCCGCCCCACGAGAAAATCAGTTTTTTCGCACAGCCGGCACCGATCAATTGGTCATAGATCAAGTCGGGGGTCATGCGCACCAAGGTCAGGTCTTTTTTACCCTGACGAATGATTTCGTGGCCCGCAGCAGTGGGTATCAGATGGGTGAAGCCTTCCAGTGCAACGATGTCGCCATCGTTGACGAATTGCTTCACGGCATCGTGCAGAGAAAGAATTTCAGCCATGGAGTTGCTCCCGATCTCGCATCACAATCAATAAATAGCGCAAGTGAGCTGCGCTGGAATGCGAATCAGGTTATGCCTGAGCGAAGGGGCAAACAATCCGATAATCGACTAACCGTTCGTTAATCGCACAAATTAAAGAAGGCGACTGAAGGCTGAAAGTGCCCGCTCTTCGCGAAGAGATCGAACAGGCACCCTGTATTCAAAATGTCAGGTAAATAGCTGTGTACTCAAATCGCGGCTGGCATCGAGCATGATTGGCAGAAAGCGTTGCTCCAATTCACTGCGGGCCACGCGTCCAGCGCTGGTGCTGACGTTGAGTGCGGCCAACACTTGGCCGGAGGCGTCATATACAGGGACGGCAATCGAGCGCAGGCCTTGCTCGAGTTCCTGGTCAACGATGCACCAGCCCTGCTGGCGAACCTGCTGCAGGCATTCCAACAAGTCCTCGGGTGTCGATAACGTGCGACTGGTTTTAGGTTGCAGGTCGACGTGATCGAGGTATTCACCGAGCGAAACATCGTCCAGCGCAGCCAACAGAATGCGCCCCATGGACGTGCAATAGGCGGGTAACCGTCCGCCCACCGAGAGGTCCACCGAGATCAATCGCTGGGTCGTGGCCGAGCGGGCTATATACAGAATATCGTCGCCTTCGAGGGTCGCCATGTTGCAGGCCTCATGCAATTGATCGCTCATGCGGTCCAGATAAGGCTGGGCCGAGATCGCAAGCGGCGTCGATGATAGATAGGCATGCCCCAACGTCAGCACTTTAGGCAACAGCGAGTAGGTCCGGCCATCACTGGTGGCGTAGCCCAGCTTGATCAACGTATGCAGGCAACGGCGTACCGCCGCGCGGGGGATTTCCGTGCGATGGCTGATCTGGGCAATCGTCAATTGACGCTTACGCTCCTGAAAGGCATGGATCACCGCCAAACCTCTGGCCAGGGACGTCATGAAATCCGGGTCGCCGGTCAGCGCCTGAATCCGCTTGGCCGGTGACGCCACAATCGGCGGCGCCAGCGAGGCAAATGAGTTGCGCAGTTGATCGTTCATCCCAAACACCGCCTATCGACGCCTTTTCAGGCCGGATACAAAGCCCTTCACAACGTTTCACTAAGGAATTCATCGGGCCCGTCTCGGGCGATTATCGAACCAATGACCGATAATCGCAATTGACCCATCGCCTTTATCCTTATACCTTTCACTCGCCGCTTAAGTGGCTTCTTGGAAATACTGGTCAGGTACCCACGAGAAGTCCATTGGTACGGCCTTGCCCACGAAGCGAGGCCGTTTTCTTTCAGCGCCGTACACGAGCGCAACGCTACCCGATACGCAGCCTCTTCCGGCACCACGGAAGAACCGCTGCGCTATTGTTTCTGATGCGCCCTGTCTGCCCCTGCGCGCTGTGCCACAAAAACCGTGGCTTATACCCGTGCCCCTACTGATCATCCTCAATTGGAAACAGTCTGTGGCCCGGGCATGAAGTTGTAGTGGTATTCAATCGCTGTCTAAACTTCAGAACTGTCGTACAGAAAAAGAGTACTGATGGAAGACATATCGTAACAATCGCGCACATAAAGTTGACGGCACCGAACATCTTGGAGATAGTGTTCTTCGGTTGACTGGCTATAATGCCCCGCAGTGATTGAAACTCCAGCGCGCTAAGCGTGGATCCAGTCACATGGACCCTGCACTGACCCGGTGCACGATCCAGACAGTCCGCGGATGAGATACCGAGCCATTGATAGCCACCGCGCTTGTAATCCATATCTGTTGCTACGACAGCTGTTTTTTCTGGTGCCCGTAGCCGCGAGCAGCAAGAAGGTATTTACACGTAGTGTGTAAAGGAATGTCCGACTGTTTAAACGGCCCGACAGACTGGACATCGCCGGTGTAAGCACTTCCCGCGCTCTGCGCTGTCACCGGAATTAATCTCGACATTATTAGGTAACACTGTGACGAAAGATGAACTGCGCGTGGAACTTGAGCGCCAGGAACAACGTTACAAGGATGTATACGGCGGGGAAGTCACCACCTACGCCGCACAACCAGAGCCCGAACGTAAGCCTTGGCGCAAAAGAGCCAGCCTTCTCGATCAGGCGTTCAAGCAAGAACTGCAAAAAATGGAAAAAGACCTCAAGGAAGAACCTTAGCCTTTGCGGATAAAATCAGTAGCGGTTTACGGTGCGCCACCTTCTTGATGGGCGCAGAGCTCGTTTTTACTGAGGTTTGAGGCAACTTTGAACCAAAGGCTGTCTTCCCGACAGCCCTTTGGGGCGGTAGCTGTGGCCATCCATTTCGTTTAATGATGTAACCAATGAGCAGCAAGTGCATCGATTTATAGGGTTTTCTGGCATAATCGCGCCCCCTTACGACCGGGTCAGAAGATTTTCATGATCGATTTATTCAGCGGGCTAGATGCTTGGGTGCTTGTGAGCTTGCTGCTTGCCCTGGCCTTCGTTCTCACGTTCGAGTTCATCAACGGCTTTCATGACACCGCTAACGCGGTAGCTACTGTCATCTACACCAAAGCCATGCCGCCCAACCTGGCCGTATTCTTTTCCGGTTTGTTCAACTTTCTGGGTGTATTGCTGGGCGGTGTAGGAGTGGCCTACGCCATCGTCCACTTGCTGCCCGTCGAACTGCTGATCAACGTAAACACCGGCCATGGCCTGGCCATGGTGTTCTCGCTGCTCGCGGCGGCGATTACCTGGAACCTCGGCACTTGGTATTTCGGGATTCCGGCATCCAGCTCGCACACTCTGATCGGCTCTATTCTGGGAGTCGGGCTCGCCAACGCATTGATTACCGGCATTCCGCTGGCCGACGGCGTGAACTGGCAAAAAGCGATCGACATCGGTGCGTCGCTGATCTTTTCGCCGCTGGCAGGCTTCATCGTTGCCGGTTTGGTGTTGCTCATTCTGAGATGGTGGCGCCCGCTGTCCAAGATGCACAAAACGCCGGAGCAGCGCCGCAAGATCGATGACAAAAAACACCCGCCTTTCTGGAACCGTCTGGTATTGGTGGTTTCCGCCATGACCGTCAGTTTCGTACACGGCTCCAACGACGGTCAGAAGGGTATCGGCCTGATCATGTTGGTCTTGATTGGTATCGTACCAAGCCAGTTCGTTCTCGACCTGAGCAGCACCACCTATCAGATCGAACGGACCCGGGATGCAACCCTGCACCTGAGCCAGTTCTATCAGCGCAACACCGACACCCTGAGTGAGTTCCTGGCCTTGGGCAAATCGAAGGATGGCGACTTGCCGGAGCGCTTCAGCTGTAACCCGACGCAAACCGAGCCGACCATCAACGCCCTGCTCAGCACGCTTAAAGGTGTCGTCGATTATCACGCTCTGTCGACTGAAAGCCGCATCGAAGTGCGTCGCTACCTGCTCTGCATGGATGACACTGCCCGAAAAGTCGGCAAACTTTCCAACTTGGCACCTCGTGAAAAATCCGACCTTGAGAAGCTGCGCAAGGACCTGACGGCGACCACTGAATATGCGCCGTTCTGGGTCATTCTTGCCGTCGCCCTAGCGTTGGGCCTGGGCACCATGATTGGCTGGAAACGCGTGGTACTGACCATAGGTGAAAAAATCGGCAAGCAAGGCATGACCTATGCCCAAGGCATGTCGGCACAGATCACCACCACCTGCGCGATCGGCCTGGCTAACGTTTTCAGTCTGCCGGTTTCGACCACCCATATCCTGTCCTCTGGCGTTGCCGGGACCATGGTCGCAAACAAAAGCGGTTTGCAAGGCGGCACGGTGCGCGCCATTATCCTGGCCTGGGTCTTGACCCTGCCAGCGACCATCGCACTGTCGGCTGGCTTGTTCTGGGTGGCGTCAAAAGTGTTGGCTTAAACAGTAAGACTCAAGAAAAGCGCCCTGTTCGGCGCTTTTTTTTGGCCTGTCAGCCTGGATTCTCAGCGATCAAACAAAGTAGCACCGAACGTTTAATTTTGGTGCTGCCACACCAGCGCCTCACCTTTTTGCACCGAACATCTATTCTTCTCAGTGGTCAACCTTAGGAACAACCACGCTGCGGAGGGATTGCCGTGCATATCGCTGACATGACCATGTTCTACGCACCAGCCAGCGGTGGCGTGCGCACTTATCTAGATGCAAAACATCGTCGTTTGGGACGTTATTCAGGCGTTCGTCACAGCCTCTTGATCCCCGGCGCCAGCCTGAGCCACAAAGACGGCATTTATAAGGTACCGGCGCCGGCCCTGCCCTTCGGTAACGGCTATCGCTTCCCTCTCCGCCTCGCACCGTGGCGCAATATCCTGAAAGATCTGCAGCCCGACGTGATCGAAGTCGGCGATCCCTATTTAACCGCATGGGCCGCACTGGACGCGCGTCGCCAACTGGATGTACCGGTCATTGGTTTCTATCACTCGGATTTACCACTGCTGGTCAGTAATCGCATCGGTAATTGGCTCGGCACTAATGTCGAGACCTACGTCAGCAAGTTGTATAACAATTTCGACCGGGTCTTGGCGCCCAGCACCATCATGGCCGACAAGTTGATCCGATTGGGCGTCGAGAATGTGCACATGCAACCGCTGGGCGTGGACCTTGTGACATTTACACCAACCCTTCGCGATCCATGCCTTAAAGCCGAGCTAGGCCTCAACGAAGACACCCGTTTGCTGATTTTCGCCGGACGCGGATCGCGTGAAAAAAACCTGCCCGTGCTGCTCGACTGCATGAAACGACTGGGCGCTGGCTATCACCTGTTGTTGGTCGGCTCGCACATGCCAGATGCAGTTCCGGACAATGTGTCGGTCATCGGTCATTTCTGCCCCGCCAGCGAAATCGCCCGTTTGTTGGCCAGCGCCGACGCCTTACTGCATGCAGGCGATCAGGAAACCTTTGGCCTGGTGATTCTCGAAGCCATGGCCAGCGGCATTCCCGTCATTGCTGTGGCTGCTGGCGCCTTTTCCGAAATCGTCCCTGAAGCGTGCGGCCTGCTCTGCGAGCCGAACAATCCATTGTCAATGGCCAGCGCCGTACGAGAATTATTCAGCCACAACAGCGTGCAAAAAGGCTACCAGGCGCGACAGCACGTAGAACAGCGATACGCGTGGGACACTGTGGTCGAGGGCCTGCTTGAACACTATCAAGCTGTCCTGGGCAGCCGCTTACCGGTGCTCGCTCATGGCTGACATCGAACGTAGCGTATTGTTGGTGCTTCATGATGTGGCGCCCGAAACCTGGACCGATTACCAGCCATTTGTTCAAGCCATAGACGCTTTGGGCAATATCCCAATGACTCTGTTAGTGGTTCCCGACTTTCATAAACGCAATGCGGTAAGCACTGACAATCACTTTCAGCGCGTGCTGGAAACTCGTATTGCCCACGGCGATGAACTGGCGCTGCATGGCTACTACCATTGCGACGATAGCCCGCCGCCGCGCACACCGCGCGACTATTTCATGCGGCGCATTTTCACGTGGGAAGGCGAGTTTTATGCTCTGGACCGGGATGAGGCGTTGGTACGACTGCATGCCGGAATCGAATTATTTCAGCGCTTAGGCTGGCCGCTCCATGGGTTCATTGCCCCCGCCTGGCTGATGAGTGAGGGCACGCGAGACGCCTTGCGCAGCTTGCCTCTGCACTACACCAGCGATGCTCAGCATTTGTATCGGCTGCCGGACTTCGCCCGGATTGAAGCGCCGGGCATTGTCTGGAGTGCCCGCAGCCCTTGGCGTCGCGGCGTGTCGAAAATCCTCAGCGGGCACCTCGAACACAGGTTTCAGGCGGCATCGACCATTCGATTGGGCTTACACCCGGTCGACATGCGCCATGAGTATGCCCGCCGCTACTGGCTACAAATCCTGCAACGACTGATCCAGAGCGGCCGTACGCCCATGACCAAGGCACACTGGCTTGCCACACAGCATCCAGCCATGAGGTCAGCCGCGTGAAACGACTTGCCTGGTTATTGGCAGGGCTGCTCGCCGCCCTCCTGATTCCGCTTGTGTTGGGTGGCAGTGAGATGTTCCTGCGCCTGCGCAGCTTCCCTCTGGACCTGCTATTGGGAATGCTTGGCATGATCGCCGCGTGCTGGGGCCTGAACTCGCTACGCTTGCGTCTATTGCTGGGTGACAGCGTGGGCGGGCTAAGTCCGCTGAAAAGCCTCGGGGTGGTCATAGCCACCGAGTTCGCGATTTGCGCAACGCCGGGCGGCAGTGGCGGGCCACTGACATTAATGACATTGCTGTCGCGCAATGGCATACGCCCGGCTAAAAGCAGCGCGGTCTTCGCCACTGACCAACTCAGTGATCTGCTGTTCTTCCTGTGTGCCCTGCTTGGCATTCTGCTGTATGCACTGTTTCACGAACTCAGTCAGAAGCTGGAGTGGATGCTCAGCCTGAGTGTGATTCTGATGCTTGGCGGATTGTGCCTGGGCATCGGCTTCGCCCGCTACCATCGGCAGATCATCAAACTCAACGGGGGCCTGCTCAAACGCGTCAACACCAGTGCCACGACTCGTCGGCACTGGGCACGCAAACTGCTGCATTTTCGTGATGCGTTTGTCGACACGCTGAAGATGCCTCGGCAAAAACTGGCGCAGGTGTTCGTGCTGACCTGCCTGCATTGGGGCTTGCGTTACAGCGTGTTGTATCTCGCCTTGCATGGTTTGGGCGTGGACATAGCGTGGGCCTGGAGTTTTCTGATTCAAATGCTGTCACTGAGTGCGGGGCAACTGAGCCTGTTGCCGGGTGGCGCAGGCGCTGCAGAACTGACATCGGCGGCACTGCTGGCCCCCATGGTGGGTAAGTCCACGGCAGCTGCGGCGATCCTGATCTGGCGGGCGGTGACGTACTACTTCTACTTGATCGCCGGTGGGCCGGTGTTTTTACTATTGGTCGGACGACCGTTGCTGAACAAGCTGATACGCCTCAAACACGCCTGATTATTTTTTCGGTGTGCCCGTTGGCGCCTCAGGCGCTTGCTGCAATTGCCGCCAAAGCTCGGCGGCACCGTTGAAGTCCGCACCGTCCTCCAGACCCAGCGCCTCCGGGTCATAACGACTCAGGCAGCCCTCGCCAAGCGTGGGCGGTGCTCTCGATGTGGCTTTGTCGAGTGGATCGGTCATCTTCGCCTCCATCGCTATGCCTTCGCGAATAAACTCACCCCACAGCAAACCTGTGTGAGAGCGGATTTATTCGCGAATGGCAGTAAGCCAGGTACTTGAGACTAGTCGAACACGACCGTCTTGTTGTGATGCACCAGTACCCGATCTTCCAGGTGGTAACGAAGCCCGCGAGCCAACACCATCTTTTCCACGTCGCGACCGAAGCGCACCATATTTTCGATGCTGTCACGGTGGCTGACGCGTACCACGTCCTGCTCGATGATCGGCCCCGCGTCGAGTTCTTCAGTCACGTAGTGACAGGTCGCACCAATCAGCTTCACGCCACGTAGCGAAGCCTGGTGGTAGGGCTTGGCCCCCACGAACGACGGTAGGAAGCTGTGGTGGATGTTGATCACCCGATGCGCATATTCACGGCACAATTGCGGCGGCAGAATTTGCATGTAACGCGCCAGCACGACTACGTCCGCCTCATGGTGCTTGACCAGACGCGAGACTTCGGCGAACGCCGGCTCCTTGTCCTTTGAGTCCACCGGAACATGGTAATAAGGGATGTTATGCCACTCGACCATGCTGCGCAGGTCTTCATGGTTGGAAATCACACAGGCGATTTCGCAGTCCAGTTCATCGGTGTGCCAGCGGTGTAGAAGATCTGCCAGACAGTGCGATTCACGACTGGCCATCAACACCACGCGCTTTTTCTGCGCCGAGTCCGTGACGCGCCAGTCCATGGAGAACTCTTCGGCAATCGGCGTGAACGCCTTGCGAAATTCTTCAAGTTCCAGGGGGACTGTGTCGGCACGAATCTCGTGACGCATAAAGAACCAACCACTGAGATTGTCCGAGTGATGGCTCGCCTCGGTAATCCAGCCATTATAGGCGGCCAAAAAGTTACTGACTTTAGCAACGATGCCGACGCGGTCCGGGCAAGCAATCACCAGCCGAAAAGTGCGCATGAGGGAAAAACTCCAGAACTTCGCAAAGGCCGCCATTCTAGCGATTACGCAGAGAAACTGCAGTACTCCTCTCGCCGAGTCTGAAACCGCCGAGGTCATTGGGGCCCGCGTCCTCAGGCAGCGCCGCTTTCCATGATAGCTGTCTACTCAGCACCGACTAATGCCCTGCATTAGAAAGGGCCATTATGGCGATATCCTTCAGCGCCCACGGTACAACATCTAATGTCGTCGCACTGTTGCGCAGGGCCTATTTTATAAATAATTGCCCTAAAACTTTTCTTTAATGTTTACTTGATCAAACTGTCTGACTATTATTGCATCACTGCGTCCCTGCCACCCTCTGAACATAAGGTACCCCTTCATGTCCCTGATCAACGAATACCGTGCCACAGAAGAAGCCATCAAAGAACTGCAAGCCCGTTTGAAAAGTCTGTCGCAAGACGACAAACTGCAAACTGAGCTTGAATTTGAAGGCAAGCTGCGCACCCTGATGGGCGAATATCAAAAATCGCTGCGCGACATCATCGCCTTGCTTGATCCAGAGTCCAAAGTTAGCAAGACTCCTCGCGGCGCCGTGAAGACTACCGGCACCAAGCGTGCGCGCAAGGTCAAGCAGTACAAGAACCCGCACAACGGCGAAGTCATTGAAACCAAAGGCGGCAACCACAAGACTCTGAAAGAGTGGAAAGCCAAGTGGGGTGGTGATGTAGTTGAAGGCTGGGCAACTCTGCTGGGCTAAGTGAACACCGGTCGTCAGCAATGACGGCTCATAAAAAAACGCCAGCTTGCTGGCGTTTTTTATTATCTGCCGTTTATGGCCTGCCACGCATTACAGAAAATGTCCCTCCCCCAACCAGATGGCCCTTCAGAGGCTGAAGCGCTCGCGCAGTTGCTGGGCGTAATCCTGCCATTGGCTCAATACCTTAAGCTGGGCCGGTGTAGCACTAAGGGACAACTCAACCAGGGATTTCGTAAAACTTTGTAATGTATTAGGCGCTCCGCTCTCAGCCCGCGATAAGCGCTGCTGACAAAAGGTATACCAGCGCTGTTGCTCCTCGACAGTCAAGGTGTTGGCAAAGTTCCTCGCGCGGTATCTGAATAATAATTCAGGCAGACGCTCATCATCAAAAGGCCATTCGTCGCGGGCCAATTGTTCCGGCTCGGCAGTGCGTACTTGCTCACACAACCGTCGATCACGGTCACCGAGGAACCCGTCATATAACTGCTGCTCCGGGTCTTCACTGGGCGTAAAATTTTCACGGCCATAAACGGCTTTCACTTTATCCTGCCAAAGTTCCTGCGCGTCTGTTAACTGCTGCGCGCGCGCCTGATACTGGGCCATGTCCAATTGCAAACGCTGCTGATCTTCGGCACGCAGCACGTTGAGCGGCGCGACCACCGGGCAGCGGTTTATATGCAACAGCTTGAGCGGCACCGGCAATTCACCGTCGGCAAGATCATCTCGCCGGGTATATAAGCGCTGACGCAATGTATCGGCGTCCTGCTCAAGCAACGGCGCAGGGTCCTGGTGTAAATCACAGACAATCAGCGCATTGCGATTGTGCGGATGCCACGCCAGCGGCAATACCACACCCAAGTAACTGCGCGCAGCGGAGAAGCGCCCGGAGATGTGAACCAGCGGCTGCATCAAACGGATCTGATCCTGCACTCGCTGCTTGCTGCGTAGCTGAAACAAATAGTCATACAGTTTCGGCTGCTTCTCACGAATCAAACGCGCCAAGGCGATCGTAGCGCGCACATCGGACAAGGCATCATGAGCCTGACCGTGATCGATGCTATTGGCGGCGGTCAGACGCTCAAGTTTCAAGGTCACTCGCCCCTCCTCCTCGGGCCAGACGATCCCTTCCGGGCGCAACGCATATGCCGTTCGCACGACATCGATCAAATCCCAACGGCTATTACCGCCCTGCCACTCCCGCGCATAGGGATCGAAAAAATTGCGATACAGGCTGTAACGGGTCACTTCGTCGTCGAAGCGCAGGGTGTTGTAGCCTGCGCCACAGGTGCTTGGTGCCGACAACTCAGCATGCACCCGGGTCATGAAGTCGGCTTCACTCAAACCCTGTTCGGCCAGGCGGTCAGGGGTGATGCCGGTGATCAGGCACGCTGCCGGGTGCGGCAGGATGTCCTCGCTCGGCTGACAGTAGAGGTTAATCGGCGCAGCGATCTCATTGAGCTCAGCGTCCGTGCGGATACCGGCAACCTGAAGCGCACGATCATTGCGCGGGTTGATGCCAGTGGTTTCATAGTCGTACCAAAAGATGCTGGAGGTCACGGGCTATTCCTGAACAGAAGACCGGCAAAGTGTAGGGGGTGCGCAGCATAAATGGCCAATCGGCTGATTCAGGCACGCAGCGGATACATTTACTCACACGTCTTGTACCTATCCGTTTGGAGAGTCTGGTTGCTTCGATGGCCCGTGCTGGCTAGCATCGGGCTTTGTCTTCAGGCGTGCATCACTCGATAATGTCCTTCCCCCCAGCTTTACCAAGGAGTGCTGCGCCGCACATACCATTGGATACTCGCGCCCGTATCGAAACCCCGGAAGGCATCGATCTGATCCTGCGCCCGGCAGGCCTGGTGCCGCGCACGCTGGCGTTTACTCTCGACCTGTTGGTTCGTGCACTGGTCATGGGCGGGCTATTCATCTTCCTCAGCCTGTTCGATAAGTTCGGCATGGGCCTGAGCGCGCTTGTGCTGTTTCTGGGGACGTGGGGGTACATGGTCCTGTTCGAGGTGCTGAATCAAGGGCGCACTGTCGGCAAGCAGATCATGGGCCTTCGCGTGGTTCACGACGACGGCACGCCGATTGGCTGGCCAGCGTCATTGACCCGCAACCTGCTGCGTTTCGTCGACATGCTGCCCTTCGGTTACTTTCTGGGTGCCGTGAGCTGCTTGCAGCACCCCACTTTCAAACGTCTGGGCGATCTGGCCGCAGGCACATTGGTAGTCTATTGCGACCCGCCCGGCGTGCGCCCGACGCTGCCCCATGCGCTGCCGCTGATTGCCCCATTCGCCCTGACCCTGGACGAGCAGCGCGCGCTGTTGGGCTTCGCTGAGCGGCAGGCCAGCCTGTCCGCCGAGCGCACGCAGGAGTTGGCCGCGATTCTTGCGCAGCCCTTGCAAGTCCCCGCAGATCAAGCCGTCGCGCACCTCAATGGGATCGCTCGCGGCCTGCTGGGGCCGACATGAAGCAATCCCTGTTCGAAAGTCGCCATCAACCTGACTGGCAGCGCTTCGCCGAACTGCTGGACGCGCTGGAGCACGGCAAAGCCGAGAGCAAGGCCTGCGAGGCCTTCGCCAGCGACTACCGCCGAATCTGCCAGCAATTTGCCTTGGCGCAAGAGCGCGGCTACAGCAGTCATCTGGTCGACCCGCTGCAACACTTGGCGATGCGCGGCCATCAACAACTGTACCGGCACCGCAGCCAACTGGGTGCGCATCTGTTGAGTTTCGTCCTCGCCGACTTTCCGAGACTGGTCAGGACGCAATGGCGTTTCGTGCTGGTCGCCAGCCTGCTGTTTTTCGGCAGCCTGATCGGCATCGGCCTGTTGGTGTATGTCTTTCCGGACCTGGTCTACAGCGTCGTCAGCCCCGCGCAGGTGACCGAGATGGAAAGCATGTACGACCCGGCGGCGCGGCGCATCGGTGAGGCGGCGACGCGAGGCTCCAGCGAAGACTGGATGATGTTCGGTTATTACATCATGCATAACATCGGGATCGCTTTTCAGACCTTCGCCACCGGACTGCTGTTCGGCTTGGGCAGTCTGTTTTTTCTGTTTTTCAATGGTCTGATGATCGGCGCGGTGGCCGGCCATCTCAGCGGAGTCGGCTACGGGCAGACCTTCTGGTCATTCGTCATCGGCCATGGTGCTTTTGAGCTCAGCGCCATTGCCCTCGCCGGCGCCGCAGGCCTCAAGCTGGGCTGGGCTTTGCTCGCGCCCGGGCCTCTACCGCGCAGTGAGGCGCTGCGGCTGGCGGCAAAAGTGAGCGTGCAGTTGATGTGTGGGGTCATGCTGTTTCTGCTGATCGCGGCCTTTATCGAAGCCTACTGGTCATCAATGACAACTTTTCAACCGCTGACCAAATACCTGGTCGGTGCCTGCCTGTGGGGGCTCGTCGGGGCGTACCTGATCTTCGCTGGACGGAGTGGCCATGCGCCTGACTGACGCCAGTGTCGTGATTCGCCCGCGCAATCCATGGGAAGCCATCGATCTTGGCGTGCTGCTGGCTCGCGAGCATCGCGGCTTACTCATGGCCAGTTGGGCCGTCGTTACGCTGCCGATCTTCGCCGTGCTCAGCGTGGTGTTCTGGAACGCGCCAACGATTGCGATCCTGGTGTTCTGGTGGCTCAAACCAGCCTTTGAGCGCCTGCCGCTGCTGATTCTTTCGCAAGCGATTTTTGGCTCGACGCCCAGCCTCAAGCAAGCCCTGAAAGCCTGGCCAAAAGCACTCAAGCCGCAGTTGCTGGCCAGCCTGACCTGGCGCCGATTGAGCCTCAGCCGCAGCTTCAAACTGCCGGTGCAACAACTTGAACACTTATCCGGCCCGGCACGCCAGCAGCGCATCGGCATTCTCAGCCAACACAACCTGCGCGCCGCACGCTGGCTGACATCGGTCGGCAGCGCACTGGAAATGACCTTATGGCTCGGGTTGATGAGCGTCTTCTATTTGTTGATCCCACAACAGGTCGAACTGAACTGGAGCTGGAACAGCCTGCTCGACATCGAAGGCAACTGGCACTGGCTCGAACACCTGAGCAATGCTTTTTATGCTTTGATCCTGATTTTCTGGGAACCGATTTATGTGGCCAGCGGCTTCACTTTGTACCTGAACAGGCGCACCGCGCTGGAAGCCTGGGATATCGAACTGGTGTTGCGCCGTTTGCGCCAACGCCTGATCGGCAGCGCCTATGTCATGTTGATCGGCCTGGGCCTGGTTTTTTCAACACCCACCCCGTCCGCCTGGGCTACGGAGCAAAGCTATAGCTGCCCATTGCCACCGCTTGATCCTGCATCACCCGAACACGCCCCCACCGGGCCGGACAGCCCACGCCTGACTCATCAGGCACTGACCAGCAACGCCGCACGCGAGAGCATCAACGCGCAACTGGCACAACCGCCGTTCAAGAACCCCAAGACCGTGACCGGTTGGCGCTTGATCGAAGACAAAGCGGCTAGCAAAGTGGAAAAACCTGCGGAATCAGCCCAGTGGCTACTGCGCTTGATCAACTGGCTGGCGCGTATCGCCAGCGTACTTGCCCATGTGTTTGAAGTGCTGCTGTGGGCAGGGGCGATCATCCTGGTCAGCGTATTGATCTGGCGATACCGGGCCTGGATCAGCACCTTCGTCAGCCGTCGCCAAGGCCCGGAAAAGACTCAACGCAACGTCCCCCGGCAATTATTCGGTTTGCAGGTCAACGCCCAAAGCCTGCCCGATGACGTGGCTGGCACCGCCGAACGCCTGTGGGCCACTCAACCCCGCAAGGCCCTGGGCCTGTTGTATCGAGCGCTGCTCAGCCGCCTGTTGACCGACTACCAGCTGCCGCTGAAGAATGCCGACACCGAGGGCGAGGTCTTGCAGCAGGTTGCGCAGCTCAAACAGCAGGCATTGCACGAGTACAGCCAACACTTGACTGAACACTGGCAGAACCTCGCCTATGGCCATCACCTGCCCCCAGCGCATCTGCAGCAGGAACTGTGTGACGGCTGGCGGCAACTGTTCGGTTCGGGGCTCCCCCGATGACCAGACGCAACACACTGCTGATTGGCCTGCTATTAATCGTCGCGCTCGGGCTGGCCGGCCGTTATCTGTACACGCACCTAGAGCGTTACACCGAGGTCATCGACCAAGGTCCGTCGCCCGACGTACGCGGCAATCCCTACCTGGCCGCCGAAAATTTCCTGCGCCAACGCTCGGTGCCGGTCCAGGTCACCGATGCACTCCAGAACTTGCCCGACGCGCGTCAGGAGCCGCAGACCCTGATGCTCCTCGCCAGCCGCGAGAACATGACTCCCCGGCAAGTCGAGCGACTGCTGGACTGGGCCAAATCCGGCGGTCATCTGCTGTTCGTCGCCGAGCAACTCTGGGATGAACAGAAAGGCCGCAGCGGCGACCTGCTGCTGGACCGGGTGCAGATTCACCAATTCCTCAGCGCGGACCTGCAAACACAGGACCGGGCAAAAGCCATCGTGCCCAGGCAGCCTGCCCCCCTGGCGCCGACGGACTACCCAAGCCTGACCAAGCTGTACCTGGAAAACGAAGACGACCCGGCCTATTTCAGTTTCGATACTGACTTTCACCTGGACGACCCCAAGGACCGTGCTCAGTCCTGGGCCAACAGCGGCTCGGCCACGCACATGATGCAACTGGCCTACGGCGACGGTTTGATCACCGTCCTGAGCGACAGCGACCTGTGGAAAAACAAGACCATCGCCCGCTACGACAATGCCTGGCTGCTGTGGTATCTGACGCAGGACAGCTCGGTGACGATGTTGCTGCAATCCGGGCACGCTGATTTGTTCAGCCTGTTGCTGCGGTATTTTCCGGAGGCGTTGACCGCGCTGATGTTGCTGATCACCTTGCTGCTGTGGCATGCAGGCCAGCGTCACGGCCCGCTGCAGGCCCCGGCCTCCCGTGCGCGTCGGCAATTGACCGAACACCTGCGCGCCAGTGCCGATTTCCTGCTCAGACGCAGCGGTCAACAGGTCCTGTTGCGTGGATTGCAGCAAGACATCTTGCGTCGCGCCCGACAGCGTCATCCCGGTTTCGAACACCTCGGCATCGCCGACCAATGGCAGGTGCTTGGGCGCCTGACGCGCCAACCCACCAGCGCTGTCAGTCAGGCCCTGCGCCCACGGCCCGCTCAGCGACTGTCCAGCGCAGAATTCACCCGTCAGGTTGCCCACCTGCAAACTCTCAGGAATGCCCTATGAGCGACTACCCGATGGACCCGCAAAGCAGCGCCGAGACCACGACAGCGCCCAGCAATCAGGCCCAGCAACGCCAACGTGCCAGCCATTTGGCTCAGACCCTGCGCCAGGAGCTGCAAAAAGTCCTGATCGGCCAGAACACAGTGATTGACGATGTGTTGACTGCGCTGATCGCTGGCGGCCATGTGCTGATCGAGGGTGTTCCGGGGCTGGGCAAAACGTTACTGGTCCGCGCCCTCGCCCGCTGCTTCGGCGGGAATTTCGCCCGGATTCAGTTCACTCCCGATCTCATGCCCAGTGATGTCACTGGCCACGCGGTGTACGACCTCCAGACCGAACAGTTCAAGCTGCGCAAAGGTCCGCTGTTCACCAACCTGCTGCTGGCCGATGAAATCAACCGTGCTCCGGCGAAGACCCAGGCCGCGCTGCTCGAAGCCATGCAGGAACGACAGGTCACCCTGGAGGGACGCGCCCTGCCGATCGCACAGCCGTTCATGGTGCTGGCCACGCAAAACCCTATCGAGCAGGAAGGCACCTATCCTCTGCCCGAAGCTGAACTCGACCGCTTCATGCTCAAGTTGCGCATGGACTATCCAGACTCCGCCGAAGAACTGAGCATGGTTCGTCAGGTCACACGCTCGACCAAGGCCGATATGCTCGATGTACAGCCGCTGCGCACCGTCCTGCAAGCCAAGGACGTGCTGGCCCTGCAACGCATTGCCAGTGAATTACCGCTGGACGAACAGGTACTCGATTACGCCGTGCGCCTGGCGCGCGCAACCCGTAGCTGGCCAGGCCTGACCTTGGGTGCCGGGCCACGTGCGTCGATAGCACTGGTTCGCGGGGCGCGGGCGCGAGCCCTGTTGCGCGGTGGCGAATTCGTGATCCCGGATGACATCAAAGGCTGCGCGCTTGCGGTGTTGCGCCATCGGGTCAGGCTCTCGCCCGAGCTGGACATCGAAGGGCTGTCGGTGGATCAAGTGCTCAAACAACTGCTCGATCAGGTTCCGGCGCCACGTCTATGAAGCAGGCGCTCAAGCCCTCTCGCTTATTGCTCGGCTGGCTTGGCGCATTGATGTGCCTGGCTGTTGTCCTTGGCACTTTGGACGCGTTGGGCATCGATCTTCCGGCGAAACTTTCGGCGGTAGGTTGGGGGCTGTTGATGGCGCTGATACTGCTCAGCCTGCTTGATGCCTGGCGGCTCACTCGCCAGCCCTCGCCGCGCCTGCAACGTCAACTGCCGGGCAGTCTGGCGCTGGGACGCTGGAGCGAAGTACGCATCACGGTCGAGCATGATTTCAGCCAGCAGCTGACACTGAGCGTGTTCGATCACGTGCCTGAGGGCCTGACCGTTGAAAACCTGCCACAAAACATCACGTTGCTCCCCGGCGAACACGCCCAGCTTGGCTACCGTCTGCGCCCGCTGAGTCGCGGCCATTTCGGCTTCGAACGGTGCGAAATCAACCTGCCCAGCACCTTGCGTTTATGGACCACGCGCCGCTATCTGCCGCTGGTCGATGCCACCCGCGTTTACCCCGACTTTGCACGTGTGTATGGCGGCCAGCTGCTCGCGGTGGATAACTGGATCAGCCAACTGGGCGTGCGCCAGCGTCAGCGTCGTGGCCTGGGACTGGAGTTTCATCAGCTGCGCGAATTTCGCGAAGGCGACAGCCTGCGCCAGATCGATTGGAAAGCTACAGCACGCCAACGCACACCCATCGCCCGCGAATATCAGGATGAACGTGATCAGCAGATCGTATTCATGCTCGATTGCGGCCGACGCATGCGCAGTCAGGATGGAGACCTGGCGCACTTCGACCATGCGCTCAATGCCTGCCTCCTGCTCAGTTACGTCGCGCTGCGCCAGGGCGATGCGGTGGGGATTACCACCTTTGCTGGCGAGAAGGACCACTACCTGGCACCGGTCAAAGGCTCGGGACAGTTGAATGTGCTGCTCAATAGTGTCTATGACTTGAAGAGCACACAACGTCCCGCCGACTACAGCGTCGCCGTGCGCCAATTGCTCGCCCGGCAGAAACGCCGCGCACTGGTGGTGCTGGTCACCAACCTGCGTGATGAAGACGATGAGCAATTGCTCGGCGCGGTCAAACAGCTGAGCCGTCAGCATCGGGTATTGGTCGCCAGTTTACGAGAGGAAGTGCTGGACAGCCTGCGTCAGACCCCCGTGCAAACCTGGCAAGACGCCCTGGCCTACTGCGGCACCATTGATTTCCTCAACGCACGCGCAGGTCTGCACGAACGTTTGATCGCCCACGGTGTGCCGGTACTGGATGCGCGCCCCGGAGAACTCGGGGCGCAATTGGTCAGCTGTTATCTGAGCTGGAAAAAGGCCGGTACGCTTTGAATCAAAGCAGGTGAATGCAGTGCCCGCGTCAAACAGACCCTGTGCTCAGACCGGGGCTTCCAGAGAGTGGAAGCTGAAGTAACGCTGCAACGCACGGATCAACTGTGCGTACTCGATGGGTGAAGCCTGCAACAGGAACCCTGAATCGTAGTTCCTTGGCGTTTCGTCTTCGTGACACCAGAGGCAACGACCATCGATATCGATGGTTCTCTCTTCACCATTGTTATCCGGTATCTTCAAACGCAGCTCGAAATCCGCGCCTACCAGAATCGGCAGCTCGCTGATCAACATCAAACCGTCTTGTGACACATTGCCGAGACATCCTATCGGTTTATCGGTATATCGATTAAAAACCTGCAAAAAATAAGGCAGTTGATGACGTTCGATTCGTCGTTCGATAAGCATGTTTGACGGTCGCTATAAATGAACCATTAAGCATGGTTGCGCTAGTGCTTTTCGAGTTCGCGGGGGCGTGGCGATAATCGCTGCCGAGGCAAATTCTCCCTTGATACCTGCACGCCATCAAACACATCCATAACCTGAACCCTTTAAAAACAGAGTCTCGGAACAGAGCATTTTTTTGCGTGATGTACGCCGGTCCATGGCCACGTGTGCGACTATTTTTACGTATTTTTACTCCCTGCGCCCAGAGACTAGCTCAACACAGCCGTATGAGCACTCCCAAACATGACCGCCCATCCAATCGGGTGTAATTAAAGTGAGGCTGGGCTCGGCTGTGCCGGTTCACCGCGGCGGTAGTGGCCGAGTTGCTGCAGGGTATCAAGACGTGCGTGCGCTCGAAACGCATACTCGCTGGAGGGGTACTGGGTAATGATGAACTGGTAGGTCTGAGCCGCATCGACGAACAAGCTTTGACGCTCCAGGCATTGCCCTCGTAGCATCGACACCTCTGGTTGGATGTATCGACGCGAACGGCTTTCACGCTCGACCTGGGACAATTCGAGCATCACGCTGTCGCAATTACCCTCGGCATACGAGCGGTAAGCGCTGTTCAGATGCTGGTCCATCGACCAACGCGTGCAGCCCCCGACACTGGCCATCACGGCTAAAACGATCAAAATTCGCATGGGTCTCTCCTGTGCTCTGCAATGTATCGACCCGACCAAGGATTTCTTCAAGATGTTTTTTGCCCAGAAAAGACGGGCCAAGGTAGTGCAAAGGAACAATGACTACAGGACTGGACAGTAGTAGCCTCTCGCAGCGCCTCAGCAAAGGAGTCTGTAAATGACCGTTCGTCGTACCAAAATCGTCGCTACCCTTGGCCCTGCCAGTAACTCGCCGGAAGTTCTCGAACAACTGATCCTGGCAGGTATGGACGTCGCTCGTCTGAACTTCTCCCATGGCACGCCGGACGAGCACAAAGCTCGCGCCCGCCTGGTCCGCGAGATTGCCGCCAAGCACGGGCGCTTCGTCGCACTGCTCGGCGACCTGCAAGGCCCGAAAATTCGTATCGCCAAATTCGCCAACAAGCGGATCGACCTCAAGATTGGTGATCACTTCACCTTCTCTACCGTTCATCCACTGACTGAAGGCACCCAGGACATCGTCGGCATCGACTACCCGGATCTGGTCAAAGACTGCGGCGTAGGCGACGAACTGCTGCTCGACGACGGACGTGTCGTCATGCGCGTTGATACCGCCACCGCCGATGCCTTGCATTGCACGGTGTTGATCGGTGGTCCGCTGTCCGACCACAAAGGCATCAATCGTCGCGGCGGTGGCCTGACAGCACCAGCCCTGACTGAGAAAGACAAGGTCGACATCAAGCTGGCAGCAGAAATGGAGCTGGATTATCTGGCCGTTTCGTTCCCACGCGATGCCGCCGACATGGAATACGCTCGCAAACTGCGCGACGAAGCCGGCGGTACTGCCTGGCTGGTGGCGAAGATCGAACGCGCAGAAGCGGTCGCAGACGATGAAACCCTCGATGCGCTGATTCGCGCCAGTGACGCCGTCATGGTTGCCCGTGGTGACCTGGGTGTGGAAATCGGTGACGCGGAACTGGTCGGTATCCAGAAAAAAATCATCCTGCACGCACGCCGCCACAACAAGGCAGTCATCGTGGCGACGCAGATGATGGAGTCGATGATCCAGAACCCGATGCCGACTCGGGCTGAAGTGTCGGACATCGCCAACGCAGTGCTCGACTACACCGACGCAGTGATGCTATCGGCAGAAAGTGCTGCGGGCGCGTACCCGATCGAAGCAGTCCAGGCCATGGCACGGATTTGCGTCGGCGCTGAAAAGCACCCGACCAGCAAAACCTCCAGCCACCGCATCGGCAAGAAATTCGAGCGTTGCGACGAAAGCATTGCGCTGGCGGCCATGTACACCGCCAACCACTTCCCCGGTGTGAAGGCGATCATCGCCTTGACCGAAAGTGGCTACACGCCGTTGATCATGTCGCGGATTCGTTCTTCCGTGCCGATCTACGCGTTTTCCCCACACCGCGAAACCCAGGCACGCGCCGCGATGTTCCGTGGCGTCTATACCGTACCGTTCGACCCTGCGGCCCTGCCACCGGGCCAGGTCAGCCAGGCGGCGGTGGACGAGCTGGTCAAACGTGGTCTCGTCAAGCAAGGCGATTGGGTGATCCTGACCAAAGGTGATAGCTATCACACCATTGGCGGCACCAACGGCATGAAGATCCTGCACGTCGGCGATCCAATGGTCTAAGGCTGCCACGGCAGTATCAAAAGGCCCCGCAGTTCATTTTTGAACTGCGGGGCCTTTTTTACGCCTGAATATCCCGTCCCTGAATGGGCATCTTCGCCTTGTTTCGGGAGATCAGCGCTCAACTGCGACTGAGAAACACATCGGCCAACAGCTGACTGCGCGGCAAGCCCGCAAGATAAAGGCGCTTGGCGAAAATCTCGACGCTGGCAGGGTGCCCGCAAAGCAAGGCGATGGTTTGTCGTGAAGCAAGTCGCAGTTCCGCCAACGCGGCCGGGAGTTCGGCTGTGGTGAGTAATTGGATCTGCAGTTGTGGATAAGCCACCGCCCGTTCAGCCAGTGCTGTGGATAAGTAATGCTCGCTGGAGTCTTGGGCCACATGGATCACGCGAATGGTCGCCTGATGTTCCTGACGCAGCGCCTCGCGCAACACGCCCCACAGCGGACCAAGCCCAGTGCCTGCCGCCAGGAGCAATAACGGATGGTTGTGCCAGTCCGGATCATAGTGCAAAGCACCACCGCGCAGCTCACCCAGCCGCATCGGGTCACCCGCTTTCAACTGCCGCGCGGCATCGCTGAAAGCGCCAGGGTGACGGCAATCAAGATGAAACTCGAGGAAGCGATCCTCTTCCGGCAAGCTCGCCAGCGAGTAGGGACGAGCGATGCCATTGGCGGTCCATAACACCAGATGCTGCCCGGCGCGATAGCGAAGTGGCCGCTCGGGTGTCAGGCGCAAGCGCAATACCGTCGGGCTTAGCCAGTCGCAACTGGCAACCTTGGCCGGCAGGCCATCGCGGCCGGGGTCGAAAATTTCCACGGTCAGGTCTTCGACGACCCGACACTGACAGGCCAGTCGCCAACCCTGCTGACGTTTGTCGGCGTCCAGCGCTTCTGGCTGAGCATCCGCAGGTTCGCCTTGCAGGCAGCGAACCAGACAGGCATGGCAACTGCCCGCCCGACAGCTGTAGGGCACGGCGATCCCGGCGTTATTCAGGGCATCGAGCAGATTGCTCGCCGCAGCGACCGGCCATTGCCGGTCACCGACACGGATGTCAGGCATCGGCGTTTTCCCACGCCGCGGCACAACAATTTCGCCCGCCGCGCTTGGCGCGGTAAAGCGCCTGATCCGCACGCTGCAAGGCTTCGTCAAGATCGTCGCCCACTTCCAGCAAGGTCATCCCCACTGACAGGCTCAATTCAGTCACTTCCAGACCAACCAGTTCGACATGAGTAAATGCCTCGCGCAGCCGCTCGCAACAACCGGTCAGGTGTGCAGCAGTGCAATGCGGTATCAACAGCACGAATTCCTCCCCGCCATAGCGAGCCAATACGTCGCCCCCGCGCAGACAGGCAGTGGCAACAGCGGCGAAAGCCTGCAACACCTGATCACCGGCAGCATGGCCGTGGGCATCGTTGATGCGTTTGAAGTGATCCAGGTCGATCAGAGCCAAACCGTGAGAATAACTGTTGTCCATGGTTTCCAGTTCGCGGGAAGCCATGCGCAGAAAGTGTCGACGATTATATAAGCCGGTCAGTTCGTCAGTCGCCACCAGATCTTCAAGCTGACGCATCATCCCGCGCAAGGTCTCCTGATGCGCCTGGAGCGCAAAGCGGCGCTGACGCATGCGCTGCCGCGAGGCCTGGACATAGCGGGCGTACAGACATAGCCAAAGCAATACGATAAACAGCGCGAAGACTTGTAACGCGGCCAAGCCTGGATCCGCCAGTGTCCGCTGGAAGGCTTCCCATAGATTCAATCCGGAGAAGCTCAAGAACACAAACGCCACGCAGCGCACAAATACCTTGGGCGTCAGATGGAACAGGCCAAACAGCATGATCAGCACATACATGACCAGGAATGTGCCCCGGGCGCTATCGAGATTGGCCAGCAGGTATGTTTGCCACCCCAACGCCAACAGCACCTGAAGCTCGGTCAGACTCGGGTCTTTGAAACGCAGGTTGAAGCCGCCAAGAAACACCCCCAACAGCAGCAACTGGCAGAGCACCACCAGACAGCTGCCAATGACAGCCGTGCGCAGGGGAGCCTGGTAATAGTCGGTAAAAATTGCCACCCAGACCAGTGCCAGCACCAACACATACGTGCTGGCAGCCAAAGCAAATCGTTTCAGCAACAAACTCTGTATGACTTTAGGGGTCACTCGTTGACTCACCGTGCTCAAAGGGACTCCTTCCCGTGCTGGCACAAACGGCCTCTGTGGCTAATTCCATTAGTCAGCGTTCTGCCTGGACACCCGGTGTTCGCTGCCGCGTCCCCTGCCGGCCTGCGACGCCTTGCAGCGCATGAATCAAGAATCCGTACGATTAAAATCGTCGAGCTAACAAGGTCCACCATAGAGGCCAATTGCTACTTTAGTGCGACTATTCAAAAATAACTATTCAATTCTCGCCCCCCATTACGGCAACGCTTCTTCTAGCCACGCAAAAACAGTGCCCACCCTTTGCCCGACCTTCGTTTGCACGCAAGCGGATGTGTCCAGGCCAACCCCACGCTATACTGCGGCGCCTTTTTTGCGTCGGCGTTGTGAGTCGGCGCGCTTACTTAAAGATGTTTTTCAGCAGAGCACGGCGGTACTGTTGGAAACAGCTAATCGAATGTTCCCGTCCTAGCAGAGGAGCGTGCCACATGACCGTGATCAAGCAAGACGACCTGATACAGAGCGTCGCCGACGCCTTACAGTTCATTTCTTACTACCACCCCGTAGACTTTATTCAGGCCATGCATGAGGCCTATCTTCGCGAAGAGTCGCCTGCGGCCCGCGACGCCATCGCCCAGATCCTGATCAACTCGCGCATGTGCGCGACCGGCCATCGGCCGATCTGCCAGGACACCGGCATCGTGACCGTGTTCGTTCGTGTGGGCATGGATGTGCGCTGGGATGGTGCCACCATGAGCCTGGACGACATGATCAACGAAGGCGTGCGTCGCGCTTACAACCTGCCGGAAAACGTCCTGCGGGCTTCGATCCTGGCTGACCCGGCTGGCGCTCGTAAAAACACCAAGGACAACACCCCGGCAGTTATCCACTACTCCATCGTCCCGGGTAACACCGTGGAAGTGGACGTGGCGGCCAAAGGCGGCGGCTCGGAAAACAAGTCGAAGATGGCGATGCTCAACCCGTCCGATTCGATCGTCGACTGGGTGCTGAAAACCGTACCGACCATGGGCGCTGGCTGGTGCCCACCCGGCATGCTCGGCATTGGTATCGGCGGCACCGCCGAGAAAGCTGCGGTGATGGCCAAGCAAGTACTGATGGACTCCATCGACATTCACGAGCTGAAACTGCGTGGCCCGTCCAACCGTATCGAAGAGATCCGTCTGGAGCTGTTCGAGAAGGTCAACCAACTGGGCATCGGCGCTCAGGGCCTTGGCGGTCTGACCACCGTGCTCGACGTGAAAATCATGGACTACCCGACCCACGCGGCTTCGTTGCCGGTGTGCATGATTCCTAACTGTGCGGCGACCCGTCACGCGCACTTCGTGCTCGATGGCAGTGGCCCGGCTTCGCTGGAAGCGCCACCGCTGGATGCCTACCCGGAAATCGTCTGGGAAGCCGGTCCATCCGCGCGCCGCGTCAACCTCGACACCCTGAAACCGGAAGACGTGCTGAGCTGGAAAACCGGCGAAACCATCCTGCTCAGCGGCAAGATGCTCACCGGTCGCGACGCCGCGCACAAACGCATGGTCGAGATGCTGGACAAGGGGGAAACACTGCCTTTCGACCTCAAGGGTCGCTTCATCTACTACGTTGGCCCAGTCGACCCGGTGCGCGACGAAGTGGTTGGCCCTGCTGGCCCGACGACCGCAACGCGGATGGATAAATTCACCCGCCAAATCCTCGACCAGACAGGCCTGCTGGGCATGATCGGTAAATCCGAACGCGGCCCGACTGCCATCGAAGCGATCAAGGACTACAAAGCCGTGTATTTGATGGCTGTCGGCGGCGCGGCTTACCTGGTTGCTCAGGCGATCAAGAAATCCCGTGTGGTGGCCTTCCCCGAAATGGGCATGGAAGCGATCTACGAGTTCGACGTCAAAGACATGCCGGTCACCGTTGCAGTCGATAGCAAAGGCGAATCGGTACACATCACTGGGCCAGCTATCTGGCAGAAGAAAATCAGTGAAAGTCTGGCGGTAGAAGTTCAGTAAAAGCGACGTATCAGATACGCCCCCTCGCATAAAAAACCCGATCACTTGATCGGGTTTTTTATGCCTTGCACATTACTTGACGGCGGAGCGCACCACGCTCAACTCAGGCGTCACCACGCGACGCTGACTCAAATACCGCGTGCAACTGACCCGCAGGAACGAGGCAAAATTAACCACCTCACCGCGATAATCCATGACCTCTTCATACAGTTTGCCAATCAGCTGATTGGTGGTCATGCCATCGAGCTGAGCGATCTCGGCGAGGATGTCCCAGAACTGATTTTCCAGGCGTAGCGTCGTCACCACACCGCAAATGCGCAGCGACCGTGAGCGCGACTCGTAGAGAATCGGATCAGCTTTGACATACAGCTCGCACATACGCCCTCCTTACAAAATAATTTCGGTTCCGAGTAGTTTCAGGAAGCCGTTCAACCAGCTCGGATGCGCAGGCCAGGCTGGCGCGGTGACCAGATTGCCTTGGGTGTGCGCAGCGGTTACCGCGATGTCGATGAACTCGCCACCGGCCAGACGCACTTCCGGCGCGCACGCAGGATAAGCACTGCATTGACGGTCTTTGAGGATACCCGCTGCGGCGAGCAGTTGCGCGCCATGGCAGACCGCCGCGATGGGTTTATCGGCCTTGTCGAACGCGCGCACCCACTCCAGCACGGTTTCATTCAAACGCAGGTACTCCGGCGCGCGACCACCAGGCACCAGCAGCGCGTCATAGTCCTCAACCTTGACCTGATCAAAATCGAAGTTGAGGGCAAAGTTGTGCCCGGGTTTTTCGCTGTAGGTTTGATCGCCTTCAAAATCGTGAATCGCCGTACGCACGGATTGGCCATTGGTTTTGCCCGGACAGACCGCGTGGACGGTGTGCCCGACCATCTGCAGCGCCTGGAACGGCACCATCACTTCATAGTCTTCGACGTAATCGCCAACCAGCATGAGAATTTTTTTAGCGGCCATTTGAAGCTCTCCTTGAATGTAGGGCTTGGGCAATAAGCGTAGTCAAGCTACGGCCGATAGGGGCAAGACAGGTAATAGACAACTACTACGACGGTGAAAAGCTGCGGGAAGGATCAGTCTCGTCGGTCGAGGACGTTGACGACCAGGCGGTCAATCCAGCCCCAGGCACGCTGCTTGACCCGACGCCAGAATGGCCGAGCCTCCCAGGCTTCGAAACTGACCGGTGAGCTGAGCGCAAAGTCGTTTTCGAAGCTGGCAGCGACCGCAAGCGTCAGGCCGGGATCAAGGGCTTCGAGATTCGCTTCCAGGTTGAAGCGCAGGTTCCAGTGATCGAAGTTGCACGAGCCGATACTGACCCAGTCGTCGATCAAGACCATCTTCAAATGCAAAAAGCACGGTTGGTATTCAAATATCTGCACGCCCGCCTTGAGCAGTCGCGGGTAATAGCGATGGCCTGCATAACGCACCGACGGATGATCGGTACGTGGACCGGTCAGCAGCAGGCGTACATCGATACCCCGCATAGCGGCTCTACGCAGGGAACGACGGACTTTCCAGGTTGGGAGAAAGTACGGAGTTGCCAGCCAGATTCGGCGCTTTCCACTATTTATCGCACGCACCAACGATTGCAAAATGTCGCGGTGCTGGCGGGCGTCGGCGTAGGCCACGCGGCCCAACCCCTGACTGGCGACCGGCACCGTGGGCAAGTGCGGCAACCCGAAACGAAGCGTCGGCCGCCATGCGAAAGGGCGATGATTAGCGTGAAATTGCCGGTCGAACAGCACTTGCCAGTCAGCAACCATCGGCCCCGTGATTTCCACCATCACTTCATGCCATTGGCTGGTGTTCTGCTCAGGCAACCAGAACTCATCGGTCACGCCCGTCCCCCCCACCACCGCCAGACGTTTGTCCACCAACAGCAACTTGCGGTGATCGCGGTAGAGGTTACGAAAACCACGGTGCCAACGCACAGGGTTGTAAAAGCGCAGAACGACGCCTGCTTCGATCAAGCGATTGCGCAGGTTCAAGGTGAATGCCTGAGCGCCATAGTCGTCGAACAAGCAGCGCACAACGACCCCGCGTGACGCCGCGTGGACCAGCGCTTGAACCACCGCATCGGCACAGGCTCCGGCTTCGACCAGATAAAGCTCCAGTTCGACCTGCTGTTGCGCCTGCTCGATAGCCTCGATCATGCGCGGGAAAAATGCCGGACCGTCGACCAGCAAACTGAATTTATTGCTGCTGCGCCAGGCAAAGATCGCTCGACTCATGTCAGCGCGCCGTGAAAATCAGCACGGCACCCACCGGTACCGACAAACTGATTGCCGACAACCCGGCGACCTTACGTAAAGCGCTCAGGCCAGGCACCAAATCGAAATCCTCGGCATGCACCACTAAAGGCTCCAGGGTGACCACTTGGAATCGTCGATCATCAAGCCGGGTGGCGAGCAGTTCGGCACTGTAGCGGTGGGAGGCGCCGTGCAGGGTGACGGTCAGTGGCAGGCGCAGTTCCAGTTGAGCACCGGGCGCCAGGTCGTTGATCGGCCGCAAGTCGAGTTGCGCGGCAATCTGCGCCGAAGGAAACTGTTTAACCTCAAACAACTGATCACGCATGCGTTCGTCGCGCAGGGGAATACCACTGCTGACGGAGTCGAGCTCGACCTGAAGTTCGGCCATGCCTTTCAGGTCGACCTTACCGTGCAAGACGAGAAAGCGATGCACTTCAGACGTGTCAGCATTTTTGGTGGAAATAAACGACAGTCGCGATGACTCGTTATCCAGATACCAACTGGCGTGGGCCGGCAAAGCCAGGACTCCAAGCAGGGCCTGCACGCCAAGGAGGGCCAGGCGGGTCATCGTGTGCATGCAAGCTCCAGGTGCGCATTTGGCGCCAACCTTAACCGGCTGTCAGAGAGCTGGCAAATGCTGTGCAAACGCCAGCGGGCAACGCCTCAGCGGGTCATAGATCCAGCTGACAGCCCTGACGCGGGTTCTGCCATGCTGCGCTGCTGCTACGGCCAAAGCCAGTGGCGGTCACGCGTTTATTCTCGACGTCATCGACCAGACTACTGGGCACGTATTGCTTCACGTACGCCGCGCAATAGTCAGCAGGGTTGCCCGTCACGTATCGGCACGAACAATACTCCTTGGCCGTATAGGCACTGATGATGCTCGGGAAAACCCGCAATGCAACACGGTTCTGCCAAGCCAACACGGCTACCAGCAGGGCCACCAGCAACAGCAGGCTGCTGAATGGGCGGCGCAGGACAAACCAGCGGTGGCTGTTCACTGCTCACCCTCCCCGGCAAACGCAGCCAGTGCCCGCTTGAGCAATTGATCGTCGTCGTAACGCGCATCACGGTCATCGGCGTAACGCACGATCACCAGATTGGCGCTGGGCACCACATACAAGGCCTGCCCCCAATGCCCGAGCGCGGCGAAGGCATCCGGCGGTGCATCGGGCCAAGGCCTTATTGAGGTGTCGGCATCGGGCAGGCGATTCAACCACCACTGTCCGCCTGGCACTTCATTATCTGACGCAGATTGATTGTGAGCGAATGGCGTCAGGCTGAAGTCGACCCAGGCCTTAGGCAGTAACTGCTTGTCCTGCCAGCGACCGCCACGCTGCATCAGCAGGCCGATACGCGCCAGATCCCGCGCGCTCATGTAGGCATAAGACGAGCTGACGAAGATGCCGCTCCCATCGGTTTCCCACACCGCGCTGCGAATGCCCAGCGGCTCGAACAGCGCAGTCCAGGGATAGTCCGGGTAGGCCTTGTCACCAACCATGCCTTTCAAGGCTGCAGACAATACGTTGCTGTCACCGCTGGAATAACGGTAGACGGCTCCCGGCGCGCAGGCCACGCCATGCCCAGCGGTGAATCGGGCCATATCGCGGTGCCCTCGGGTATAAAGCATCGCTACCACTGAGGAGTTGAGCGGCGCGTACTCATAGTCTTCCTGCCAATCCAGACCCGAGGCCCAATGCAGCAAATCCTGCACACGGATGTCCGGGTGGGCCTTGAACGGTGGGTAGAATGTGCTCACTGAATCGTCCAGCTGGAAACGCCCTTCACCAAACGCGACACCAAGCACGCTGGCCATCACGCTTTTGCTGACTGACCAAGTCAAATGCGCCGTGTTGGCCGTGGTCGCTGCCGCATAGCGCTCGTAAACCAGTTGTCCGTCGCGGATCACCAACAGCGCATCGGTGCGGATGCCTTTGCGGGTCGCGTCATCACGTGCTGGGAAGGCGTAATCCTCCAACGCTAGCACCGCCGGGCTCCGTGCCGCAGGGGCGCTTGACCATTGTTCGCCGGGCCAGTTTTGCGCCAACGCCGAACAGGCGCACAAGCCCAATGCCACGGACTGGCACAAACGCAAAAAAAGCCGAAGATTCATGGAGTAATCTCTTGCGAAGTCTCTATAACCCTAGCAGCGATTCGTGACAAGCCTGAGAGGACCGCTCCGATTCTGTCAGGCCGCGATGACCCTCCGGCGGTCCTGTCATACAAGCATCACCAAAGCTTAATGGTGGTGACATCGGCTCTCCCTAGCCTAACTCCGTACCACACAGTCGACCGGCCGCAAACCCATGGCTGGCTTACGGAGACGACCCATGACCCAGATCGCCCGCAGTCGTGACACAGGTGCCGAACGTCGCCTTCAGGCTGAACGCCTAATTGGACCACAGGCACTGCATGAAGCCCAGTCCTTACGCTTCAGCGTGTTCAGCGGCGAGTTCAACGCCAAACTCAAAGGCGCCGAACTTGGCCTGGACAGGGATGACTACGATGTGCACTGTGCGCACATCGGCGTACGCGACCTCACCACGGGCCGTCTGGTGGCGACTACCCGTTTGCTCGACCATAAAGCCGCCAACACCTTGGGACGTTTTTACAGCGAAGAGGAATTCAGCCTGCACGGCCTCGGCCATCTGCAAGGCCCGATTCTGGAGCTGGGGCGTACCTGCGTTGATCCGGCGTACCGCAACGGCGGCACCATCGCGGTGTTGTGGAGTGAGCTGGCGGAAATCCTCAATGAAGGCAGCTACAGCTACCTGATGGGCTGTGCCAGCATTCCGATGCAAGATGGTGGCATCCAGGCCCACGCGATCATGCAGCGCTTGCGCGAACGCTACCTGAGCACTGAACATCTGCGTGCCGAGCCGAAAAATCCGCTGCCAGTCTTCGACCTGCCCAAGAACGTCATCTGTGAAATGCCGCCACTGCTCAAAGCCTATATGCGGTTAGGGGCAAAAATCTGCGGCGAGCCATGCTGGGATGAAGACTTCCAGGTGGCCGACGTTTTCATTCTGCTCAAACGCGACGAGCTGTGCCCCCGTTACGCCCGCCACTTCAAGGCGGCCGTGTGATGAGCCGGGTACGCGGCTATGCCCGTGTTGCGCGGGTGCTGTGGGTGATTGCTCTGGGGCTGACCATTGCCGGCGCGTTCGGTGTGCTTGAACGCTTGCGCATCGGCAACTCCATGGCGCGTCGGCAACGCTGGGCCAGTTGGTTCATGACCCACTTGAGTGGCGCCCTGCCCTTTCGCGTAACCGTCAGCGGCGAGCTGCCGCGTGAGCCGATGCTGTGGGTCAGCAATCATGTGTCGTGGACCGATATCCCTTTGCTGGGGATGCTCGCCCCTCTGTCGTTTCTGTCCAAAGCTGAAGTGCGGACCTGGCCGGTGGCCGGCTGGCTGGCGTTGAAAGCGGGCACCTTGTTTATCCGTCGCGGTTCGGGCGATAGCCGATTGATCCAGCGACAAATGACCCGGCACTTGCAAGAAAATGATGCGCTGATGATTTTCCCCGAGGGCACCACCACCGACGGCCGCAGCCTGCGCACCTTCCATGGTCGCCTGCTGTCCAGCGCAATCGATGCAGGCGTGCCGTTGCAGCCGGTTGCCATTCGTTATCTGCGTGACGGCAAGCCTGACCCTATAGCGCCGTTCATCGGCGACGACGACCTGCTCTCACACCTGCGCCGTTTGTTCGCCAACGAGCAGGGTGATGTGCATATCCAGTTACTCCCTCCGATCGCCAGCCAACATCAAGAACGCGCTGCTTTGGCGTTTCAGGCTCAGCAAGCCGTGCACCTGGCCCTGTTTGGCGAGGTCGCTCAGCCAAGGGCTGAGCGCTCGGCCAAAGCAGCCTGAGCAAAATCCTGCAACAGCGGGTAAAACTCTGCGAAATCCGCACTCAATGGCTGATACAGCGCCTGCAATTCATGCATGGCGCCGGCCAATCCTTGCGGTCGCGACAGGCGTCGGGAAATCCCGCTCAGCACCTGCTCCAGCACCTCGAACTCCCGATAAGAGCCCAGCCAGTCCTGGGCCGCCATGCGCGGCGCGATCAGGGCCAGACGCTCCGGTAACGCCGGTTCGGCGGCCAGCACCCGATAAACCCTGGCGGTGAATGCATCCAGCGGTTGTTCGGCATACACCGCCCAGTCCCGCGCCAGGCAATGATCGAAAAACACATCCAGGACGATGCCGGCAAAACGCCGTCGCTCCAGCGGGAAGCGGGCGATGGACTGCTTGATCAGCGGGTGCGTATCGGTGAACGAATCAATGCTGCGATGCAGCTGGATCGCCGCTTCGAGTTCGGGGGTAAAACGTCCCGGCAGCGGTCCTTTGACGAAATCGCCGTACAGACTGCCGAGCAATTGCGCCGAGCGCTGACCGCCCAAGTGGAGGTGTGCGAGATAATTCATGAGCCCAGCGTACGCCTATTCCGCACCGAGGCCTATATCGATATAACCCGATATAGCGTTTTATGCGATGCTTAGCACCCATTCATATTTGTATATCGCGAAATATAGATATAAAGTTCGCTGAATCGCGATATACCGCTATACACGGATTTGAGAACGACATGTCTATCGACCTCGACGAAATAATAAAAGCGCTGGCCCACCCTGTTCGCCGCGAAATACTCGCGTGGCTCAAAGACCCTCACGCCTGCTTTCCCAATCAGGATCACTCGCTGGACAACGGCGTTTGCGCCGGACAGATCGACCAACGTGCCGGCCTCTCCCAGTCCACCGTTTCTGCGCACTTGGCGGTCCTGCAACGTGCCGGTCTGATCACCAACAAAAAGGTCGGCCAATGGCACTTTTTCAAACGCAACGAAGACGCCATCCAGGCGTTCCTGCAAGAAATGAACAAGCAGCTCTGATTTCTTCCCACTTTTCAGGAGACGCTTCGTGCCTCTTTCGCTACTAATGCTGGCCTTGAGCGCCTTCGCTATTGGCACCACGGAATTCGTGATCATGGGGCTGCTGCCCGATGTCGCGGCTGACCTCGGTGTCTCGATCCCTGGCGCTGGCTGGCTAGTGACCGGTTACGCCCTGGGCGTGGCTATCGGCGCGCCGTTCATGGCCCTGGTCACCGCCAGATTGCCCCGTAAGGCCGCACTGGTTTCGCTGATGGTGATTTTCATCATCGGCAACCTGCTCTGCGCCCTCGCCAGCGACTACAACCTGCTGATGTTCGCCCGGATTGTCACCGCCCTGTGTCACGGTGCATTTTTCGGTATCGGCTCGGTCGTTGCGGCCAACCTGGTCGCGCCCAATCGTCGCGCTTCGGCCGTCGCCATGATGTTCACCGGTTTGACCCTGGCCAACGTCCTGGGCGTGCCACTGGGCACCGCGCTGGGGCAGTTGGCGGGCTGGCGTTCGACCTTCTGGGCGGTGACGCTGCTCGGCGTGATCTCGTTGATCGGTTTGATCCGCTTCCTGCCGGCCAAACATGACGAGGAAAAACTCGACATGCGTGCCGAACTGGCCGCCCTGACTGGCGCCGGAATCTGGCTATCACTGAGCATGACCGTGTTGTTCGCCGCGTCCGTGTTCACCCTGTTCACCTACATCGCCCCATTGCTCGGCGACGTCACCGGGGTATCACCCAGCGGCGTGACCTGGACCCTGCTGCTGATCGGCCTGGGTTTGACCCTGGGCAATGTGATTGGCGGCAAGCTGGCCGACCGCAACATGTCGCTGACCCTGATCGGCGTGTTCATCGTCATGGCGGTGGTCTCCACCGTGCTGACCTGGACCAGCACCGCGCTCATTCCAACTGAAATAACCCTGTTCCTCTGGGCCACCGCCAGCTTCGCAGCCGTGCCCGCCCTGCAAGTGAACGTGATGACCTTCGGCAAGGCCGCGCCCAACCTGATTTCGACCCTGAACATCGGCGCCTTCAACATCGGCAACGCCCTGGGCGCCTGGGTGGGTGGGAGCGTAATCGCACACGGCTTCGGCTTGACCCGCGTGCCTGTGGCCGCTGCAGCGCTGGCGGTGCTCGCACTGCTGGTGACCCTGCTTACTTTTCGCCAGAGCGTTAACCCCGATCTGGCACCTGCTACCGACTGATCCTTAGAGGGTTCTACACCATGACCACTATTTTTGACCCGATTACACTGGGCGATCTGAAATTGCCGAACCGCATCATCATGGCGCCGCTGACCCGCTGCCGCGCCGATGAAGGTCGCGTCCCCAATGCACTGATGGCTGAGTATTACGTTCAGCGCGCCTCGGCGGGCCTGATCATCAGCGAAGCGACCTCGGTCACGCCAATGGGCGTCGGCTACCCTGACACGCCCGGTATTTGGTCCAACGACCAGGTACGGGGCTGGAGCAACATTACCAAAGCCGTGCACGCTGCAGGCGGCCGTATCGTTTTGCAACTGTGGCACGTTGGCCGGATTTCCCATCCGTCGTACCTCAACGGTGAAACCCCGGTCGCTCCGAGCGCGATTGCCCCTGCGGGCCACGTCAGCCTGGTTCGTCCACTGTCTGACTACCCGGTACCGCGCGCCCTGGAAACCGCTGAAATCGCCGAGATCGTCGATGCTTACCGCGTAGGAGCGGAACACGCCAAGGCCGCCGGTTTCGACGGTGTCGAAGTCCACGGTGCCAACGGTTACCTGCTCGATCAGTTCCTGCAAAGCAGCACCAACCACCGCACCGACGAATACGGCGGCTCGCTGGAAAATCGTGCACGCCTGATGCTGGAAGTGACCGATGCGGTGATCGAAGTCTGGGGCGCGGGCCGTGTCGGCATGCACCTGGCGCCACGTGCCGACTCCCATGACATGGGCGACGAGAACCTGTCCGAAACCTTCACCTACGTAGCCCGTGAACTGGGCAAGCGTGGGATCGCGTTTATCTGCTCCCGTGAAAAAGAAGCTGGCGACAGCCTTGGCCCACAGCTGAAAAAAGCCTTCGGCGGCCAGTACATCGCCAACGAACGCTTCACCAAAGACAGCGCCAACGCCTGGCTGGCCAGTGGCAAAGCCGATGCCGTTGCGTTCGGCGTGCCGTTCATCGCCAACCCGGATCTGCCGGAGCGTCTGCAACAAGATGCACCGCTAAACCCCGCACATCTGGAAACTTTCTACAGTAAGGGCCCGGTCGGTTATATCGATTACCCACGAATGTAAGACGTTCACGCCACACTAAAAAAGCCCCGATTCTTAGAGCCGGGGCTTTTTATCTAATGACCACACAAACAACTAGCGCCCATTACAAACAGCGCCAGAGCAGTCAATATGTATTCCCGCGCGCCCTACGCACGCTTGCCGACGGGTTTACCGTCTGCGTCGGTTACCGTGCCATCTTCATATTCAAAAGTGCCGTCAACATGACGCATCACTTTGTCTGCCGAGTAATACCACCTTCCATCCGGGTACTTGATATCACCGGCAGGGTCTTTGATTGACCCATCCGGATACTCGGTCGTCCCGTCTGCGTATTGTTTACTTCCATCTGGATGAGTCACTGTCTTGTTAGCGTCATCGATTACTTTCCCATCGGGAAGTGTAACGGTCGACGTTTCGTTATTGACCACGGTTCCATCGGCCAGCTTAACGATGGGAGCGGGCTGGCCAGTGGACAAATCCTTGATGGTGGAAGCGATCGAAAAGGCGTTAGCGGCTATATCAAAGGAAGTGCTAACGCTTTCCAGGATACTGCGGGGCGCCGGTTTTTCCGGAAGCTCTCGGGCTGGCAAGCCCGCCTGATCGACGTGAGGCTTGGCGGGCGGAGCTTTTGGCTTGTCCAAGACCATCGGTGGCCTGGCGGGTGGAGCTTTTGGCTTGTCCAGGGAAATCGATGGTTTGGCTGGAGGGCCTTTTGGCTTGTCCAGAGTCAGCGGTGGCTTGGTTGAAGGGCCCTTGGGCTTATCTTTGGACGTCGACGTTTTGTCCCCGGACGTATCTTTTTTTATCGGCTTTTTAAACTTATCACCAGGCGGTCTGGCAGGGGACGCAATCAAAGCTTCCGCATGAGGAACATCAGTCCCAAGGCCAGAGCCAATACTATCGAGTGGTGCATTCATCACATTTTCCTTTTACCCGGCCCGCAACAAATAGCCTGACCGGGTGTTAATTATTTATCGCAAGGTTATTTATTTAACGGGTATGCAGCACTTCAATAACCCGCTTCGACCCAGAACAACTCAGTCGCTAAAGACACCTTACAAAATAACTAACAAAAGACAAGCCTCTCCACGGCTCATTATCAAGAAACATCAATAAACAGAAAAGCCCCACACGCAACCGAGCTAATTCCAATCACTGTAAATACTTAGGGCCACGCTGCGCACCGGTTTTATCGATACACCAATGCGTGCGCGCCTTTATGTGCTCACTGCTGACTAACGGGCGTTAATCTGCTGTTGCAGATTCTGAATCTGGCTTTGCAAGGTACTGATGTTGCGCGTGACTTGCCCACGGAACGCATCAAACTCAGCGGTACTGCCACCTTGAGCCGCAGCAGCCGGACGATTGTCCTGCTCGCTCTTGAGCACCAATACCTCTTGCTCAAGACGGTCGATGGCCACACTTGGATTGCCCTGCTTTTTCAGCGCGGCCACATCAGCGCTCAGGCTTTTCATCTGGGCATCAAGCTGGGCTTGAATGGACTGCGTGGACTTCACGTCGGGCTGGGCACCTTTCAATGCCGCCAGTTCGCTACCCAGGCTTTTCACTTGCTCTTCTAGCTGAGCATTGGCGGTCTGCAACTGGGCAGTCTGCGCAGACATCTGCTCCAGACGCTTGCCCAAGCCACTTTGTTGGCCGACGACGCCCTCTTGCTGTTTGTCCTGATCGTTCAGTTTGCTTTCCAGCTTCTGAATTTGCAGTTTCAACGCCTCACTGCCATTGCTGGCGACCGACTGGGTTGCCACCACTTTCCCGGAGATATCCTGTAACCGCCCTGCTGCTTCCTCGCTGATGCGAGCAAAGCTTTCCTGAGTCGCAACCAGTTGCTGCTCCATCAACGAAACCTGCTGAAAACTCCACCAGGCCAGCCCAGCGAAGGCAATGAACAATGCGCCGACCAACGCCCAGATAGGCCCGGTGTTGGCGCGGTTGACCTTTACCACTGGCGTGCTGCGCGAATACACCGTCGTGCGCTCACGAGCAGCGGCGGTCGGTGCAAAATCGTCATCGTCGTCTTTGGCACTGAGGTTCGGCACATCATGGAAGTCATCGTGCGGGTCGTTACGCATGGTTAAACCTTTTGGAAGCTGCTGGAAACTGAAAAGGATTGCAGTATAACCACTGACCCGCCGACCAAGAGGTCCTGCTTCAAATCGACTGTTGCGCTTTCCACCAGCCACAAAACTCGTCCAGTGCCGTCCACAGGCTGACCCGTGGCTGATAGTCCAGATAATGCTGGGCCCGGCTGATGTCTAACGTGAAATCCTTGCTCATCATCTGCACGCCCAGCCGCGACAACGTCGGTTCCGGGCGCCCGGGCCACAACAGGCAAGCCCCCTCGTTCAAGGCGGCGGCGCTGTAAGCCAGCGCATAGGAGCGGTAGCGGGTGACTTGCGGCAGTTCCATCTGACGCATCACATAGTTCACCACATCCCACAGTGGAACCGGCATGCCGTTGCTGATGTTGTAGGCCTTGCCCAAGGCGGAACCGGCCGCCAGCAGACTGCTGAGCAGTGCGTCATTGAGGTTCTGGATGCTGGTGAAGTCGACCTTGTTCAGGCCATTGCCGACAATCGATAGGCGTTTTTTGCGCTGCATGTTCAACAGCCGCGGGAAGATGCTGTTGTCGCCTGCGCCCGTGACAAAACGCGGGCGCAAGGCGATGACTTCCAGCCCGAACTCTTCGGCACCGAAAACCTTTTGCTCTGCCAGGTATTTGGTCGCCGCATAATGATTGATGAAGCGCCTGGGCACCTGTTCTTCCTTGATCCCCAGATGCGAATGACCGTCGAAGTAAATCGACGGCGACGACAGATGCACCAACCGCCGCACCTGCTGCTTGAGGCAGCCTTCGACGATGTTTTCCGTCACTTGCACGTTGCCTTGCTGAAAGTCCTGACGTCGACCCCAAACCCCCACGGCTCCGGCGCAATGCACCACAGCTTCGACGTCATGGCATAGCCGCTGTACCAGTTCGGGATCGGACAAATCACCCTGAATGAATTCCGCACCACGGCGCACCAGATGCTCGACGCCCTCGGCACGACGGCCGTTGACCCGCACGGTAAAGCCCTGCTCTAACGCGAAACGCGCAAAGCGTCCGCCGATGAAGCCGCTTGCGCCGGTGACCAGAATCTTCATTTACCGCTCCGTTAACTGTGTGTGTGTGTTCATTACGTGTGTTGTTTATTGCGTGGCTCGAAGCAAGTGACGCTCACGAAATGTTAAGCGGCACTAGCCATTGACCTGCCCGGTGGGTCAGATGCTCCGTCAACTGCGTCAGCAACTGACCGCCATTGCGCCAATAATGCCAATACAACGGGACATCGATGGGGTGATCAGCCAACAGTTCCACCAACAGGCCGCGCTGCATCTGATCACGCACCTGCTCCTGCGGCACCAGCCCCCAACCGAGCCCCGCTTCGGCCATGCGCAGAAACCCTTCGGACGACGGACACAAATGATGCTCGAAGCCACCCTCCACGCCCAGCGATGCCAGGTAACGGTGCTGAAGAAAGTCATCGGGACCAAACACCAGCGCCGGTGAGCGCGCCAATTGCACGGCGGCAACACCCTGCGGAAAGTGCCGGGTGATAAAACCGGGACTGGCCACGGCACGATAGCGCATGGCACCCAGTAACACGCTGCGCGCGCCTGCCACCGGGCGCTCGGTGCCGCACACACAAGCGGCCACTTCACCGGCACGCATCCGTTTGAGGCCCACGTCCTGGTCCTCGACCACCAGGTCCAGCAATAGATGCTGCTCGGCGCAAAAATCCCCGACTGCGGCTGCCCACCATGTCGCCAGACTGTCGGCGTTAAGCGCGATGCGCAGGCGTTCGGGCATGCCTTCTTCGTCCAGTGCTGGCACCTGGCTTTGCAGGTCTCGTTCAAGCAGACGCACCTGCTGCACATGGTTGAGCAAGCGTCGGCCAATCTCTGTCGGGCTCGGCGGGGTGGCACGGATCAACACGGGCTGACCGACCCGCGCCTCAAGCAATTTGATCCGTTGCGATACCGCTGATTGGGACAGGCCCAGGACCTGAGCGCCACGCTCGAAACCCGCCTGCTCGACGACAGCCGCCAAAGCGGAGAGCAATTTATAGTCGAACATCATTTTCTCTAATGAGTGATGAGTATTATTTGTTTTTCTTATACAGCCAAGCACCCCACACTCGCCACACAAACTGCATCAACCAAGGAATTACGTCTCCATTTTTGACGCCGATGGCCGCGCAAACATGAGTAGCTTTACAGAGGAATGACGGATATGTGGCAAAGTTATCTCAATGGCCTGTTGGTGGCCGCTGGGCTGATCATGGCGATCGGCACGCAAAACGCGTTCGTCCTCGCACAAAGCCTGCGCCGCGAACATCACCTGCCCGTGGCGGCACTGTGCGTCGTATGTGATGCCCTGCTGGTGGCCGCCGGGGTTTTCGGGCTGGCGAATGTGCTGGCACAAAATCCACTGTTATTGTCGATTGCCCGCTGGGGCGGGGCCGGATTTCTGCTGTGGTACGGCAGCCTGGCGCTGCGTCGCGCGTGCTCCCGGCAAAGCCTGCAACTCAATGAAAAACCCGGGCTGCGCTCACGGCGTGCAGTGCTGCTCAGTGCTTTGGCGGTAACGCTGCTCAACCCCCACGTGTATCTGGACACCGTGCTGTTGATCGGTTCGCTTGGCGCGCAGCAAAGTGTGCCCGGCGCTTATGTGGTCGGTGCCGCCAGTGCCTCATTGTTGTGGTTCACCACGCTGGCCGTGGGTGCGGCGTGGCTCTCCCCTTGGCTCGCGCGGCCAGCGACCTGGCGCATGCTGGATCTACTGGTGGCGGTGATGATGTTCAGTGTGGCGGCGCAATTGATTCGAGCGAGCTGAGTGCGGAGTGTTCGGGGCAACGCATAAACCCCGTGGATCGACCCCCCATCTGCGATTGTTATCAGGTCTCGTTGGCTGATCAATATTTATCATCAGGTTTACGACAAGGCTCTGGAACCTCTATTCCACACAGTTGTTGCGTGGTTATGGCGCAGGCCGGGTGCTATGATCCAGCCCCTGCGTCGCAAAGAGTACAAACTCCCCGACGCATGTTTATGTCTGGCCGCCCGTGATCGGCCTTGCGCTCACCGCAACTGACCTGATTAGGAGATTAACCATGGCTTTTGAATTGCCAGCGCTGCCCTACGCACACGATGCCCTGCAGCCGCACATTTCCCGTGAAACCCTGGAATACCACCACGACAAGCACCACAACACCTACGTCGTGAACCTGAACAACCTGGTGCCAGGCACCGAGTTCGAAGGCAAGACCCTGGAAGAGATCATCAAGACTTCTTCGGGCGGTATCTTCAACAACGCCGCTCAAGTATGGAACCACACGTTCTACTGGAACTGCATGGCGCCAAACGCTGGCGGCGAACCTACCGGCGCTCTGGCTGACGCGATCAACGCTGCGTTCGGCTCTTTCGCCAAGTTCAAAGAAGAGTTCAGCAAAACGTCCATCGGCACCTTCGGTTCCGGTTGGGGCTGGCTGGTGAAAAAGGCTGACGGTTCCCTGGCTCTGGCCAGCACCATCGGTGCCGGCAACCCGCTGACCAGCGGCGAAACACCGCTGCTGACCTGCGATGTGTGGGAACACGCTTACTACATCGACTACCGCAACGTGCGGCCGAAGTACGTAGAAGCGTTCTGGAATCTGGTCAACTGGAAGTTCGTCGCTGAGCAATTTGAAGGCAAAACCTTCAAAGCCTAAGCGCTGATCCAGACAAAAAAACCCGGCATTGCCGGGTTTTTTTTCGTTTGTGCTTGGCTCTTTTCTGTATTGTCACCATGCGATAGCAGACTAATATCAGTTTCTTGACAACTTTACAGATCAGCGCTCAAGTTCCACCTGTATTCGACCGACATAAATAGGGACAGCCTTACCTCGGTCTCTAGAACAGCGTTAACGCCGGGTACACGCAACTGACCTACAGATGTGATTGCCCCTTTGACGAGCCGCTTGTGTTTACCAATACTCGCACACGGTCACACGCTCCCAGCACGGATTAAGGAATAACCATTTGAAGCTGGAACTCAGAAACAGCTTGTCGGTAAAGCTGCTGCGCGTGGTGCTGCTCTCGACGTTGATCGTAGGGGTGGTCTTGAGTTGTGCGCAGATCGTCTTCGACGCCTACAAGACCCGACAAGCCGTCGCCAGTGATGCCGGACGCATCCTCGATATGTTCCGAGACCCCTCGACCCAGGCGGTGTACAGCCTGGACCGGGAGATGGGCATGCAGGTCATCGAGGGACTGTTTCAGGACAATGCGGTGCGCATGGCGTCCATTGGGCATCCGAACGAAACCATGCTCGCGGAGAAATCCCGGGAACTGAAACAGACGTCCACCCGCTGGCTGACCGACCTGATCCTCGGACAGGAGCGCAGCTTCACTACTCAGCTGGTCGGTCATGGCCCGTACAGTGAGTATTACGGCGACCTGCGCATCACCCTCGATACCGCCACCTATGGCGAAAGTTTTATCGTCAGTTCAGTGATCATCTTCATTTCCGGCGTGCTGCGAGCCTTGGCCATGGGCCTGGTGCTGTACCTGGTCTATCACTGGCTGCTGACCAAACCGCTGTCGAAAATCATTGAACACCTGGCCCATATCAACCCCGACCGCCCCAGCCAGTATCAACTGCCGCTGCTCAAGGGTCATGAAAAAAATGAATTAGGCATTTGGGTCACCACCGCCAACCAATTGCTGGCCTCGATTGAACGCAACACGCATCTGCGCCACGAAGCCGAGAACAGCCTGCTGCGCATGTCCCAGTACGACTTCCTCACTGGACTGCCCAACCGCCAACAATTTCAACAACAACTGGACAAAATTCTGGTCGATGCCGGCCGCCTGCAACGTCGGGTTGCGGTGCTGTGTGTCGGGCTTGATGACTTTAAAGGCATCAACGAACAGTTCAGTTACCAGGCTGGCGACCAACTGTTGCTGGCGCTGGCTGACCGCCTGCGTGGCCATAGCGGCCGACTGGGTGCCCTCGCCCGTTTGGGCGGCGATCAGTTTGCGTTGGTACAAGCCGATATCGAACAGCCCTACGAGGCCGCCGAGCTGGCGCAGAATATCCTCGACGATCTGGAAGCCCCCTTTGCGCTGGACCAGCAGGAAATCCGTCTGCGCGCGACCATCGGCATCACCTTGTTCCCAGAAGATGGCGACAGCACCGAGAAGCTGCTGCAAAAAGCCGAACAGACCATGACCCTGGCCAAGTCCAGGTCGCGCAATCGGTATCAGTTCTATATCGCTAGCGTCGACAGCGAAATGCGTCGACGCCGTGAGCTTGAAAAAGACCTGCGCGAAGCCTTGCCACGCGATCAGCTGTATCTGGTCTACCAGCCGCAGATCAGCTACCGCGATCACCGCGTCGTCGGGGTTGAAGCCTTGATACGCTGGCAGCACCCCGAGCACGGCCTGGTACCGCCTGACCTGTTCATTCCGCTGGCCGAGCAGAACGGCACGATCATCGCGATTGGCGAGTGGGTACTCGATCAGGCATGTCGGCAGTTACGCGAATGGCACGACCAGGGGTTCAGTGACCTGCGCATGGCAGTCAACCTGTCCACCGTGCAACTGCACCACGCCGAATTGCCGCGCGTGGTAAACAACCTGCTGCAGATTTACCGCCTGCCGCCGCGCAGCCTGGAACTGGAGGTCACCGAAACCGGCCTGATGGAAGACATCAGCACCGCAGCCCAGCATCTGCTTAGCCTGCGCCGCTCCGGCGCGTTGATCGCTATTGATGACTTCGGCACCGGCTATTCTTCCTTGAGTTACCTCAAGAGCTTGCCGCTGGACAAAATCAAGATCGACAAGAGCTTCGTCCAGGACCTGATTGATGACGACGATGACGCCACTATCGTGCGCGCTATCATCCAGCTGGGTAAAAGTCTCGGCATGCAGGTGATTGCCGAAGGCGTAGAAACAGCCGAACAAGAGGCTTACATCATTTCTGAAGGCTGTCACGAAGGCCAGGGCTACCTCTACAGCAAGCCCCTGCCCGCCCGTGAACTGCTGGCTTACTTGAAGCAAGCCCAGCGCTCCAACGCGGAAATCCTGTAACCCGGAACGGCCCCGCTCTACCACTCCTTCCCCCCGCAGTTACACGCCGAAATGCTGAGTAACCAAGTTTTTCTGCGCGGCCCCTTTACATAGAATGCATATCTTTCGCATTATGGCGCCGCTTTTCCAATTGCTAACGCGTGTTATTCACTTCTCGACGCAGGATTTCGTCATGATTCGTATGCCTCTCGCAACCGCTAGTCTGTTGGCCTTCGCTATCTCGCTCGCTGGCTGCGGCGAAGGCAAGGACAAAGCCGCCGCGCCGCAAGCCCCGGTTGCTGCTACCACAACACCTGTTGCCGCAGGCCAGCTTGACGACGTCGCGGCCAAGGCAGTGGTCGTCAACTACACCAACATGGTCTTCGCCGTGTTCAGCGATGCCGAATCCACTGCGAAAACGTTGCGCACGGCGGTGAACGACTTCCTCGCCACCCCCAACGACGCATCCCTCAAGAAAGCCCGTGCTGCCTGGGTCGCCGCTCGCGTGCCTTACATGCAGAGTGAAGTCTTCCGCTTCGGCAATACCCTTATCGATGACTGGGAAGGTCAGGTTAACGCCTGGCCCCTGGACGAAGGCCTGATCGACTACGTAGCTGGCGATTACCAGCACGCGCTGGGCAACCCGGGCGCGACCGCCAACATCATCGCCAACACCGAAATCCAGGTTGGCGAAGACAAAGTCGACGTCAAGCAAATCACCGGCGAAAAACTGGCCAGCCTCAACGAGTTGGGAGGTTCCGAAGCCAACGTCGCCACCGGCTACCACGCCATCGAGTTCCTGCTCTGGGGCCAGGACCTGCACGGCAACGGTCCAGGTGCCGGCGAGCGCCCGGCCACTGATTACGTCGAAGGCGCAGCGGGCACTGGCGGCCACAATGATCGTCGTCGCGCCTACCTCAAAGCAGTGACCGACCTGCTGGTCAGCGATCTGGAAAAAATGGTCGACAACTGGAAACCAGGTGTTGCAGGCAACTACCGCGCCTCGCTGGAAGCCGAGTCCGGCGAAAGCGGTCTGCGCAAAATGCTCTTCGGCATGGGCAGCCTGTCCCTCGGCGAACTGGCCGGCGAACGCATGAAAGTCGCGCTGGAAGCCAACTCCAGCGAAGACGAACACGACTGCTTCAGCGACAACACGCACAACTCTCACTTCTACAATGGTCTGGGCATCCGCAACGTCTATCTGGGTGAATACACCCGTGTGGACGGCAACAAAATCAGCGGCCCAAGCCTGTCCTCGCTGGTCGCCAAAGCGGACGCCACCGCCGACGCCACCGCCGACGCCACGCTCAAGGCCGACTTGAACGCCACGCAGGCCAAGCTGCAAGTGATCGTCGACCATGCCAACAAGGGCGAGCACTTCGATCAACTGATCGCTGCCGGCAACACCCAGGGCAACCAGATCGTGCGCGATGCCATCGCATCACTGGTCACCCAGACCGGCGCCATCGAACAAGCTGCGACCAAGCTCGGCATCACCGACCTGAACCCGGACAACGCTGATCACGAGCTCTGATTCAAGGTTCATACCCATTACATAGGTAAGTGTGATGGCCTCTTCGTGAATAAATTCACTCCCACAGAAAACATGCGATTCCCTGTGGGAGTGAACTCATTCACGAAAGCGGTATGTCAGGCCAAAACCGCACTATCAGGATGCTCCAGTGATTCCCTTGCTATCCCGCCTATCCCTTCCCCTGCTCCTGGTCATGACCATGAGTGCGTGCGATCACGCGCCGCGTTTCACTAAAGCCGAGCCGGGTGAAGCGTTGTCGGGGGGAAGCGCGACGGTGAGCAAGACAGACCGGAATGCTTTTTCGCTGCCCTCAGCCAATCTTTCGCCTGTACGGCGTCTGGATTTCAGCGTCGGCAATAGCTTTTTTCGCAGCCCGTGGGTGATCGCGCCGTCGACCACCACCGCACGTGACGGCCTGGGCCCGCTGTTCAATACCAACGCCTGCCAGAACTGCCACATCAAGGACGGCCGCGGCCATCCACCTGCACCAGGCGACAGCAATGCGGTGTCGATGCTGGTGCGCCTGTCGATCCCCAATGATCCCGCCTACGCCACACTCATTGAGCAATCGGGCGTGCTGCCCGAACCGGTGTATGGCGGGCAACTGCAGGACATGGCGATCCCCGGCGTCGCACCGGAAGGTAAGGTTCGCGTCGACTATGAGCTGTTGCCGGTGACCTTCAAGGACGGCACACGGATCGAATTACGTCAGCCCAAACTGCAGATTACCCAACTCGGCTATGGACCGATGCACCCCGGCACCCTTTTCTCCGCGCGGGTCGCACCACCGATGATTGGGTTAGGTCTGTTGGAGGCGATCCCGGATGCGGCAATTCTGGCCAACGCCGACACTCAACACCAACGGAACAATGGCATTACCGGGCGCCCCAACCGGGTCTGGGACGACGCACAACAGAAAATCGTGCTGGGGCGATTTGGCTGGAAAGCCGGGCAGCCGAATCTCAACCAGCAAACTGCGCACGCCTTCTCGGGCGATATGGGCCTGACCACCGGCCTCAAAACCGCCGATGACTGCACCTCGACCCAAATCGACTGCCTCAACGCGCCAACCGGTAAAGGCCCTGAAGGCGAACCGGAGGTCAGTGATAACATCCTGCGTCTGGTGCTGTTTTACAGCCGCAACCTGGGAGTGCCCGCGCGACGGGATGTCGACAACCGACAGGTGCTGGCCGGCAAGACTCTGTTTTATCAAACAGGCTGTCAGCAGTGTCATACGCCACAGTTCACCACGGGTGCCAACGCCGCCGAACCCGAGCAGGCCAATCAAGTGATCCGCCCTTACAGCGATTTGTTGCTGCACGACATGGGCGAAGGACTGGCCGACCATCGCAGCGAGTTTCAAGCCACTGGCCGCGACTGGCGTACTCCGCCGTTGTGGGGCATTGGCCTGACCGAAACAGTCAGCGGGCACACACAGTTTTTACACGACGGTCGCGCTCGGAACCTGCTTGAAGCCGTGCTCTGGCACGGTGGCGAAGCGCACGCCGCGCAGCAACAAGTATTGGCGTTTAGCGCCGAACAGCGCACTGCATTATTAGCGTTTTTGAACTCGCTTTAACGATGTAATCCCTATTGATGAGAAGAGGAGCCGGACATGTTCCGCCCCAAACTGTTATTCACCAGCCTGGCCGCCTTTGCCATCGCCGCCTGCTCGCCACAAGACCCACAGGCCGTGACGTCTGCCGCCATCGCCAAACAGGTGATACTGCCGACCTACAGTCGCTGGGTCGATGCCGACCGCCAACTGTCGATCAGCGCGTTGGCGTTCTGTCAGGGCACGTCAGACTTGGACACCGCCCGCGCCGACTTCCTGCACGCGCAAAAAGCCTGGGCTGAATTACAGCCATTGCTGATTGGTCCATTGGCCGAAGGCAATCGCGCCTGGCAAGTCCAGTTCTGGCCAGACAAAAAGAACCTAGTGGGGCGCCAGGTAGAGCAATTGGTCAGCGCACAACCGCAGATCAATGCCGACGCACTGAGCAAGTCCAGCGTCGTGGTGCAGGGCCTTTCGGCGTATGAATACATCCTGTTCGACGCCAATGTCGACATGGCCAACACCGAGCAAAAAACCCGTTATTGCCCCCTGCTGATCGCTATCGGTGAGCGCCAGAAAGCGCTGGCCGAGGAGATCCTGACCGGCTGGAACAGCACTGATGGCATGCTCGCACAATTGAGCAAGTTCCCTAATCCGCGTTATGCCGACGCCCATGAAGCCATCGCTGAATTGCTTCGGGTGCAGGTCACCGCACTGGACAGCCTGAAGAAAAAACTTGGCACGCCATTGGGTCGTCAGACCAAGGGCATACCACAGCCGTTCCAGGCCGACGCCTGGCGCAGCAAGGCATCGCTCAGTAGCCTGGAAGCCAGCTTGATCAGCGCCGAGACGGTGTGGTCTGGCGTCGACAACCACGGCCTGCGTGGCCTGCTGCCCGCCGAACAAAAACCACTGGCCGACAAAATCGATGCCGCTTATGCCGCCAGCCGCCAGCTGCTTTCAGCGTTGAAACCTCCGTTGACCGACCTGCTCGCCACCGACGCTGGTCGTCAGCAGCTCAATGCCTTCTACGACAGCCTCAACGCCCTCCATCGTTTGCATGAAGGCGAACTCGCCAAGGCGCTGGATATCCAGCTTGGCTTCAACGCTAATGATGGTGACTGATATGTTGCGACGTCAGGCCCTGGCCCTTGGAAGTCTGCTGCTCGGCGCTTGTACGCTGGGCGGCTGGACACTCTTTCAGCAAAAGGGGTTTCGGCAAAAAGGGGCGAACCCTCTGCTGCTTTCCGCTCGGGACGATGGCAACGGCAAGCACTATGCCGTGGGGTATCGTCTGGACGGCAGCCAAGTCTTCGCCACTCAGGTCGGCCAACGTTGCCATGACATCATCAATCACCCTGACCTGCCCTTGGCGCTGTTCGTCGCGCGCAGGCCCGGGACGCAAAGCTACCTGCTCGACTTGCGGGACGGTCGTTTGCTCCAGACCCTCACGTCCCGGCCCAACCGGCACTTCTACGGCCACGCCGTCATTCACAAAAGTGGCGAATGGCTGTACGCCACTGAAAACGACACCACCGACCCAGGACGCGGGGTGCTGAGCGTCTATCAGTTCGTCAACGAACGCCTGGTACACAGTGGCGAAATCCCTACCCACGGCGTCGGCCCTCATCAGGTGTCGTGGATGCCCGATGGCGAAACCCTGGTGGTCGCCAACGGCGGGATTCGCACCGAAGCCGAAAGCCGGGTCGAAATGAACCTCAATGCCATGCAGCCCAGCTTGGTGCTGATGCAGCGCGATGGCACCTTGTTGAGCAAAGAAGCCCTCAGCCAGTCGATGAACAGCATCCGCCATCTGGCCATCGCCAGCGACGGCACGATTGTCGCGGGGCAGCAGTTCATGGGCGAAGCACACGAGTCGTCTGAACTGCTGGCGATCAAACGCCCCGGCCAGCCCTTCGTGGCGTTCCCGGTGGCCGACAGCCAATCGCAGGCGATGAATCACTACACCGCCAGCGTTGCAGTGCACAGCGAACTGCGTCTGGTGGCCCTCACCGCACCGCGCGGCAACCGCTTTTTTATCTGGGATCTGGACAGCGGCGAAGTGCGTCTCGATGCGTCACTGGCCGACTGCGCAGGCGTCGGCGCAGTGACGGATGGTTTCGTCGTCACCTCAGGCCAGGGACGCTGTCGATTCTACGATTGTCGGCAAACAGAGCTGCTGGCAAAGCCTCTTGAATTGCCGGCGGGGCTCTGGGATAACCATCTGCATCTGGTTTGATGCAGGGCCAGCAAAGCTGGCTTATCCTGAACCAGCACGCCCGTAGTTCCTGCAGTATCGCCCCGAGACAACGCCGGGGCGGCGGGATTCATGTGCTCGCCCGATTCAACGGTTTTTCCAAGGAAGTGGAATATGCTGCGTCGCCGGATGCTGATCATGTTGGGGGTTGTGCTGCTCGTGGCGCTGAGCCTAGCGGGCTATAAAGCCTTTTCCGTCTATCGGCAGATCCAGGTATTCGCCACCCCCAAACCGCCCATCAATGTTGCCGTCGTTACCGCCAACGAACAACCGTGGCAGAGTCAGCTCCCGGCGATTGGCACCCTCAAGGCCTTGCAAGGGGTCGATCTGAGCCTGGAGATTGCAGGGACGGTCAAGGCCTTGCAGTTCGAGTCCGGGCAGAAGGTCACTGCTGGTCAGCTGCTCCTGCAGTTGGACAGCGATGTTGAAAGGGCGCTGTTGGGCACCGCTGAAGCTGAATTGGGCCTGGCGAAGATTGAGCACGGACGTGGCAGCCAATTGGTCGGTAGCCAGGCCATCTCCAAAGGCGATTTCGACCGGCTCGCCGCACAGTTGAAAAAAGCCTACGCCTCGGTCGCCCAATTAAATGCCGCGTTGGCGAAAAAAAGCATCCTCGCCCCCTTCAGCGGCACCATCGGCATTCGTCAGGTGGATGTCGGTGATTACCTCGCGAGCGGCACGATGATCGCCACGTTGCAGAATTTGAGCAGTTTGTACGTCGACTTCTATGTACCTGAGCAAGCGGTGCCGAAACTGGCGGTTGGCCAGGTAGCGCTGGTCACCGTAGCGGCCTATCCGGCACAAACCTTTGAGGCGAAAATCAGCGCAATCAACCCGAAAGTCGATGACGCCACGCGCAACATACTGGTCCGCGCCACGCTGCCTAACCCTGGCGGCGAGCTGCTGCCGGGGATGTTCGCCAGTCTGCAGGTATTGCTACCCGGCGCCAGCACCCGCGTGGTGGTCCCGGAAAGCGCGATCAGCTATACCCTCTACGGCAATTCGGTGTATCTCGTGGTGGCGAAAAAACCGCCGGGGGCGAGCCCGAAAAAGACGCCAAAGGCGAGCCGCAATGGACCGTGGAGCGGCGCTTCGTCGAGACGGGCGAGCACCGCAATGGTCGAGTGGTTGTCAGCAAAGGGCTGAGCGCCGGTGAACGGGTGGTCAGCGCTGGCCAGCTCAAACTGGACACTGGAGCCCATGTCGCCATCAGTGCCGACAAGACACTGCAAGCCGAACAGAACAGCCCGCCACGCGCTGACTGATCAAGGAATTCTTCATGGCGTTTACAGATCCGTTCATCCGTCGTCCGGTGCTGGCCACCGTCATCAGCCTGCTGATTGTACTCTTGGGCTTCCAGGCATTCGGCAAGCTGACCATTCGCCAATACCCGCAGATGGAAAACGCCCTGATCACTGTGACAACGGCTTACCCCGGGGCCAACGCCGAGACTATCCAGGGCTATATCACCCAGCCGTTGCAACAGAGTCTGGCCAGCGCCGAAGGCATTGATTACATGACCTCGGTCAGTCGTCAGAACTTTTCGGTGGTGTCGATTTATGCACGCATCGGTGCGGACAGCGACCGGCTCTTCACCGAGCTGCTGGCCAAGGCCAACGAGGTCAAGAACAAGCTGCCGCAAGACGCTGAAGACCCTGTATTGAACAAGCAGGCCGCCGATTCAACCGCCCTGATGTACATCAGCTTCTATAGCAGCGAATTGAGTAACCCGCAGATCACCGACTATCTGTCACGGGTGATTCAGCCCAAGCTTGCGACCCTGCCGGGCATGGCCGAAGCAGAGATTATCGGCAATCAAGTCTTTGCCATGCGCCTGTGGCTCGACCCAGTGCGCCTCGCCGGTTACGGCCTGACCGCCAGTGATGTCACTGCGGCCGTGCGCCGCTACAACTACCTGTCCGCTGCCGGCGAAGTAAAAGGCGAATACGTGGTCACCAGCATCAATGCTGCCACCGAATTGAAGTCTGCCGAAGCCTTTGCCGCCATCCCGCTGAAAATCTCGGGCGACCGCCGCGTGCTGCTCAGCGATGTCGCCCGAGTGGAAATGGGGGCGGAAAACTATAACGCGATCAGTTCTTTCGATGGCACGCCGTCGGTCTATATCGCTATCAGGGGTACGCCCAGTTCCAACCCGCTGGACGTGATCAAGGAAGTGCGCAAGATCTTGCCGGAGCTGGAAAACCAGTTGCCGCCCACCCTGAAAATTTCCATTGCCTATGACGCTACCCTGTTTATTCAGGCATCGATTCATGAGGTGATGAAAACCCTGATCGAAGCGGTGTTGATCGTGATTGTCGTGGTGTTCCTGTTCCTCGGCGCCCTGCGTTCGGTGCTGATCCCGGTGATTACCATTCCGTTGTCGATGATCGGCGTGTTGTTCTTCATGCAACTGATGGGTTACTCGATCAACTTGCTGACCTTGCTCGCGATGGTGCTGGCGATCGGGCTGGTGGTGGACGATGCGATTGTGGTGGTGGAGAACATCCATCGGCATATCGAGGAGAGAAAGACGCCGTTCAACGCGGCCATTGAAGGCGCCAGGGAAATCGCGAGGCCGGTGGTGTCGATGACCCTGACCCTGGCAGCCGTCTATGCGCCCATCGGTTTTCTTCAAGGCCTGAGCGGGGCCCTGTTTAAGGAGTTCGCCCTGACGCTGGCAGGCGCGGTGGTTATTTCGGGAGTGGTAGCGCTAACGTTGTCGCCGATGATGTGCGCCCTGCTTTTACGTCACAACGAGAATCCTCGTGGCCTGTCGCACAAACTTGATCAGACCTTCGGACGCCTCAAGGCCCGCTACCAACGCATGCTGCACGGCACGCTGAATACGCGGCCCGTGGTGCTGGTGTTTGCCTTGATCGTGTTATGCCTGATTCCGGCGCTGCTCAAGTTCACCAAATCGGAATTGGCGCCCGATGAAGACCAGGGCATCATTTTCATGATGGCCACGTCGCCACAACCGACTAATCTCGACTACCTGAACGCCTACACCGATGAGTTCATCGGGATCTTCAGGACGTTTCCCGAGTATTACTCCTCGTTCCAGATCAATGGCTTTGACGGGGTGCAGACCGGTATCGGCGGTTTCCTGCTCAAGCCGTGGAACGAGCGCAACCGCACGCAGATGCAGCTTCTGCCTGAGCTGCAGGCCAAAGTCGCGAAGATCGCGGGCCTGCAAGTGTTCGGTTTCAACTTGCCGTCGCTGCCGGGTACGGGCGAAGGCCTGCCTTTCCAGTTCGTGATCAATACGCCGAACGACTATGAGTCGCTGCTGCAAGTGGCCACCCGGATAAAGACGCGCGCGGCCGAGTCAGGCAAGTTTGCGTTTCTCGATATTGATCTGGCCTTCGACAAGCCCGAGGTAGTGGTCGATATCGATCGGGCCAAGGCGGCGCAGATGGGTGTGTCCATGCTCGATCTGGGCGGCACGCTGGCAACATTGCTCGGCGAAGCGGAGATTAACCGTTTCACCCTTGATGGCCGCAGCTACAAGGTCATCGCGCAAGTCGAACGGCCGTATCGGGACAATCCTGACTGGCTGAACAATTACTACGTGAAGAACAACAAAGGCGAACTCCTGGCACTGTCGACGCTGATCAAGGTCCATGACCGGGCCAAACCGCGTCAGTTGAACCAGTTTCAGCAACTGAATTCGGCGATTATTCAGGGTTTCCCGATTGTCGGCATGGGCGAGGCTATCGAGACCGTTCGCCAGATCGCCACAGAAGAAGCACCACACGGTTATGCCTACGACTATGCGGGCGCTGCGCGGCAGTTCGTGCAGGAAGGCAATGCCTTGTGGATGACCTTTGCTCTGGCACTGGCGATTATTTTTTTGGTGCTGGCGGCGCAGTTCGAAAGCTTTCGAGACCCATTGGTCATTCTGGTGACGGTCCCGCTATCGATCTGCGGGGCACTGATTCCGTTGTTTCTGGGGCTATCGAGCATGAACATCTATACACAGGTGGGACTGGTGACGCTGATAGGGCTGATCAGCAAGCACGGCATCCTGATCGTTGAGTTCGCCAACCAATTACGCCGCGACAAGGGCCTGAGCGCCCGCGAAGCGGTCGAAGAAGCCGCTGCGATTCGTCTGCGTCCGGTATTGATGACCACGGCTGCGATGGTATTTGGCATGGTGCCGCTGATTCTTGCTACCGGTGCCGGGGCCGTCAGCCGCTTCGACATCGGCACCGTGATTGCCACGGGAATGTCGATCGGCACGCTGTTCACCCTGTTCGTGCTGCCGTGCGTGTACACGCTGCTGGCGGCACCTGACAAGAGGGCTGATCTGGCCCTCGATCTGTAGAAACCAAAAGGCCCCGTAAAAACGGAGCCTTTTGATTGACGAAAGTTTTCAATTTTCTTGTCTCATCCCTTGAGTCAAGCCATACATAAACAGTAATAGGTCATGATCGGGCCTCATAGACTCCTGAACCTTGGCCACACGTGGCAAGAGGCATCGACCCTCGCCATGTTGCGCACTCAATATCTTGGGCCCAGGTTGCTCCCAGAGGGCCAGCGCCAAGGATGCGATCCCTAAAGCCCCCACCAAAAAAAAACCTCGGGCTATTTCGAGTTTCATTAATGCAAGCCTTTGATAGCACTGCCAAACGCCGTCTCGTAAAAGTAGACGAGTTTCTGCCATGCTGTTGCACTGAACGACGAATGGCGACGAAGATCGGGCTCGTCGACCCACTCTCCTCGCCGGGTCCAGAAGTACGCGAAACGATCCTGAACTGCAACATTCGGTTCTGCGACAAAGTCCACCGTCATCCTGTTACCTCTTGCGCAATAAATAAACTCGGCCTTACCCGCAGAAACTCACGCAGCAAAGCCAACGTGGGACACCTCTGCGAGCGAAACGGTTCCTTTATTTTGCAAATGGTATTACAAGGCATTGGGCCGCGCCTCCGCCAAAACTCAGCGTGGCGCCACCTTCAAGTCAACTCTAAAACGACAGCCATTTGGCTCTACGTTGCTCAGACTCACGCTCCAGCCCTGGTTTTCACAGATCCGCTGGACCAGTGAAAGCCCCAAGCCCAACCCTTCACCTCGCTGCTCGTTGCCGCGCACGAACGGCTGGAACATGGCTTCACGTTTTTCCTCGGGAATCCCGACACCGCTGTCCTCGACCACAAAGCCTTCTGCTTCTAGCGTAAGCCGGATAAACCCGCTGTCGGTGTAATGCAATGCGTTGCGCAGCAAGTTGCCCATCACCGCATGAAGGAACGTGGCGTTGTAGCCTGTGTCCGAAGACTGACCAGGCTCAAACAACAGTGTCAAACCTTTGGCCTCAATGGGTTCTCGCCACAACGTTATCAACTGATCAGCTGCCGCAGCGAGGGATAGCTTCGGCGCCATGTCCGAATCCTCACGCTGGGTCCGCGCCAGCATGAGAAAGGTTTGCACCAGATCACGCATCTCTTCACAGGCACGAGCAATACGCTGCACCTGAGCGCGTGCGCGCTGATCGAGGGCCGGATTTTCAAGCAGCAACTCACAGGAGCTGGCAAGTACCATCAGCGGCGTGCGCAGCTCATGACTGACATCACTGGTGAACAAGCGCTCTCGCGTCAGGGCCTGACGCAAACGCCCGAGCGTGGTATCAAAGGCCACGGCCAGCTCACCCACTTCATCGGCGGCATAGTCTGGCGCCAAGAGCGGCGCAAGCCCCAACAGTTGATCGCGATGCCTGACCTGTCTGGCCAGCCTTACCACCGGCGCCATTACTTTTCGCGCCAATATCCAGCCGAGGAACACTGCCAGCCCCAGCGCAAGGACGAACCCGACCAGCACCACCGCGAACAGCACCCGTTCACGCTCTTCAAAATCGCTTTGATCCTTCAACAACGCGTATCGACGTCCGTCGACGACGACCACCATGACGTGATAGGAAAGGTCATCACGAAAGACTTCATGAAACCCTGGCTCCAGATGCCGCAAATCTTTAGGCAAATCGAACTCACCACGGCCGTCGCTGAAATAGAACAGCTCACCTGGCTCCGGGCGATGGCTCCAGTCGCTAATGCTGTCCATCAACAACAAGCGGTTGAGGTCGCTCCCAAGACCTGCGGAGATCAGCTTTTCTTCGACCACATGGACGGTTGCCACGATGCCTAGGGCGAACGATCCTGCAACCAACGCACTCATCAACGCGAACGCGATGATGATCCGCTGGGCAAGGCTTTGTTTAAACTCCATCACGGCCCTCGGCCAAGCGGTACCCAACGCCATGTACCGTCTGCAGCAACGGCTTGGCAAACGGTTTGTCGATCACCTGACGCAACTGGTGCACATGGCTACGCAGGCTGTCGCTGTCTGGACAATCGTCGCCCCACAGGGCCTCTTCAAGAATCTCCCGACGCAGCACATGCGGGCTTTTCTGCATCAATACCGCCAAGAGCTTGAGGCCGACAGGGTTGAGTTTGAGCAGGCGCCCTTCCCGAGTCACCTCTAAGGTATCGAGGTCGTAAATCAGGTCAGCGACCTGCAGGGTGCGCCTGCCTCCCCCCTGAGCACGGCGCAATACCGCTTCGATTCGTGCAGCGAGTTCGGACAAGGCGAAGGGTTTGAGCAGGTAATCGTCAGCGCCGGAACGGAAGCCTTGCAGCCGGTCGTCCAGTTGATCGCGTGCGGTGAGCATAATTACAGGGGTATCGCGCCGGGCATCCTCGCGCAGCCGCTTGCACAGGGTATAGCCGTCTATACCGGGCAGCATGATATCGAGCACGATCAGGTCATAGTGCTCGGTGGCCGCCAGATGCAAACCGGAAAGCCCATCCTGCGCGCAGTCGACCGTATAGCCCTTCAAACCCAGGTAATCCGCCAGGTTTGCCAGGATGTCGCGGTTGTCTTCAACCAGCAGAATTCGCATGGGGTACTCTCTCTGTATGCTGTTAAGGCCTTGAAGCTGGCGCAGCTTAAGGCCAAGTGACGCGCTCGACCAGTTCTAACGGTCAGGACCGGGTCGCTGGGTCGATCTCGCTCAACGTTTTTTTCACAGCGGGTTCACAACCGCATTACAGTGGCGCTGCCAGACTTTGGCCTTTGCGATCAGGAATCATCAATACGGTTAGCGCTATCGGCGCCGGCGCGCTATTGGCCTTTACGGTCCACCACTGGTTTGTCCGGGGGGCTGCCGAGCGTCAGTATATTCATCATGCTCCAGGCTGATCGGCCTGGACCCTCTCTCTATGCGCTCAGGATATTTCATGCCTTCACCTTTTGCCCGCCCCTACTCTCGCCCACTCAATCTTTGGGTGTGCCTGGGTGTCCCCGCCGTTACAGCGGTCATTCTGATCTTGCTGGAACTGACCTCTCTGGACATGGATATCGCCAGGCACCTCTATGACCCGGTAGCGGGAGACTTTATCGGTCGACACAGCAATTTCCTTGAAGACGTCCTCCACAACCGCGCAAAACAGGCAGTGATTGCGTTCAGTCTTATTTCCCTGGCTGCCTTTGCCGGCGCTTTTTTTGTGCAGCGCCTGAAACCGTGGCGCCGCGAACTGGGTTGCCTGGTACTGTCCATGGCGCTGTCCACCGCCTTCGTGACACCCGTCAAAGTCGTCACCTCGGTGCAATGCCCATGGAGCCTGACTGAGTTCGGCGGCCAAGAAACCTACAGCGAGTTGCTAAGCCCTCGTCCTGCGACCGACAAACCTGGGCGCTGCTGGCCCGGCGGTCATGCTGCGACCGGCTTTACCCTGTTCGCACTGTTCTTCGCCTTGCGTGATCGCCGTCCTCGCCTGGCACGAGCCGCATTGGTATTTGCCTTCAGCCTGGGCACGATTTTCTCGATTGGTCGAATGCTGCAAGGTGCGCACTTCTTCTCTCACAACGTCTGGACAGCGGTGTTCTGCTGGCTGATTTGCCTGGGGTCGTATTACGCCGTGTTATACCGCGCTGAACCGAAGATAGTCCCGGCGAGTAAACCTCTGGTCGCCAAGGCTGGTTGATTCTGAGTCTGTGTGCGGAGCGGAACTTTAACGCTCGCCGCACAGCTCAGCCTCACCGACTACCCGCCATAAAAAAACCCCGCCGAAGCGGGGTTTTTTATGGGAGAGGTAAAGCTGGCTTACATCATGCCGCCCATACCACCCATGCCGCCCATGTCCGGCATGCCGCCGCCAGCAGCCTTGTCGTCAACCACTTCAGCGATCATCGCTTCGGTAGTGATCATCAGGCTGGCGATGGAGGACGCCGCTTGCAGAGCAGAGCGAGTCACTTTAGCTGGGTCAAGGATGCCCATTTCGATCATGTCGCCGTATTCGCCAGTAGCAGCGTTGTAACCGAAGTTACCCGAACCCTGCTTGACCTTGTCGACAACTACGCTTGGCTCGTCGCCGGAGTTGGAAACGATCTGACGCAGTGGAGCTTCTACAGCGCGACGCAGCAGAGCGATACCGACGTCCTGATCAGCGTTGTCGCCTTTCAGGCCAGCGATTGCTTGCAGGGAGCGAACCAGTGCCACGCCACCGCCAGGTACCACGCCTTCTTCAACGGCTGCACGTGTTGCGTGCAGGGCGTCTTCAACGCGGGCTTTCTTCTCTTTCATTTCAACTTCGGAACCGGCGCCGACTTTGATTACTGCAACGCCGCCGGACAACTTGGCCAGACGCTCTTGCAGTTTTTCTTTGTCGTAGTCAGACGTGGTGTCTGCTACTTGCGTACGGATCTGAGCGATACGCGAGTCGATATCGGCACGAACGCCAGCACCGTCGATGATGGTGGTGTTTTCTTTGTTCAGCACAACGCGCTTGGCATTACCCAGGTGTTCCAGGGTAGTGGTTTCCAGGCTCAGGCCGATCTCTTCGGAGATAACGGTACCGCCAGTCAGAACAGCGATGTCCTGCAGCATGGCCTTGCGACGATCACCAAAGCCAGGAGCTTTGACGGCTGCAACTTTCACGATACCGCGCATGTTGTTCACAACCAGAGTCGCCAAGGCTTCGCCTTCAACGTCTTCAGCAACGATCAACAGCGGACGGCCAGCTTTGGCCACTGCTTCCAGAACTGGCAGCATTTCGCGGATGTTGGAGATTTTTTTGTCGACCAGCAGGATCAGCGGACCGTCCAGCTCGGCAACCATGGTATCTGGCTTGTTGATGAAGTACGGGGACAGGTAGCCACGGTCGAACTGCATGCCTTCAACAACAGACAATTCGTTTTCCAAGCCAGTGCCTTCTTCAACGGTGATAACGCCGTCTTTGGTCACTTTTTCCATAGCTTCGGCAATGATGTCGCCGATGGAGCTATCGGAGTTGGCGGAGATGGTACCCACCTGAGCAATGGCCTTGGTGTCGGTGCAAGGCTTGGACAGCAGCTTGAGCTGAGCAACGATAGCGATGGTCGCTTTGTCGATGCCGCGCTTCAGGTCCATTGGGTTCATGCCGGCAGCGACGGCTTTCAGGCCTTCGTTGACGATCGATTGAGCCAGAACGGTAGCGGTGGTGGTGCCGTCGCCTGCGTCATCGTTTGCACGGGAAGCAACGTCTTTAACCAGCTGCGCGCCCATGTTTTCGAAACGGTCTTTCAGTTCGATTTCTTTTGCAACGGAGACGCCGTCTTTGGTGATCAGCGGAGCGCCAAAGCTTTTTTCGATAATGACGTTACGGCCTTTAGGCCCGAGGGTCGCTTTAACTGCGTCAGCCAGGACGTTGACACCGGTGAGCATTTTTTTACGGGCGGAGTCGCCGAATTTAACTTCTTTTGCAGCCATGATCGTTATTCCTTAAATACTGGGTAGTAACGGAAATTCGCGGGAAATACTCAGGCTTCGACGACTGCGAGAATTTCGTTCTCGCTCATCACCAGCAGGTCTTCGCCGTCTATTTTCACAGTGTTGCTGCCGGAGTAAGGGCCAAACACCACTTTGTCGCCTACTTTTACGGCCAGCGCACGCACTTCACCGTTGTCCAGCACGCGGCCGGTACCAACAGCAAGGATCTCGCCACGGTTTGGCTTTTCAGCAGCCGAACCCGGCAGAACGATACCGCCAGCAGTTTTCGATTCTTCTTCGCTGCGACGGATTACGACGCGGTCATGCAGAGGACGAAGCTTCATTGTCGATCTCCTAATTATGGTTTTGAACGTCCGGTGACTGCACCGGCGGTTTAGAACATCCGGCGTTGCCGGTTACGGTTCGACGAGCGAACCGCAGAATACGGTCTGGCGAATCCACCAGAAACCTTGCGGTGACCCTTACATAAGGGCGAGCAAGGTGATTACAAGGCTTGGCGTGTAATTTTTTTGCAGACAGATACAGCCTTTTGAAACATATGCGGCACCGGACGGTCCCGCACAGGCCGTTGCGTACAGGCTAGAACGCTTACCGATCGCGATGTTCGAACTCACCTTCGATCACGTTAGGCTGACGGTTGCCGGGGTGTGCGGCACCGGGACGCTCCGGGCCACCCGCGGCTCGTACGTCATCGGCAAACGCACGCTGGCGGATCGCTTGCTCTTCAGCGCGCTTGCGCAACGTGTTGACCAGCACCTTACGGGTGAACGGCAACAGGCAGATCAGCCCCAGTACGTCACTGATAAAACCAGGCAGCAGCAGTAACCCACCGCCGACGGCGACCATCAGACCTTCCAGCATCTGCTGGGCTGGCAGCTCGCCGCGGGCCAGGCTCTCGCGGGCACGCAGCGCCGTGGCAAAGCCTGCGATCCGGATCACGAATACGCCGAGCATGGAGCTGGCGACCACCAGCAAGAAGGTCGGCAAAAAGCCAATGGCCATACCCACCTTGACCAGAACAAACAGTTCCAGCACTGGAAACAGTAGAAAGAGCAACAGAAAAACGCGCATCAAATGAGTTCCTCAACGGAAGAATGACTTCCAATAAACCCTATGTGACGTCGCCAAATCGTGAATTCAAGCCTCTTGGGCTTCATTCGCCGGCCATTTTTCAGCATGGGCCAGCTGGACCAAGGCTTCGCGAACTTGTTTCGGAGTGTTACAGGAGTGAGCAAAAGCCAGCCAGTATAGACCCTGCCCTATGCGTAAATGCATACCTTCGCTGTCGATACCGACCATCTGTGCGGGCTGCGTCTGCGGCAGACCGGACAGCGTGACGTAATGGGCGATGGCGGTAGCGTGGTCGTTATTCATGTGTTCGACCATTGCGGTTTCCGCTGCGCCAGCAAACGGATTGGCCAGGGCGACCTCATCGAGCCAGTGAATCGCGCCAAAACCGCCGATATAACGGTATCGCACCGGGACCAGCACCCAGAAGTCAAAGTCGTGGGCACTGTGATAGCTCTGCGATTCGGGGAAATACCGGTAATAACGCTCGGCAGCCGCTTCAATGGCAGCGCTGCCGGTCAGTTTCTCGGCCTCGGCCAGCAGGGTGATACGGCCCACCGCCTGTACATCCTCAGCTCCGCGCTCTCCAACCAGCAGCGAGCACTTGGGGTCCTTTTGCAGGTTATGCGTGTGCTGGGCGATGCGGCTGATCAGGATCAGTGGCCTGCCCTGATCATCCAGGCAATAAGGCACCACAGAGCCGAACGGGAAGCCGGGCATGGATTTGGAGTGAGTGGACAGCACACCCCGGTATTCCTTGAGCAGCAATTCTCGGGCATGCTTAGCGGCATTAACGCTCATCTTATGACTCCTTATATAGAATCCGTCGAAAACGGACGGGCGCTCGGTATTTTTGCAGCGCCACCAGAGCAACTCCAAGCGCGGACTCCGCGAGTGTGGGTCATCTGGTAAGGATAACCACCGACTGTTTTATTGGGCACGCGCATGCATTTGAAAGACAAGATAATTATTATCACTGGCGGTTGCCAGGGTTTGGGCCGTTCGATGGCCGAATATCTCGCGGCCAAAGGCGCGAAGCTGGCCCTGGTGGACTTGAATCAGGAAAAGCTTGATCAAGCGGTTGCCGCTTGCAAGGCATTGGGCGTGGAAGCACGGTCTTACCTGTGCAACGTCGCTAACGAAGAACAAGTGACGCAGATGGTTGCTCAAGTTGCCGAGGACTTCGGCGCGATTCACGGCCTGATCAATAACGCAGGGATTCTTCGTGACGGCCTGCTGCTAAGGGTCAAGGACGGCGAGATGACCAAGATGTCCCTGGCGCAGTGGCAAGCGGTCATCGACGTCAATTTGACCGGCGTATTCTTGTGCACCCGTGAAGTGGCAGCAAAGATGATCGAACTGAAGAATCAGGGCGCGATCATCAATATCTCTTCGATCTCCCGCGCAGGCAATGTCGGTCAGACCAACTACTCGGCGGCCAAAGCCGGTGTCGCAGCCGCCACCGTGACCTGGGCCAAGGAACTGGCACGCTATGGCATCCGCGTCGCAGGCATTGCCCCTGGCTTCATCGAAACTGAAATGACCTTGGGCATGAAGCCTGAAGCGCTGGAAAAAATGACCTCAGGCATCCCGCTCAAGCGCATGGGCAAACCTGAAGAAATCGCCCATTCGGCAGCTTATATTCTGGAGAACGACTACTTCAGCGGTCGTATTCTGGAATTGGACGGCGGGTTGCGGATCTAGGTTCTATTGCTGATCAGGGTCGAGTCAGTCGGACGCGACCCTGATCCGTTCGCAGGGCAGGGGAATGCCTGGTTGCAAGCGCCCCTGCGATAGCCTCATCGGAGGCTTACCACGTCACCCCAAAGCCAGCCGTATAGCGGGTCTTGTCGAGATCCCCGTCGGAAGAACCGCTAATGAGGTTTTTCTCAGCCTTCAGGTTGAGCGAGGCCCATTCGGTAACTTTGTAACGCAGCCCAATCTCACTGTCCAGACTGTAATTGGCAACGCCCGTGAGTGATTTGTTCAATTCGCCATTGGTGAAAAACTCGACCCTCTTGCCAATCAAGAAACGGTTGTAATCCCACTTCATGCCCGCGGAATAGAAATTGGCTTTCTGACCGTCCGCGTATTCGTAGTCGGTGCGGTTAAGCAACGAACCCAGCGAGAATGCACCCAGCTCGTCATCCCAGAATTGATAGCCCGGACCGGTACCGATTGTACGTTGGCGGGTCAAATTTTCTATATCGTCGCGTTTGTAGGTAACACGACCATCCCAGAACCATTTTTCGGTGAAGAAACGGTCAATGGAGTACTCGGCGCTCCAGTTATCGGTACTGATGAGGCCATCCTGAGTTTCGCGGTTGTACTCGCCTTTGGCGTTATGCCGCCAATCGCCGTGACGCGCCGAAGTCTTGAAGGCGATGTTGTAATCGTCGGTGTTCTTTTCCGCACGCTGAAAATCCAGCGCGGCATCGATGCTGCCTTTCCAGACCAGATCCGTAATCACCGGTTTGGGTTTCATGATCTGCTGGATGCTGGCCAGCTCGACAGTCTTGGGCGCCTCACCATTGGCCAGCGTCACCTTGCCATCCTCGGCCGGCTGCAACGACTTGGCGATTTCGCCGGGGTACTTGTCCTGTTTGACCAGAAGCTTCTGATCACTCTCCAGGGTTTTGATCTGTTTCCAGTCCAGCGGGATCGCTCCGGCATAATCGGTCTGGAGCAACAACTTACCGCCATCGAAGACTCTAATGGTCCCCGTCAGCCGATCACCATTTTTCAACCAGACGGTATCGGCGAGTACAGGTATGGAGGTGCTGATAATAGCAATGCACAGCAAGGTTCTAGACAGCATAAGCAACGACAAGGCTCAGGTTTACAGGGGAATCGGGCATCATCTCCAGGACGACAACGAGCAACAAAAGACCCATTACGCGGGCTGTAGTTCCACAAACCCTGCCTTCAAGCGCCTTTCAACAGGAATAAACGCGTGACCGATCACCCGCCAAAACAGGACGACTCTGCTCAATTAACGCCGGCCGAAGTCCGGCGTAGAGCGCTCTACGTGACCCTCCATCAAATCCCGGAAGGCAAGGTCGTGAGCTATGGACAGCTGGCTGAATTTGCCGGACTGGGGCGTGCCGCACGCTGGGTTGGGCGCACGTTGAGCCAATTACCGCAGGGCACCTCCCTCCCCTGGCACCGGGTGCTGGGGGCGGGCGGTAAACTCAGTTTGCCGGTCGGAACCGCCTCAGGCGACGAACAACGTGCGCGTCTAAGGGCTGAAGGCGTCATCATCAAAAATAATCGAGTAGATATTCAGTGCCATGGCTGGCGCCCGATAGAGCACAGCGGTTAGAGTGCGCCCTTTGTTTTCGTAACCTGAGGCAGACTTCAGCCCATGCCCCGTAAATCCTGGCGCGCCGCGCTCGCCGCTTATGCCAGCCCCTCGACGTTAGTGCTATTGCTGCTCGGATTCGCTGCGGGCATGCCTTATATGCTCGTGTTTTCCACGCTGTCGGTCTGGCTGCGCGAAGCGGGCGTCGCACGTGAAACCATCGGTTATGCCAGCCTCATCGGCCTGGCTTATGCCTTCAAGTGGGTCTGGTCACCCCTATTGGACCAATGGCGCCTGCCTTTTCTTGGCAAACTTGGCCGCCGACGATCATGGCTGGTGTTGTCTCAATCCCTGATAGTGCTTGGCTTGATCGGCATGGGTTTTTGCGACCCACAAAAACACCTGTCCTGGCTGATTGCTATTGCCGTGCTGGTTGCGTTCTCGTCTGCGACGCAAGACATCGCCATCGACGCCTATCGTCTGGAAATCGCTGAAGACAGCCGCCAGGCCGCCCTGGCAGCGAGCTACATGTCCGGGTACCGCGTTGCGGCTCTGCTTTCCACTGCGGGGGCGCTGTATTTTGCCGAAGGCTTCGGCTCGACTGGCTTCAGCTACAAACATTCGGCGTGGGCGGGCACTTACATTCTGTTCGGCCTTTTGATGCTGCCCGCACTGGTCACCACGATGGTCATGCGAGAGCCACCGGTACCGTTGCGCACCCAGCTGTCCGCAGCGCGCTATGGATTCAACCACCAGTTGGCGTCAGTCTTTGTGCTGATCATCTTGCTGGTTTCAGTACCCGCGATGTTCACCCAGCTGTACTACACGGACTTTGCCAGCGTGCTGTTCAACGGCACCAGCTGGGTCACTCTGCTGCTCGAAGACCGAGCGTTTCTACGCGCCATCCTGTACATCACACTGACCACCCTGTGCCTGTCATCCTTTGGTCGACGCGGGCTTGCACCCGTCCTGACTCCCGTTAACGACTTCATCAGGCGCTATCGCTGGCAGGCTTTTCTGCTGTTAGGTCTGATCGCAACCTATCGAATGTCAGACACGGTCATGGGTGTCATGGCTAACGTATTTTATATCGACCTGGGCTTCACCAAGGACCAGATTGCCAGCGTCAGCAAGCTCTTCGGCCTGGTCATGACCCTGTTGGGCGCGGGCTTTGGTGGGTTGTTGATCGTTCGTTTCGGCATTCTGCCGATCCTGTTCATCGGCGGCTTTGCCTCAGCGGCCACTAATCTGCTGTTTTTAATGCTCGCAGACATGGGCCCGAACCTGCGGATGCTCATAGTGACCATCTCCCTGGACAACTTCAGCGCAGGGATGGCTACGTCTGCTTTCGTCGCCTATCTGTCGAGCCTGACCAACCTCAAGTTCTCGGCGACACAATACGCGCTACTCAGCTCGATCATGCTCTTGTTGCCGCGCCTGATAGGTGGCTATTCCGGGGTAATGGTAGAAAGGTTTGGCTACCACACCTTCTTCCTGATCACCGCCGTGCTCGGGTTACCAACCCTGGTGATGATCGCCCTGCAATGGGCTCAGGAGGCACGACGGGCCAAAGCGGTGCAGGTGCCGGAAGCGATTGAAACATCGGTCAGCGAACAGCCTTAGGTTGCGCGGCAAGCAAAAAGCCCCGACTCGCGGGGCTTTTTGTTTTTCAGCAGAGCCGGCTTATTGTGCGGCCGACTCCTGCACCACGCGAACCATCCGCTGTGGCGCAGGGATATTGATGTTGGCGGCCTTCAAACGATCCCGCGCTTCAATATTGAAATAAGCGACGACATCGGCATAGTCGCCGGTCTTGGTCCATGCACGCAGCGACAGGGTAATAGCATTCTCGCCCAACGTCGTGACCACCGCCTGAGGCGCCGGATCCTGCAGCACGCGAGGATCCTGAGCCATCTCCAGCAACACCTGCAGGGCTTGCCGCAGATCAGCGTCATGCTCCACACCAATGTCAAAGACCACCTTGCGAGTTGGCTGACGGTTGGTGTTGGTGATGATGCCATTGGACAGGATGCCGTTAGGCACGATCACGGTCTTGTTATCACCCGTGCGCAGAACCGTATGGAAGATCAGGATGTTGTCGACCGTGCCGCTGATGTTTTGGGCTTCGATCCAATCACCAATGCGGAACGGGCGAAACAGCAAAATCAGCACACCGCCAGCGAAGTTCGCCAGACTGCCCTGCAACGCCAGACCGATGGCCAGACCCGCAGCACCGATGGCGGCCACGAACGAGGTCGTTTCGACACCGATCATCGACGCGACGCTGACGATCAGCAGCACTTTGAGGACGATGTTGGCCAGGTTGCTGATAAATCCCTGTAACGCCAGGTCGGCATTGCGCAACGCCAGTAGCCCACCCAGTTTGCGCGTCACTTTGTTGATCAGCCACCAGCCGATACCCAGAGTAACCACGGCCAGCAACACTCGGCTGCCATACTGCAGAAACATGGGAACCCAAGACTGGGATACCTTTACCAAATGATCAACTTCAGCATTCAAATCCATTGAGGTCACCTTTAGTCGCGAAAGTTGTTGAACTGCAGGGGCATGCCGAACTCATGACCCCGCAGTACCGCCATCGCTTCTTGCAAATCATCACGTTTCTTGCCGGTCACACGGACTTGCTCGCCCTGAATAGCGGCCTGCACCTTAAGCTTGGCGTCTTTGATATGAGCGACGATTTTCTTCGCCATCTCTTTATCAATGCCTTCCTTGAGGGTGGCTTCCTGCTTCATCAATTTGCCGGACGCATAAGCATCCTTGAGCTCAAGGCATTGCACATCAATCTTGCGCTTGACCAGGCACAGCTTGAGGATTTCGACCATCGCCTCTAGCTGAAAATCTGCCTCGGCGGTGAGGTTCACGGTCAACTCCTTGAACTCGAATGTGCCTTTGCCTTTAAGGTCGTACCGACGATCCAGCTCTTTGATGGCATTGTCGACGGCGTTAGTGACTTCGTGTTTATCCAGTTCGGACACTACGTCGAACGAGGGCATGTAATTTCTCCAGATAAACGGCGCGGCTCGATATGAAGATGGAGCACGCCTGACTTGACGGTATGAATGCGCCGTCATTATAACGAGACTTTCCCCACCGTCGCTGCGAGCCTGCCATGTTGAATTCCAATTCCTTCATTCAACACCCCGTCATGCCTTCGCCAGTGAATGGCTGATGGCTGTTATCTGGCACGTTTTGGGCGTCGGCAGCCTCGGCAGCCTGTGGGCGACCCGCCTGGCGCGCGCCGGATTACCGGTACGCCTGATTTTGCGCGACCCAACGCGTCTGACGGCCTACAAGGCCGCCGGCGGTCTGACCCTGGTCGAGCAAGGCCACGGCCACACCTTGGCCATCCCCGCGCAAACATTCGACGCCGCCGAACCCATTGAACGCCTGCTGGTAGCGTGCAAAGCCTATGACGCCGAAGCCGCCGTCGCTCGTCTGGCTCCGCGATTGAGCGCCAATGCTGAACTGATCCTGTTGCAAAATGGCCTCGGCAGTCAGGATGCGGTCGCGGCAAAGGTGCCCCATGCCCGCTGTATATTTGCATCGAGTACCGAGGGTGCTTTTCGTGACGGCGACTGGCGTGTGGTATTTGCCGGCCACGGCTACACCTGGCTCGGCGATGCCAAGGACCCGACGCCGCCCACATGGCTGAACGAGCTACAGGCCAGCGGCATCCCTCATGAGTGGACCCCGGACATCCTCACCCGGCTCTGGCGCAAGCTGGCGCTGAACTGCGCGATCAACCCACTGACCGTACTCCATGACTGCCGCAACGGCGGGCTGGCAACCCACCACTGCGAAGTCGCGACACTGTGCGCTGAATTGACCGAACTGCTCGGTTGCTGCGGCCAGCCCGCGGCAGCCGAGGACTTGCACAGCGAGGTCGAGCGGGTGATTCAGGCGACGGCAGCCAACTATTCGTCGATGTATCAGGACGTCGCCCACGGCCGCCGCACCGAAATCAGCTATCTGTTGGGCCACGCCTGCGCGGTAGCGGCGCGTCATCAGTGCTCGCTGCCGCACCTGACTCAGCTGCAAGCGCGACTGATCGCCCATTTGCAGTCACGCGGGTTGCGCACCGACTAGATTACGGCGCGGCCAATATTGCTCAGTGCCTGAACCCCGCGTTACCCTGCGGGTTCATCAATCGCCTGTGATTTGCCCGATGCCATTGCGCCAGCGCCTAGAAAACCTACCGGTAGGACAGAAGCTTCTGGCCGCCTTGCTGGTCTTGTTGACCACGGTATTGTTGGTGGCCAACCTGACCTTCATCAGCGCCGCCTATTACATCTCCCAAGAAAGCATGGCCCCACAAGCCTTGCAGACCATTGGCCGACTGCTCAGCAACCCCGGTCTCAGCCAGGACGCGTTAACGTCGGAAAGCAACGCCAAAGCTTTGCTCAAGGAGCTCAAGAGCTATAGCTCATTGCGTGCGGCAGCACTGTACGACAACAACGGTGAGCGTCTGGCGCAGGTACAGCAGGGCGAAAAACTCAACTTGCCCGAACGCTACAAGAACATAGAAGGTTGGCGCCTGACCGAGTTTCGCAGCACTCAACTGATTCCCATCCCCAAAGCAGGAGAAGCTCCAGGCTACCTATTGCTGGTGGCCAGCAGTGAGCTGCCGATGGCGTTTTACACCGGCACGCTCACCGCCAGCCTGGGGATTCTGGTATTCAGCGTATTGCTGTGGCTGATCATCGCCCGGCAGATTCGGCGCCTGATCACCGAGCCGATCTACCAGCTCGAACAGCTGTCGCGCCAGGTGACCCGCGAGGAAAACTACGCACTGCGTGCCAAACGAGGCAACGACGATGAAATCGGCAGCCTGGCGGAAGCCTTCAACACCATGCTTTCGCGTATTGAAGCCCGGGAGCAGCAACTCAAACGTGCGCGGGACGACTCTCAAGACGCCTACGACCAAGCACAGGGCCTGGCAGAAGAAACCCGCCACACCAACCGCAAACTCGAACTCGAAGTGCAGGTGCGCAGCAAGATCGAGAAGAAACTCACCGGCTTCCAGAACTACCTCAACAGCATCATCGACTCGATGCCGTCAGCGCTGATCGCGCTGGACGAACAGCTGTATGTCACGCAATGGAACCAAGAGGCCAGCGCCCTCTCCGGCACACCTCTGGATGAAGCCCTCAATCAGCCGATTTTCCTCGCCTTTGAGCCAATGAAAGCTTTCCTGCCGAAGATCAAACACACGGTCGAGCGACACACGGTCACCAAGATCGAGCGGGTCACCTGGATCAAAGATGAAGTCCCTCACCACTATGCACTGACCTTTTATCCGCTGACAGGCGGCGCAGGCCGTGGCGTGGTGATCCGCATCGATGACATCACCCAGCGGCTGTCGCTGGAGGACATGATGGTGCAGTCGGAGAAGATGCTGTCGGTCGGCGGGCTTGCGGCCGGCATGGCGCATGAAATCAACAACCCCCTAGGCGCAATCCTGCACAACGTGCAGAACATTCGCAGACGCCTGTCGCCGGATCTGCCGAAAAACATCGAGCAGGCCGAACAAAACGGCATTGATCTGGCGCAGGTCAATCGATACCTGGAAAGCCGTGAAGTGCCTAAATTACTCGAAGGCATCCAGCAGGCCGGCGCCCGCGCCGCCAAAATCGTCAGCCACATGCTCAGTTTCAGCCGACTCAGCAACCGACAGATGGCGCCCTGCGACTTGCCCGCCTTGATCGATCAGGCCGTAGAAATCGCCAGTAACGACTTCGACCTGACCATCGGCTTCGACTTCAAGGGCCAGGCCATCATTCGCCAGTTCGACCCCAACCTGGGCCCCGTACCCGGTACGGCTAACGAGCTGGAGCAGGTGCTGCTCAATTTGCTGAAGAACGCCGCGCAGGCCATCCATCAACGTGCAAATGATAGTGAACCGGGACGCATCATCCTGCGTACCCGCCTAAACCCGCCTTGGGCCGAGATCCAGGTCGAAGACAATGGCATCGGGATGTCTGAGAACGTACGAAAACGCACCTTCGAGCCGTTTTTCACCACCAAGGAAATCGGTCAAGGCACAGGGCTCGGTCTGTCCGTGTCGTACTTCATTATCACCAACAACCACAAAGGCCAGATGGAAGTGCAATCGACCCCAGGCCAAGGCACTTGCTTCACCCTGCGCCTGCCGCTGGCCGGCAGCGCAATCAACGTTCAGGAACAGTCCCTTTCGGAGTTATAACCATGGGCTTTCGCCTGTCGAAAATTTACACACGTACGGGCGACAAAGGCGAAACCGGCCTTGGTGATGGCCGCCGCGTACCCAAGGACCACCCGCGTATCGAGGCCATTGGCGAGGTCGACACATTGAACAGCCAAGTGGGCGTATTGCTCGCAGGGTTGGCGGAGCAGGTCGAGCATTATCCGGGCTTGAGCGAGCTGATCGAGGTACTGACGCCTTGCCAGCATCGGTTGTTCGATCTGGGTGGCGAGTTGGCGATGCCTGCGTATCAAGCGCTCGACAACGCTGAAATCGAGCGCCTGGAGGCAGCCATCGATCTATGGAACGAGACGCTGGGTCCGCTGGAAAACTTCATTCTGCCGGGCGGTTCAGCATTGATCGCGCAGGCCCACGTATGTCGCAGCCTGGCCCGCAGCGCCGAACGCCGTTGCCAACACCTGAATGCCCTCGAACCACTGGCAGGGGTTGGCCTGGCCTACATCAACCGACTGTCGGACCTGCTGTTCGTGGCGGCGCGTTTGATTGCCAAGCGTCAGGGCATTGCCGAGATTCTTTGGCAGGCGGCGCCAAAACCGTAGGGGCGAGGCGGTCAGACCTCTGGCCAAAACGCCCGAATCCCTGCCACGCCCTGCGCGCCGCTTTCCCAGGCGCGCTGACGATCATCGACACCGACACCGCCTAGCAAAAACACGGGCTTGCTGAAGCCGGCGATCAACTGCGTCGCCTGCTCCCACCCCATCGGCAGCGCGTCTGGATGGGTTTGCGTAGCTTGCACCGGAGACAACGTGACGAAATCCACCCCCATCTGCTCGGCCAGCGCCAATTCCTCAGCGTTGTGACAGGACGCCGCTAGCCAGCGTGCAGCAGGGAACGGTCGGCCTGCGCTGGCGAGTTTGCGCAACTGCGCCGCCGTCAGGTGCCACCCAGCAGCCGGGAAGTCACCCAGCCACTCCAGCGGCCCTTTGAGCATCAACTGCGCCTTGCCTGCGCAGAGTCCAACGGCATCCACCGCCAAGTCGCGATATTTCGGGTCGTACCCGTTCGGCGAGCGCAGCTGTACCAGCTTGATTCCTCCGGCTATCGCCTTCTGCAAACCGCGCAGCAATTCTGGCGTTTCCAGCCCCTCGGGGGTAATCAGGTACTCGCCAGGCAAGCGTGCTGCCGCGACGATAGGCTGATTCGCCGCCGGAAAGTCATAGTCCACCAGCTCGCGCGCAGACGCCCACGCCAATGGCTGGCCTTCGGCGCCATGCGGCTCACCGATGAATGCCGATACTTCCCAGACATCCAGCAACACCTGCTTGTCCGGGTAGTCGTGCTGAACCTTGATCAACGGACGAGCGGTGACAACCACGATACCCAGCTCTTCCAGCAGCTCGCGTGCCAGCGCGACCTCGACCGTTTCACCGGTCTCGACCTTACCGCCGGGAAACTCCCACAAACCGCCCTGATGCTGAGTATCGGCACGTCGTGCGATAAGGATCTTGCCGTCGTTACCACGGATCACTGCCGCTGCTACATGAACTCGTTTCACCGCACCACTTCCTCTAAACCTGCTTTCTGCCAGCGCTGAAAAGCAGGCCACTGGTAAATTGTTTCAACATACGCCTGCGCCTCTGCGGGCAATGCCACACGATAGGTCCGCAGGCGCACTGCAACCGGAGCGAAAAACGCATCCGCCGCGCTCAGCTTACCAAACAGATAAGGACCACTCTCAACGGCCGCGGCACGACACTCAGCCCACAACGCAACGATACGATCGATGTCGGCCTGAGCGTCGGCAGGGATCACGTCCAGCGCCGCATCACGCCGAAGGTCGAACCCCATGTGCGTGCGCAAACCCATGAACCCGCTGTGCATCTGCGCGCAGGCTGAGCGCGCCTGGGCCCGGGCAGCGATATCCTGCGGCCAGAGTCCCGCCTCGGGAAAACGCTCGGCCAGGTACTCAATAATCGCCAAAGAGTCAGCAATGGTCCCGTGTTCGGTTTTCAGGAGAGGAACTTTGCCGGTTGGCGAATGCTCAAGCGCCCGTTGCCGACTGTCTGGCTGATTCAGCCAAATCACTTTCTCGGTATAGGGCACGCCGATCATATCCAGCGCCAGCGCAGGACGCAGCGACCAGGAAGAAAAGCGTTTGTCGCCGATAATCAGGTGCAAGCTCATGTTCGGGACTCTCCAGGAGGGCGGATCGATCACCTCAGGTGGGAGCAAATACATTCGCGCCCACCTGTTCAGCTAAAATGCGCGTCCAGATTACGTACGATATTCCGCGTTGATCTTCACGTACTCGTGCGACAGGTCGGTGGTCCAGATAGTTTCGCGGCATTCACCACGGCCCAGCTCGATGCGGATGGTGATTTCAGCTTCGGCCATGACCGCCGAGCCCTGAGCTTCGGTGTAGGTGGTTGCACGGCAGCCCTGGCTGGCGATGCACACAGCACCGAGGAAGACGTCGATCTTGCTGACGTCCAGATCCGGCACACCGGCGCGGCCCACCGCAGCAAGGATCCGGCCCCAGTTGGGATCGGAGGCGAACAACGCGGTTTTGATCAACGGTGAGTGCGCCACGGCGTAAGCCACGTCCAGACATTCCTGATGATTGCCGCCGCCATTCACTTCAACTGTGACGAACTTGGTTGCGCCCTCGCCATCACGGACGATGGCCTGAGCCACGTCCATGCATACTTCGAACACCGCTTGTTTAAGCGCGGCGAACAATGGACCTTTAGCCTCAGTGATCTCCGGTAATGCGGCCTTGCCCGTCGCGATCAGCATGCAGCAGTCGTTGGTCGAGGTATCGCCGTCGATGGTGATGCGATTGAACGACTTGTTGGCCCCGTCACGCAGCAGGTCCTGCAACACACTCTGCGCGACCTTGGCGTCAGTAGCGATGTAGCCGAGCATGGTCGCCATGTTCGGACGAATCATCCCTGCGCCCTTGCTGATCCCCGTCACGGTGATGGTCACGCCTTCATGCTGAAACTGACGGCTCGCCCCCTTGGGCAAAGTGTCAGTGGTCATGATCCCGGTTGCCGCGGCGGCCCAGTTATCCACAGACAGATCGTCCAGGGCGGCTTGCAGCGCGCCTTCGATTTTCTCCACGGGCAATGGCTCGCCAATCACCCCGGTGGAGTAAGGCAGCACCGCATTGGCGTCGACACCCGCCAGCTCCGCGAGCTTGGCGCAGGTACGCGCGGCGGCTGCTAGCCCCGGCGTACCGGTGCCCGCGTTGGCATTACCGGTGTTGGTCAGCAAATAACGCACAGGGCCTTGTACACGCTGCTTGGCCAGAATCACCGGCGCGGCGCAGAACGCGTTCAGCGTGAACACGCCCGCCACACTGGAACCTTCAGCGCAGCGCATGACCACCACGTCTTTGCGCCCTGGGCGCTTGATTCCGGCAGAGGCAATGCCAAGTTCAAAACCAGGAACCGGGTGCAACGTCGGCAAAGGACCAAGACCAACAGCCATGAAGTGCGCTCCTTGAAAGCTATCTGCGCCGCCCGCATCGGTACGGCTCAATCGATGGAAAAACGCCGCGACGGCTGGGCCGGTCGCGGCGCGGGGTATTTCAGGTTAACAACGCCAGGCTGAACTTAGTTGATCTGGCCGTGGCAGTGCTTGAACTTTTTGCCCGAACCACACCAGCACACTTCGTTGCGACCCAGTTTCTGATCGTTGCGAACCGGTGCCGCTGCGACGGCAACATCGCCCTCCTCCAGCAGCGCTTCGGGCTGATCCAGACTTGGAGCCTCGGCGTGTTCGAACTGCATGCGGTGAGCCAGCTCCTCGGCGTCGCGACGCAGACGGGCTTCTTCTTCGGCCGGGTCTTCGCGGCGAACCTGAACGTGAGACAGCACACGGATAGTGTCGCGCTTGATCGAGTCGAGCAGTTCCTGGAACAGCGCGAAGGACTCGCGTTTGTATTCCTGTTTCGGGTTCTTCTGTGCATAACCCCGCAGGTGGATACCGTGACGCAGGTGGTCCATGGTCGACAGATGGTCTTTCCACAGGTCGTCGAGGACACGTAGCAGAATCTGCTTCTCGAACGTGCGCAGCGCTTCGGCACTGGCTTGTTCTTCTTTATCGTTGTAGGCGGCCAGCAGCTCTTGCAAGAGCTTCTCGCGCAGGGTTTCTTCGTACAGATGATCGTCTTCGTCGAGCCACTGCTGGATCGGGAGCTGAACGCCGAAATCGCTGTTCAGCGCCGCTTCCAAGCCCACGACATCCCACTGTTCTGGCAGCGACTGTGGCGGAATGTGCTGGCTGACAAGGCTGTTGAGCACGTCCAGACGGAAGTCAGCGATGGTGTCACCAATGTTGGTCGCAGCCAGCAGGCTGTTACGCATGTGGTAAATCACTTTACGCTGTTCGTTGGAGACATCATCGAACTCAAGCAGTTGCTTGCGAATGTCGAAGTTACGGCCTTCGACTTTACGCTGCGCTTTTTCGATCGCATTGGTCACCATGCGGTGCTCAATCGCTTCGCCGGACTGCATGCCCAGCGCTTTCATGAAGTTTTTCACCCGATCAGAGGCGAAAATGCGCATCAGGCTGTCTTCCAGCGACAGGTAGAAACGGCTGGAACCTGTATCGCCCTGACGACCGGCACGACCACGCAGCTGGTTATCGATACGGCGCGACTCATGACGCTCGGAAGCAATCACATGCAGACCACCCGCTTCGATCACTTGCTGATGGCGTTTCTGCCAGTCGGCTTTGATCTGAGCGATCTGCTCAGGGGTCGGCTCTTCCAGGGCCGCGACTTCCACTTCCCAATTGCCGCCCAACAGAATGTCGGTACCACGACCGGCCATGTTGGTGGCAATGGTCAGCGCACCCGGACGACCGGCCTGGGCGATGATTTCGGCTTCTTTTTCGTGATACTTGGCGTTCAGAACCTTGTGATCGATGCCTTCCTTGATCAACAGGCTGGACATGTGCTCGGAGGTTTCGATGGTTGCCGTACCCACCAGTACCGGACGCCCCTGGGCCAGGCACTCTTTGATATCGGTGACGATGGCGGCGTATTTTTCTTCGGCGGTCAGGTAGACCAGGTCGTTGAAGTCTTTACGCGCCAGCGGCTTGTTCGGCGGAATAACCGTTACCGACAAGCTGTAGATCTGATGGAACTCGAACGCCTCGGTGTCCGCTGTACCGGTCATACCGGACAGCTTGTTGTACAGGCGGAAGTAGTTCTGGAAGGTGGTCGATGCCAGGGTCTGGCTCTCGGCCTGAATATTCAGCACTTCCTTCGCTTCGATGGCCTGATGCAGACCTTCGGACAGACGGCGACCCGGCATGGTACGACCGGTGTGTTCGTCGACCAGCAGGATCTGACCGTCCTGGACGATGTACTCGACGTTGCGATGGAACAGTTTGTGTGCGCGCAGACCGGCGTAAACGTGGGTCAAGAGGCCCAGGTTGTGCGCCGAGTACAGGCTTTCACCCACCGCCAGCAGGCCGACTTCAGTCAGCATCTCTTCGATGAACTGGTGACCGGCTTCGTTCAGTTCAACCTGACGGGTTTTCTCGTCAACGGTGAAATGCCCGGCCTTGGTAACAACACCTTCCACTTCCTCGATGTGCTGCTCGAGTCTCGGGATCAGTTTATTGATTTCGGTGTATAGCTTGGAGCTGTCTTCAGCCTGACCGGAAATGATCAGCGGCGTACGCGCTTCATCGATCAGGATCGAGTCGACTTCGTCGATTACAGCGAAGTTAAGCTCGCGCTGGAACTTGTCTTCCATGCTGAAAGCCATGTTGTCGCGCAGGTAATCGAAACCAAATTCGTTGTTGGTGCCGTAGGTGATATCCGACGCATAAGCAGCGCGCTTCTCTTCCGGCGGCTGGAAAGGCGTGACGACGCCGACGGTCAGACCGAGGAATTCGTAAAGCGGACGCATCCAGTTGGCGTCACGACGAGCCAGGTAGTCGTTCACAGTAATAACGTGCACGCCCTTACCGGCCAGCGCGTTCAGGTAAACCGCCAGTGTCGCCACCAGGGTCTTGCCTTCACCGGTACGCATTTCAGCGATCATGCCTTCGTGCAGGGCTGTGCCGCCAATCAACTGGACGTCGAAGTGGCGCATACCCATGACACGCTTGCCGGCTTCTCGGGCAACCGCAAAAGCTTCAGGCAGAAGTTGATCGAGGGTCTCACCTTTGGCTAAACGGGCCTTGAACTCTTCGGTCTTGGCACGCAATTGCTCGTCCGAAAGGGCCACCATTTGCTCTTCGAAGGCATTGACGGTGACGACCGTCTTGAGCATGCGTTTGACTTCACGCTCGTTCTTGCTTCCAAAAAGTTTCTTTAACAAAGGCGCAAACATATCGACAGGATCTTCCACACATAGGGATGGAGGGCGGCCCCGTGAGTCGCCCGTGCAGCCCTTATGGCCGCATGCGAACGAGCATTCTACCCGGAAACGGTGGTGAGGAAAGTGGCGTTATTCCACGATACCGGCACAACGCTCTAATGGGGCAGCTTTACAATAGGGCCGTTTTTTCGGACTTCAACCCATTGAGGGGAAAAGTGACGCATTGAATGTGTCCATAAAAGCACGGAAAACCCATCTAACGAAGCCGTGCGGGCGCTTTCTGCTACCATGGCCGCTCTGTAACTCAAGGTGTCCCACATGGCATTTCGTCCCCTCTCGGCAAGGGCGCCGGCCGTCTTGCTCCGCGAGGCGAAGCCGCTTAAAGCCATATTCCACCACGCTCAACGCCTGGCCCACTTACAGCGCCTGCTCGAAACCCAGCTGCAACCGGCTGCTCGTGAACACTGCCACGTCGCGTCCTGGCGTGAAGGCAGCCTGTTGCTGATCGTGACCGACGGTCATTGGGCCACGCGCCTGCGCTATCAACAGAAACGCCTGCAACGACAGCTGGTCGCTTTTGAAGAATTCGCCAGCCTGACGCGCATCCTGTTCAAAGTACAACCGCCTACCGTCCAACAGGGCGCAACAGGACACACCATCCATCTGTCGGCCAACGCCGCAGAAAGCATCCAGGCCACGGCAGAGGGTATTACCGACCCTAATCTGCGTGCCGCGCTGGAGCGGCTAGCGAGTCATGGCAAGCCCAAGGGCTGAAGAAACACTGCCGGACGCTGCCGCTATTGATACGGCGTGTGCAACGCTGGCACCACGCCCACGCGCCCTGATTTGCAGGGATGCGCCTATTGGTCACTGAGTCTGCTTACCCAGCAGTGCGCAGGCGTTCATGAAGGTCATTTTCTGTTTGCGCATTGCGTCTTCCACCGTGCGCGTGGCTTTTTGCAGGACGGGGCTGGGTTTGGCCCATTGATCGGTGGGGATCGGTTGCGACCAGCGCTGCACGTGGTCGGGCAACACGGGGGAACCGGCTTTGTGACCCCACTCGGCTATCATGTACGGCATTTTCCAGAAGGTTAAAACCCGGCGCACGTACCACCAGCGCACGGGCCAGCGGGTGCGAGGCTCAAGGCCGACTCTGGCGAGATACTCATCACTCAACGGGCAGTGCAAATCGCCCATGTCTTCCTTGATCCGCCGCTCCACGTCCCACGTGTGTAGCCCTTCGTAGGGTCGAAGTTCATCCTCGGTCAACTCCCGCCCCAACAGCATCTTCAGCCAGTCGCCCGTTTGATCCTTGGGAATGCCTTGCTCCATGTACATACGAATGGCCTCCCAGGTGCCAATGGCATGGGCCTGGCTGGGTTTACCGACCAATACGAACTGCACGGTGTCGTTTTTCTCGTCCTCCAGCCCCATGCCGAAGGTGTAGAACTGGGTGGCACCGTATTGGCTGACCATTTCTGATTGAGACACCCAGGCGACCACGCGCTCCCATGGCACGATCAGGACTTCGTGGGTGTCGCTGTCGACGAAACAAACTTCGCGACGTTGGCGGTTGAAGCGCAGGGGGTATTGTTTGGCTTGGGTGCGAACGCCAGAAATAACGGTTTCAATCATAATTCCAATGCATATCGGAGCGACCCAAAGCCCTAAATTCAAGAACCAAGAAAATAATATGTTCCAGTCATTTGAAAATGAGTTATTAGTATTGGGCGGCGTCGCAGCTAACAAAATCAATGCAAGCATGAGCGGGCAGATAAATATCAAGAAAATCATTAGCCACATAACCCAAGCCAACAATTTCCCCTGAAAAACCATACCGTTGTTGCTGCCGCCCATCTGCAGATACACATCATTCATCGCTGAGAAATCCTGCATGCTCACGGGCGCTTGACCGGTACACACCGGCAACGGTGCTAAATACAGTGTTTCCTCAAGGCCATGCTTCCGCACCTCGCCAACAGTAGGACGATTGTCTGTAATGTCCTGCGCCGCCATGGACGGCGCAGGGTTTTCTTTGCGTTTGAATACTTTACTGAGCATGTTTATTCAGCAGCGCGCAGGCGTTCATGAAGGTCATTTTCTGTTTGCGCATTGCGTCTTCCACCGTGCGCGTGGCTTTTTGCAGGACGGGACTGGGTTTGGCCCATTGATCGGTGGGGATCGGTTGCGACCAGCGCTGCACGTGGTCGGGCAACACGGGGGAACCGGCTTTGTGACCCCACTCGGCTATCATGTACGGCATTTTCCAGAAGGTTAAAACCCGGCGCACGTACCACCAGCGCACGGGCCAGCGGGTGCGAGGCTCAAGGCCGACTCTGGCGAGATACTCATCACTCAACGGGCAGTGCAAATCGCCCATGTCTTCCTTGATCCGCCGCTCCACGTCCCACGTGTGTAGCCCTTCGTAGGGTCGAAGTTCATCCTCGGTCAACTCCCGCCCCAACAGCATCTTCAGCCAGTCGCCCGTTTGATCCTTGGGAATGCCTTGCTCCATGTACATACGAATGGCCTCCCAGGTGCCAATGGCATGGGCCTGGCTGGGTTTACCGACCAATACGAACTGCACGGTGTCGTTTTTCTCGTCCTCCAGCCCCATGCCGAAGGTGTAGAACTGGGTGGCACCGTATTGGGTGACCATTTCTGATTGGGACACCCAGGCGACCACGCGCTCCCATGGCACGACCAGTACTTCGTGGGTGTCGCTGTCGACGAAACAAACTTCGCGACGTTGGCGGTTGAAGCGCAGGGGGTATTGTTTGGCTTGGGTGCGGACGCCCTCGACAATCGTATAACCGACGGTGCCAACAGATATAACCCCCATACACATCCCGACATAAAGACATGCCTGGAACCCCATCCAAAGAAGCCCCCAAAAAGAACGTTCGATATCTGCGGGTGAAAATATGATGATCAACGTCGCCATCAATATGGGAAAGAAGACCAAAACAATTAGCGTCAACCAAATGGCCCAAGCGAATAATTTCCCCTGAAAAACCATGCCGTTGTTGCTGCCGCCCATCTGCAGATACACATCATTCATCGCTGAGAAATTCTGCATGCTCACGGGCGCTTGCCCGGTACACACCGGCAACGGGGCTAAATACAGTGTTTCTTCCAGCCCATGCTTTCGCACCTCGCCAACAGTAGGACGATTGTCTGTAATGTCCTGCGCCGCCATGGACGGCGCAGGGTTATCTTTGCGTTTGAATACTTTACTGAGCATGTTTATTCAGCAGCGCGCAGGCGTTCATGAAGGTCATTTTCTGTTTGCGCATTGCGTCTTCCACCGTGCGCGTGGCTTTTTGCAGCGCGGGACTGGGTTTGGCCCATTGATCGGCGGGGATCGGTTGCGACCAGCGCTGCACGTGTTCGGGCAACACGGGCGAGCCGGCTTTGTGACCCCACTCGGCGATCATGTACGGCATTTTCCAGAAGGTTAAAACGCGGCGCACGTACCACCAGCGCACGGGCCAGCGGGTGCGAGGCTCAAGACCTATTTCGGCCATGCGCTCGTCGCTTATCGGCATGTGCAAACTGCCCATGTCCTCTTTTATCCGCCGCTCTACATCCCAACTGTGTAGCCCTTCGTAGGGTCGAAGTTCATCCTCGGTCAACTCCCGCCCCAACAGCATCTTCAGCCAGTCGCCCGTTTGATCCTTGGGAATGCCTTGCTCCATGTACATACGAATGGCCTCCCAGGTGCCAATGGCATGGGCCTGGCTGGGTTTACCGACCAATACGAACTGCACGGTGTCGTTTTTCTCGTCCTCCAGCCCCATGCCGAAGGTGTAGAACTGGGTGGCACCGTATTGGGTGACCATTTCTGATTGGGACACCCAGGCGACCACGCGCTCCCATGGCACGACCAGTACTTCGTGGGTGTCGCTGTCGACGAAACAAACTTCGCGACGTTGGCGGTTGAAGCGCAGGGGATATTGTTTGGCTTGGGTGCGGACGCCAGAAATAACGGTTTCAATCATAATTCCAATGCATATCGGAGCCACCCAAAGCCCTAAATTCAAGAACCAAGAAAATAATATGTTCCAGTCATTTGAAAATGAGTTATTAGTATTGGGCGGCGTTGCAGCTAACAAAATCAATGCAAGCATGAGCGGGCAGATAAATATCAAGAAAATCATTAGCCACATAACCCAAGCCAACAATTTCCCCTGAAAAACCATACCGTTGTTGCTGCCGCCCATCTGCAGATACACATCATTCATCGCTGAGAAATTCTGCATGCTCACGGGCGCTTGACCGGTACACACCGGCAACGGTGCTAAATACAGTGTTTCTTCCAGCCCATGCTTCCGCACCTCGCCAACAGTAGGACGATTGTTTGTGATGTCCTGCGCTGTCATGGACGGCGCAGGGTTTTCTTTACGATTGAATACTCTACTCAGCATCGAGGTACTTCAACTCGTCCTGCTTCAAGAACCAGGGTTCGATGGGTCTGAGCCGAGCAGGAAGTTCTTTGTGCGGTTTGTAGTTGAACGTCCCCTGTTGCTCAATCCTCACCCCGTACACAGTAGAGCGATGAATATCCAGAACATGAAAAATCGTCCGATGGCGCAGTGAACGATGGTCTTCCACCTTGTAGCTGACGGCCAGTGCCAGGCCGAAAGAGTCGGATAACTCCAGGGAAAAAATAGGCAGTCTCAAGACCAGCCCCTCATTTCCCTGACTGAGTACCGTAAGTCTGTTAGCAACATATTCGCTACGTTCCTCCCAGTAAGGTGGAACGTACACTGCTCGCCCAACGCGCTTGTAAGGTTGCTCGCTGGGTTGACGCTGATACACTTCAATTGACACTTCGCGACGGTCCAGTTCGGCGGTTCTTACCCCTGGGAAGGTCAGGCGCAGCTCAGTGTCTTTACCATTACGAATCAGCTGACACAGGGGCTGCTGGACCACGGCAGCCAGATCACTCCAGTCATCCTCCAGACCCTGCTTGACGTCGTCGTGGCCCCATGCACTGTGATGCATCCATTTTTTCATGGCATCCAGATTGAAGTAGTTATAGAGACCTTCACCGACCAGTTGCAATGCCATGCCAATAACGCCAATCACATTCGCTCGTACGGCAACGTTGATCAGTCGCGGACTTTTCTCCGCCCACGCCAGAGCGCGCAGTTCTCGCGGCAGCCTCAAAATCTCGGTGGTGATTGAATAGGTGTGCTTGAACCCCCATCCGTTAGTGCCCATTAAAATTGCATCGCCACTCATTTGTAATGAAGTAGCGGCCAGTTTTTTACCGTCACCTTGCGATAACGCTATACCCCATTGCCTAGCATGTTTTCCAAAGTCAATGGTGGCTGCCGCGAATCCAAAAGCAAAGGCTCCCAGTCCGGCAATAGCAGACCATTGACCCAATCGAGCCATCGAACTGAGCTTGCCGGCGGAACTTTCCATTTGGCCGATATGATATTGCAATATGCTTACTGCTAATCCTTGCGTGGCAGCAAAGCCTGCGGATAGTACGAGCACTAATGCTTCGCTGAACTGCGCGAACTCTCGTAGCCCCCTGCGATCTCTTTCTGCGATATCCCCTATAACACTCACAAACTTCATCGCATGCAAATAAAACAACACCACCGCAATCTGATCGCCCTTGGACTTGAGCACACTCGCCACCGGTCCTTTGAACGTGCCACTGCTCCGATAATCACGCACGGTGCGTTGCATCTCTTCGCTCAACTCGGCATCCATGTTGCCCAGCACCAAGCCAAACTGGCCGGGGCCCTTGCCGCCGGGCGTCAATGCGTGGCTCAGGCGATCCTCTACAGGCACCATTCGGGCTTTGAGGGCGACAATCTGATTGTTCAGCCCCTTCACGTCGCGCTGCCACATCACGTCGTGACGACGCTGCGTGTAAAGTTCCTTGAGTTCGTGGCGCATGTTCAGGGCAGTACTGCGGTCGAGGTTGAAATGCTCTATTTCCCATGGCGTAGCCGCACGAAGCGTCAGTCCGCTGGTGGCGTAAGAGCGAAGCAATCGCAGCCGTGCCGGTGGGCCGATATTGCGTATGAAACTATTGGGATCAATGCTGGCGCCACGCTGAAAGTCCCGTTGAAAGATGTCTAGTTGATGAGCTGTGGTCATCTGTAAAGCCGGGTCATACGCCCCACCCAACAAACTGCTCAACCCCTGAAACTCCCCAGTCAACCGCTGATAGTTCGGCAAGCGCTGCCGCATCAAACTGTTGAACTGGTTAGCCAGTGCATCCAGCTCCGCCACAGCGCCGGGGGCGTCGGTCAGCTTGATGCTGAAGTTGCCGAGGTCGGCGAGTTTTTTCTTCAGATCCAACTGATCGGCGCTGCCGAGGGTATCCAGCCCTGGCACCTGGACCAGCGGATTTTTCTCCAGATAGGCTTCCAGTTGCACCATGGCCTCACGGTCATCGCAGATAGCGGCGACGCACTCGAGCTCGGTTTCCAGTCGATGTCTGATCTGCTCGTTTTGCTGGAAATCGTAGTACCACGCAGCGCGATGGAAATGGCCTTCGACGATCATCTTCAGGCGGTCGGCGCGGATGCGTTTGAGCTGGCCTTGCCAGTGTTGCAACAGGGTTTGTTGTTTGAGCACAAAGGCTTGCATGGCGTGCCGATTCACCAGGTCATCGATACCGCGCTCACCCGGTTCGGCACCGTGCAGGGCTTCGTAGGTCTGGAAGTTCAGCTCGACGATGGCCTCTCGATGGTGTTGCCAACGCGGGTCACCCAGCGCATCACGTAATTCCATGGAGGCTTTGGCGAAGGGATTGGTCTGCGCCAGCTCACGCCAGTGACTCTCGTCGCCGTACACCCCCGGCCCGTGATAATCGCGTTTGATGCGTAAGTAGTTCAGCAGCGTCTCGCGTTCTGATTCGGTGGTGTCCTTGATCAACGCGGCATAACGCGGGTCATCGGTGGCCAGCTCGCTCAAGCGTTTCTGGCTGACGTCGTACAGGGACTGAATGTAAGCGCCCGTGAGGTACTGGCGTTGCAGGGCGTCATCGTCGCTCCACTGACCGATCCAGTCAGCGACCTTGAGCTGGGCGGCGGCCAGGTCGCGCATGATGCCGATGTCGTCACGTACCACCAGAAACAGGAAATCGCGCTGGTGTGCGCCATCGACCTGGCTGGTCAATTCTTCGATCCAGGTGTGGCGAAACAGCGGCGTGTGTTCCCAGATGTAAGCGGTGTTTTCTTCCGTGCTTGCGCCGTCGGGCAGGGTCTTGCCCGGGGCTTGATCGACCGGGCCGCGACCGCCGGTTTCGCAACGATTTTCCGCCACTTCCGCCAGCCAGTCTGTGGCCTGCTTTTCGGTCAGTAAATGCTGGCCTGTGTGCTCACTGCTGGTGGCGGTCAGGTCGACGCGTTGCATGAAGTGTTCGCGCTCGGTGGCGTGCCGGATCACTTGCGAGCACTTGTAGGCGGTCCACTGAATTTCCGAGTAGGCCACGTACACCGTGCTGCGGCGAGCGAGGGTCAGGGTGGACCCACCTTCGATGGCATGCTCACGGACATCGCTGGCGACCTCGGTGCCCTGCCACAATAATTTGCTCAGAGAACCTTGTTCCACGAAGTACTCGTGCAGATAACCGGTCGTGTTATCGATGACGTACAAGTAACCGTTGCGCAACAAGCGAATGCCCATGGCCTTGCTCTGCAAGGTGTGGGGCATGGGGATGTCAGAGGGAGGCGTAAGGTGCTCCACCAGGCCGTAGCGGACCGGCAGCAACTGGATCGTGGTTTTGGTCAGTGGGCACACCCCTCCAGCGCTGACGTTATCGCGACTGCGGGACTGGGCGATCAAATTAGCCAAATGGCCACGGGGGGTCATGAGGTCGGTCATGGGTGGCTCCTGCGCTCGACCAACGTGGTGATCATTGCGATACGCGTGCTGGGTGGGAGTGGGGACGCGGGGTTCAGCAGGCTGGCGATTTCTGGATCGGCCACAAGCCGCTGTTCGCCTAGAAAACCATGGGCGTTGGCGTACAACCAGATGTCGGCCTCGCTTTCAAAGCCGAGTTCGACTGCCCGCTTTGCCAGGCCACGCAAGTGCTGCCAGCGCTGTTGGGGCTGCAAATCCATGCGGTAGTCGGGAAAAAATTCGCCCATGTGCCCGTAGAGTTCGGTCACATTTTTGTCGAAACTGGCTTCATTCAGAAGCTCCACCTGCCGCTCGTTCAGTCGGTACAACGCGGCGTGGTTCGGAGCGGGTCGCTCACCGGCACGGGTGTAGTGGCGCCAACCGTCGCTCACCGCGTTGACGACCATGACCCGCAGGCAAGGTCCAAACAGGGTGGACGTCGAGGATACTGTGTCGCTGAACACCGCATGGGCCACTGCCGGATCGGCGATGCGCAGCAGCATTTCCTCACCCGAGGGGTGTTCGACGCTTGCCAGCCAGCGCCAATGCGCGGCCACCTGCTCCCATGGGGCATCGCAGGCCAATAGATAACCCCAATGCTCTCCGACATGGGCCAAAAACTGCTCAAGAATGGGGTCACTCGGCTCTTTCAGGCGTACAAGACAGGGAGAGAGCGCCCTGAATTGCGCAAACCGGGTCCGCAGATAAATAACCTCGACTGTCACCTCGGGGTCCCATTGAAACAGACGCGGCAGCAGCGTCTTGACCTGTACTGCATCCAGCAACAGCGCAACGGTTTGTTCCCAGGAAAAGTCGTCGGGCAAACACAGGGTTGGTTTTTTTGCATTAATCATGGGTCTGCTCCGTGTTGGCTAGCACGCACAGCGGGCACAGCAGTGGCATGCGCGAAGCGGTATCGGTTTGCCCTTTTGACGCGAAGACGATCGACGGCGGAACCCCTCCTGCAATCAGTGTTTGAGTGTCGCCGGGGGCCAACGGCATTGCAGGGGTCCCCGGTACCGGTGCGCCGCCGACCTGGATCGGTGTACTGCTGAAAATCCCCGCCGGATTGATGACGATGTGCTGACCGTTGATCGACAGCGTCAAGCTGAGGCCACCGCTGATGACGATGTTGTCACCGCTGATGTGCACTTCTTGCCCGGCGGCCATCAACAAGTCGCCACCGACGCGGGTGTGACTGCTGCCAGCGACGTCGAGGTGATCGTCGGCCAACAACTGCACTTTGCGGGCGCCGGTGACGGTGACGTTTTCCTCGGCCTTGAGCACGGTGGTGCTGTTGCCTTTGATGGTTTCCAGACGTTCGTTGCCGATTTCGATGCGGCTGTCGTTCTGGATCAACTGCTCCATATCGCGCTGGGCGCGGAGGTAGATCAGCTCTGCCCCGCTCCTGTCTTCCAGGCTCAGCTCATTGAAACCAGACGTTTTTCCGGTGCTTTTGCTGCGCAAAACGGTTTTAGTTTTGTTTTCCGGCAGGTTGTGAGGCACTTGATGGGTGTTGTTGCTCAGGCATCCGACCACAATCGGCTTGCAGGCGTGCCCTTCTTCGAAGGCGACCAACACTTCCATGCCCACGCGGGGGATGGTGACCGCGCCGTATCCGGCGCCGGCCCAGCTGGAGGCCACCCGCACCCAGCAGCTGGTGCTTTCGTTTTCTTCACTGCGGTCCCAGTGAAAACGGACTTTTACCCGCCCGTATTGATCACAGTGGATGTCCTCTTCGGCAGGGCCGGTCACCACGGCGGTTTGCATGCCTTGAATCTTCGGGACTGGATGTTTGAGGGCAGGCCGAAATTGCACGGTCTCGCGGATAGCAATGAACTCATTGCGATAACCCTGAGTGATTCGACCGGACTCCACCGGCTCGTCACTGACCGCGTATTCCTCTAATACAGCAGGCTGGCGACCATCATGAAACACCCAAGTCGGTAACCAGACCACGTTCCAGGCCGGCTCCGGGTGTTCTTCTACCTTTAACGGCGTGCCACTGCGCAGCAAAGGCTGGTCGCTCTGACCTTGGGCGAGTTCAGCATCGCCGCGAAGTCGCTCCAGCGCCCGACGCGTGCGTACCCGTCCTTGGTGCGCGGTATCAAACTCTCCGGGGTAGATGTACGTCTCAAGGTTCGGAAATACCTTGGAGTCCCGGTCCGCTTCCAGCGAGAGGTGTGCGTTTTGGAAGTCGTAATCACGGTGGGTGACGCGGCTGGCGCGGGTGCTCAGGCCTACGCCGAACGCCTGGATCACCGGATGCTCTGCCGCCATGCCGTTGATCGGCCGAAACGGCATCACCACGGTGGGATTGCCCGCGTGATAGAACTCGGTTTCCTGATCGGCGAAGATCAGTTGGTGCCCTTCCGGGGAGTGCTTGAAGTAATAGAAGTAGCCTTCGGCCTCGCACAAACGGCTGACGAAATGCAGGTCAGATTCATCGTACTGAACGCAATATTCATGCGGGACCGGTTTCTCCGGGCCGATGTTGAACAGCACGTGCAAACCGTTCAGCAAACCATGCCCCTTGAGCACGTCGCGGAGGATGGCTTCAGTGGTCAGGTTCTGGAAAATCCGCCGATTACTGGCGTGCTGCAAATAGCGCAGAAACGGCACCATTACCAGTTGGTAGTGGCTCAACCGGGTGCCCACTTTGCCTTTCCGGATGGAGTAGATATGGCCGTGCAGGCCCCGATCGCCAAAAGCCAGATAGGCTTCTTTGTGCAGCAGGCTTTCCAGCTCGCGCGGCGGTCGGTCGGTGACCACATCGACGGTGATGTCGAAGCACTCGCTGATGGCCTCTTCGCCGGAAAAGGCTAGAACAAGTAACTCGTTGTCTTTAGCTCCTTTGATGCTGAGCGTGAACGTTGGGGCAGTGGGCATCGCCGTTCTTCATATCGGAATGAACGGTAATTTTGGGTAGATAAACCGACTAAAGGTATCCCACCCTGCCGACAAACCCAGTAGGAGACGTCTCTCAATTTCGCAGGGTTATTCTTACATTCTCCCTGCACTCTTCAACAACCATAAAAAAAGGCCACCCGAAGGCAGCCTTAAAAAACAAAAGGAAAGAGAGAGTACTAATTACACGGCCGCAACAGGACGCATGTAAGAGATCGGGGCGGTGCTGGCGTCTTCGAAGGTCACGATTTCCCAAGCATCTTTCTGCGCAATCAATGCGCGAAGAAGGACGTTGTTCAGTGCGTGCCCAGACTTGAAGCCTCGGAACTCGCCTATCAGGCTATTGCCCAGCAGGTAAAGGTCACCGATTGCATCCAGGATTTTGTGTTTGACGAATTCGTCCTCGTACCGCAGGCCGTCCTCGTTAAGCACTCCGTCCTTGTCGACCACGATGGCATTTTCTACGCTACCGCCAAGTGCGAGATTGTGCTTGCGCAGGTACTCGATATCACTCATGAACCCAAAGGTACGGGCGCGGCTGACTTCTTTAACAAAAGAAGTACTGGAAAAATCCACGGTTGCACTTTGGGTACGGTTACGGAAAACAGGGTGGTCGAAGTCGATCTCGAAACTCACCTTGAACCCTTCGAAAGGCAGGAAAGTGGCGGTTTTGCCGTCCTCTTCCACAGTAACTTCTTTCAGGATACGAATGAATTTCTTGGCTGCGTCCTGTTCTTCCAGGCCGGCAGATTGAATCAGGAATACGAAGGGTCCCGCGCTGCCGTCCATGATTGGAACTTCGGAGGCAGAGAGTTCGACGTAGGCGTTATCGATGCCAAGGCCAGCCATGGCCGAAAGCAAGTGCTCTACCGTGTCCACCTTGGTGTCCCCGCTGACCAAAGTGGTCGACAGGGTGGTGTCACCGACGTTTTCCGCACGGGCAGGGATCTGCACCACAGGGTCGAGGTCGGCACGACAAAACACGATGCCGGTATTCACAGGTGCGGGCTTGAGGGTCAGGTAAACCTTTTCCCCCGAGTGCAGGCCTACACCTGTGGCACGGATAATATTTTTCAGGGTGCGTTGTTTAATCATGGCATTGGCCGCTTCAGCGCAAGTTGCGAACTGGTATCAACAAAGGCTGGCGATAATAGCAGACCCGGCCTTTGCTGAACACCAATCACCCTAATACCCCTGATACATTTCATCAATCGGCCTGGCGACGCAGGAAAGCCGGGATATCCAGATAATCCAGGTCATCGTGCGGGTTCATCTTCGCTGCAGCGGCAGCACCGGCGTGAGCCTGGTTGCGCATCACAGTCGGACGGTCCAGATCGCGGTAATTCACCGACGGCAGCTCCTGACGTGCAGAAGGTTGCACTGCAGCATGTTGTTGCGAGGTCTGCAGGGTGTTGTCGATCACCTTCACAGGTTTCTCGATTTTCGCGCCCAGGCCAGTGGCAACCACGGTCACGTGCAACTCGTCGCGCATGTCCGGATCGATAACCGTACCGACCTTGACCATCGCGTGCTCGGAGGCGAACGCTTCAATGATGCTACCCACGTCCGAGTACTCACCCAGGGACAGGTCAGGACCGGCAGTGATGTTGACCAGGATGCCGCGAGCACCTTGCAGGTTGACGTCTTCGAGCAGCGGGTTGCGGATGGCTGCCTCAGTCGCTTCACGTGCACGGTTCGGACCGCTGGCGCAGCCAGTGCCCATCATCGCCATACCCATTTCGCTCATCACGGTACGTACGTCAGCGAAGTCGACGTTGATCATGCCCGGACGTTTGATGATGTCGGAGATACCGCGAACAGCACCGGCCAGTACATCGTCAGCCTTGGCGAAAGCCGACAGCAAGCTGGCGTCCTTACCGAGGATGGTCAGCAGCTTCTCGTTAGGGATGGTGATCAACGAGTCAACGCTTTCCGACAACAGGCGGATGCCTTCATCGGCGATCTGCATGCGTTTGCGGCCTTCGAACGGGAACGGACGAGTCACCACTGCAACGGTGAGAATCCCCATTTCCTTGGCCACTTCGGCGATGATCGGTGCAGCACCGGTACCGGTACCGCCGCCCATGCCAGTGGTAATGAACACCATGTTGGTGCCCTGTAGCACTTCAGCAATGCGCTCACGGTCTTCCAGTGCAGCCTGACGACCTACTTCAGGGTTGGCACCAGCACCCAAACCTTTGGTCACACCAGTGCCCAATTGCAGGATGGTCCGTGCGCCGATGCTTTTCAGCGCTTGTGCGTCAGTGTTGGCGCAGATGAATTCCACACCTTCGATGTTGCTCTTAACCATGTGGTTAACAGCATTACCACCACCACCACCAACACCGATAACCTTGATTACCGGGCTTTGCGGGACGTTGTCTACGAGTTCGAACATTTTCCCTCTCCTTTCATTTTCTCTAGTTTTTTCGCCTACTGCCTACCACTACTACTGCTTTGAAACTTAGAAATTGCCTTGCACCCAGCGCTTGAGGCGCTCGAATACCGGTGTTTTAGGTTCATCGCTATAGCTGCTGCTACTGATGCCGGACAACGAAATACCGTCGGATTGCTTTTGCAGCCCGTACAGCAACAGCCCCACACCAGTGGAATAGATTGGGTTGCGGACGACGTCCGAGAGCCCTTTGACACTGTGCGGCACGCCGAGGCGTACCGGCATATGGAAGATTTCCTCGGCCAGTTCGACCGCGCCTTCCATTTTTGAGGTACCACCGGTCAGCACGATGCCGGCCGGGATCAAGTCTTCATAACCACTGCGACGCAGCTCGGCCTGAATCAATGTGAACAACTCGTCGTAACGCGGCTCGACCACTTCAGCCAGCGCCTGACGGGACAACTCACGTGGTGGACGGTCGCCGACGCTTGGTACTTTGATCGTTTCGCCGGCGCCAGCCAGTTTGGCCAGGGCACAGGCGTAGCGAATCTTGATCTCTTCGGCGTATTGGGTAGGTGTACGCAACGCCATCGCGATGTCGTTGGTAACCTGATCGCCCGCAATCGGGATGACTGCGGTATGACGAATAGCGCCTTCGGTGAAGATGGCGATGTCGGTGGTGCCGCCGCCGATATCGACCAGGCAAACGCCCAGTTCTTTCTCATCATCCGTCAGCACCGAATACGCGGAAGCCAGCTGTTCGAGAATGATGTCGTCAATTTCCAGCCCGCAACGACGCACGCATTTTTCAATGTTTTGTGCGGCATTGACGGCGCAAGTCACCACATGAACCTTGGCTTCCAGACGTACGCCCGACATCCCCAAAGGCTCACGAACGCCTTCCTGGTTGTCTATCACGTAGTCCTGCGGCAGGGTGTGGAGCACCCGCTGATCCGCTGGAATCGCCACGGCCTGGGCGGCATCGAGTACACGCTCCAGATCCGCCATGCTGACTTCACGGTCACGGATCGCCACGATGCCGTGGGAGTTCAGGCTGCGAATGTGGTTGCCCGCTACACCGACGAAAGCCGAGTGAATACGGCAACCGGCCATCAGCTGAGCTTCTTCAACGGCGCGCTGGATCGATTGCACGGTGGACTCGATGTTCACCACCACGCCCTTCTTCAGGCCACGGGAAGGATGCGTGCCGATACCGACGATTTCCAGGGTGCCATCCGCCCCGACTTCGCCCACCAACGCCACCACTTTGGAGGTGCCGATATCCAAGCCGACGATCATTTTCCCGCTTTGCACGTTTGCCATGGTCCTGCCTCTTATCAATTCTTCGCGACGGCGGGTTTGTCCGTCGTAGGCGCAACCTGCTCACGCCATCCCACGGCAAGGCCGTTGGAGTAACGCAGGTCGATGCGCGCAATATTCGTCATCTGTTCTTTAAGCGTTTTTTCATAAATGGCAATAAATCGGCGCATTTTTTCCACCAGATGGTCGCGTCCCAGTAACAACTCGATACCCGGGCCCGCACTGCCTGCACCAGTGGTCAAAAACCAACTGCCACGTTCACGTAATTCCAGACGTACGATGGAAAAACCCAACGGCCGTAACATCTGACTCAACACCTGATACTGCTGCATCACCTGCTGCTGGGCACGTTGAGGGCCAAACAGTTGAGGCAGATGCTCGTAATTGGCCAGCTCGCGCGGGGTAAACGCCTGACCCTGGTTGTTCAGCAGCGCCTCTTCACCCCAGCGCGCCACCGGCAATTGTTCTTCCAGACGAATGACCACCTGATCGGGCCAGACACGCCTGACTTCGGCGTGGGCGATCCAAGGCATTTGTTCCAGTTCGGTGCGCATCCCTGCGAGGTCGATGGTGAAGAAGCTCGCCGCCACATAAGGGGCAATGCGCTGCTGCACCGCTTGCTGGCTGATGTAGCTCAGATCACCCTGCACATTGATCCGGGTAATTGGCCGGTCGGCATACGGCAACAGCCGCTGCGCGGCTTCGTAGGTACCGAAGCCCAGAACGACCAACATCACAGGCCAGAACAGGCGCTTGAAGAATCCGAGGTTTGCTTTAGGCAGACGCATCGACAGCGGCTCTTTGGCCACCATCCGACTGGCACCACGCGGCACCGGCTTGCGGCCGGGAACGGGTTGCTGATGACGTAGCATCGCGCCTTGCATGGGATTAACCTCGCGCCTCGACACTGTCAGCCAGAATCGCTAACACTAACTGCTGAAAATCCAGGCCCGCCGCTCGTGCCGCCATCGGGACCAGACTGTGATCGGTCATGCCGGGGACGGTGTTCACTTCCAACAACCAGAACTTGCCATCAGCATCCTGCATAACGTCCGCACGCGCCCAACCTGCAATGCCAACGGCCTCGCAAGCACGCGCAGTAAGATCTTTAAGCTCTTGTTCTTTTGCACTGTCGAGCCCGCAAGGGATCCGATACTGAGTATCGGAAGCCAGGTACTTGGCGTCGTAGTCGTAGAAACTGTGGGGAGTGCCCAGACCGATGGGCGGTAATATCTGGTCACGCAGAGTCGCGATAGTAAACTCCGGACCCTGGATCCATTGCTCGACCAATACTTGTGAATCGTAGGTGCTGGCAGCTTTCCATGCGGCGATCAACTCATCGACGCTGGTCACCTTGGCCATACCGATACTCGAACCTTCATGGGCAGGTTTGACGATTAAAGGGAAGCCCAGTTCCGTTGCCGCAGAAATACAATCAGCCTCAGTGCTCAATGCGGCATGCCGAGGTGTCGACAAGCCCAGACTTTGCCAGATCTGCTTGGTCCGCAACTTGTCCATGGCCAGCGCAGAAGCCAGTACGCCGCTGCCGGTGTAGGGGATCTCCAGACACTCCAGCAGGCCTTGCATGCTGCCGTCTTCGCCGCCACGACCGTGCAAGACGATAAAAGCACGATCAATTTTTTCGCTGACCAGACGCTGCAGGAAGTCGTCACCGACGTCGATGCCGAACGCGTCGACACCTGCACTTTGCAGGGCCTCAAGCACTGCCTGACCGGATTTCAGCGACACTTCGCGCTCAGCGCTTTTACCACCAAACAGGACGGCGACACGGCCGAAAGCCTTGGGTTCGAGCGTGGACAACAAGGTGGATTGCAGGGTTGAAGTCATTTCAGTTTCCCCTCGGTCGGGGCCACGACAGCACCTGCAAACAGCGGGCTTCGAAGCAGTTGCGGCGCGAGGCCACCAATGTCACCGGCGCCCTGGCACAGCAAAATATCGCCAGCACGCAACAGTGGTTTGACCAGCGGTGCCAACTCGACGCCACGCTCGATGTAGATCGGGTCCAGCTGACCACGTTGACGAATGCTGTGGCACAAGTTGCGACTGTCGGCACCTGGAATCGGTTCTTCACCGGCTGGATAGACTTCCATCAGCAACAACACGTTGGCTTCGGCCAGTACTTGCACGAAGTCATCGTAAAGGTCGCGAGTACGGCTGAAGCGATGAGGCTGGTAAACCATGACCAGACGACGATCCGGCCAGCCGCCACGGACAGCATTGATTACCGCAGACACTTCACGCGGGTGATGGCCGTAGTCGTCGACCAGCATCACATTGCCGCCTTCGACCGGCAGCTCGCCATAGATCTGGAAGCGTCGACCAACACCCTGGAAGCCTGACAGCCCCTGGACGATAGCCTCGTCGCTGACGCCCTCGTCGGTAGAGATTGCGATGGTCGCCAACGAGTTCAGAACGTTGTGGTTGCCCGGCATGTTTACCGAGACATCCAGCGGCGCGCGGTCACGACGCAGCACCGTAAAGTAAGTCAGCATGCCTTCCTGACGCACGTTGATGGCGCGTACGTCGGCTTCTTCGCTGAAGCCGTAAGTCAGCGTCGGACGCTTGATCAGCGGCAGAATTTCACGCACCACTGGATCATCGATGCACACCACGGCCAGCCCATAGAACGGCAGGTTGTGCAGGAACTCGACGAAGGTTTTCTTCAGTTTGTTGAAGTCGCCTTCGTAGGTCGCCATATGGTCGGCGTCGATGTTAGTGACCACGGCCACCAACGGCTGCAAGTGCAGGAAGCTGGCGTCGCTTTCATCCGCTTCAGCGATCAGGTAACGGCTGGTGCCTAACTGAGCGTTGGTTCCAGCAGCATTCAGGCGACCACCGATAACGAACGTCGGGTCCAGGCCACCGGCCGCGAACACCGAAGCGATCAAACTGGTGGTGGTGGTTTTGCCATGCGTGCCAGCGACTGCGATGCCGTGGCGATAGCGCATCAGTTCGGCCAGCATTTCGGCACGCGGGACCACAGGAATGCGACGTTCCAGAGCCGTAGCGACTTCCGGGTTCGCGGTATTGACTGCACTGGAGACCACAAGCACGTCAGCCGTCGCGATGTTCTCGGCGCGATGGCCGATAAACACCTTGGCGCCGAACGATTCAAGACGTTCAGTCACTGGTGAAGACTTCAAGTCGGAGCCGGACACTTTGTAGCCCAGGTTAAGCAGAACCTCGGCAATACCGCACATGCCCACCCCGCCGATACCGACGAAATGGATGCGACGGATGCGGCGCATTTCCGGCTGGGGCATCGCCCTCTTGCTCTCAACCATGAGCCACCTCCAGACAGATATCGACCACAGTGCGCGTTGCGTCAGGTTTGGCCAGGTGGCGAGCCGTGCGGGCCATGTTGTTCAATTGTTCGGGTTGCATCAAAACCTCTTTCAGGCGTGCGGCCATTTCGGCTGCGCCAGTTGTCGCTTGTGGCATGACGAAGGCTGCACCTTCGCGGGCCAGATAGTCGGCATTACGGGACTGGTGGTCGTCGATCGCGTGGGGCAACGGCACCAACAGCGACGGCAGGCCAGCCGCAGCCAGTTCACTGACGGTCAGCGCGCCTGCGCGACAAACCACCAGGTCGGCCCAGCCATAGGCTTGAGCCATGTCTTTGATGAAGGGCGCCACTTGCGCCTCGACATCGGCAGTGCGATAGCGCTCTGCGGTGATCTGGTCATGATTCTTGCCGGCCTGATGAAACACTTCAGGTCGCAACTCCAGCGGCACCTGTGCCAATGCAGCAGGCAGCAGTTTGTTCAGCGGTTCAGCGCCCAGACTTCCGCCAAGGATCAGCAGACGGGCTTTACGTCCGCCCAGCGCCTGACGCGGCGTTTCGAGAAACAACTCGGTGCGTACCGGGTTGCCGGTGGTACGGCGTTTTGCCGAAGCCGAAAACGTATTCGGGAAGGCTTCGCACACACGAGTGGCAAACGGCGCCAGGCTGCGATTGGCTGTACCGGCGACGGCGTTCTGTTCATGAATGATCAGCGGTACCCCCGCCAATTTCGCTGCCAAGCCGCCAGGGCCGGTGACAAAACCGCCCATTCCCAGTACGCAGACCGGTTGCAACTGACGGACGATCTTGCGCGCCTGCAGCAACGCCCTGAGCAGCACAAACGGCGCTTTCAACAGCGAAATCACGCCCTTGCCCCGGAGGCCGGTCACGTTGATCAAATGCAGCGGCAAGCCCGCTTGAGGGACCAGTTCGTTTTCGATACCGCGCGGCGTGCCGAGCCAGTGCACGCGGTAGCCGCGGGCCTGGAACTCGCGCGCACAGGCCAGCGCCGGGAAGACGTGCCCACCCGTACCGCCCGCCATGATCAGCACGTTAGCGCCCATGGGTCGGCTCCTCGGTGAAGTCGCTTTCATTGAATTCCGTTTCTTCACTGCCGGTATTGGTCCGCGCCTCCCACTCGATGCGCAGCAACAAGCCCAGGCTTGCGCAGCAGATCACCAACGAACTGCCGCCATAACTGAGGAAGGGCAAGGTCAGGCCTTTAGTCGGCAGTAGCCCGACGTTTACGCCAATGTTGATCAGGAACTGACCAATCCACAGGAACGCCAGACCGTAAGCCACATAGGCAGCGAAATATTGCTTGGCCCTTTCGGCCCACATGCCGATGTACATGGCCCGGATACTGACGAATACAAACAGGCCCACAGTGATCAGCGAGCCAACCACGCCCAACTCTTCCGCGAGCACGGCAAACACGAAGTCGGTGTGCGCTTCAGGTAAATAGAACTGTTTCTGCACGCTGTTACCCAGACCGACGCCGAACCATTCGCCACGGCCAAAGGCAATCAGGGCCTGGGTCAGCTGATAACCGGAGCCAAACTGATCGGACCAGGGGTCGGTGAAGGTGATCAGGCGCGCCATACGATAGGGCTGCGCTTGAACCAGCACGAACACCGCGCCCACCGCCAACACCACCATCAGGGTGAAGCGGAACAGCCCTACGCCACCGAGGAACAGCATCGCAGCAGCAGCCCCCATCATTACCACGGTGGCACCGAAGTCCGGCTCCATCAGCAGCAAACCTGCCATGGGCAGCAAAACGATGAATGGCTTGAAGAAGCCCATCCAGCTTTCGCGGACTTCCTGCTGGCGCCGTACTAGGTAACCGGCAAGAAAAATCACCACGAAAACCTTGGCGATTTCCGAAGGCTGGACGTTGAACATCCCGAAGCCGATCCAGCGCATCGAACCGTTAACCTCACGGCCCAGCCCCGGCACCAATACCATCACCAGCAAGCCGAAGGCGCCAATCAACATCAGCCAGCCCAGGCGCTGCCAGGTTGAAACCGGAATCATCATGGTCACGCCACAGGCGCCCAAACCGATGACCAGATACACCAGGTGACGCATCATCATGTATAGCGGGTTGCCGGACTGCACGGCGGCCACTTCTGACGAGGCAGAAGTGATCATCACCAGGCCCAGGCCCAGCAGCGCAAGGCAACCGGCCAACATCGGAAAGTCGACATCAATGCCGCGACCGCTGATCAGCGGCGATGGATAAGGCTTGATCACACCCAGAATCATGACAAGCCCTCCACGGCATGAGCGAACACACGCCCGCGCTCTTCGAAATTCTTGAACATGTCCAGGCTGGCACAGGCGGGAGACAGCAATACCGCATCCCCGCTCTGCGCCCATTCGGCAGCACGTTGCACAGCTTCGTCCAGGGTTTTGACGCGAACTAAAGGCACCGCATCGCCGAAGGTTTTGGCAAGCAATTCAGCATCGCGGCCCAACAACACAACCACGCGGCAATAGGCGGCGACAGGGGCACGCAAGGCACTGAAGTCAGCACCCTTGCCATCTCCACCTGCGATCAACACCAACTTGCCCGCGATATCCACGCCCAAGCCTTCGATGGCAGCCAGCGCGGCGCCAACGTTGGTGGCCTTGGAGTCGTCGTAATAGTTGACACCTGCACGCTCCCGCAGCCATTGGCAGCGATGCGCTAGGCCGGTGAAGGTGCGCAAGGCGCTGAGCATGGCGTCGAACGGCAAGCCCACCGCATGCCCAAGCGCCAACGCAGCCAAGGCGTTGGACTGATTGTGCGCGCCGCGAATTTTCAGCTCGCGGACCGGCATCAGGTTGTCGAACTGGAAGGCGAGGTATTTTTCGCCGTTCTCTTCGCGCAGACCGAAGCCGTGGAAATCTGGTGTATTCAGACCGAAGGTCCAGCACGGCAGGCCTTCACCGATCAGAGGCCGCGACAGTGCGTCCTGACGATTGACCACCACTTGCCGGGCGCCACGAAAAATCCGGTGCTTGGCCAAGTGATAAGCCGGTAGACCGCTGTAACGGTCCATGTGATCTTCGCTGACATTCAACACGGTCGCCACTTCGGCGCCGAGCTGGTCAGTGGTTTCAAGCTGGAAGCTGGAGAGCTCGAGCACGTAAAGCTCGACCGAGTCGTCGAGCAAGTCCAGCGCCGGAGTGCCGAGGTTGCCACCGACCGCAACGCGTTTACCCGCTGCGACCGCCATTTCACCCACCAGCGTGGTGACCGTGCTTTTCGCATTCGAACCGCTGATTGCAACGATGGGCGCCTTCGCGTTACGCGCGAACAACTCGATATCACCCGACAATTTCACGCCACGGGCCGCCGCTTGCTGCAATGCAGGGGTCGCCAATGCCAGACCGGGGCTTACGTACAGCTCGTCGGCACGGCAGAGAAACTCCACATCCAGCTCGCCGCAACGTACTTCCACATGCGGGTAGTCCTGACGCAACGTCGCCAACTCAGGCGGATTGTCCCGCGTATCAGCCACAGCAAACGACACACCCTGCTTCGCCAGGAAGCGAACCAGGGACATGCCGCTCTTGCCGAGGCCGACAACGATGCGGAAGTGGTCAGAAACGATCAGAGACACTCGTTCTACCTCAGCTTCAGGGTGGCAAGGCCGATCAGCACCAGAATCACGGTGATGATCCAGAAACGGACAATCACGCGCGGCTCGGGCCAGCCTTTGAGTTCAAAGTGGTGGTGAATCGGTGCCATGCGGAACACACGACGACCGGTCAACTTGAAGGACGCGACCTGGATCACGACTGAAAGGGTTTCCATCACGAATACACCGCCCATGATGAACAGGACGATTTCCTGACGAACGATCACCGCGATGGTGCCCAGTGCGGCGCCCAGCGCCAGGGCACCGACGTCGCCCATGAACACTTGCGCCGGGTACGTGTTGAACCAAAGAAAGCCAAGGCCTGCGCCAATCAACGCGCCGCAAAACACAATAAGTTCACCCGCGCCCGGTACATAAGGGATCAGCAGGTATTCAGCGAATTTCACGTTACCCGACAAGTAGCAGAAGATACCCAGCGCACCGCCAACCATCACCGTCGGCAGAATCGCCAGACCGTCGAGGCCGTCGGTCAGGTTGACCGCGTTGCTCGAACCGACGATCACGAAGTAAGTCAAGACCATGAAGCCAATGCCAAGCGGGATACTGGCGTCTTTGAACATCGGCACGATCAAGGTGGTTTCAACCACGCTAGGCGCAGTCGTATAAAGGAAGATCGCCGCGCCGAGGCCGAACACCGACTGCCAGAAGTATTTCCAGCGGCTAGGCAAACCCTTGGAATTCTTCTCGATCACTTTGCGGTAATCGTCGACCCAACCAATGCCACCGAACAGCAACGTGACGATCAACACGACCCAGACATAACGGTTACTCAGGTCAGCCCACAACAGGGTGCTGACGGTAATCGCTGAAAGGATCAACGCCCCGCCCATGGTCGGCGTGCCCGATTTGGACAGGTGCGACTGAGGACCGTCATTACGTACCGATTGGCCGATCTGGCGATTCTGCAGGGTGCGAATCATCCATGGACCCAGGCACAGCGAGAGCGACAATGCAGTGAGCACGCCGAGAATCCCGCGCAGGGTCAGGTATTGAAAGACCGCGAAGCCTTTGTAGAACTGTTGCAGATATTCCGCCAGCAGCAGCAGCATTAGTGTTTCTCCCGGCTAGAACCACACAAAGCCGCGACGACGTTTTCCATCGCAGCGCTGCGCGAACCCTTGATCAAAATAGTGGTATTAGTGTCCTGCTCGGCGCCCAGCGCCGCGATCAGGTCAGTCTGGTTAGCGAAGTGGCGAGCATGCTGGCCAAAAGCGCTCACGGCATGAGTCATAAGAGGCCCTACCGCGTATAACGCCGACACCTTGCCCGCAGCGTATGCGCCGACTTGGCGATGGCCTTCTTCAGCCCACTCGCCCAGCTCGCCAATATCCCCGAGCACCAGGACGGTGCGCCCGGAAAAGCCGGCGAGTATATCAACGGCAGCGCACATTGAGGTGGGGTTAGCGTTGTATGTGTCGTCGATTACGCGGATACCATTAGGGGTCAGTTGCGAGACCGCGCGACCTTTGACCGGCTGTACCGCATTCAATCCTGCAACGATACCTTCCAGCGAAACACCCAACGCATGCGCCGCCGCAGCAGCAGCCAGTGCATTGGTGACGTTGTGCGTGCCCAGCAGGTTGAGCTGGACAGTCGCCGCGCCGGACGGACCGTGCAATGTGAAACTTGGGCACCCGCGAGCATCGCGGGTCAGATCACGCGAGTAGAAATCAGCAACGTCGTCGCTCAAGGCAAAGCTCACGACCTGGCGTCCATCCGCCCGTGCGTGCCAGATGGCGAAGGCCTTGTCATCACGATTGAGTACCGCGATACCGGCTGGATCGAGGCCATCGATAATTTCACCCTTGGCCTGGACAATTTTTTCCGGGCCGCCGAACTCACCCACATGGGCGGTTCCGGCATTGGTGATCAGTGCGACATGGGGTTTGGCCAGGCTGACGGTGTAGGCAATTTCGCCAACACGCGAGGCGCCCAGCTCGATCACGGCGGCCGTGTGTTCAGCCGCCAGCTCAAGCAGGGTCAGTGGGACCCCCAGGTCGTTGTTCAAATTACCGCGAGTGGCCAGTACCGGCCCGCGCGTGCGCAAAATGCTCGCAAGAAGTTCCTTGACCGTGGTCTTACCGCTGGAACCGGTGATCGCGGCAAGCGGCTTGTCGAACGCATTGCGATTCAGTGCACCGAGCTGCGCCAGCGCCTGACGGGTATCTTCGACCACCAGTTGCGGCAGAACGGAACCTGCGACCTCACGCTCGACCAACGCACCGACCGCGCCTTTGCCCGCGACGTCATCGAGATAATCATGGCCGTCGAAACGTGGACCGGTCAGCGCTATAAACAACTGGCCCGGAACAATGGCGCGGCTGTCGATGCTGACACCGGTAAAGCTGCAATCCGCATTGACCTGACGGGCAGCGAGTGGCGCGATCAGTTGACTGAACGTCAGTGGCTTAAGCATGTGCCACCTCCCATGCAGTCAAGGCTTTGCTGGCTTCTTCCAGATCGGAGAACGCATGACGCTGCCCCTCGATTTCCTGGTAGTCCTCATGACCTTTGCCTGCCAACACGATCACGTCCGCCGCGCTGGCGCTGGCAATCAATTGGGCAATCGCCTGGCCGCGACCGGCAACGAAGCTGACTTTATCGACGGCAACAAACCCTTGGCGGATGTCATCGAAAATCTGCGCAGGCACCTCTGTCCGTGGATTGTCATCGGTGACCACAACCAAATCCGCCAGCCGCTCAACCACTTCAGCCATCAACGGACGCTTGCCGCGATCTCGATCCCCGCCACAACCGAACAGGCACATCAGCCGGCCCTTGGCGTGCGGGCGCAGTGCTTCGAGGACTTTTTCCAGTGCGTCGGGTGTGTGTGCGTAATCAACCACGACCAACGGCTGGGTGCCGCCGCCCAAGCGCTGCATGCGACCGATCGGGCCTTCCAGTTTCGGCAGCACGCTTAAAATTTCATCTAGCGCGTAGTCCAGGCCCATCAACGCGCCGACCGCCGCCAGCACGTTGCTCAGGTTGAAACGCCCCAGCAGGCTGCTTTGCAGGTTGTGCTCGCCTTGCGCGGTGACCAGGATAGCGCGCACGCCATCGTCATCGAAGTGTGCATCACGGCAGTAAAGGTCTGCACGGGGATCGTCAAGGCTGTAGCTGATCAGGCGCGACTCTTGTCGTTCTTTGACCAGTTGCCGACCGAAATCGTCATCCAGATTGATCACTCGACAATGCAGATTGGGCCAGGCAAACAATTTCGCCTTGGCGGTTGCGTAGGCTTCCATCGTGCCGTGGTAGTCCAGGTGGTCACGGGACAGGTTGGTCAGCACTGCAACGTCGAACGCCAACGCAGTCGCACGCCCTTGATCCAGTCCATGGGAAGACACTTCCATCGCCACCGCACGAGCGCCCGCTTTCTTCAAATCGGCCAGCGTCGCTTGCACGGCTATTGGATCAGGCGTGGTATGGCGGCCGCTTTGCAGCGCACCATAAAATCCGGTGCCCAGGGTGCCAACAATCCCACAGTGCTGCCCAAGCTGATCCAGCGCTTGCGCGACCAACTGGGTGACACTGGTTTTGCCGTTAGTGCCGGTGACGCCCACCAGATTCAAACTGCGGCTCGGGTCACCATAAAAGCGCCCGGCGATGTCGGACAGTTGTGCAGCCAAGCCCTTGACCGGAATCAACGGCACATCAGTGATGGGTAAAACGCTTGCGCCTTCAACTTCATAAGCAACTGCGGCAGCGCCCCGTTTGAGTGCATCGGCGACATGCGCACGACCATCGAGCTTGCCGCCCGGCACCGCCAGAAAGAGATCGCCGGCACGTACATTACGGCTGTCGAGGGTCAACTCGCGGATCAACAGATCGCGGTCGGCATGGGCAAAGATCTTGTTCAGGCTAACAGGCATTAACCACGCCCTCCTTTAACAACAGGCGCAGCATTGACTTGTTCCTGCGTGGGAATTGGTGCCAGATTATCCGGCGTAACGTTCATCAGTCGCAGCGTGCCGGACATGACCTTGCTAAATACTGGAGCCGACACCAGTCCACCGTAGTAGCCCGCTTTGCCGGGTTCGTCGATGACCACGACTACCGCGTACCGCGGGTTGCTCATCGGACCAAAGCCCGCAAACAAAGAGCGATAGGAGTTTTCGGCGTAACCCTTGGTGCCCACCGCTGTTTTACGTGCGGTACCGCTTTTGCCGGCCACATGGTAGGACGGCACACGAGCGCGGAACACACCGCGCGGGTCTTCGATCACTTGCTGCAACATGCCTTGTACTGTTTTTGCGGTAGCCTCCGGAATCGCTTGAGTAGCCTCCGGTGGCGTGTCGGTTTTCAGGATGGTCAGCGGCACGATACGGCCATTGTTGGCCAGCGCGGAGTAGGCGTGCACCAACTGCAACGCGGTGACCGACAGACCGTAGCCATAGGACAAGGTTGCGGTTTCTGCTTTGCGCCACTCACGGTAGTTAGGCAAATTGCCAACGCGCTCGCCAGGGAAACCCAAGCCAGTGTATTGGCCCAGCCCGACTCGCTGCATCGCACGGAAAATCGCTTCGCCGCCGACGTCGAAGGCCACCTTACTCATACCGACGTTACTGGAGTTGATCAGGATCCCGGTCAAATCGAGGATCGGGCCCTCGGTCTTGGTAACGTCACGAATGGTGTATTTGCCGATCTGCAGCGTGCCAGGGTAAACCTCGACTTTGTCGGTAGGTTTCCAGCGACCACTGTCCAGAGCGGCGGTCATGGAGATCGGCTTCATGGTCGAGCCCGGCTCGAACACGTCGATGATGGCGCGGTTACGCATCGCCGCCGGCACCATGGTGCGACGGTTGTTGGGGTTGTAGGTCGGTGAGTTGACCATGGCCAGCACTTCGCCAGTCTTCACGTCCATGATCACCAGGCTGCCAGCCTTGGCGTCGTTTTCCTGAATGGCGTTGCGCAACTCGCGGGTGGCCAGGTATTGCAGGCGCAGATCAATAGACAAAGCCAAGGTCTTCCCGGCCTTGGCGTTTTTTGTAACCTGAACATCCTTGATAAGTCGTCCGCGCCGGTCCTTGATGACCTGTCGCTTACCCGGTACACCGGCAAGCCAGTCGTCATACGCCAGTTCGACCCCTTCACGACCATGGTCGTCCAGGTCGGTGAAGCCCACCATGTGTGCAGTGACATCGCCCGCCGGATAGAAACGCCGGAACTCTTCGATGCCATAGACACCAGGGACTTTCAGGTCGAGCACGACTTGACCTTGTTCCGGCGTCAGGCCGCGAACCAGGTAGATGAATTCTTTACCGGCCTGAGCATCCAGACGGTCGCCGAGCAGTTTTGCGTCCTGCCCCAGAGCGGCGGCAAGCGCAGGCCATTTCTCTTTAGCCTGCTGCATTTCTTTCGGGTTGGCCCACAGCGTCGTCACAGGAGTACTGACCGCCAATGGCTCGCCGTTACGGTCGGTGATCAAGCCACGGTGAGCCGGGATAGGGATGTGTCGTACGCTGCGAGCATCGCCCTGACCTTTCAAGAAGTCATGGTCTATCACCTGCAGATCGATGATGCGCCAGCAGATCGCGCCCACCATAATGCCCAGCAGCCCCACCACCACGCGAAAGCGCCAGGGATAGAGGGCGCCCTCGAGCTTCATCATGGCGCCACCATCCGCACTTCAGCAGCGCTGGGAATACGCATTTTGAGTTGTTCGCTGGCCAGCGTTTCAATCCGGCTGTGGGCGGTCCAGGTGCTTTGTTCAAGAATCAGCCGACCCCACTCTGCCTGCGCCTTGTCACGCACGCTCAACTCGGAGTACAGGGAGTTAAGTAACTGCCGGTTCCAGTGGGCGCTGTAAGCCACACCGATCGCCGAAACCAACACGGCAAGGAACAGCAGCAACATAATGAAACTACCGCCAGGTAGAGGCTTGAGGAAAAGGCGGCTCACCGGAGCTTCTCCGCCACACGCATGACAGCGCTACGCGAACGTGGATTGGCTTTGGTTTCAGTCTCGGAGGCAAACTGCGCCTTGCCCAGAATTTTGATTTTTGGATCAAACGCCTGAAACCGAATTGGCAGGTCGCGGGGCATTTTGTCGGCTTCGCCTTTGGCGAGCTTGCGCATGAACAGTTTGACGATGCGATCTTCCAGCGAGTGGAAGCTTATAACAACCAGCCGGCCACCGATTTCCAGCGCTTCAAGTGCAGCTTCAAGCCCGGTTTCAAGATCGCCCAGCTCGTTATTGACGTGGATACGCAAGCCCTGGAACGCACGGGTCGCTGGATTCTTGCCTTTTTCCCACGCGGGGTTGGCAACCTTGAGCACTTCCGCGAGATCACCCGTGCGTTCGAAACGCTGAGTCTCACGACGCTGAACCACGGCATTTGCCATGCGCTTGGCGAAGCGCTCTTCGCCGTATTCCTTGAACACGCGAGCGATTTCTTCTGCTGATGCAGTGGCGATAAAGTCGGCGGCGCTGATGCCACGCGTTGGGTCCATACGCATGTCCAACGGACCGTCGTTCATGAAGCTGAAACCGCGTTCTGGGTCGTCCAGTTGTGGGGAGGACACGCCAAGGTCGAGCAATATACCGCTGACCTTGCCTGCCAGACCGCGACTTTCGAGTTCAGAACCCAGCTCGGCAAAGCTGCGCTGCACAATGACAAAGCGGCCGTCTTCGGCCGCCAGCGCTTGCCCGGTGGCAATTGCTTGGGGGTCTTTATCGAATCCCAGCAAACGACCGCCCGGCCCCAGGTGCTGCAATATCAAACGGCTGTGTCCGCCACGCCCAAACGTGCCATCCAGGTAGCAGCCATCGGCACGCACCGCGAGAGCCTCTACGGCTTCGTCAAGCAGTACGGTGATGTGGGTAAAGCCGCTATTCATAGTCACAGGATCAAATCACGCAGTTCATCAGGCATAGCGCCCGGTTGTTGAATGGCCGCCAGATCCGCTTCAGCAAGAGCGTTCCAGGCGTCCTCGTCCCACAGTTGAAACTTATTAAGCTGGCCAACTAACATCACGCGCTTATCTAACTTGGCATAATCGCGAAGGCGCGGCGGGACCAGAAAACGGCCGCTACCATCGAGCTCCAAATCAACCGCATTCCCGATCAATAATCGTTGCAAGCGACGGTTCTCTTCACGAAATGTGGGCAAATCACGCAATTTGGCTTCAATCAATTCCCATTCGGATAATGGGTACAAACATAAGCAGGGACTGGCAGCATCAATTGTCACGATCAACTGCCCGGCACTACGCGAATCCAGCTCGTCGCGGTACCGGCTCGGCATAGCGAGACGGCCCTTTGCATCGAGATTGATTGCATTAGCACCACGAAACACAGCCGCGATCTCCAAATATTAACTTTTTACGCCGAAAAAACCCACTTCATGCCACTTTTCGCCACTTGTGCACACTATAGGAATGCGCCCACCACACCGTCAAGGCGCGGTCCTAAGGAAAACCCTTACAGATCGGAGATTTAGGAGGGTAAAAACAGGTGAAGGAACAATTTCTCAATTGTTTTGACGAATAAACCTGAATTGACTCAGAGCACTGCAGCTCGAAGTTAAAGTGATTTATCAAGAGTAAGATTTTTTTGATATTACAAAAGCGCTTCTGCTACGAAAAAGCAGAGAGAGGGAAAAGGTGGAGAGTCGATCTGTAAGCCGGGTTCTGTCGAGGACAGTCATTCCTCTACGACGGCCATCACTGGACGCCTTTAGCAACCTACCCGGTTCCAGCGCGGGCCACGCCTTGGAACCCTATTTGGTCTTGCTCCGAGTGGGGTTTACCTTGCCACGAACTGTTGCCAGACGTGCGGTGCGCTCTTACCGCACCTTTTCACCCTTACCGGCACCGAAGTGCTTAGGCGGTTATTTTCTGTGGCACTTTCCGTAGGCTCGCGCCTCCCAGGCGTTACCTGGCACTCTGCCCTATGGAGCCCGGACTTTCCTCCCCCCCCTATTGCGGAACAATAGAAGGCAGCGACTGTCCAATCGACTCTCCGCCGCCAAGGTTAGCGGCACGGACGCTCAAGAACAAGCTTTAATAAGCCCCGCGCGTTTTGACTGTTAGGCCGAGAAGGATCTTTTATCCATCTTTCTGTTTCTCCAGCGCTACCTGATAAAGCAAATTCTTGCGCACACCCGTGATCTCCGCCGCCAATGCCGCCGCGCGCTTGAGAGGCATTTCTTCCAGCAGTAAATCCAGAATACGCCGAGCTTCGGTGCCGATGACATCCTCGTCTTCAGGCAACGTCCAGCCCGCGACCAGCACCACGCATTCGCCGCGCTGCTGATTACTGTCACCTTCGACGAACGCACGAAGCTCTGCCAAGGGCAGACCTTTGAGGGTTTCGAAGGTTTTAGTCAGCTCGCGCGCCAACAATGCTGGACGCTCAGGGCCGAACACCAATTCCAGGTCTTGCAGGCACTCGAGGATGCGGTGTGGCGCTTCATAAAAGATCAACGTGCGCGGCTCTTCTTTCAACAACTCAAGTCGCGCCCGTCGCCCTACCGCCTTAGCGGGCAAGAAACCTTCGAAAATAAACCGGTCCGAGGGCAAGCCAGCCGCTGACAAGGCGGCGATCAGCGCACAGGCACCCGGCACCGGGACCACCGGGATGCCGGCGGCACGCGCCTGTCGGACCAGGTGATAACCCGGATCAGAGATAAGCGGCGTCCCTGCATCGGAGATCAGTGCGATGTCATCGCCCGCGAGCAGCCGTGTAATGAATCGACTCCCCTCCTCACGCTCGTTGTGCTCGTGACAGGCAGCCAAGGGCGTGGAAATACCGAAATGCTGCATCAACCGTAACGAGTGGCGAGTATCTTCAGCGGCAATTAGCGCAACCTCGCGCAACACTTTTAATGCGCGCACGCTCATGTCATCCAGGTTACCGATAGGCGTGGCCACGACATAAAGCGAGCCAGCAGCGGAATTCAAAGCACCTGGAGCAGTCAAAGCGCACACCTCTTGAGTTAACAAAAAAACGCATTGTACAGATTACGGCATGAACCAATGGGTAGCCGGTCAAGGTCAGCACTTAAAAAAGAATGAAAAAAGCGTTTGCTTTCGCTGCAATAGAGGATGAACAGCATGAAAAAAGGCTGAATTCATCCTTATTTCCCGGCCCAACGACCAATATGACCGCTTTAACGCCACTAACATCGCGCCCCGGCCAGTGCTTGGGTACAATTCCCCGCTAATTTGCTCGAGTATCAGGAACACTTACATGATCGCTTGCCTGCGGCTGTTCTCTGCCCTCTTTCTTGCTGCCCTGTTGGCAGCTTGCGCCAGCTCGCCCTCGTCAAGTCTTGGCGAGCTTCCACGCACTCCTGACGCCAGCATCGAGCAATTGCTCGAACAAGCCGCTGCCGCCAAGTCGCCCGATAAAGCTGCACTACTGAGACTCAGTGCAGCCGATCAGGCCAATCGACAACGTGACCCGGGGCGTGCCGCGCGCATTCTCGAGCAGGTGCCTCTTGATCAGCTCAAGCCCGCGCAACAAGTGTATGCCAGCACACTATCGGCTGAACTAGCGCTGGGCCGAAACCAGCCCAAGGCCGCGTTGACAGCCCTGAGCCACCCAAGTTTGCAACGACTGGGCGAACTGCCAGTCGAGCAGCAGATCCGTACAGGACTGGTCCAGGCACGCGCACTGGAAGCCGACGGGCAGATAATGCCTGCCGCCAGCGAGCGGGTATTTATCGCGCCATTGCTCAAGGGCCCTGAAGCCAGCGCTAACCATGAAGCGATCTGGACACTGGTTGCTGCCTTGCCCACCGAGCAACTGCAAAGCACCAGCAACAATGACCTGAGTGGATGGCTGAGCCTGGCCCGCGCAGTCAAAGGCGGTGGCACCCTGGAGCAACAACAGGCGGCCATCGATACCTGGAAAGCGCAAAACCCACAGCACCCAGCTGCCCTGCAACTGCCGGCCCCACTGGCCCAGCTCAAAGCGCTGACCAGTGAACCGCTGACCAAAATCGCCCTGCTGCTGCCGCAAGATGGCCCGCTCGCATCTGTTGCCCGTGCATTGCGCGAAGGCTTTATGGCTGCCCACTACCAGGCGCAGCAGGCGGGCCAAAAGCCGCCAGCCATTGAAGTGTTTGACAGTTCGCACCTGACCTCTCTCGATGACTTCTACCGCCAAGCCAAAGCATCGGGTGTGCAGCTGGTCATCGGTCCGCTGGAAAAGCCGCTAGTCAAACAACTGAACAGCCGCCCGCAATTGCCTATCACCACACTGGCGCTGAACTACAGCGACGCAGGCCGGGGTGGACCTCCACAACTGTTCCAGTTCGGCCTTGCCGCTGAAGACGAAGCCCGCGAAGTCGCACGTCGCGCCTGGGCCGACGGCAAGCGCAGCGCCGCAGCCATGGTCCCTAAAGGCGAATGGGGCGATCGCGTCCTGGATGCCTTCCGCCAAAGCTGGCAAGCGGCCGGCGGCACGTTTATCGTTGCTGAACACGTCGACCAGCCTGTCGCCCTGGCCCAGCAAATCGCTGATATGTTCCAGCTCCGGAACAGCGAAGCCCGCGCCAAGAGCCTGCAAAGCACCGTCGGCACGCAAGTAGCGGCACAACCGACACGTCGCCAGGACATTGATTTCATCTTCCTTGCGGCAACACCCCAGCAAGCGCAGCAGATCAAGCCAACGTTGGTATTCCAGTACGCAGGCGATGTTCCGGTATACGCAACTTCACACCTGTTCACCAACAGCGGCGACCAAGCACAGTATCTGGATCTGGAAGGCATTCGCTTCTGTGAAACGCCGTGGCTGCTCAACGCCAACGACCCACTGCGCCAGCAAGTGACCGTGCAATGGCCACAAGCGGCAGGCAGCCTTGGCCGCCTGTACGCCATGGGGATCGACGCTTATCGTCTGGCACCGCGCCTGGCACAGCTCAAAACCCTGCCAGACAGCCGCATCGACGGCCTGACCGGCAGCCTGAGCATGGGTTCGGGTCAACGTGTCGAGCGTCAACTGCCATGGGCCCAGTTTGTCGGCGGCAAGGTTCAGCATCTGCCGGACACTCCGCGTTAATGCCGAGCACCCCTCAGCAACAAGCAGGGCGCGAGGCTGAAGCCTACGCCCTGAAACATTTGCAACAACAGGGCCTGCGCCTGATCACGCAGAACTGGTTATGCAAACGAGGCGAGCTCGATCTGGTCATGCTCGACGGCGATACAGTAGTATTCGTCGAGGTTCGCTATCGACGTCACGCAGGCTGGGGCGGAGCGCTGGAAAGCGTGGATACCCGCAAGCGTGCAAAGCTCATACTTGCCGCACAGTTTTTTCTCCAGAAAGAGTCGCGCTGGGCAGATTCCCCATGCCGTTTCGATGTGGTGGCCATTAATGGCGACCCCGGCAGCGCGCCTCCGCTGGACTGGGTGAAGAACGCATTTGATAGCTGATTCATAGCGCCCGACTGGCCAACCCTGGACGGCGCGCTTTAAAGCCCTGATGTATAGAAAGTCCACACACCGATTTCGCTCTTTGCTTTGCAGGCTGCACTTTCTTGTGCCTGGAGCAGCCGCCCTACTTAAGGTCACCCGATGGACATGCAATCCCGAGTTCGCCAGCTTTTCCAGGCCAGCATCGACACCAAGCAGCAGGCGATGGAAGTTCTTGCCCCCTACATTGAGCAAGCCAGCCAGGTTATGGTGAATGCCCTGCTCAACGAGGGCAAAATGCTTTCCTGTGGCAATGGTGGCTCGGCCGGCGACGCACAGCACTTCTCCTCGGAGCTGCTCAATCGCTTCGAGCGTGAACGCCCAAGCCTGCCCGCGATTGCGCTGACCACCGACAGCTCGACGATCACGTCCATCGCCAACGACTACAGCTATAACGAAATTTTCTCCAAACAGATCCGTGCGCTGGGTCAACCGGGCGATGTCCTGCTGGCGATTTCCACCAGCGGCAACTCGGCGAACATTATTCAAGCCATCCAGGCCGCACATGATCGCGAAATGATTGTCGTAGCATTGACGGGTCGCGACGGTGGCGACATGGCCTCGCTGCTGCTGCCAGAGGACGTGGAGATACGTGTCCCGGCCAAAGTCACCGCACGGATTCAAGAAGTCCACCTGCTGACGATCCATTGCCTATGCGATTTGATCGACAGCCAACTGTTCGGGAGTGAAGAATGACCCCTAATCGCCTTAGCCTACTGGCTTTGACACTGTGCCTCAGCATCAGCGGATGCAGCTCGGTCCTGACCGCAACCCGCGACAAACCCATCGAGGATGATCGCGGCACCCGGACTTTCGGCAGCAAGATTGATGACTCCCTGATCGAAACCAAGGTCGCGGTCAACGTTGCCAAGGCCAACCCCGATCTCGATGAAGGCTCACACATCATCGTCACCAGCTTTAACGGCATCGTATTGCTCGCTGGCCAGACACCACGTGCCGATCTGAAAGCCCTTGCAGAGCAAGCCGCAAGCTCTGTACAGCGCGTCAAGAAGGTCAATAACGAACTTCAAGTCATGCCGCCCTCCTCGATCCTCGCTCGCAACAACGATGCCTGGCTGACTACCAAGATCAAGACGCAGATGCTGACTGACAACACCATTCCGGGCTCGCGCATCAAAGTCGTGACCGAAAATGGCATCGTCTACCTGCTGGGTCTGGTGACTCAACAGGAAGCCACCCGCGCAACCAACCTGGTGCAGAACGTGTCCGGCGTACAAAAAATCGTCAAACTGTTTGAGTATATTGATTAACGGCAACACACCCGTTTTGCCTTAACAGCAAAACCGCGAATCAAAAAAGGCGATCCCTGGGGATCGCCTTTTTTTTGACTCGTTTGCTTCAGATCACTTGACCACTTTCAGACTGGGCCTGCCGGTAGGTCGCGGTGGTTCGCTACCTGGTGGCGGACTGTCATCATCCGGCTCGATCACGTCGTCATCCTCCAGCGGAGGCTCCAGATCAAAAACCATACCCTGGCCATTCTCCCGGGCATAAATGCCCAGAATCGCAGCTACAGGGACGTACAACGTGTGCGGCACGCCACCGAAGCGGCCTTCGAAGCTGACGGCATCGTTATCCATGTGCAGATGACGCACGGCACTGGGCGATACATTCAAAACAATCTGGCCGTCATTGGCGAAGCCCTGAGGGACCTGCACCGACGGGTACTCCGCATTGACCAGCATATGCGGGGTGCTATCGTTATCGACGATCCACTCATACAAAGCGCGAATCAAATAAGGGCGACTGGAGTTCATTAACGGCTCCTTAAGCCTTAGCGCATATCGCGTTCAGCACCGGACAGACTTGTCTGGAAAGCTTCACGCGCAAATTGGCGCTCCATGTAATCAAGCAGCGGCTTGGCTGGCCGCGGCAATTCTATACCCAGGATCGGGAGACGCCAGAGTATGGGCAATAGACAACAGTCGACCAAACTTTGATCTTCACTGAGGAAAAAAGGTTTATCCGCGAACAGCGGAGAAACGCCAGTAAGGCTTTCACGCAGCTCTTTACGCGCCTGAACACGCGCGGGCTCTTTGCTGCGCGAATCCAGAATCAAATCCACCAGACCACACCAATCACGCTGAATACGATGAATCAGCAGACGGCTATTGGCACGCGCGACAGGATAGACCGGCAGCAGAGGTGGATGCGGGTAACGCTCATCCAGATATTCCATTATCACTGTCGACTCGTACAGCGCCAGGTCACGATCGACCAGTGTTGGCACGCTGCCGTACGGGTTCACCTCGATCAGCTTCGGCGGATGACGACCCGCCACTACATCAATGATCTCAGCGCTGACACCTTTCTCTGCGAGCACAATGCGCACGCGGTGGGAATAGTGGTCGGCGGGGTCGGAGTAGCAGGCCAACCGATTGGTCACGCCCATGGCGGTCCTCCTCGCTTGTTAAAGTTTTCAGAAGCAGAAAAACGAGCGCGCCCAAAGGGCGCCTCCGATATCGACTGCGCAGAAACAGGTGGCCGTTGAAAGCAGCCCGGCGGCTCATCCATCGAACATGAATGACCCAACCCGACCGCCCTCGCCCTACCTGCCCCACGCTCGTTATCTTTAAAGAGACGCCCTAGGGCGCGCATCGTTAACAGCAGGGATTACAACTTGATCAATGGACATCTTTCCAGTATTCGCGCTTCAGCAGGTAAGCGAATACGAAGAAGAACGCCAGGTAGAGCAACACATACGTACCGATGCGCTGATGCTCCAGCTTCACCGGGTTCGCCGAGTAGGCCAGGAAGGTCACGATATTCTTGACCTTCTCATCGAACTGCTCTTCGGTCAGCGCACCGGTTTTCGGCAACACGGTCAGTTGATCGCACGCTTCATGAGTCAGCGGAGTACCGGTCAATGGATCATATTGCTTCTTGCCGTCCTCAACCACTTGCACTTGCTTGCAACCAATCACCTGACGACCTTGCAGGCCTGCCAGAACGTTTGGCATGCCGACGTTCGGGAAAATCACGTTGTTCACGCCCCAAGGACGTGTCGGATCTTCGTAGAACGAGCGCAGGTAGCTGTAGAGCCAGTCAGTACCACGCACACGAGCCACCAGGGTCAGATCGGGCGGTGCAGCGCCGAACCAGGCTTTCGCATCAGAAGGCTGCATGCCGATACTCATGTGGTCGCCAATTTTGGCGCCGGTGAATATCAGTTTTTCCTGCATCAGATCGTGAGGGATGCCCAAATCGTCCGCAACGCGTTCATAGCGCTGAAACTTGGCACTGTGACAACCCATGCAGTAGTTGGCGAAGGTACGCGCCCCATCCTGCATCGCGGCCTTGTCAGACACGTCGATATCGACCTTCTCCAACTCAGGGCCCTCTGCGTTTGCAAAGGACAGGGTAGGCAGAAGCGCAAACATCAATACAGCAAATAGCTTTTTCATCAGCCAGTCACCCTTTCTGGAACCGGTTTGGTCTTCTCGAGCCGGGTATAGAACGGCATCAGAATGAAGTAGGCGAAGTACAGGAATGTACAGACCTGCGACAGGATCGTGCGCTCAGGGGTTGGTGGCAGAACACCCAACACACCCAGAATCACGAAGGCTATGCAGAACACTACCAACCAGCCCTTGCTCAGCCAGCCTTTGTAGCGCATGGACTTGACCGGACTACGGTCGAGCCATGGCAACACGAACAGTACGGCAATCGCAGCACCCATGGCGATAACGCCCATGAGTTTGTCCGGAATCGCACGCAGGATCGCGTAGAACGGCGTGAAGTACCAAACAGGAGCAATGTGCAATGGGGTCTTGAAGGCGTTCGCCACTTCGAAGTTAGGCTTCTCGAGGAAGTAACCACCCATTTCCGGGAAGAAGAACACGATCGAGCAGAAGATGAACAGGAACACCACCACGCCGACGATATCTTTCACGGTGTAGTACGGGTGGAAGGCAATGCCGTCCAGCGGTATACCGTTTTCGTCTTTGTGTTTCTTGATGTCGACGCCATCAGGGTTGTTCGAACCGACTTCATGCAGCGCCAGAACGTGCAACACCACCAGACCCAGAATGACGATCGGCAAAGCGACCACATGAAGGGCGAAGAAGCGGTTCAGGGTAATCCCGGAAATCAGGTAGTCACCACGAATCCACTGCGTCAGGTCGCCGCCAATCACCGGAATCGCACCGAACAGCGAGATGATCACCTGGGCGCCCCAGTAGGACATCTGACCCCAAGGCAGCAGATAACCCATGAAGGCTTCAGCCATCAGCGCCAGGTAGATCAGCATCCCGAAGACCCAAACCAACTCGCGCGGCTTCTGGTAGGAACCGTAGAGCAAGCCACGGAACATATGCAGATAAACCACGATAAAGAAGGCAGAGGCCCCGGTGGAGTGGAGGAGGCGCAGGATCGAGCCATATTCCACGTCACGCATGATGTATTCGACGGAAGCAAACGCCTCTTCAGCCGACGGCGTGTAACTCATGGTCAGCCAGACACCTGTAACGATCTGATTGACCAGCACCAGCAAAGCCAGCGAGCCGAAGAAGTAGAAGAAGTTAAAGTTTTTTGGTGCGTAATATTTGCTGAGATGGTCTTCCCACATTTTTGTGGCGGGAAAGCGCGCATCAACCCAGTCCATGAACTTGCTCATCACGCTTTCTCCGGATCGACGCCAATGACAATAACATTGTCCGACTCATAGGAATGCGGCGGCACTGGCAAATTCAAAGGGGCTGGTTGCGATTTGTAGACGCGCCCGGCCAGATCATAGTGAGAGCCGTGGCATGGACAGAAGTATCCGCCCACCCAGTCTTTACCCAGATCAACGGGTGCGACTTCAGGACGAAACGTCGGAGAACAGCCTAAGTGGGTACAAATTCCGACCAACAGAAGAATCTCTGGCTTGATCGAACGTGTCTCCGGGTCGACGTAGGTCGGTTGTATTGAGTTCTTGGAGTTCGGATCGGAAAGTTGCCCTTCGATCTTCTTCAGATTTCCCAATATTTCTTCGGTACGACGAACGATGAACACCGGCTGACCTCGCCACTCAGCAATCATCTGCTGACCGGCTTCGATCTTGCTGACATTCACCTTTACCGGTGCACCTGCGGCTTTCGCCTTGGCACTGGGAAACCATGACCCCACGAACGGGACCGCAGCCCCCACCGCTCCTGCAGCACCCACGACGGACGTGGCTGCTACAAGGAAGCGACGCCGGCCTGCATTCACGCCGTCATTGCTCATTCCGTTCCTCTCCCATCAGCTCTGTGACCTGTTAAACCAGGCATCTACTAAGTAAAAATCTGAACTGTGTAAAAATTTTGCCGAATGGTAATGAAAAGCCCCTTAGTTGACAAGGTAATTACCATCCTGAAACGGCTTGAAGCCTTATAACACGCGGCGCCCGCTGATGTGGCAAGTTGTCACACCTAAAATGAACGCCCATAAAAAACGCCCAGCTCCGAAAGGAAACTGGGCGCTTTTGAACGAAGCAGCGAATTAACGCTTCGAGTACTGCGGACGCTTACGCGCTTTACGCAGGCCAACTTTCTTACGTTCAACTTCACGAGCATCGCGAGTCACGAAGCCTGCTTTGCGCAGAGCGCCGCGCAGGGTTTCGTCGTACTGCATCAGAGCGCGAGTGATACCGTGGCGGATTGCGCCAGCTTGACCACTTACACCGCCACCGATAACAGTGACGTAGATGTCGAACTTCTCGGTCATCTCGGTCAGTTCCAACGGCTGACGAACTACCATACGGGCAGTTTCGCGACCGAAGAACCCATCGAGGGTACGGTTGTTGATGGAGATGTTACCGGTACCAGGACGCAGGAAAACGCGAGCGGTTGCGGTCTTGCGACGGCCAGTGCCGTAATTTTGAGTCGCCGACATAATGAACTATTCCGTTAAAACTTCAGTTCTTGGGGCTGCTGAGCAGTATGAGGGTGTGCAGTGCCCGCATAGACTTTCAGCTTACGATACATGTCGCGACCCAGCGGGTTTTTAGGCAGCATGCCTTTAACCGCGGTCTCGATCACGCGCTCAGGAGCTTTGGCAATCAGCTTTTCAAAGTTGATCGACTTGATCCCGCCCGGAAAACCGGAGTGTGAGTAGTAGATCTTGTCGGTGGCTTTAGCACCGGTAACGCGGATTTGCTCAGCGTTGATAACGACGATGTAATCGCCAGTATCGACGTGCGGAGTGTATTCCGGTTTGTGCTTGCCACGCAGACGGCTCGCGATCTCGGTCGCCAGACGACCCAGGGTCTGACCAGCAGCGTCGACGACGAACCAGTCGCGCTTAACTGTTTCCGGTTTAGCAGTAAAAGTCTTCATTCTTTAATAGCCTCAGGGGCCGCCCTGATAAATTAGACGGCGGATCTTACTGAATAGTGCGTACTTTGACAAGGTCAAAGGCAGCCGGAAACAGACGCTGTCGGGGGCTCGGGTCGGCGCGTCCGTAATACGGCAAGATTCTTCGGCAGACGGCGCATCACTTCCACTGCAAAGAGCTGCGGAATTATGCCGATTGCGAAAAAAATTTCAACCTGCTTTTATGATTCCCCTCAATTTAAGGAGAAAAATATGGATTACCGCCGACTCGGCCGGACCGACCTGAATGTCAGCGCCCTGTGTCTGGGCACCATGACCTGGGGCGAGCAGAACAGCGAACCAGAGGCCTTTGCACAGATCGAAAGAGCCAAGGCTGCCGGGATCAACTTCATTGATACGGCGGAAATGTACCCTGTACCTCCCAAAGCCGACACCTACGCCACCACTGAGCGGTTCATCGGTAATTACTTCAAAACCCGAGGTGATCGCGCCGACTGGATTCTGGCCAGCAAGATCGCCGGGCCTGGCAACACCATTGATTACATCCGTGACGGCAACCTCAAACACAATCGCGAGCACATCGTTGCCGCCGTGGATGCCAGCCTCAAGCGCCTGCAGACTGACTACATCGACTTGTACCAGCTGCATTGGCCCGAACGCAGCACCAACTTCTTCGGCCAACTGGGCTACACGCACAAAGAAGGCGAGTTCACGCCCCTCGAAGACACCCTCGAAGCACTCGACGCGCAGGTCAAGGCTGGCAAAATCAGGCACATCGGCCTGTCCAACGAAACGCCGTGGGGCACAATGAAATTTCTGGAGTTGGCGCAAAGCCGCGGCTGGCCGCGTGCAGTGTCGATCCAGAACCCTTACAACCTGCTCAATCGGACGTTCGAGGTCGGCCTTGCAGAAATCGCCATTCGCGAGCAATGCGGCCTGCTGGCTTACTCGCCACTGGCCTTCGGCATACTGTCAGGAAAGTACGAAAACGGCGCACGACCGCCCAAAGGCCGCCTGAGCCTTTACAGCCGCTTCAGCCGCTATTTCAATCCGCAATCGGAAGCCGCCTGCAGCCGTTACGTCGCTCTGGCGCGTGAGCACGGCCTCGACCCTGCGCAAATGGCCCTGGCTTTCGTCACTTGCCAACCGTTCGTCACCAGCAACATCATCGGCGCGACCTCCCTCGAACAACTGGACAGCAATATCGCCAGTTTCGAGCTAAATCTTTCCGATGAAGTGCTGGCAGGCATCGAAGCGATTCACAAGGATCACCCAAACCCGGCGCCGTAATACGGCGCCAACCTGCGTTACAACGCCCGGGCGATGATCTCTTTCATGATTTCGTTGGTCCCGGCGTAAATCCGCTGCACCCGCGCGTCTGCCCAAGCCCGGGCAATAGGGTATTCCCACATGAAGCCGTAGCCGCCATGCAACTGCACGCACTCATCGAGCACCTTGCATTGCAGGTCCGTGCACCAATATTTCGCCATCGCGGCTGTCGGCACGTCCAGCTTGCCCAGCAAATGAAGCTCCAGGCAACGATCAACGAACACGCGGCCGATCTGCACTTCGGTCGCGATTTCGGCGAGCTTGAAGCGAGTGTTCTGGAACTCGGCAATCGCCTTGCCGAACGCCTTACGCTCCCGGGTGTACGCCAACGTCCACGCCAACGCTGCCTCAGCCGATGCCAAGGCCCCTATGGCGACGGTGAGGCGCTCCTGCGGCAATTCCTGCATCAAGTACGCGAACCCCATGCCGGCCTGCCCCAAGAGGTTCTCCTTGGGCACACGCACGTCCTGGAAAAACAGTTCAGACGTGTCTTGCGCCTTCATCCCGACCTTTTCCAGACGCTTACCCTTGGCGAAGCCCGGTGTATCGGCTTCAACCAGGAACAAACTGGTGCCTTTGGCACCCGCCTTGGGGTCGGTCTTCGCCACCACAATGACCAAATCGGCCAGAAAGCCGTTGGTGATGAACGTTTTCGAGCCATTGATCACATACTCGTCACCGTCCAGCACGGCGGTGGTTTTCACCCCTTGCAGGTCCGAGCCCGCGCCCGGCTCGGTCATCGCGATCGCCGTCACCATCTCGCCCGACACCAGCTTAGGCAGGTACTTGAGCTTCAACGCTTCGCTGCCGTAATGCAGGATGTACGGCGCAACGATGTCCGAGTGCAGAGAGAAACCAATACCGGTCAAACCCAACCGTCCGACCTCCTCGATCACCACGGCGCTGTAAAGGAAGTCAGCCGCCATGCCGCCATATTCCTCGGGCAGGTGCGAGCAAAGCATTCCCTGCTCCCCCGCCTTGTTCCAGAGTGCACGGTCGATGTAGCCCTGTTTTTCCCATTGAGCATGAAAAGGCACGGCCTCCTGTTCGAGGAATTTACGCACGCTGCTACGGAAAAGTTCGTGCTCGGAGCTGAACAGGGTTCTAGGGATCATGCGGCACCTGCAAAAGTGGGTAAGCCCGGATTGGCATGCAGAGCCTAAGCCCATGACCTGCGCGAGGACACTGGACACATCCGCCAAAAAATAAGACGATCCAGCCGTTGTTTGACCACTTTCCCATATAAGAACAAAAGAATTATGTCTACCCAACACTCCGCGCCCCTGCGGCGCGTCAGCATTCTGGCCATTGAGGGGGTATTCGCTTCAACCCTGATGCAAGCCAAAGATTTTTTCCATCTCGCCAGCCTGCGCTATGGAAAACAGCTGGGCCAGGGCCTCAAAACGACCTTCGAAACCCGTATCGTCAGCCCAGACGGGCTTCCTGTGCGCAGTTTCAGCGATGTGATCCTGCCCGTGGATGGCGGCCTGGAACACAGCGATGTGATCATCCTGCCCGCGTTCTGGGATGACTTCGATGCACTGTGCCTGCGCTACCCTCAAGTGCTGCCATGGCTGCGCGAGCAACACGCCAAGGGCGCCGTACTGTGCGGCGAAGCCAGCGGCGTTTTCTGGCTGGCACAGGCAGGCCTGCTCGATGGCAAGGAGGCGACCACTTATTGGCGATTCTTCAGCGAGTTTGGCGAGCGCTTCCCTGCGGTGCTGCTCAATCAGGAAAAGCACCTGACCGATGCGGACAATGTGTATTGCGCGGGCGGCACGACGTCAGCCTGCGACCTGTACATCTACCTGATCGAGCGCTTCTGCGGGGCCAATGTCGCGCAAGCCGTAGCCCGCGACATTCTTTACGAGGTGCAACGCAACTATTCGCCGGGACGAATGGGTTTCGGCGGGCAAAAACTGCATCAGGACGTGATCATTCTGCAGATACAGCAATGGCTCGAAGAGCATTTTGCTGACAAGTTTCGCTTCGAAGATGTCGCCCGGGAACACAGCATGAGCATCCGCAACTTCATGCGCCGCTTCCAGACCGCCACGGGAGACAAGCCCCTGCATTACCTGCAAAGGCTGCGCATAGAAACCGCCAAGGGCCTGCTTTCCGGCACCCGCAAAAGCATCAAGACCATCAGCTACGAAGTCGGCTACGACGATGCCAGCTTCTTTGCCCGACTCTTCCGCCAGCACACCGAACTGTCACCGAACCAGTATCGACAACAGTTTCTGCAAGCGGCTTGAGGTGAATGGGCACACCCTACGAAGGCTGTGCATCCAGCCTAGGGCTTGTGTGCCCGCGACAGGAACTCATGGGACTGCATTTCCAGCAGACGGCTGAGCGTGCGCTGGAACTCGAAGTTCAAGCGGCCACCGGTGTACAGGTCTTTTAGCTCAACCTCGGCGGAAATGATCAGCTTGACGTTGCGGTCGTAGAACTCGTCGACCATGTTGATAAAGCGCCGAGCGATATCGTCAGTGGTCACACTCATCTGCTCGACGCCGCTGATCAACACGGCGTGAAAGATTTTGCCGAGTTCAATGTAGTCATTCTGGCTGCGCGGGCCGTCGCACAGTTCACGAAAATCGAACCAGGCCACGTCATCGCACGTCAGCAGCGCGCGAATCTCACGATTCTCGATCATCAGCACGTCGTCCTTGGTCGCTTGGGCGCAGTCCGGAGTCAATGCACGGAAACTCTTGCGCAGGCTCTCCTCGGCGGCAGCATCGAGCGGAAAATGGAACAGCTCGGCTTGCTCCAGATGGCGCAGACGGTAATCCACACCGCTGTCGACGTTAACGATTTCAGTGTGCTGCTTGATCAGGGCGATGGCAGGCAAGAAGCGCGCGCGCTGCAGACCGTCTTTGTACAGACCGTCCGGCACAATGTTCGACGTAGCGACCAGGGTTACGCCGTTTTTGAACAACTCTTCCATCAAGGTCCCGAGAATCATCGCATCGGTAATGTCCGAAACGAAAAATTCATCGAAGCAGATCACTCGCGCCTCATCGGAAAAACGCTTGGCAATCAGGACCAGCGGATTCTTCTCGCCGCTGAGAGTCCTCATCTCTTCGTGCACACGCTTCATGAAGCGGTGGAAGTGAGTGCGAACCTTTGCCTTGAACGGCAAGGCTTCGAAGAAGGTATCGACCAGGTACGTCTTGCCCCGGCCAACGCCACCCCAGAAGTACACGCCCTTGACGGGCACCTGCTCTTTCTTGCCGAACAGTTTGCCGAACATCCCTGGCTTGTTCTGCTGCGCGGCGACCAGATCGTCGTACAGGCGCTGCAAATGGCGCACAGCGTTTTCCTGCGCAGCATCGTGGAAGAAGTCGGGGTTTTTCAGATCAGCTTGATATCGTTCTAGGGGGGTCATATTCGTTAGCAAGGCAAGAAAAACGGGCCGCCACTGTAGCGACGACCCTTGAAAATGGCAATCAGACCTATTGCGGGGCCAGTGCCGCTTTCAGGTTTTCGATGGCTGCGTCACGCGCAACGCTGTCGGAAAACAGCGGACTGTCTGCCACACAAGCACCCTCCAGCCATACGCTAAAACGGTCTTCCTCACTGCGCATGTCCAGTTCGCCGCCTTGCTGTAGCTGCTTGCTGACAGCACCGGCCGTCTTGCCGTCGGCAAAATTGCGCGACAGCAGCAATTGCTCACCATCGGCAGACAGCAGCCGGAAACGGAAACTGCCGTCATCTTCACGGAAGCTGACGAAGCGCGCGCCCTTCACTGCTTTTTTCTTACCGGTGTCCGCGCTTTGTACGACGCTGCGGAAAGAACGCAGGCCGACCGCCTCACGCAACTCACCGAGAAACGGTGTTGCGACGCTTCGCGCTTTTTCCGCACCCGCCAGAAGAATGTCTTCCAGATCGGCTGGACGCTCCATAAACCCGTGGTAGCGCTCACGCGCCTCGCTCAGCTCGCTCTCCAGCAGTTGGAACAAGCGCTGCTTGGCGTCGCCCCAACCCAGGCCCTGCAACAGCTCAGAACGGAACTCAGCGCCTTGCTCAGGCGTTGCGAAGGCCTGATAGAGGGTAAACAGGTGCGAATTATCAGGATCCTTGGCTTCGCCCGGCGCACGCGAGTCAGTGACGATGCGCGAGATCGCCTCTTTCATGTCCTTGGGGCTACTGAACAACGGGATCGTGTTGTCGTAGCTTTTGGACATTTTGCGCCCGTCCAGCCCCGGCAGCGTGGCAACGCCCTCCTCAATCAAAGCTTCGGGCATGACAAAGAATTCCTTGCCCTTGCCGAACAGATGGTTGAAACGCTGACCGATGTCGCGAGCCATTTCGACGTGCTGAATCTGGTCACGACCGACCGGCACTTTATGCGCGTTGAACATCAGGATGTCGGCGGCCATCAGCACCGGATAGCTGTACAAGCCCATGGTGATGCCTGCGTCCGGGTCTTCGCCGGCTTCGACGTTTTTGTCCACCGAAGCCTTGTAGGCATGTGCGCGGTTGAGCAACCCCTTGGCCGCGACACAGGTCAGCAGCCAGGTCAGTTCAGGAATTTCCGGGATATCCGACTGGCGATAGAAAGTGACCCGATTCACGTCCAGGCCAGAAGCCAGCCAGGTTGCAGCGATTTCCAGACGCGAGCGCTGAATGCGCAGCGGGTCATCGCATTTGATCAGCGCGTGGTAGTCGGCCAGGAAATAGAATGAATCGGCATCGCTCTGGCGGCTGGCGACGATGGCCGGACGGATGGCGCCGGCATAGTTGCCAAGGTGTGGCGTGCCGGAAGTGGTGATACCGGTCAGGATACGAGTGGTCATGGCTAGTCGCTTATAGGGTTAGGCGCCTATGGAGTCAGACGCTTGTGGCTGCAATCAATTCGAAAGGCGCGGCAGGACCAGCTCTTTGAGCTCGGTCAGCTTGCCATGAAAAAAGTGCCCACATTCTGCCACTTTCAGTAGCTCATGGGGGCGCTCAAGGGCGTCGGACCATGCGTAAACCGCTTGCGGGTCGACAACCTCATCAGCCTCGGGCTGAATCAGGGTCAGCGGGCAGTTCTGCGGCAGTACATGCTCATTACCCAGACGCGCCACCGCCGCAGCCACCATGAACAGATGACTCAGTTGCTCACCCTTGGCTTCCAGGCGTCCGCCCAGGCTGGCGGCGACAAAGCCGCCAAAGGAGAACCCAAACAGCGTGATCGGCAGTTCAGGATGCTGCTCACGCAACCATTGCGCTGCGGCTTCGGCGTCATCGATTTCGCCAGAGCCCATATCGTGTGCGCCAGCGCTGGCGCCAACCCCGCGATAATTGAAGCGCAGGGTGATCAAACCGGCGTCGCGAGCAGTGCGCTGCAACGTCGACACGACTTTATTGAGCATGGTTCCACCCTGCACCGGGTTAGGATGGCAGATCAGCGCCATGCCGCGGGCGTCCTCAAGATCGAGGTAAAGGGCTTCAAGCTGGCCTACCGGGCCATCAATCAATACAGGGGTTTCGCGGATGAGCAAGAATGAACTCCGTGACCTCGAAATGGGTCGACTCGTCTAGCTGATAGTCTGTGACTTGCATACCCGTGAGCGTGTCACGGTATACAGCACAGGTTCGAGCCGTTAACGTAAAGCAAAGCCGTTTATAGAGGAAGGACTCGTGGAACTCTCGCTCTCAGTTTGGTTGTTGCCGACGCTTGCCCTGGTTGTCGGCGTCGTCATTGGTTTCCTGGTCGCTCGTTTGCTGCCCAACGCCGCCCCTAACAGCACGCAGCGTCAGCTGGATGATGTTCAGGAGCGCTTCAACAGTTATCAGAACGAAGTGGTTACCCACTTCAACAGCACGGCAACCCTGGTGAACAAGCTTTCGCAGAATTTCCAGGAAGTACAGGACCATCTCTCCGATGGTGCCAACCGCCTGGCGCTGGACGAAGTGACACGTCAACGCTTGCTGGCCAGCCTGCACGCCGATGCGCCACAAGCGCCTCGCGACCGACTGACGCCACCCCGCACCACAGAAGCGCCGAAGGATTACGCGCCCAAAACACCGAACGCCCCCGGCATGCTCGATGAGCATTACGGTTTGAAAAAATAAACTGAGCTCAAAACACAAAAAACCGCCGCTCTGACCGAGCGACGGTTTTTTTATTTGGGCGGGAAGCGTAGTTGCAAACACGCTCACAGGGTTTTGTGTGCCGCAAACCTGTAGGAGCCCCTTGTCCGCGATGGCGGTGTGTCAGACACACCGCCTCATACCCATCAGATCGCGCCGCGGCTGCGTAGCAGTTCCAGAACTTGCTTGACGCTGTTGTCGAGTGGCAGCGATTCGATATAGATTTTTCCTACAACACTTTCGGACTGCGGAGTCTATATAACATTTCGACCTGAAACTATGCTCTTCCGAAGTTAGGAGGACATATGAAAACAATCGTAACGATCATCATCTGTGTACTGCTTTCAGGCTGCGTATCGGAAGACTGCTATAGAAACTGCTTCATGTTTAAAAAACACGACCCCGACCTAGATTTTAAATGCGACATAAACCCTGACAGGCCTGAGTGTGCCGAACGCCGCTAACGCCTACAATCGCATCTAATATCGTACCCCTTGAAAAATCACCAGAAGTCAAACCTCCAGATGGGATGCTCTTTTGACTGAAACAAAATTTTATATATTTTTGGCACAGATCGTCCAGGCACAAACCCAAAGCGAGCCCAGCATAAGGCCCCTGTTCGATTGTCGTAGATGACCATATTCCCGTCATCCTGCAAGGCCAAATAGCTGTTGTACCAGACTGACTTGTCACGCGTGTGGCTGCTCTCGGCAATCCAGGTACGGCTCCGGAGGCTGTCGTACAAGAAGCCACTGTTGCTCACAATGAAGCGCGGAGCCCCAACCATTTTCTTTTGAGAGGACAGAGTCTTGCTATAAGGTTGGCCAGTGTCAGCAATCTAGGCAACCACGCCGTGATCCTTGATCACCAAGTTCCCGTCGCCTTGCAACTCCAATCGGAAACGCCCATTCGGAGATACCAGAAATTGTCCTGGCGACATGATCTGATTGGGTGGCAATACTGAAGAACCACTTCCTTGAAACGGAACATATTGAATACTCATACTTATCTCTACAAACAATAATTGAGCACCCACTTGATCAGATTAATACCTCGCCCAGGCCATACATATGTATAGATAACTCAGACTATTATTTTGCGCTTTAACACCCACAAAACATCATCTGATGCACAACTTACAGGCCATAAAAAACCCTGCGAAGAATCACGCCTTCGCAGGGTCTTTTTGTCAGCGGACAGCGATCAGATCGCGCCGCGGCTGCGCAGGAGTTCCAGGACTTGCTTGACGCTGTCGTCGAGTGACAGCGATTGAGTGTCGATCACCAGATCGGCATTCAATGGCACGTCATACGCGAAGGACTCACCCGGGATGTTGTCGCCATTGGCGGCATACAGACCCTGCGGATCACGCTCGCGGCAGACCGCTGGCGAAGCCTGGACGTAAACGGTGATCAGACGATCATCACCGATCAGTGACTTAGCCTGTTCGCGACCTTCGGCGTCCGGGGCAACGAATGCCGCCAGTGTCAGCAGGCCCGCTTCGTTGAACTGACGTGCAACATGCGCGGCACGTCTCCAGTTTTCGGTACGCCCGGCACGGTCCTGCGGCAGACCCTTGTTCAGGTCATGGCGCAGGTTCTGGCCGTCAAGCACGTAAACCGCACGCCCCATGTCGAACAGCTTGCGCTCCACGGCATAGGCCAGAGTGCTTTTGCCAGCGCCGGACAAGCCGCTGAACAATACCGTGGCAGGCTGCTGACCGAAACGGCGCGCACGCTCTTCGGTAGCGACGTGAGCCTTGTAGTCATGATGGCTACCACCGACAACGATTGGGCGAGCGATGATCATGCCCGCAGCAACGGTGCCGTTGGTCAACCGATCAATAACGATGAAAGAACCCGTGGTGCGGTTGCTGTCATAGCCATCCAGCGCAATCGCGCTGTCGAGACTGATTTTGACCCGACCGATTTCATTCAGTTGCAACGCGCTGGCCGGGCCTTCGGCCAAGGTGTTAACGTCGACCCTGTAGGCGATGCTGGCAACAGAACCCTGCACGTAGCTGGTGGCGCGCTTGATGTCGTACTTCTTGCCCGGCAGCATTGGCTCTTCAGCCATCCAGACCATCATCGCGTCGAAGCTGTCAGTGATCTGCGGAATGCTGTCGGCATGCACCAGCAAGTCGCCACGGGAGATGTCGACTTCGTCTTCCATGGTCAGGGTCACGGCCTGGCCTGGACCGGCGTGTTCCAGTTCGCCATCAAAGGTGACGATGGATTTAACCCGACTGGTCTTGCCGGACGGCAACACGATGATTTCATCGCCTTTGTGCACGATGCCGCTGGCCAGGGTGCCGGCGAAACCACGGAAGTTCAGGTTCGGACGGTTAACGTACTGCACCGGGAAACGCAGGTCGGTGAAGTTACGATCCGCCGCAAACTCTACGGTCTCGAGAATTTCCATCAGCGTCTGGCCGGTGTACCACGGCGAACGCTCGCTGTGATTGACCACGTTGTCGCCCTTCAGCGCGGACATCGGGACGAAATGCATGGTGGTCGGCTTGAGCGCGATGCCATCGGCAAACTTCAGGTAATCGGCCTTGATCGACTCGAAAACCCCTTCATCGAAGTTCTTCAGGTCCATCTTGTTGATGGCGACGACGATGTGCTTGATGCCCAACAGCGACGCGATGAAGCTGTGGCGGCGGGTCTGGGTCTGCACGCCGTAACGGGCGTCCACCAGAATGATCGCCAGGTCACAAGTCGACGCACCAGTGGCCATGTTGCGGGTGTACTGCTCATGGCCTGGGGTATCGGCAATGATGAATTTGCGTTTGGCGGTGGAGAAGTAGCGATACGCGACATCGATGGTGATGCCCTGCTCACGCTCGGCCTGCAGGCCGTCTACCAGCAATGCCAGGTCGATATCGTCGCCGGTGGTGCCGACTTTTTTCGAGTCGCGGGTAATGGCTTCCAGGTGATCTTCGTAGATCATCTTGGAGTCATGCAACAGGCGGCCGATCAGCGTGCTCTTGCCGTCGTCGACGTTACCGCAGGTGAGGAAGCGCAGCAGTTCCTTGCGTTCGTGCTGGCCCAGATAGGCGAGGATGTCCTCGCTGATCAATTCTGATTGATGCGACATGTGAGACACCCTGTTTAGAAATAGCCCTGACGTTTCTTGTCTTCCATGGAACCGGCGCCATCGTGATCGATGACTCGGCCCTGGCGTTCGGACGTTCGCGTCAGGAGCATTTCCTGAATGATATCCGTGAGGCTGGTCGCCTCGGACTCAACCGCGCCCGTTAACGGGTAGTCGCCGAGTGTACGGAAACGCACTTTCTTCTTGACGATACGCGCCTTGTCCTCATCGCTGAGGTGGTTCAGGAGACGCTCGTCGTCGATCATGACCAGGGTGCCATTCATCTCGATCACATCACGCTCGGCCGCAAAATACAGCGGTACGATCGGGATGCCTTCGAGGTAGATGTACTGCCAGATATCCAGCTCGGTCCAGTTCGACAGCGGGAATACCCGGATCGACTCGCCCTTGTTGACCTTGCCGTTGTACACGTTCCACAGCTCGGGACGCTGGTTCTTCGGGTCCCAACGATGCTTGCTGTCACGGAAGGAATACACACGCTCTTTGGCGCGAGACTTCTCTTCATCGCGGCGAGCACCACCAAACGCGGCATCGAAGCCGTATTTGTCGAGGGCCTGTTTGAGGCCTTCGGTCTTCATGATATCGGTGTGTTTGGAGCTGCCGTGAGTCAGAGGGCTGATACCCTGCGCCACGCCGTCCGGATTGACGTGCACGATCAGATCCAGGCCCAGTTCTTCGACCATACGGTCGCGGAAGCTGTACATTTCCTTGAACTTCCACCGGGTATCGACATGCATCACCGGAAACGGCAATTTTCCCGGGAAGAACGCTTTACGCGCCAAGTGCAGCATTACGGCGGAATCTTTACCGACGGAGTACAGCATCACCGGGTTATCAAACTCGGCGGCGACCTCGCGGATGATGTGGATGCTTTCCGCCTCCAGCTGTTTCAGATGCGTCAGTTTGTCGACCATAGCTACTCACGAAAACGTACGGATGGACGGCCAGCGGGCCGTGTTCGAGCCGGGCACTCTAGCACAGCGCCTGCTTCTATTCAGGGGGCCAGCTAGATCGAAACGTTCTATGAATAGATCGCCTCGTTTGGGTCTTCAAATCGGATTAGGACAATCGATGAACAGATGCTCCAGTGCAAAGCGTCGCGCCAAATAATCCCCCAGCGCTTGAACACCATAGCGCTCGGTGGCGTGGTGACCGGCGGCGATAAAACTGATGTCGTTTTCCCGCGCGCTATGAAACGTCTGCTCCGATGCCTCGCCACTGAGGTACAGATCGACACCGGCCAGCACACCCTGATCGATATAACCCTGACCACCCCCGGAGCACCACCCGACCCGACGAATCATTTTGCTGCCTTCGATCAGCAACGGCTCTCGACCCAGCGCGTCCTGCACTCGCCGGGCGAAGTCACGGGGCGTCACAGGCTCGGCCAACGAACCCACCAGCCCGACGATGCGCGGATTGTCCGGATCCAGAGGGCCTTCGACGGTGATGTCCAGCTGGCGAGCCAGTTGCACGTTATTCCCGACTTCGGGGTGCAGGTCCAGCGGCAGGTGGTAAGCCAACAAGCTAATGTCATGCTTGAGCAACGTTTTCAGGCGACGCTGCTTGATGCCCGTGACGCAAGGATTCTCGCCCTTCCAGAAGTAGCCGTGATGCACCAGAATCAAATCTGCCTGAGCCTCGACCGCGGCATCGAGCAAGGCCTGACTGGCAGTGACACCGCTGACGATCCTCATCACTTGCGGACGGCCCTCGACTTGCAATCCGTTGGGGCAATAATCCTGGATCCGCGAGCTGCTCAGATAGCGGTCCGCTTCCTCGACCAGGGTGCTCAGGGCAACAGCCATAAAAGACTCCTAAATATGCAGTTCAGCGCTGCTCGGTACTCGTATAATGCCCGCCATTATGGCGCAGCTCAGGCAAAAAGCTGCTGCGCTTGGCAATCATCAGGACTTTGCTCAATGCTCAAGGCACTGCGTTTCTTCGGCTGGCCATTGCTGGCTGGCGTGCTCATCGCTCTGCTGGTTATTCAGCGCTACCCGCAATGGGTGGGGTTGCCTAGCCAAGACGTCAATCTGCAACAGGCGCCGCAGTCGTCTACGGTGCAGAAGGGTCCGGTGTCCTATGCCGATGCGGTTATCATCGCAGCACCTGCCGTGGCCAACCTGTACACGACCAAAGTGGTCAACAAGTCGAATCACCCACTGTTCGAAGACCCGCAATTTAGACGCTTCTTCGGCGACAACCTGCCCAAACAGCGGCGTATGGAGTCGAGCCTCGGCTCAGCCGTAATCATGAGCCCGGAAGGCTACCTGCTGACCAACAACCACGTGACCGCTGGCGCTGATCAGATCGTGGTGGCACTCAAGGATGGTCGTGAAACATTGGCCCGGGTGATCGGCAGCGACCCCGAGACCGATCTGGCAGTCCTGAAAATAGACCTGAAGAATCTGCCCGCGATCACCATCGCCCTCTCGGACAACATCCGTATCGGCGACGTCGCGCTGGCAATCGGCAACCCGTTTGGGGTCGGCCAGACCGTGACCATGGGCATCATCAGTGCCACTGGGCGCAATCAACTGGGCCTCAATACGTACGAAGACTTCATCCAGACCGATGCGGCGATTAACCCCGGCAACTCCGGCGGGGCGTTGGTGGATGCCGCCGGTAATCTGACCGGGATCAACACGGCGATTTTCTCCAAGTCCGGCGGTTCGCAAGGCATAGGCTTTGCGATCCCGACCAAACTGGCGCTGGAGGTGATGAAAGCAATCATTGAGCACGGCCAGGTGATTCGCGGCTGGCTAGGGATCGAAGTTCAACCACTGACCCAGGACCTGGCCGAGTCTTTCGGCTTGAAAGACCGCCCAGGCATTGTGGTGGCCGGCATTTTCCAGGACGGCCCGGCGCAAAAAGCGGGTCTGCAACTCGGCGACGTGATCCTGAGCATCAACGGCGAACCTGCCGGCGATGGTCGGCGTTCGATGAATCAGGTAGCGCGCACCAAGCCAAGCGACAAAATCGACATTGAGGTAATGCGCAACGGTAAGGATATCAAGCTGACCGCTGAAGTCGGCTTGCGTCCGCCGCCGCTGACGAAGCCAGCAACAGAAGAATAACGCGGTAAATCAGCTAGACCGTGGGAGCGAATGAGTTCGCTTCCACGGCTTTTCTAGCAAACCTTATAAATCAGAGCTCGCCCAACCCCTCGAGCAACGCCTGATTCTGCTCTGGCGTACCAATGCTGATCCGCAGGAACTGCGCGATGCGTTCTTGTTTAAAGTGCCGAACGATAACGCCCTGCTCCCTCAACCTGGCCGCCAGCCCCGCTGCGTCATGCTTCGGGTGACGCGCGAAGATGAAGTTGGCCGCTGAAGGCAATACGTCGAAACCCTTGCCCTTCAACTGCTCGACCAACGCGTCACGACTGTCGATAACTGCCTTGCAGGTGGCGTCGAAATACTCACAGTCTTCAAACGCAGCGGCCGCACCGACAATCGCCAAGCGATCCAGTGGATAAGAGTTGAAGCTGTTCTTGACCCGCTCCAACGCCTCGATCAGATCCGGATGCCCCACCGCCAAGCCCACCCGCAGCCCAGCCAGCGAACGCGACTTGGACAGGGTTTGCGTGACCAGCAGGTTCGGGTAACGGTCCACCAGACTGATCGCGGTTTGGCCACCAAAGTCGATGTATGCCTCGTCCACCACCACTACCGATTCGGTATTGGCCTTGAGCAACTGCTCAATGGCGTCCAGCGCCAGCAGGCAACCGGTTGGCGCATTCGGATTAGGGAAAATGACGCCGCTGTTAGGCTGCGCGTAATCCTCAAGACGAATCTGGAAGTGCTCGTCCAGCGGCACCGCAGTGAAATCAATCCCGTATAAACCGCAATATACCGGATAGAAGCTGTAGCTGATATCCGGAAAAAGCAGGGGTAGATCGTGCTTGAAAAACGCGTTGAAGGCGTGGGCCAGCACTTCATCGGAGCCATTGCCGAGGAATACTTGATTGCCCTGTACGCCGTAATACCTGGCAACCGCCTGCTTAAGCAGGTCGCTGTTCGGGTCCGGGTACAGGCGCAGGTCGTCGGACAGCTCAGCGCGCATCGCCGCCAGTGCTTTTGGCGATGGCCCGTACGGGTTTTCGTTGGTGTTGAGCTTGGTCAGCTTGGTCAACTTAGGCTGCTCGCCCGGCACATAAGGCACCAGACCGCTGACGAAAGGACTCCAGAATTTGCTCATGCTTTTTTTTCCTGTTCTTTGCTGTCGACGATCCGGTATTCGGCGCTACGGGCATGGGCGGTCAGGGACTCACCGCGCGCCAACACCGAGGCCGTTTTGCCCAACTCGGAAGCACCTTGTTCCGAGCAATAAATGATCGACGAACGTTTCTGGAAGTCATACACCCCCAGCGGTGACGAGAAACGCGCGGTGCCGGAGGTCGGCAATACGTGGTTCGGACCGGCGCAGTAATCGCCCAGCGCTTCGCTGGTGTGACGCCCCATGAAGATCGCACCCGCATGGCGAATCTGCGGCAACCAGGCTTCAGGATCGGCCACCGACAACTCAAGGTGTTCCGGGGCAATACGGTTGGCCACTTCAATGGCCTGCTGCATGTCGGCCACTTTGATCAGGGCGCCACGGCTGGTGATCGAGGTCTTGATGATCTCGGCGCGCTCCATGGTCGGCATTAACCTGGCGATACTCGCCGCCACTTTGTCGAGGAACTCGGCATCCGGGCTGACCAGAATCGCCTGAGCGTCTTCGTCGTGCTCGGCTTGGGAGAACAGGTCCATGGCGATCCAGTCCGGATCTGTCAGGCCATCGCACACCACCAGAATTTCTGAAGGACCGGCGATCATGTCGATGCCGACCTGGCCGAAGACGTGACGCTTGGCGGTGGCAACATAGATGTTGCCAGGGCCGACGACTTTATCGACCTTGGGTACGCTTTCGGTGCCATAGGCCAGCGCGGCCACTGCCTGAGCGCCGCCGATGGTGAACACGCGATCAACACCCGCAATGCAGGCCGCCGCGAGGACCAGCTCATTGATTTCGCCACGAGGCGTCGGTACGACCATGACCACTTCGGCCACGCCAGCCACTTTGGCCGGAATCGCATTCATCAATACCGATGACGGATAAGACGCCTTGCCACCGGGCACATACAGACCTGCACGGTCCAAAGGCGTGACCTTCTGGCCCAGCACCGTGCCGTCGGCTTCGGTGTAGGTCCAGGAGTCCTGTTTTTGCTTTTCGTGGTAGATGCGCACGCGGTCGGCGGCTTTTTCCAGCGCTTCGCGTTGCGCAGCAGTGATGCGGGTCAGGGCCAGCTCCAGGCGCTCGCGGGGCAGAATCAGCTCTGCCATGGTGGCCACTTCAAGCCCGTCGAAACGCTGAGTGAATTCCACCAGCGCCGCGTCACCACGCTCACGCACAGCCTTGATGATGTCGAGTACACGCTCATTAACTGAGTCGTCAGACACACTTTCCCAGCTCAGCAGATGATCCAGATGGCGTGCAAAGTCTGAGTCAGCAGCATCAAGTCGGCGTATTGCAGTGGAAGCGGTCATAGCGAAGCCTCAATAATTGGCGATTTGCTCAGGTGCCGGGTGGGCGTGATCGCCCTAAGCTACCAAGCCATCCGCGCGGGCACCTGAGAAATTTGGCTATGACACGGATAGATGGGCGCGACTTAACGTCGCGCAGGTGGATCAGCCGCGGTGTCGCGACTCAACTGCTTTACGCAGCGTATCGATCAGCGCCTGAATGCGCGCATGTTGCATCTTCATCGAAGCCTTGTTCACCACCAGACGCGAACTGATAGTTGCAATCAGCTCCTGGGGTTCGAGGCCGTTGGCACGCAGCGTGTTGCCGGTGTCGACAACGTCGATGATTTTGTCGGCCAAACCGATCAGGGGAGCGAGTTCCATCGAGCCATAGAGCTTGATGATATCGACCTGACGGCCTTGCTCGGCGTAGTAACGCTTGGCAACGTTGACGAACTTGGTCGCCACACGCAGACGGCCTTTTGGCTCAATCGCGCCAATGGCACCGGCAGTCATCAGACGGCACTGGGCAATTTGCAGGTCCAGTGGCTCGTAGAGGCCCTGGCCGCCGTATTCCATCAGCACATCTTTACCGGCAACGCCCAGGTCGGCGGCGCCATGTTCGACATACGTTGGCACATCGGTGGCGCGCACGATCAGCAGGCGTACATCTGCCTGAGTCGTGGGGATAATCAGCTTGCGGCTTTTGTCCGGATTCTCGGTCGGCACAATGCCTGCTTCAGCGAGAAGCGGCAGGGTGTCGTCAAGAATGCGGCCCTTGGACAGTGCGATGGTTAACATGGGAAACGTAGGTCCTTAGCAATCGGGCACATCCGTGTGCCTCACGTGTCCTGCGCTGAACGAATTCAGGTCCAGGACATTAGTGCAGAACGATCAGTACGCAGGCCCTAGCCCGGAACGCGACGGATCTTGGCGCCGAGCATCTGCAGTTTTTCTTCGATGCATTCATAACCACGGTCAATGTGGTAAATGCGATCGATCAACGTGTCGCCCTGAGCAACCAATGCTGCGATCACCAAGCTGGCCGAAGCACGCAGGTCGGTCGCCATGACGGGCGCGCCTTTGAGTAGATCAACACCGGTCACGACCGCGGTATTACCTTCAACCAGGATCTGTGCGCCCATGCGTTGCATCTCATAGACGTGCATGAAACGGTTTTCGAAGACCGTTTCAATCACGGCACCGGTGCCTTCGGCGATAGCGTTCAGCGCAACGAACTGCGCCTGCATATCGGTCGGGAACGCCGGGTAGGGTGCGGTGCGCAGGTTCACGGCTTTAGGCCGCTTGCCGTGCATGTTCAGTTCGATCCAGTCAGCGCCAGTAGTGACTTCAGCGCCCGCTTCCTGGAGCTTGAGCAACACAGCTTCCAGAATGGTTGGATCGGTGTCCTTGAGCTTGACGCGACCGCCAGTGGCCGCCGCCGCTACCAGGTAAGTGCCGGTCTCGATGCGGTCAGGCATCACTTTATAGGTGGCACCGTGCAAGCGCTTAACGCCATCGATGGTGATGGTGTCAGTGCCCGCGCCGGTGATGTTCGCACCCATGGCGATCAGGCAGTTGGCCAGGTCGACCACTTCCGGTTCACGGGCAGCGTTCTGCAACACGCTACGGCCGTTGGCCAGACTGGCTGCCATCATGATGTTTTCGGTACCGGTCACGCTGACGGTATCAAAGAAGAAGTTCGCTCCACGCAGGCCGCCTTCTGGCGCCTTCGCTTTGATGTAGCCGCCTTCGACGTCGATGGTCGCGCCCATGGCTTCAAGGCCACGGATGTGCAAATCGACCGGACGCGAGCCGATGGCGCAACCACCAGGCAACGCCACTTCTGCTTCGCCGAAACGAGCAACCATCGGACCCAGCACCAGAATCGAAGCACGCATGGTTTTCACCAATTCGTACGGGGCGATCAGGGTCTTGATGGTGCGCGCGTCGATTTCAACGCTAAGCTTTTCGTCGATCACAGGCTCAATGCCCATGCGCCCGAACAGCTCGATCATGGTGGTGATGTCGTGCAGGTGCGGCAGGTTGCACACTGTCACCGGCCCATCGGCCAGCAACGTTGCAGCAAGAATCGGCAGGGCAGAGTTCTTTGCCCCGGAAATGCGGATTTCGCCATCAAGACGAACGCCGCCAGTAATAATCAGTTTATCCATTAGAATCTCGACGCCAATTGGCTCAGGTGCGCTCGGCCCATGCAGCGCGGCTGAAAAATTTCATAGTGATCGCATGGATGCTGCCATCGGCGATCCAAGGGTTCAAATGGGCATAGATCTGCTGCTGACGCTTGACTGGGCTAAGGGTCGCCATCTCGTCACTGATCACATTCAGCTGAAAATTGCAGCCTTCACCTTCAACTTCTACCTGGATTTCCGGCAGCTTTCCTTCAAGGAAGCTTTTAACTTCTACGGCCTGCATGCTTAACCTCGATCGGCGCCCTACGCGCGCGGGTCGGCCATCATACAAAAAAGCCCCCTCGCTGCGAACCCCGGAATGACAGACTCGGACGGAAAGCTTTCTTTTATGACGGCTGATTCGGTTCCAGCAACTCAATCAAGCCGGACACTTGGGCAATTTGGCGCATATCTTCCGGCAGCGACTGAACGCTGACAGCTTTTCCGGCAGCGTCGGCATCGCGCATGAACGCGAGCAGCAAAGCCAGGCCGACACTGCTGGATTTCTCCACTGCGGAACAGTCCAGAATCAACGCCGGCGCGGTGCAGGCCTTGATCAGGGCCTGACCTTGCTTGCGCAAGGCCGGCCCGGTGCGGAAGTCGAGCACGCCACTCAGGTACAACTCACCTGCAGCGCCAAGACGAACACCTGATTCACTCATTGACAGGTTTCTCGGCCGCTTGATCGATGGTGCTCTTGGCCTTGGCAACTTCGCCCGCCCAACCGTTGATGGTTTTATCAAGGTCATTGCCATTGTGCTGCATGGCGTCAGCAAACTGATCACGGAACAGCTTGCCAATGTTGATGCCGTTGATAATGACGTTACGCACTTTCCACTCGCCGTTGATTTTCTCGAGTGTGTAGGACACGGGATACAGGGCGCCGTTGTTGCCCTTGACCTGCATATCGACGCTGGTGCGGGTGTCATTTTCTTCTTTGGCTGCGGCGACTGTAATGCCCTGATTGTTGTATTCGAGCAGTGCGTTGCCATAGAACTGCATCAGACTCCGCTTGAAATTATCCTGAAAACGCAGCATTTGTTCAGGTGTCGCTTTGCGAGAGTACTTGACCGTCATGATGCTTTTCGAGATGCCCTCGGCATCCACTACTGGGCCGACGATGCGATTCAATGCATCGTAAAAGGCGCTCGGATTGGTTTTGTATTGCTCTTTATGAGCGGCCAGATCGCTCAGCAACTCCTTGGTCGTGCGATCCACCAGATCATGGGCGGACGGCGCGGCCACAGCATTCGCAACCAATGGAAGCGCAGCCAGCAATACAAGCAGGCCACGGCGCAAGATCGATATCATGGAAAAGCTCCTCATTTGGCGTCTTTACTCACAGTATTGAGCAGGAATTTACCGATCAGATCCTCCAGCACCAGCGACGACTGGGTATCGTGGATCGTGCCGCCGTCTTTGAGCAGCGCCTCTTCCCCGCCCACGCTGAGACCGATGTACTTCTCGCCCAGCAAACCGGCGGTAAGAATGGAAGCCGTGGAGTCCGATGGCAGGTTATTCACCCGTTTTTCAACCTCCATTGTCACCCGACCGGTAAAACTGTCGCGATCCAGATCGATAGCAGTGACCTTGCCGATTGTAACGCCCGCCAAGGTCACCTTGGCTCTGACAGTCAAACCGGCAATATTGTCGAAGTAGGCATAAAGTTTATAGCTGTCGTTGGTCGCGCTTACGCTCAAACCACTGACCCGCAAGGCCAGCAACAGCAAAGCCAAGATCCCGGCCAGCAGGAATAGGCCGACACCGGTTTCCAGGGTGCGGTTTTGCATCAAAAGTCTCCAAACATCAGGGCAGTCAGAATAAAGTCCAGGCCTAATATGGCCAACGAGGCATACACCACTGTTTTAGTGGTGGCACGACTGATCCCTTCCGAAGTGGGCTCACAGTCGTAACCCTGAAACACGGCAATCCAGGTAACCACAAAAGCAAAGATTACGCTTTTAATAACACCATTGAGCACGTCATCCCTGAAGGACACGCTGTTTTGCATATTTGACCAGAATGAGCCTTCGTAAACGCCCAGCCAGTCGATCGCAACCCAGGAGCCACACCAGATTCCGACCACACTGAAGATCATCGCCAACAACGGCAGAGAGATGAAACCAGCCCACAGACGCGGCGCAACGATGTACTTGAGTGGATCGACGCCAATCATTTCCAGACTGGACAATTGCTCAGTGGATTTCATGTTGCCGATTTCAGCGGTCAACGCGGAACCCGCGCGCCCGGCGAACAGCAGAGCCGCAACCACAGGCCCCAACTCACGCAACAGGGTCAACGCAACCATCTGCCCGACGGCCTGCTCCGAGCCATATTTAGTCAGGATGTTGAAGCCTTGAAGCGCCAACACCATGCCAATGAAGCCCCCCGAGACCACAATGATCAGCAGGGACATGACGCCGATTGAATGCAGCTGCCTGACCAGCAGTTGAAAACTGCCGCCAATGCCGCCTCGGCCGAACAACACATGAACCAGAAATATGCCCGAGCGCCCCAGCACCGTAATGCTATCGATCGCAGCGTGCCCGAATAGACGAATCCGCTCCAGTAGTGACTTTCTGCGCATCAGCGCTTCCCCAAAAGTTCGTCGCGATAATCCGGTGCCGGATAGTGAAATGGCACAGGGCCATCAGGTTCGCCGGTCATGAATTGGTGAATACGAGGGTTGTCCGAGTTCATCAGTTCCTCGGGGGTCCCCTGCCCCAATACCTCGCCATCGCCCACTACATACAGGTAGTCCGCGATACTCGCTGTTTCGGCAAGGTCGTGGGACACCACAATACTGGTGATCCCCAACGCATCGTTGAGCAACCGAATCAAGCGCACCAGCACCCCCATGGCAATAGGGTCCTGGCCCACGAAGGGTTCGTCGTACATCAGGATTTGCGGGTCAAGGGCAATCGCCCGAGCCAATGCCACACGGCGCTTCATGCCGCCAGACAACTCGTCGGGCGTCAGCTCGATGGCACCGCGCAGTCCGACCGCTTGCAATTTGAGCAAGACGATGTCGCGGATCATTTCTTCCGGCAAATCGGTGTGCACGCGAAGCGGAAAGGCCACGTTTTCGAACACATCGAGGTCCGTGAACAAGGCGCCACTCTGAAACAGCACGCCCATTTGCTTGCGTGCGTCGAACAGGTCGCTGCGCGACAATTTCGGCAGATTCTGGCCGTTGACCCACACTTCGCCTTTGCTGGGACGCAACTGCGCACCCATCAAACGCAGCAAGGTCGTTTTGCCACAGCCGGAAGGTCCCATGATGCCGGTGACCTTGCCCCGAGGAATACGAATATCAACATTATTGAAAATGCTGCGCGTCCCGCGCATGAAGGTGACACCCTTCAGCTCGACCGCGTAGGCGTTATCGGCACTCATCTAAACTCCTTGCGATGCAGCCTCACACTCTGACGCCAGGTCCGTGCCGCAAGACACGCGCAGTGGCTGTCCGGGGGGCAGAACCGGCGGCGAACTATACCACCGCCCGCGCGCGCGGCCCACGGTAGAAGCCTCTTTCGTTAAGGTGCGAGACAGATAATTCGAACAATTGCAAAACGTCCTACAAAGGACACAATCAGTCCGCGTATACCTGACCTGATTTACGGCGCACAACAAAGTCGGACGATCAAGCGTGAGGGATTGAGCCATTACCGCTATAATCGCCGCCTTTTCATCAGGCTGACCGATTTTTGACATGAGCCAATCCTGCGACCTGATTCAAACAGCACAACGCACCATCCGCCTCGAAATAGAAGCCGTAGAAGGCTTGCTGGCCCATATCGACGCAGATTTCGTACGCGCTTGCGAGATGATTCTGGCCGGTACAGGCCGTGTCGTAGTGGTCGGCATGGGCAAGTCCGGGCACATCGGCAACAAGATTGCCGCCACCCTGGCAAGCACGGGCACCACCGCGTTCTTCGTCCACCCGGCTGAAGCGAGCCATGGCGACATGGGCATGATCACCCGCGACGACATCATTCTGGCGATTTCCAACTCGGGTTCGACCGCCGAAATCGTCACCTTGCTGCCACTGATCAAACGCTTGGGCATCAAGATGATCAGCCTGACCGGCAACCCTGATTCGCCGCTGGCCAAGGCCGCAGAAATCAATCTCAACGTTTACGTCACGCAAGAGGCCTGCCCACTGAACCTGGCCCCTACGTCCTCGACTACCGCCGCACTGGTGATGGGCGACGCACTGGCGGTCGCCCTGCTCGAAGCGCGCGGGTTCACGGCGGAAGACTTTGCCTTCTCCCACCCTGGCGGCGCGCTTGGCAGACGTTTGTTGCTCAAAGTCGAACACGTCATGCATACCGGTGAAGATTTGCCAAAGGTTCAACGCGGCACGCTGCTGCGTGATGCGCTGATGGAAATGACCCACAAGGGCTTGGGCATGACTGCCGTTGTGGAGGCCGATGGCCGCCTCGCCGGGATATTTACCGACGGCGATTTGCGCAGAACCCTGGACCGCAGCATCGATATTCGTCAGGCGAGCATCGACGAAGTGATGACACTCCATGGCAAGACTGCTCGCCCCGAGATGCTTGCAGCCGAGGCGTTGAAAATCATGGAAGACCACAAAATTGGAGCCTTGATCGTGGTCGACAAGAACGACCACCCTATTGGCGCCTTCAACCTGCAAGACCTGCTGCGCGCGGGGGTTATGTAATGAGCGAAGCGACGATGCAGGATCTGCTGCAACGCGGCAAGAACATCAAACTGGCCATTTTCGACGTCGATGGCGTGCTGACGGACGGACGCCTGTACTTTCTCGAAGACGGCAGTGAGTTCAAAACGTTTAATACACTCGATGGCCAAGGCATAAAAATGCTGATTGCCTCGGGCGTGCACACCGCTATCATCAGCGGGCGTCGCACACCGGTGGTCGAGCGCCGCGCGCAGAATCTGGGCATCCAGCACTTGTATCAAGGCCGCGAAGATAAACTGGTCGTTCTTGACGAACTACTTGCCCAACTCAATCTAAGCTATGAACAGGTCGCGTACTTGGGTGACGACCTGCCAGACTTGCCTGTCATTCGGCGCGTTGGCCTTGGCATGGCGGTCGCCAATGCGGCCAGTTTTGTTCGCCAACATGCCCACGGCATTACTCAGGCTCGCGGCGGCGAAGGCGCGGCGCGCGAATTTTGCGAGTTGATCCTTAGCGCTCAAGGCAGCCTTGAAGCGGCCCACGCCGCCTACTTATAGAAGTCATTTATGCTGAGTAAAAAGATTCGCCGGTTTTTGATTCTGGGCGTGCTTGCGCTGATGCTGGCGGCCGCAGGCTACTGGAACATCAGCCCTGAAACCTTTCTGGAGCAGCGGGCTGCACCCGTTGACCCGGCCGCCATCGACTTTTATGCGATGAATGCTCACAGCCTGCAGTTCCTGCCGGACGGCAAGCTTCAATACGACATGACCGCCGACAAGGTCGAACATGTGCAGATTTCCGACATCACCCTGCTGACCAATCCAGATCTGCAACTGTATCGCGGCGCCCTCTTTCCCTGGCATGTCCAGAGCAAGAAGGGAGAAGTGTCTCCCGGCGGCACCGAGGTCGAGCTCATCGATTCAGTACGTATCGCACGCACTGACGAAAAAAACCGGACAACGATTATTACCAGCAGTCGAATGACTGTATTCCCACAGAAGCAATATGCGCAGACCGAGCAAGCCGTTAGAATCGACGGTTTCGGCGGCGTATCCACTGGCACGGGTATGAAAGCGTATTTGAACGACGGCAGGATGCACCTGCTGTCCAACGTAAGAGGACAGTATGAGGCTCGTTAAAACCCTCCCTTTTTTGCTCGGTTTGGGCGCAGCACTGGGAAGCGTGAGCGCCTGGGCTTTGCCGACGGACCGCGATCAGCCTATTCATATTCAGTCTGACGATGCGCAACTCGATGACAAGCAGGGCATTGCCACCTACAAAGGCAATGTCATCATCACCCAAGGCTCCATGAAGATCACGGGCAACACCGTGACCATCACCCGGACGCCAACAGGTGAAGTCGACGTATTTACCGCCGTTGGCAATCTTGCTTACTACGAACAGAAACCTGCCGTCGACAAGCCTATCGTTCAAGCGTACGGCGTGACCATCCAGTACTTCGCCGCCCTTGACCGGATCATCCTGATCGACAAGGCCAAGGTCATCAACGACGGCAATACGTCCGAAGGCGAGAAAATCGTCTATGACACGACGAAACAAATCGTCAATGCCGGCCGCGCCAACGGAGCCAAGGTGACGGCACCACGTCCGCGGATCGACATGGTCATCCAGCCGAAAAACAAACCCGCACCGCAGAAGGCTCCGTAATGGCGACGCTTAAAGCCCAGCATCTGGCTAAAAGCTATAAGGGTCGCCAGGTTGTGCGCGATGTCAGTCTCTCGATCGAGAGCGGGCAAATCGTGGGGCTGCTTGGCCCTAACGGTGCTGGCAAAACCACCTGTTTCTACATGATCGTAGGTTTGGTCCAGGCCGATCAGGGTCGCGTCTTGATCGACGATCAAGACGTCAGCCATCAACCCATGCACGGTCGCGCACGCGCCGGGATCGGCTATCTGCCGCAGGAAGCCTCGATTTTTCGCAAACTGTCGGTTGCCGATAACATCATGGCGATCCTCGAGACCCGCAAGGAACTCGACCGTACAGCGCGTCGCAAGGAGCTGGAAAGCCTGCTGCAGGAGTTCCACATCAGCCACATACGCGACAACCTGGGCATGAGCCTGTCCGGCGGTGAACGCCGTCGTGTGGAAATCGCTCGCGCCCTGGCGACTTCGCCAAAATTCATCTTGCTCGATGAACCGTTTGCCGGTGTCGACCCCATTTCCGTCGGCGATATCAAGCAAATCATTTATCACTTGAAAGCCAAGGGCATCGGCGTACTGATCACCGATCACAACGTACGTGACACCCTGGATATTTGTGAAACCGCTTACATCGTCAACGACGGGCAACTGATCGCTGAGGGTGATTCAGAAACCATTCTGGCTAACCAACTGGTTAAAGAGGTTTACCTCGGCCATGAGTTCCGCCTGTAAGCTCTGCGGTGTTTCGCTCTTCATCGGCGACGGACGCTAGGGTGCAGTGCTGACAAGAACATTAATTGTCATCACGCTCTAGGCAAACACTTAGGTTTCAGGCATATAATTTGCTTAAGTTGGCGCTTCGGCGCCCTGTAGTGGATGGCGCATGTGCGCCGGCGAAATAAGGTGTTAAGCCCCTGCCATGAAACCATCGCTAGTCCTGAGAATGGGCCAGCAGCTGACGATGACACCGCAGCTGCAACAGGCCATCCGCCTCCTCCAATTGTCGACCCTGGACCTTCAACAGGAAATCCAGGAAGCGTTGGAGTCGAACCCTATGCTGGAACGCCAGGAAGAAGGCGACGACTTCGACAATGCCGATCCGTTGGCCGACAACATAGAGAAACCCAATCCTGACGTACAGGAACCTACCTACCAGGAGCCCGCCCCGACGGTGGACAACCTGGAAGAAGGCGACTGGAACGACCGCATCCCCAACGAGCTGCCCGTTGATACCGCTTGGGATGACGTGTATCAGACCAGTGCCAGCAGCCTGCCCAGCAGCAACAACGACGATGACGAATGGGACTTCACCACTCGCACATCGGCCGGCGAGAGCCTGCAAAGCCATCTGTTGTGGCAATTGAATCTGGCCCCCATGTCCGATACTGATCGGTTGATCGCCGTCACGCTGATCGACTGCATCAACAATCAGGGCTACCTGGACGAGTCGCTTGAGGAAATCCTCGATGCCTTCGACCCGGAAATGGATGTCGAATTGGATGAAATCGAAGCAGTACTGCACCGTATCCAGCAATTCGAACCCGCGGGTATCGGCGCTCGCAACCTGAGCGAATGCCTGTCACTGCAATTGCGTCAGCTCCCCGCGAAGACTCGCTGGCTGGCCGAGGCACAACGCTTGGTCGGAGACTTCATCGACCTGCTTGGCAGCCGCGACTACGCTCAGCTGATGCGGCGCATGAAGCTCAAGGAAGACGAACTGCGCCAGGTCATTGAACTGGTGCAGAGCCTCAACCCGCGCCCAGGCTCGCAGATCGAGTCGAGCGAGGCCGAATACGTTGTGCCCGACGTGATCGTGCGCAAAGACAACGAGCGCTGGCTGGTAGAGCTCAATCAAGAGTCCGTGCCCCGTCTGCGGGTCAACCCCCAATACGCAGGGTTCGTCCGCAGGGCCGACACCAGCGCTGACAACACCTTCATGCGCAATCAGTTGCAAGAGGCACGCTGGTTCATCAAGAGCCTGCAGAGCCGCAACGAAACGCTGATGAAAGTGGCCACGCAGATCGTCGAGCACCAGCGCGGCTTTCTTGAGTATGGCGACGAAGCCATGAAACCCTTGGTTCTGCATGACATCGCCGAAGCGGTAGGCATGCACGAATCGACGATTTCACGTGTGACCACGCAAAAATTCATGCATACCCCGCGCGGTATTTACGAACTGAAATATTTCTTTTCCAGTCACGTAAGCACCTCAGAGGGCGGAGAGTGTTCGTCCACGGCCATTCGCGCGATCATCAAAAAACTGGTAGCTGCGGAAAATCAGAAAAAGCCGTTGAGTGACAGCAAGATCGCTGGTTTACTGGAGGCACAAGGCATTCAGGTAGCTCGGCGCACGGTCGCTAAATACCGCGAATCACTTGGGATAGCACCTTCAAGCGAACGCAAGCGATTGATGTAAGGGTGGCCGTACGCCGTAGCGTTCCAGTGGTAGGCATTCAAGCCTGCCTCTTTATGTACTGGCAACGAAGGAGACGCTGTATGCAAGTCAACATCAGTGGACACCAATTGGAAGTGACCAAGCCCCTGCGCGAATACATCGAGCTCAAATTCAAGAAGCTCGAAGGGCACTTTGACAAGATTACCAATGTGCAGGTAACGATGGCAGTCGAGAAACTGAAACAGAAAATCGAAGCCACACTGCACATCCACGGTGGAGAGGTGGTCGCTAACGCAGAACATGACGACATGTATGCGGCAATCGACCTACTCACTGACAAGCTGGACCGACAATTGCTCAAGCATAAGGAAAAGCAGCAGAACATCCTGAAAGGTGCGACTGCTCGCTAACACCCACAACCCATGATCCGACTTGAAAATATCCTGACTGCCGGCCGTTCACTCGTGAACGTGCCGAGCAGCAGTAAAAAAAATGTTCTTGAGCAAGTTGCCAAACTGATCGGCCGTGAAACGGAGCTTGATTCGGACTTGGTACTCACGAGCCTTATTGCCCGCGAAAAACTCGGCTCGACCGGTTTCGGCAATGGCATCGCCATCCCGCATTGCCGGCTGGCGGGCTGCCCAATGCCCATCAGCGCCCTCCTGCACCTCGACACCCCCGTAGATTTTGACGCCATCGACGGCAGGCCTGTAGACCTGCTTTTTGTCCTTCTAGTCCCGGAAGCCGCCACCGACGAACACCTGGAGCTGCTGCGCCAGATAGCCAGCATGCTCGACCGCGCCGATGTGCGCGACCGCCTACGCAGCGCCCAAAGCGATGAAGCGCTTTATCAAGTGGTGCTGGACGTGCAGAACGGTCATTAATGATGCGCATGATCATCGTCAGCGGCCGATCCGGCTCCGGCAAGAGCACAGCACTGGATGTACTGGAAGACAACGGCTTCTATTGCATCGACAACCTGCCTGCAGGCCTGCTCCCGGAGCTGGCTGAACGTGCCCTGATTCATACCGAACTGGCTCAGCCGCTGGTCGCCGTGTCCATCGACGCGCGCAATCTGCCGAGCCATCTGTCGCGTTTTCCCGAATTACTGGAAGAGGTCCGCAGCCGCCACATCCAATGCGATGTGCTGTACCTCGACGCCGATGAAGAGACCCTGCTAAAACGATTCTCTGAAACCCGTCGTCGCCACCCCCTGAGCAGCACCAACCGCTCGCTTGCCGAAGCGATACGTGACGAGAGCAACCTGCTTGGGCCGATCATCGATCTGGCCGATCTGAAAATCAACACCACGCACCTGAACCTCTATCAACTACGTGACATGCTCAAACTGCGCCTGCTGAACAAGCCGGAGCCAGGCACCGCGTTTCTGGTTGAGTCGTTTGGTTTCAAACGTGGCATGCCAGTAGATGCTGATCTGGTATTCGATGTGCGCTGCCTGCCCAATCCCTACTGGAAGCCGGAGTTGCGCGAACTGTCCGGGCTCGACCAGCCCGTGGCCGATTATTTGGCGGCACAGCCGGATGTAGAAGAGATGTTCCAGGACATCTACGCGTACCTGAACAAATGGTTGCCACGCTTTGCAGCCAGCAACCGCGCCTACGTGACTATTGCCATTGGCTGCACCGGCGGGCACCACCGCTCTGTCTACCTGACCGAGCGCCTGGGTCAGGTCTTGCAACAATCCCTCAAGAACGTTCAGGTCCGCCACCGCGACCTCAGCTGAAAGGACCCTCATCGCGATGCCCGTTCGTCAAATCACTATCATCAACAAGCTTGGCTTGCACGCGCGCGCCGCCGCTAAATTCGTCGGCGTCGCCGGAAGATTCCCCTGCCAGATCAGAGTAGGTCGCGCGCCCGACAGCATGGTCGACGGCAAAAGCATCATGGCCGTGATGATGCTGGCAGCAGGAAAAGGCACCGATATCCACCTGCATACTGAAGGCGAAGACGAACAGGCAGCACTCGAAGACTTGATTGAGCTGATCAACAATCGGTTTGATGAAGGCGAGTGACAGCAGGCGACGGACCGTATTGACTCATTCGCGGGCAGGCCTGGAGCTATTAAAAAAATCTATGTGATTGGAATACGAGAGGTGAGCTTTCGTAAATCTGTAGACCCCAGGTCAAACCCAAACCTGCCGGAAGCCCGTGCCGGGCTTATTCGCAGACAAGTCAGCGCCTACCTCGACCGAGTTTACTGTGTGACAGTGCCGCGTATTGAGGCCGCTCGTACATTAAGATTAAGGCGCTTCGTGCAGCGAGCATGAAGCGCCTTTTTTAATGCAGATCAGCTACCCGCAACCGTCATGCGCTCGATCAACACAGAGCCTGTGCGGATATTGCTGCGCAGTTCGAGATCGCTGCCGACGGCGACGATTTGTTTGAACATGTCGCGCAGGTTGCCGGCGATGGTGACTTCCTGAACCGGGAACTGGATTTCGCCGTTCTCGACCCAAAAGCCTGCCGCGCCACGAGAGTAGTCGCCGGTGACCATATTCAAACCACTGCCCATCAACTCAGTGACCAGCAAGCCGCGACCCATGCGGCGCAGCAGCGCTGCCTGATCTTCCACACCGTGGGTGACGAACAGGTTATGCACGCCGCCTGAGTTGGCTGTACTCGGCAAACCTAGCTTGCGGCCTGAGTAAGTACCCAGAACGTAGGACACTAAATCGCCATTCTCCACAAATGGTTTGGCATAGGTTGCCAAGCCATCACCGTCGAACGCCGAGCTCCCCATGGCGCGCATCAGGTGCGGCCGTTCGTCGAGAGTCAGCCATTCAGGAAACAGGCGCTGCCCCATCGCTCCTTCCAGAAAGGATGATTTGCGATACAGATTGCCGCCGGAAATGGCGGACAAAAGATGGCCAAACAAGCTGCCCGCCAATTCCGCAGCGAACAACACCGGAACTTCACACGTCGGTACCGGGCGCGCACCCAAGCGGCTGGCCGCACGCTGTGCCGCGCGACGGCCAATGCTTTGTGCGTCCGCCAACAACTCGCCCTGGCGACTCACGTCGTACCAGTAGTCGCGCTGCATCTGCCCTTCGCCCTCGGCGATCATCACGCAGCTCAAGCTGTGGCGTGTCGAGGCAGAGCCGCCAACAAAACCGTGGCTATTGCCATACACGCGACACCCTTGATGGGTGTTGAGCGTGGTGCCGTCGGCATTTTTGATCCGGCTGTCGGCATCGAACGCCGCCGCCTCACAGATCAAGGCACGCTCAATGGCTTGTTCCGGGGTGATATCCCACGCGTGGAATAGATCAAAGTCTGGCTGTTCTTTAGCCATCAGCGCAGCGTCGGCGAGGCCGGAGCATTCATCTTCGGAGGTGTGTTTGGCAATCGCCAACGCCGCCGCTACGGTTTCGCGAATAGCGTCAGCGCCACTGGCGGAGGTACTGGCCGAGCCTTTGCGCTGACCGACATACAAGGTGATACCAAAGCCCTGATCGCGATTGAACTCGACAGTTTCCACTTCACGCTGGCGAACCGTGGTCGACAAGCCCTGCTCCAGGGACACCGCCACTTCACAGGCGCTTGCGCCCTGACGCTTGGCTTCGGCAATGATTTGCTCGACCTGTTCTTGCAGTGCAGGCAAGGCTTGCGGGCCTACGCTTTGAGCTGTACTCATGACTTTCTCCATCAAATTCTGCTTTCGGCACAAGCCGAATACCGACCGGGCCGGACAAGTGGCCCCTGACTGGTTATCATGGCGGCGTTTATTAGCGGACTGCCCCCATGGTTGATTCTTACGACGACTCCCTCGATGAGGGTAAAAGCAAAACTCAGGTCAAACGCGAGCTTCATGCTCTGGTTGACCTTGGCGAGCGCCTGACAACACTCAAGCCTGACTTGCTGGCGAAACTGCCCTTGACCGACGCGCTGCGCCGGGCCTTGGCCGAAGCGCCCAAGCACACCGCAAACATTGCGCGTAAACGGCATATCCTGTTCATCGGCAAGCTGATGCGCGATCAAGACCTGGACGCCATTTTGGTGTTGCTTGATCAACTTGATGCCTCCACTCGCCAATACAACGAACGTTTTCACGGTCTGGAACGCTGGCGTGATCGCTTGATCACAGGCACCGACGACGTACTCGAGAAGTTTGTCGGCGACTATCCGGAAGCAGATCGTCAGCAACTGCGTTCGCTTATACGCCAGGCCCAGCATGAACTTGCCCAAAGCAAGCCACCTGCCGCCAGCCGCAAACTGTTCAAGTACATCCGCGACCTGGACGACATAAAGCGCGGCCTGCGCTAGTGTTCAAGCACCGAATGAGTCGCACCCTGCGATTCATTCGGCGCAGTCTTTCAGGACCCCGTACCGCCTACCGTGATCGCATCGATCTTCAAGGTCGGCTGACCGACACCTACTGGCACTGACTGACCGTCTTTGCCGCAGGTGCCCACGCCGCTGTCCAACGCCAGGTCGTTACCGACCATCGACACTCGACTCATGGCTTCAGGCCCATTACCGATCAAGGTCGCACCTTTGACTGGCGCAGTGATTTTACCGTCTTCGATCAAATAGGCCTCACTGGTCGAAAACACGAATTTGCCGCTGGTGATATCAACCTGACCGCCGCCGAGGTTGGCGCAGTAGATGCCCCTCTTCACCGACGCGATGATTTCCTCCGGGTCGCTTTGCCCGGCCAGCATGTAAGTGTTGGTCATGCGGGGCATTGGCAGGTGCGCATAGGACTCGCGACGACCGTTACCGGTACGTGCCACGCCCATCAACCGAGCGTTGAGCTTGTCCTGCATGTAACCCTTGAGCACGCCGTTTTCGATCAGCGTGGTGCAGTGGGTCGGCGTGCCTTCATCGTCCACCGTCAACGAGCCTCGACGACCGGCCAGCGTGCCATCATCGACGATAGTGCACAGCTTGGACGCCACCATTTCACCCATTCGCCCGCTATACGCCGAGCTGCCTTTGCGGTTGAAATCGCCTTCCAGACCATGGCCAACCGCTTCGTGCAGCAGTACGCCGGACCAACCGGAACCGAGCACCACCGGCAACGTGCCAGCAGGTGCGGGGATCGCTTCAAGATTCACCAGTGCCTGACGCAACGCTTCACGGGCATAACCCATGGCACGGTCATCCGTGAGGAAGTACCGGTAATCGGTACGCCCGCCACCGCCATGGCCACCTCGTTCGCGTCTGCCATTCTGCTCGACGATAACACTGACATTAAAACGCACCAGCGGACGCACATCCGCCGCCAGGCTGCCATCGGTGGACGCGATCAGAATCCGCTCCCAAACCCCGGCCATGCTGACCGTGACCTGCTGAATACGTGCATCCAATGCTCGCGTGGCAACGTCGATGCGCTTGAGCAGTTCGACCTTTTCCGCGCGCGTCATCACGTCCAGAGGGTTGTCCGGCGCATACAACTGGGCCACATCCTGCGTGGTGAATGCTTGCACCTGACCTTCCTGCCCGGCGCGGGAAATCGAACGCGCAGCACGTGCGGCAAGGCTCAGTGCCTCAGGGGTAATCGCATTGCTGTAGGCAAATCCGGTTTTCTCACCCGATTGCGCCCGTACACCGACGCCCTGATCGAGGTTGAAACTGCCTTCCTTGACGATGCCGTCTTCCAACGACCAGGACTCGGAAATCTGCCCCTGGAAATACAGGTCAGCCGCATCGATCCCTGGGCCAGCCAGCTCGCCCAGTACCGACTGCAAGCTGTCGAGGCTCAGGCCGCCAGGCGCTAAAAGGTGTTCGCTGACAGAGGACAAGTCGCTCATATTCACTCCGAGGTGTGCGCAGGCCGCAATGCGTCCCGCGAAAAAAATCGCCGGTGATCAGACACCGGCATCCGCGCCCGTATGGACGCCTGTTCATCGCTATCACGTTCGGCCAGCAGCACCGCTTCGCCCTGGGCCTGCTCAGCCAGCACGCGCCCCCAAGGGTCGATGATCGAAGCATGCCCGTAGGTTTCCCTTGGACCGGGGTGCAGTCCCCCTTGCGCCGCCGCCAGCACATAGCACTGGGTCTCTATCGCACGCGCCCGGATCAGGATGTCCCAATGCGCGGCACCGGTGACAGCAGTGAAGGCCGACGGTGCAGTGATCAATTGCGCACCCGCTTCACGCAGCGCGCTATACAACTCAGGGAAGCGCAGGTCGTAACACACGCTCAAACCCAGACGTCCCACCGGCGTATCGGCGACCACCACATTGTCACCATAGGCGTAATCATCCGACTCCCGATAACGCCCACGGTTGTCGGCAACGTCCACATCGAACAAATGCAGTTTGTCATAGCGTGCCACTTGCTCGCCGTGTTCATCGATCAGCAATGAACACGCGGTGACTTTACCCCGCGGCCGATCAGCCGGTGGTAGCGGTAACGTGCCAGCCACTATCCATAATTTGAGGTCGCGAGCGGCCAGTTTCAACCATGGCAGGATCGGACCCTGGCCTTGAGCCTCGGCGCGACCGATATCGGCAACGTCGCGACGGCCCATGGCGGCAAAATTTTCCGGGAGCACCGCCAGGCGCGCTCCAGACTCGGCAGCCTGTTCAAGCAGGCGGCGAGCGTGAGTCAGATTGACCAGGACATCGCTCTGGCTGACCATTTGAACTACAGCAAAAGACATGGCGCGCTCCGGACAAGACGTGCCACCACTGTACTCCATGGCGCGCTATTGAGGTTTTTCAAAGGGTTTGTCGAACGTGATCTTCGGCTCTTTCCAAGGGCCTTCAACGCGGTACTGCACACTAGCGAATCGCGCCACGCGGTCACCCAGCAGTTTGTCGACCAGGAACAAGGCCCCACCAATGGCCGGCGCGCCGACGAGTAACGCCGCAATCGGCAAGTTATTGGTCACCGGCAATGTCACCAGTAGCTTGGCATCGACCCGGTCGTTGACCATGTCCAGCGTGCCCTCAAGTTCAATATTGCTCGACGGTCCGGTCAGGGTGATCGGGTTACGGGTCACGTACACCCCATCACTGGAGACCAGCAGCCCTTTGACCCGGTCGTAACTCAAGCCCTTGCCAAGCAAGTCCGAGAAGTCCAGGCGCAAACGACGACCTATGGAGTTGAAGTTGAGCAGACCGAACACCCTCAGGGCTTGGGCGCCCCCCTCCACTTCAACGAACTGGCCGGAGCGCAACGTGGCATCCAGGCTGCCCGAGTAGCGCTTGATCCCAATCCAGGCAGGCGAACCGGGCCAACGGCCGTCGGCGTTCAGCTCGAACGTATCGCTGGTCACGGTGGGTGCAAAACCCCAAGCCTTCAGTACATCCGCAATATTCTTGCCGCCGACACGGCCCTTGTACCAGCTGCTGGTCGATCCCGGCGCGCCTTCCCAGCCACCGTCGCCCTGTAACAACATCCCCTTGAGCCCCATACTCAAATCGGAAAGCCGCACGCCCGCAGCGGTTGGCCTGGTTTTGAGCGACCACGCTCCGATCAACTGATCACCCTGGAACAACTGAGAGACCTTGATATCCATCGCCGGAATCTGCCGTGGATCGACATCGACCAGTGGGTCCTTGCCATTCTCTACCGCCGCTGCATTGGGATCAGGCGCAGGCAAACGCACGTAGAGAAGGTCAATGCCAATAGGGGCGGCTTTTGCATCGGGCAGGCTGGCCGTGCCCTTGAGCAAGGCGCTGTCGACCGCCAAAGACCAGGAGGCGTCTTTTCGATTGAGCTGCACATCGACCTGATCAAGCGTGGTGCCCAGCGCATTCAATTTTCCAATCTGCAGGTTTGCGCTACGCAGTAACTGCTTGGCGCTGCCCCCGGGATCATTACCAGCGTAGCGTTCGACGATGGTTTTCCATGGCGCAATGTCCAACTCGGACAGTGCCCCGCGCACTCTTAAACCTTTAGGGTCAGGCAGAACCGCAGCGTCCGTGCCGAGAAAAAGCTCGCCCCGGCCTTCTGCGATATTGCCGCCTGGCGCCACGAATGCCAGATTGGCCAAAGCATCGTAAGTGGCCCAGTAACGCCGGTCAGCGCCGCGCAAGGTCATGCGAAACTCGCTCTCTCGCACGTCATCAGCCGTTTTGCCAAAGGGTGCAGGAAGATCGACAGCCAAACCTTTTAGGTTTGAGTTGACCCGCAGTTGACTGTCGGCCCCGTCAAGGGTGATCTGCACCTGGTACGGCAAGTCACCGGACACCGGCAACGGCTGAGTATCGCCGAGCCAATCGGTGAGTTTCTTCAGTGCAACCTGACCATTGGCGACGACTCGGGTGGTGATCGCCCCCGGTTTTCCTTCCGCATAAATCTGCGCGGTGATCGGCCGCTCAAACGCTTGAGCGCGTATGCCGCTGCCGCTCAAGCCCTTGGCGTTGTCGAAACGGAATGCCCCCTTGAGCTGAGTCAACTCCAGCGGCGGCTCGCTCAGCTTCAAGCGTGCAGCGGCGGTATTGAAGTCCACTGCAATCTTCTGCCCTTCGCCTTTAGCCAGGGGAATGTCCAACTTCAGCTTGCCCTGCAACGAACCGTCGCCTTGCCAGCCCGCAAACATATCCGCCGTGCCGATGGGGGCCTCCTGAAGAATCTTCAGGCCATCACCCAAACCACCGACGAAATCACCGTCGACCAGCAAGTGACTGACTTGCCCGTTAGTCACATGCGGAATATTGACCTGGACATTGCTGACCTGGGTATCCAGAAGCCTGCCCTTGCTGGCTTTGATGCGGACTCCGCTGTCCTCGACGAATACATCCCCGTCCACGCCATTGAGCTGTGGCCAGCCCGGCTGGAACGCCAGCGAGGCGTCGTGCACCTTGAAAAACAGACTGATGCTGCGCGCAGCGGCTGTTGCATCGCTTCTGAGCGAGCCTTGATACTGGAAGAACCCCTGATCCACCGCGCCTCCCAGGATCGCGGTGCGCAGCCATCCGTCCAGTGCCGGGCTGAGCACGGCTGGCAGGTACTTGGCAGTGTAACGACCGTCACCCTCGACCATGCCGACCCGAAGATCCATGTAGTCTTCCTGGGTGCTATCGAAATGCAGGCGAATCAGAAAGTCGCTGGCGATTTTTCCTTCGTCGCCCACCACTTGGATGTACGGGGCAATCAGGGTAAAGCCTTGCTCATCCAGCTTCCAGGTCAGCCGGGCATTGGCCTTTCGGTATTGCCAGGGATGAGTGAATATCGGGTACAAATGCAGCATGAAGTCATCCGTAGCCAGGCGCAGTTCGCCTTGCCCCAGATCACCGCTGATGCTGCCGCTGACATTCCCGGCCGCCGGTGCGCCGTGATAGGCATTGAAGCCGACCTTGTCCAGATTGGCCGCAAAGCTTAGACGTTTGTCGCCCTCGGCTTGTGGCCGGTAATCGAGCAGCACGTTGCGCAATCCACCCGTGACTTTCAGGTTGTCGAGCACCGTCATCAGCGCGTCCGGTAATGGCGCCAGGGAATCGAGTATCGGGGTGATCGGCGTCAGGTCCAGGCGATCGGCCTGCACATGCCAAAGCTCTTCAACGTCCGGGGTCGCGTCCTGCTGCTTGAGCTGAATGCGGCTTTCCCAACGTTTGTCGCCAAGGTTCATGGCCAATGACTCAAGCGACAGGCTGAAACCACTGTTACTGCGCTGGAACCAGGCGTTGAGTGCCAGATTATCGATTTTCGTCGCCTTGCGAGCGGCATAGACCCCTTTCAACAGCGGGGCATTGACTCGCGCCACAGCACTTTGCAGCGTGCCTTTGCCCCAGGTCAGCCAGAACTCACCGCCAGCCTTGAGTGTGGAGACCGTCCATTGCCGGGTCAGGCTGGCCGGCAACCAGCGCGCCCAGTCACTCTGCGGCAGGCTCAAGTAGACATCGGCCTCGCCATCACGCCAGTTTTCCGCCTGCACCCGCGAGCGCAGGTTGAGCGCCATCGGCTGACCATCAGGCAAAGTCATACGCGCGTCCAGGCGCTGACTGCTGCTCCCGGTGCGCAAACTGAAGCTGACGTACGTGAGGGTCGAAGGCGCCTGTTCGTATGGCTGAAAGGTGATCTGGCTGTCGAGCAACGACAGCTCTGCAACCGCCTGCATCTGGGTCAACAACTGTTCCGGGTCGAAGGGCTTATCGCCCTTGACCGGCAAACCCTGAAGCGCCCAATGGCCATCCTTGTCTTCTTTGAGACTCAGTTGCAGGCCATTGAATTCCAGGTGAGCGATGCGCACTTCACGGGCCAACAGGCTGGCCCAGATGTCAGGCACCGCCCGCACATTGTCCAGCCGCAGGGCACTGGCGCCCTCGCCCACCATCACATCGTGAGCCAGCAGTGTTGGGGTAAAACCGTGCCAGCGACCTTCGAGGCTGCCAATACTCAACGGCATATTCAGCGCCGCGCGGGCCTCGGTTTCAACTTCACCACGGTACTCGGCCACCAAGGGCACCAGCTGTCGGCCGAGGCTGACATACAGCGCCGTCAAGACTAACCCCAAAGCGCACACGCCCAGACTCCAGCGAGTCAAGGCGGCAAGAAAACGCGTCAGACGCTCCATGTCAGCTGGCCCTCAGGGCTGAAGGCTGCGCGTGCAGGCGGCGCGGCCGTGCAGTCATCGATAGGGTCAGGAATTGCTCATTTGCCACGCAGAGTTCTCATTAGAAGGCTTCCTGCCATTAGTACTGAAGCTGACGGATTGTTGGTGAGTTAGAGCAACACCACGTCATATTGTTCTTGGGAATACATGGTTTCGACCTGAAAACGAATGGTACGACCGATAAAACCTTCCAGTTCGGCAACGTTACCCGACTCTTCATCGAGCAAACGGTCCACGACTTTCTGATTGGCTAATACACGATAGCCTTCCGCTTGATAAGCGCGGGCTTCACGCAATATTTCACGAAAAATTTCATAACAGACCGTCTCGGGCGTCTTCAACTTGCCGCGCCCCTGGCAACTGCTGCAAGGCTCGCACAGCACTTGTTCAAGGCTTTCGCGGGTACGCTTGCGGGTCATCTGCACCAGGCCCAACTCGGTAATACCGATGATGTTGGTTTTGGCGTGATCACGCTCCAGTTGTTTCTCCAACGTACGCAGGACCTGGCGTTGGTGCTCGCCATCCTCCATGTCGATGAAGTCGATGATGATGATCCCGCCCAGATTGCGCAGGCGCAATTGACGGGCAATCGCGGTGGCCGCTTCCAGGTTGGTCTTGAAGATGGTCTCTTCGAGGTTTCGATGACCGACGAACGCCCCGGTGTTCACGTCAATGGTGCTCATCGCTTCGGCTGGATCGATGACCAGATACCCGCCGGATTTGAGTGGCACTTTGCGGTCTAGGGCTTTCTGGATTTCATCTTCGACACCGTACAGGTCGAAAATGGGTCGCTCCCCTGGGTAATGCTCCAGGCGATCCGCGATTTCCGGCATCAGCTCGGCGACAAATTGGGTGGTCCGCTGGAAGGTCTCGCGCGAATCGATACGGATCTTCTCGATGCGCGGGCTGACCAAATCCCGCAGGGTGCGCAGGGCCAGGCCCAGGTCTTCATAAATAACGCTGGGGGCGCCCACGGTCTTGATCTGCTCGCCGATCTGATCCCAGAGACGGCGCAGGTAGCGGATATCCATCAGGATTTCATCCGCACCAGCGCCTTCAGCTGCCGTGCGCAGGATGAAACCGCCGGCCTCCTTGATACCTTCCAGCGCAACGCAATCGGTGACCACCTTTTTAAGACGCTCGCGCTCGGCTTCGTCTTCGATTTTCAAGGAGATCCCGACGTGGGAGGTTTTGGGCATGTACACCAGATAGCGCGACGGGATCGACAATTGCGTGGTCAGACGCGCACCTTTGCTGCCAATCGGGTCTTTGGTGACCTGCACTACCAAGCTCTGGCCTTCATGCACCAGCGCACTGATGCTTTCAACGGCCGGACCTTCGCGCATTGAAATTTCCGACGCATGAATGAACGCTGCGCGGTCCAGGCCGATGTTGATGAAGGCCGCTTGCATGCCGGGTAGAACCCGTACGACTTTGCCTTTATAAATGTTGCCGACGATGCCGCGACGCTGGGTCCGCTCAACGTGGACTTCCTGCAGCACACCGTTCTCAACCACGGCCACACGCGACTCCATCGGCGTGATGTTGATCAGAATCTCTTCACTCATGGTTTATTACCTTCCAGGCGTTGCCAACAGGGTATGCCGAAACGGCCAAGAAGTTCTGCGGTTTCGCACAACGGCAATCCGACCACCGCCGAATAACTGCCGTGCAGATCGGCGACAAAAATAGCCGCCAGCCCCTGAATCGCGTAACCGCCTGCTTTGTCGTGTGGCTCGCCGCTGGCCCAGTAAGCCTTGGCTTCCTCAACCTGAATCGAGCGAAAGCGCACCAGACTGCGGACCACACGGGTTTCACAACGCTGGTTGTTGATCACAGCGATGGCAGTCAGCACTTCGTGTTCATGGCTGGACAAGGCGCTCAACATCGCCAGGGCATCGGCTTCGTCGACCGGCTTGCCGAGGATTTTTCCATTGAGCGCCACGGCGGTGTCAGCACCGATCACACAAGGGCTGGAGCCCCCTTCGCTGACTGCCAGCAACGCCAGACCGGCCTCGGCTTTGCCTCGCGCAAGCCGTTCGACGTAGGCCATCGGGGCCTCGTCGGGCAAAGGGGTTTCATCGATCTGTGCACTGAGCGAAGTAAAAGGCACGCCTATCTGCGTCAGCAGTTCACGGCGACGGGGTGAGCCCGAAGCCAGATAGAGCGGGGGCATAAGGACATCTCCCTGTCAGTGATCGTGGGCGTTGCCACTCTGCAATACGCGCTACGCAAAACATGTCACGGGGCGAAACGTCAGGCGAATGTGAATCCGCCTAATTGATACTCAAGCGGTTACGCAACCCTCGCAGGCCATAACTCACCCACGGCCACAATAACGCGCTGACCAGCGCTGGCAACACCAGTGCAAGCGTCGGCTGACGATTGCCGGTCAAGGCGCTGAGCCAGAGCTGAGCCAACTGCGCCAGACCGAAAATCACCAGAATCACCAGACTTTGTTGCCACATCGGGAACATACGCAAGCGCTGCTGCAACGACAACACAAGGAAGGTAATCAGGGTCAGGATCAGCGCGTTCTGCCCCAGCAACGTGCCATACAGCACGTCCTCGGCCAGACCGAGCAGCCAGGCGGTGGTCATACCGATTTTGTGCGGTAACGCCAATGCCCAGAAAGCCAATAGCAGTGCCAGCCATAGCGGGCGAAAGATTTCCATGAACTGCGGCAATGGTGAAACGCTCAGCAGTAAACCTACCGCGAACGTGAACCAGACCACCCAGCCGTTTTTTGCACGGGCGAGATTAACCATTATTGCCTCTCCCGAGGGGTAGCAGGCGCGGCGACCGCTGGCTTGGACGTAGCGGGCTTGGCGACCGGTTTCGACACAGCGGTTGCCGGTGAATGAGTGGCAGACGCTGCAGGCGCGTGGGCAGGCGCAGCGGACGCAGGATTTGCATGCGTAGCCGCCGGGATCGTCGGCGCAGTAGCGGGTGCATGGGCCGCAGCGGGATTGGCTGGGGTTGCGGCAGGGTCGGCTGCTTGCCGATCAATCGCTTCCTGGGCTTGCGCCGCATCGGCGGCGCGCTGCTCAGGCGAGCGGCTATCACTGAACACCAGCAACAGGTAACGACTGCGATTCAGCGCAGCGGTCGGCACCGCACGCACGATGGCGAACGGCTGACCGGAGTCATGGATCACTTCTTTGACCGTCGCCACCGGATAACCTGCCGGGAAGCGCTGACCGAGGCCGGAACTCACCAGCAAATCGCCTTCCTTGATATCAGCGGTGTCGGCGACGTGGCGTAATTCCAGGCGCTCCGGGTTACCGGTGCCGCTGGCAATGGCACGCAGACCGTTACGATTGACCTGCACAGGAATGCTGTGGGTCGTGTCTGTCAGCAGCAGGACCCGTGAAGTGTAGGGCATCAGTTCGACCACCTGCCCCATCAAGCCACGGGCATCGAGTACCGGCTGACCGAGGACCACCCCATCGCGCTCGCCTTTGTTGATGATGATGCGATGCGTGAAGGGGTTGGGGTCCATGCCGATCAACTCGGCCACTTCGACCTTTTCATTGACCAGTGCGGAAGAGTTGAGCAACTCGCGCAGACGTACGTTCTGCTCGGTCAAGGCCGCCAGTTTTTGCAGGCGCCCTTGCAGGAGCAAGGCTTCGGTCTTGAGCTTTTCGTTTTCGGCGATCAGTTCGGTACGACTGCCGAACTGGCTGGCGACACCCTGGTACAAGCGCTGTGGTAGATCAGCGACCCAGTACGACTGCATCAACACCAGTGACATCTGACTGCGAACGGGCTTGAGCACCGTAAAGCGGGCATCCACCACCATCAGCGCAACCGACAACACCACCAGCACCAACAGGCGCACGCCCAGAGAGGGACCTTTTGCGAAAAGCGGTTTAATAGGCCGCTCCTCCCAGGCATGTTTTTGCTGGGTTGAGCTTCAACGGGTTGTGCTTATTCGGCATGGAACCGGCCTGGACGCAGATTGAGAAGTTGAACACCAAATGTTGGCGTCAGCCCAACGCATACAGGTAGCACTACTGAGTGCTACCTGTAAACGGGGGCCACGTGGAGAGTCGTCCGGCGAACTTATTCGCTGGAGAGCAGATCCATGGTGTGCTTATCCATCATTTCCAGGGCACGACCACCGCCACGAGCAACACAGGTCAGTGGGTCTTCGGCAACGATCACCGGCAAACCGGTTTCCTGAGCCAGCAGTTTGTCCAAGTCACGCAGCAACGCGCCACCACCCGTAAGCACCAGACCGCGTTCGGCGATGTCCGAAGCCAGTTCAGGCGGCGATTGTTCCAGGGCGCTTTTCACCGCCTGAACGATAGTCGCCAAGGACTCCTGCAGTGCTTCAAGCACTTCGTTGGAGTTCAGGGTGAAGGCACGTGGAACGCCTTCGGCCAGGTTACGGCCACGTACATCGACTTCACGTACTTCACCGCCCGGGTAGGCTGTACCGATCTCCTGCTTGATGCGTTCTGCAGTCGACTCACCGATCAGGCTGCCGTAGTTACGGCGCACATAGGTGATGATCGCTTCGTCGAAACGGTCGCCGCCCACGCGCACGGATTCGGCATACACCACACCGTTGAGGGAGATCAGCGCGATTTCAGTGGTACCACCACCGATATCGACCACCATCGAACCGCGAGCTTCTTCAACCGGCAGACCTGCACCAATTGCCGCAGCCATTGGCTCTTCGATCAGAAACACTTCGCGAGCGCCCGCACCCAGAGCTGATTCACGGATCGCCCGGCGCTCCACCTGGGTGGATTTGCACGGTACGCAGATCAGCACACGAGGGCTAGGCTGCAGAAAGCTGTTTTCGTGAACCTTGTTGATGAAGTACTGCAGCATTTTTTCGCACACACTGAAATCGGCGATAACACCGTCTTTCATTGGGCGAATAGCTGCAATATTGCCTGGAGTCCGGCCCAGCATACGCTTGGCCTCCATCCCGACAGCAACGACGCTCTTCTGATTACCGTGGGTGCGAATGGCCACAACCGACGGTTCATTCAGAACAATACCGCGCTCTCGCACGTAAATAAGGGTGTTGGCAGTGCCCAGGTCGATAGACAGATCGCTGGAAAACATGCCACGCAGTTTCTTGAACATGGGAAAGGGACCCTAGGCAACGCGTGGGTAAAAAAGTGCGGCAAACTCTAACAACGACAGGGATTTTGGGCAAGGAGCCAATATGTTAAATTGGCTGTTTTTCCGAGCACGACCCTAGACGTTCGCGGCCTTATGACCGTAGAAATGCGATAGTGTTCCGACAATCTACCACACGGATGACATCCGTTTGCTTTCCACTGGAGAATCCCATGGCGCTTGAACGCTCCGACGTGGAAAAAATCGCTCATTTGGCTCGACTTGGCCTCAATGACGCCGATATTCCGCGTACTACCGAAGCACTTAATAGTATCCTCGAACTGGTCAGCCAGATGCAGGCCGTCGATACCAGCGGTATAGAGCCCCTTGCGCACCCGCTGGAGGCCTCTCAACGTCTGCGTGCGGACGTCGTGACCGAGCGAAATAATCGCGAGACTTACCAAGCCATCGCACCAGCGGTCGAAAAAGGCCTGTATCTGGTTCCGAAAGTCATCGAGTAAGGGAAAGAGCCTGCAATGCATCAATTGACTCTGGCCGAGATCGCCCGCGGACTCGCCGACAAAAAGTTTTCTTCCGAAGAATTGACCCGGGTTCTGCTGGCGCGTATCGCCCAGCTCGACCCGCAGCTCAATAGCTTCATCACACAGACCGAAGCGCTGGCGATCAGCCAGGCGCAAGCTGCCGATGCTCGCCGCGCAGCGGGTGAGAGCGGCCCGCTGCTGGGCGCGCCACTGGCGCATAAAGACTTGTTCTGCACTGAGGGCGTACGCACCAGCTGCGGCTCGAAGATGCTCGACAACTTTACATCACCGTATGACGCAACCGTAGTTGCCAAGCTCGCGGCTGCCGGCACGGTCACGCTGGGCAAGACCAACATGGACGAATTCGCCATGGGTTCTGCCAATGAATCGAGCTACTACGGCCCGGTGAAAAACCCGTGGAACCTCGAATACGTTCCCGGCGGTTCGTCCGGTGGTTCGGCAGCCGCCGTTGCCGCTCGTCTGATACCTGCTGCAACGGGCACTGACACCGGCGGATCGATTCGCCAACCGGCAGCGCTGACCAACCTTACCGGCCTGAAACCGACGTACGGTCGCGTTTCGCGCTGGGGCATGATCGCTTATGCCTCCAGCCTCGATCAGGCCGGCCCGCTTGCGCGTAACGCGGAAGACTGTGCCCTGCTCCTGCAAGGCATGGCCGGTTTCGATCCAAAGGACTCGACCAGCATCGACGAGCCTGTGCCGGATTATTCCGCCTGCCTCAATGGCTCGCTGCAAGGCCTGCGCATCGGCATCCCGAAAGAATACTTCGGCGCGGGTCTCGACCCGCGCATCGCCGAGCTGGTACTTGAAAGCGTCAAGGAGCTGGAAAAGCTCGGTGCCGTGGTCAAGGACGTCAGCCTGCCGAACCTGCAACACGGGATCCCGGCCTATTACGTGATCGCCCCGGCGGAAGCATCCTCCAACCTCTCGCGCTTCGACGGTGTGCGGTTTGGCTATCGCTGCGAAGACCCGAAAGACCTGACCGATCTGTACAAGCGCTCACGCGCCGAAGGCTTCGGCCCGGAAGTTCAGCGGCGGATCCTGGTCGGTGCTTACGTACTGTCGGCCGGTTACTACGACGCTTATTACCTGCAAGCGCAGAAAGTCCGGCGCCTGATCAAGAACGACTTCATGAACGCGTTCGCTGAAGTCGACGTGATCCTCGGCCCGACCACGCCTAACCCGGCCTGGAAAATCGGCGCCAAGAACAACGACCCGATTTCTGCCTATCTGGAAGATTTCTACACCATTACCGCCAACCTCGCGGGCCTGCCGGGCTTGTCCATGCCTGCCGGTTTCGTCGAGGGCCTGCCGGTCGGCGTGCAACTGCTCGCCCCGTACTTCCAGGAAGGCCGCCTGCTCAACGTCGCGCATCAGTACCAGCAAGTCACTGACTGGCACACCCGCGCCCCCCAGGGATTTTGAAAGCTGCTGCGCTCGGTAATACTGCGTTGAAAACTGGCTCGCAATGCTCATTGACTAAAGTCAACTCCGCTTGCTCGCCAGTTTCCGCCTTGTCTTGCCGTCGCTCGCTACACTTTCAAATCTCCCTGGCATTTTTTGAGGAATGAACATGCAATGGGAAGTTGTGATCGGGCTGGAAATTCACACCCAGCTCGCCACCCAATCGAAGATTTTCTCCGGCAGCAGCACCACATTCGGTTCTGAGCCCAACACCCAGGCCAGCCTGATCGACCTGGGCATGCCAGGCGTGTTGCCGGTGCTGAACGAAGAAGCGGTGCGCATGGCGGTCAAGTTCGGTCTGGCGATTGATGCCGAGATCGGTCAGCACAATGTGTTCTCGCGCAAGAACTACTTCTACCCGGACTTGCCCAAGGGCTACCAGATCAGCCAGATGGAGCTGCCAATCGTCGGCAAAGGCCACCTGGATATCACGCTGGAAGACGGCACGGTCAAACGGGTCGGCATTACCCGCGCGCACCTGGAAGAAGATGCGGGCAAAAGCCTGCATGAAGACTTCAGCGGCATGACTGGGATTGACCTCAACCGCGCTGGCACGCCATTGCTGGAAATCGTGTCCGAGCCGGACATGCGCACCGCCAAGGAGGCCGTGGCTTACGTCAAGGCGATCCACGCGCTGGTTCGTTACCTGGGCATCTGCGATGGCAACATGGCCGAAGGTTCGCTGCGCTGCGACTGTAACGTGTCGATCCGGCCAATGGGCCAGGTTGAATACGGCACGCGTTGCGAGATCAAGAACGTCAACTCGTTCCGCTTCATCGAGAAGGCGATCAACACCGAAGTACAACGCCAGATCGAGCTGATCGAAGACGGCGGCCGGGTCATCCAGCAAACCCGCCTGTACGACCCAGCCAAAGACGAAACCCGCTCCATGCGCAGCAAGGAGGAAGCCAACGACTACCGTTACTTCCCCGATCCAGACCTGCTGCCCGTGGTGATCGAAGACGCGTTCCTGGTTGAAGTGCGCGCCACCCTGCCTGAGCTGCCGCCGCAAAAGCGCGAGCGCTTCCAGGCGCAATTCGGTCTGTCGGCCTACGACGCGAGCGTGCTGGCGTCGAGCCGCGAGCAAGCCGATTACTTCGAAAAAGTAGTCAGCATCGGCGGCGACGCCAAGCTGGCGGCCAACTGGGTCATGGTCGAACTGGGTAGCCTGTTGAACAAACTTGGCCTGGAAATCGAGCAAGCACCGGTCAGTGCCGAGCAGCTGGGCGGCATGTTGCTGCGCATTACCGACAACACCATCTCCGGCAAAATTGCCAAAATGGTGTTCGAGGCCATGGCCAACGGTGAAGGCAGCGCTGACGAGGTCATTGCCCAACGCGGTCTGAAACAAGTCACCGACAGTGGCGCCATTGAGTCGATGCTGGACGAGATGCTGGCCGCCAACGCCGAACAGGTCGAACAGTACCGTGCCGCCGATGAAGCCAAACGCGGCAAAATGTTCGGTTTCTTCGTTGGTCAGGCAATGAAGGTATCCAAGGGCAAAGCCAACCCACAACAAGTGAACGAATTGCTCAAAAGCAAGCTCGAAGGCTGATACATCGGCCCAGGGTAGTAACTGACTTGTCTGCGAAGGCCATACGGCGCGGAGTATCTGACCGACCGCGCTGCCTGGTCTTCACAGCGGGACGCGTAGTTGCGCGTCAACTCCTGTATCAGGGGATTTGTGCCGACCCAAACCTGCTCAACATGAAGGACCAAAATCCATGTGGCGGCTCTTCAGCGCTTGTGCACTGCTTACTCTACTGGCCGGTTGCGCCAGCCATAACATCGACCCACGCGGTTACAACGAAGTCGGCGGCGCCAGCTATTACGGCGCCAAACATCAAGGCAAACGTACCGCCAGTGGTGAACGCTTCGATCAAAACGCCCTGACCGCCGCCCATCGCGAGCTGCCTTTCGGCACGCGGGTGTTGGTCACCGATCTGGACAACGACAAGACCGTCGTAGTACGTATCAACGACCGAGGCCCGCATGTCCGTGGGCGCTTGATTGATTTGTCACGCAAAGCCGCTGCACAACTGGGTATGCTGCACAGCGGCGTAACGCGAGTGCGCGTGCAAACCTTGAGCGACTGAAGGGTGATCTGAATTCTCGAGCTATCGACGCTTCCGCTGCCAAGCCTGCTTCAGCTGTTTGGTGGCTTGCTCCTGCTGGTGATCGGTGCCGAGCTGTCGGTACGCGCTGCTGTGCGTCTGGCCGCCAGCCTTAAGGTCCGCCCGCTCATCATTGGCCTGACCGTGGTCGCACTGGGCAGTAGCGCCCCGCAAATGGCGGTCAGCCTGCAAGCAGCCTTTTCCGACAGCCCGGACATCGCCGTGGGCAGCGTGATCGGCAGCAATATCTTCAATATCCTGGTAACCCTTGGTTTCTCGGCGCTAATCATTCCGCTACGGGTGGCCAGACAGTTGGTGCGCGTGGATATTCCACTGATGATCGGCGCCAGCCTGTTGGTCTTCGGCCTCTCGTACAATGGTGAGCTCAGCCCGCTGGATGGCTCGATCCTGCTGATTACCCTTTTGATTTATCTGTTGATCCTGCTGCGTCGATCCGCGCATGGCAGCAGCCACAGTCATCTTCAGAAAAATACCCTGACAGAGGCACTGCACAAGAAAGCTCCATGGTTCAGCAGTCTGGTGGTAATGGCCTGCGGTCTGGCCTTGCTGGTGGTCGGCGGACGCTTATTGGTGGAAGCCGCCGTGGTGATCGCCCAGGACCTGGGCCTCTCCGAACGGATAATCGGACTGACCGTTATCGCCGTCAGCACCTCGCTGCCGGCATTGACCACCTCGTTGATCGCCGCGTGGCGTGGCGAGCGGGACATTGCCGCCGGCAACGTGATTGGCAGCAATCTGTTCAACCTGCTGGGGGTGCTCGGCCTGACCGCCTTGATCGCGCCGGCCCCTCTATCGGTCTCGCCCAACGCGCTGAGTTTCGATATACCGGTCATGCTGGCTGTCGCGACACTCTGCCTGCCAGTGTTCTATTCAGGTCTGCGGGTAACCCGCGCTGAAGGCTTGCTGCTCCTGGCCCTGTATGGCGCCTATGGGCTGCATATTATTTCGTTCACCACCGGCATGCCGCTGGCTGACACCCTTGAAAAACTGATGATTCATTTCGTGCTACCCCTGCTTGCCGCCTTGCTTGCGCTCAGTACAGTTCGAGCCTGGCGGCGCCAACATTGAGGAGATTGCCATGACTGACAGCAATAACAGCGGCGTAAACATGCGCCGCCAGGTAATGGGTGATGCATTCGTCGACCGGGCGCTGAACAACGCCACCGACTTCACCCAACCGCTGCAGGATTTCGTCAACGAACATGCGTGGGGCAGCGTCTGGAACCGCGAAGGTCTGCCGCTGAAAACCCGCAGCCTGATCACCCTTGCTGCCCTTACCGCGCTCAAATGCCCGCAAGAACTCAAAGGCCATGTGCGCGGCGCGTTGAACAATGGCTGTACGGTCGAAGAGATTCGCGAAGCGCTGCTGCATTGTGCGGTGTATGCCGGCGTACCGGCGGCGATCGATGCGTTTCGTGCAGCGCAGGAAGTGATCGACACCTACCAAAAAGCGGACTAGATCCAACCGCCCCATTGCAGAATGAAAATGCCGAGGTTAGTCGTCACCGCCGCCGCCAGGGTGGTGATGACGATGATCGCCGCAGCCAGCTCATGATTGCCATTGGCCGCACGCGCCATGACAAAGCTGGCCGCAGCGGTCGGGCTGCCGAAGTACAGGAACAGAATCCCCAGTTCCGCCCCGCGAAAACCACACAGCCAGGCGCCCAAGGTACAGAACACCGGCAGCCAGACCATCTTCACCAGACTGGCGCTGACTGCCATGTCACCACTCTTGCGCAATGCCGCCAGTGACAAGGTGCCGCCGATGCAGATCAATGCCAGCGGCAAGGTCATCTGCGCCAGGTACTTGCCGGACGTTTCCAGCCAACCCGGTAAGCCGATGTTGAAATAGGCAAAAGGCGCGGCTGCCAGCACGCTGATGATCAAGGGGTTGCACAGGATGCTTTTGAATACGCTCCACGGATCGGACTTGATCACCGGGCTGTAGACTGCCAACACGATGGTCGACAGCGTGTTGTAAAACAGGATCACCAGCGCAGCGAGAATCGCCCCCAGGGAAATGCCATAGTCGCCGTACATGCTGGCAGCCAGGGCCAGGCCGATGACGCCGTTGTTCCCGCGAAAGGCGCCCTGGGTATAAATCCCGCGATCCTCATGTGGGCAACGCCAGATCGCCCACCCCCAGGACAAGGCAAAACTCAGCAACGTCGCCACGACAAAATAAGCGAGCAGCCTGGGCTGCAAGGCCGCATGCAGATCCGCATGAATAATGCCGAGAAACAACAGCGCAGGCATGGTGACGTTGAACACCAGCGCGGAAGCTGTATGGATAAAGCTGTCGTTGATCCAGCCCACCCGCTTGAGCAACACGCCCAGAAACAGCATGGCAAACACGGGCGCGGTGATGTTCAGGGTTTCAAAAAATATACCCAGCATGCGGTTCAAACCCTGACCTGTCGTTAGGTGGCTAATGATAGGCCAGCCAGGATTCTAAAGCCGCAGGGAATTTGCGTTTTGTAGAGCGCCCCCGTCCCTTTTCTGAGGCGTACTGGCAATCCACCACGCGAGGGTAGTGGAAGTGGAATCGTGCAATAGGCCCATGGACGTAGGAGCTGACTTGTCTGCGAAAAGGGCGGGACGACCTTCATGCGGGGGTGAATCCAGCCATTTTACGACTGCTGCGTAGCCGATTCGCAAACAAGTCAGCGCCTACATGGGATCATTTTATTTTTTAAAAATTACTTATCAATCAATTTGTTATAGGTTTTTTGATAGGAGGCTCGGTCCGTCAGACCACCGGCACCCCTTCCATTTCCACCCCTTCCGGCCGCTTCAAAACCGCATACGCTACCCCCGTCAGTAAACTCCCTGCGACGATGGCGACTAAATACAACAGCGCATGGTTGATCGCGTTGGGGATCAGCATGACGAACAGGCCGCCGTGAGGCGCCATCAGTTTGCAGCCGAAAAACATCGACAAAGCACCGGTCAACGCGCCGCCAGCGACACTCGCGGGAATCACCCGCAACGGGTCCTTGGCCGCAAAAGGAATCGCGCCTTCGGAGATGAAGCACAACCCCAACACCAGCGCAGCTTTACCGGCCTCGCGTTCACTCTGTGCAAACTTGTGCCGCGCGATAAAGCTGGCGATCCCCATGCCAATCGGCGGCACCATGCCCGCTGCCATCGCGGCGGCCATCGGGGCATAACTCTGCGACGCCAACAGCCCGACCGAGAACGCGTAAGACGCCTTGTTGATCGGCCCGCCCAGGTCGACGCACATCATCGCGCCAAGCAACACACCGAGCAGGATCGCGTTGGTCGTGCCCATGCTGTCGAGGAAATGCGTCAACGCCTCGAGCATGCCTGCTACCGGCTTGCCGACCACGTAGATCATCACCAGCCCGGTGAACAGACTCGACAGCAGCGGGATGATCAAAATCGGCTTGAGCGCCTCGACACTGGCGGGCAATCGCGCATAACGATTGATCGCCCATGCGCTGTAACCGGCCAGGAAGCCGGCGATGATCCCGCCAATAAAACCGGCGCCCAGGGTGCTGGCGAGCAACCCGCCGATCATCCCCGGCGCCAGGCCTGGGCGGTCGGCGATGGAATAGGCGATGTAACCGGCGAGCAGCGGCACCATCAGTTTGAACGCAGCGTCTCCGCCGATCTGCATCAGCGCGGCGGCCAGTGTGCCCTGCTCCTTGAACGCGGTAATGCCGAAAACGAACGACAGCGCAATCAATAAGCCCCCCGCCACCACCATCGGCAGCATGAACGACACGCCCGTCAGCAGGTGTTTATAGACCCCGCTTTTCTCTTGTCTCGGGGCGACTTGACCGGCGGCGGCCGAGGACTCGACCTGCCCGTCAGCCAAAGCTTTTTTCAGCGTGGCCTCAGCCTGTTTGAGGGCAATGCCGGTGCCGCAACGATAAATGCGCTTACCGGCGAAACGCTCGGTGTTGACCTCGATGTCTGCGGCAAGCAACACCACATCGGCGTCGGCAATGGCTTGGGCACTGAGCGGGTTACGCGCGCCGACCGAGCCCTGGGTTTCGACCTGCAGGTCGTAGCCGAGGCGCTTGGCCGCTTGCTGGATGGCTTCGGCGGCCATAAAGGTATGGGCAACCCCGGTCGGGCAAGCAGTGACCGCGACCAGCTTTGGCTTTGCGCCAGTACTTGCGACCGTTTGCAGTGGCGCCGTTTGCGGGGCGACATAGACCGTCGCCTGCTCGGCTGCGATGCGCAAAAAGCTTTCGACATCCTGCAACGCTTGGGCCGGTGACGTCTGAAACAGACGCTTGCCGACAAACCGGCTCAGGTCCAGCGGACCGGTATTGACGACCAATACCCAATCCGCCGCCGCTACGGCCTCGGGCGATAAACGATTGCCGGGCGTGTGCGGATCATGGATTTCAACGTTGGTGCTCCAACCCTGACGCTGCGCTGCCGCGTCCAGCAACCGGGCGCTGAGCACGCTGCTGACCTGGCCGTTCGGGCAGGCCGTAACAATGGCTAACTTCATCACAATCCCTCTTATTGTTCTGTCAGGGCGCGCACGCTGACGCCTTTTTCAAGCAGCTTCAGGTGTGCGACATCGCTGATGCCAAAGCCAATCTGTGTCACCGCCATCGCCGCAATGGCGGTGGCCGTGCGCAAAATCTGTTGCGGCGGATGGCCGCCGAGCAACCCGTGAACCATCCCGGCCAACAGCGAATCACCGGCACCCACGGTGCTGGCAACCACCACCTTGGGCGGCAAGGCTTGCAGGGCCACACCGGTACTGAACCAGTGCACACCCTCCGACCCTTGGGAAATCACCACATGTTCGACGCCCTGTGCCCGCAAGCGGCTCGCCACCTCAGCCTGTGCCGCGATGGAAATGATCGGCGCATCCAGAGCGTCGGCCAGCTCTTCGGTATTGGGTTTGATCAGCCACGGGCCCGCCGTCAATCCAACCCGCAATGCCTCGCCACTGGTATCCAGCGCCACTTTCAAGCCCAGTGCTTTCAGGCGCAGTAGCAGCGCGTGCAACCATTCAGGACTGACGCCACGCGGCAAACTGCCCGCGACCACCACCACATCGAAGTCGGGAGCGATCTGTTCAAGACGGGCCATCAGCGCCTGCTGCGCGTCTTCGCTGACGAACGGACCTGGACCATTCAGATCGGTAATGCGTCCACTGCTTTCCGCCAGTTTGATGTTGCTGCGGGTTTCCCCGGCCACGCGAATGAACTCGTCGGTGAACTGTCGATGCGCAAACAGCGATTCGAACGCCTGCTGGTTATCGACACCAAGAAAGCCCGCCACCGTCAGGTCATGCCCGAGGTCAGCCAGCACTTGCGCAACATTCAGGCCCTTGCCTGCCGCATGGCTGAGCATCGCGTTGCTGCGATTGACCTGGCCGACCTGCAACTGATCCAACTGCACAGTCAGGTCCAGCGCCGGGTTCAGGGTCAGGGTCAGAATTTTCGCCATTACATGACCTCCATGAACATGGCTTCCACCATTGTGCGCACTTCGCCAGCAGTCCCCAGGGTCAGCGCCTGCTGCGCCAACTGCTGCGTCGTACGCAGGTTCAACTCGCGCACGCAGGCCTTGACCTCGCCAATGCTGCGCGCGCCAACACTCAGCTCATCCACGCCCAGGCCGACCAGGATCGGCACCGCCAACGGGTCCGCCGCCAACTCGCCACACACCCCCACCCATTTGCCATGGGCGTGGGCGGCACGCACGGTGATGTCGATCAATTGCAAGACGGCCGGGTGCAAACCATCGGCCTGCCCGGACAACGTCGGATGACCCCGGTCGATGGCCAGGGTGTATTGGGTCAGGTCATTGGTGCCCACGCTGAAGAAGTCCACCTCACGGGCCAGCACCGGGGCCAAGAGTGCCGCCGACGGTACCTCGATCATGATGCCCAACTGCAAATCCGCGACCGGGATCTCTTCGCGCAAACGCAACGTCATGTCCCGCGCCTGGCGCCATTCTTCGACGGTGCCAACCATGGGAAACATGATTCGCAGCGGGCGATTGTCTGCTGCGCGCAACAAGGCGCGCAGCTGGCTTTCCATGATGTGGGGGCGTTGCAAGGTCAGACGAATCCCGCGCACACCGAGGAAAGGGTTCTCCTCTTTATCGATCGGCCAGTACGGCAGGGGCTTGTCGCCACCCACATCCAGAGTCCGGACAACCAAAGGCCGCCCGGCGAGCGCATCAAGCACACGGCGGTATTCGGCTTCTTGGGTCGCTTCGTCCGGCGCCTGGGTGTGGGCCATGAAAATCAGTTCAGTGCGCAACAAGCCAATGCCCTCGGCACCCTGCTCGACCGCAATGGCCGTGCTCGCGCTGTCGCCGATATTGGCGAACACGTCGACGGCATGCCCGTCCCGGGTCAACGCAGGCTCCAGACGCAACGCCGCCGCAGCCTGCAAACGTTGGTCGCGGGTATCACGTTCTTGCGTGGCACGCTGCAAGGCCGCCGAATCCGGTGCGACACTCAGACGTCCCCGCTGACCATCCAGCAGCAGCAACGTGCCCGGCGCGATCAGCAGCACCGCATCACCCGCCCCCACCAGCGCCGGAATGCCCAAGGCACGGGCGACAATCGCACTGTGCGCCGTCGCGCCGCCCCGGGCTGTCAGAATACCCGCCACTCGTGCCGGATCCAGGCGCGCCACGTCCGATGGCCCCACTTCCTCCATCACCAGAATGTAGGGTTGTTCAGGCTCGACTATGGTCTCGACACCACACAGCTGAGCCAGCACCCGACGTCCGATGTCACGCAGGTCCGCAGCGCGCTCGGCCAGCAGGGCGTCCTGCAACAGCTCCTGTTGCCGTGCGGCGGCGTCAATCACGCCAATCCAAGCCGCTTCCGCGCTTTCGCCCTGCTCCAGGCGGCTGCCGACTTCATCGGTCAGGCCGGGGTCATCGAGCATTTCCTGGTGGGTGGTGAAAATCTCGCGAATGGCTTGCGCCTGACTGTGCTGGATCAGCCTTTCAAGATCCTGGCGAACCTCGCCCAGCGCCTGCTGCAAACGCTCACGTTCGACAGAGAAGGACTCTCCGCGTAGCGGATAATCGAAGGTCTGTGGCACCTGAATGTGCGCCGGCCCCATGGCGATACCGGGGGCCGCTGCGATGGCCTGAATCAGGCTGCCCTCGGCCGGTGCAACCAGACTCGGGCCCCATGCCTCAGCCTCAGATACGGTGGTGATTACAACATCAACTTCAACGGCCAGGGCTTCCTGTGGCAACGCCTCGACGTCTTCGCCCAGACCTTCTCGCACAGCGGCGAGTATCGCGGGTAAGGCATCGGCGGCGATGCTCGGTTCAGCAATAAACTCCAGCACCTGACCACGGCGCGCACCCAGGCTGAGCAGCTTGCTCAGGCTCTTGACCGAGACGGCGGCTTCACTACTGTCGACGATGCGCACCCGAATCTCGCCTTCAAAACCTTTAGCCAATTGCGCGAGGTTTTTCGCCGGGCGTGCATGCAAGCCATGGGCGTTAGCCAGTGCAATACGCTCACTCGGCCAATCCTGCGGCAGTTCACCCCCCAATACCGCGAGCACCGCACGGCTGCTGGTGGCGTGGCCCAACTCGTGGCCACGGCCTTCGATCAGCAGCGCACATAGACGCTCAAGCAATGCCTGATGGGCCTCGCCCAGGCTGGCGAGACAGAACAAGCCATTGAGTGGCTGACCCAGAAAGCGAATCGGTTTATCTGGCGTGACAAACGCCAACCCTGGACGCTTGACCGTCTGCTCGCTGTGCAGCCACCACAAACCATCGCCTAGAGGCAGCGCTTCAACCTGTTGCAGTACGGCCGCGAAGCCATTACTGACGCAATCGGCCTTGCGCAACAGCCGCGCGCCACGCCATACCAGCTCTTCAAAGTCATCCGCCGACACGCCAAGGCTGATCATCTGCGCATCGAGCGCCAACTCCTGCGGCGCACCCTGAAGTAATTTCAGCAACGCCTCGGGGCTCTTCGCCCGACGCAACGCTTCGCCCAGATCGGTTTCGCCCAATGCACGCGTGAGCAATTGCAGTAAACGCAGATGCTCGTCGGATTTCGCAGCTATACCTATGGCCAGATAAACCATCTGCCCATCGCCCCAGTCCACGCCCTCGGGGAACTGCAGCAAGCGCACGCCTGTGGCGAAGACCAGGTCACGGGTTTCGGGAGTACCGTGGGGAATGGCGATGCCCTGGCCCAGAAAAGTCGAGCCTTGTGCTTCACGGCCCTGTAAACCCTCAAGGTAGCCCTCGGCGACCAGTCCATCGGCAGCCAGCTTATCGGCAAGCAGGTGCAATGCGGCGGACTTATCCACAGCCGTCTGGGCCATGGATATTTGCTCTACGGTGAGTTCGAGCATGCCTTTCTCCTTTGTAGCGCCGTTGGGCGCTTGCTTCTTGTTTTAGGAACCGATGAACAAGAACGGGTTGAATTGAACGACAGCTTAGGCGATGAAGGGATAACTGTCTGACAGTCCCGTGTTGTAGATTACGGCAGAAAATTTGCCTTGCTGAATCGTTTAATCTATCAAGTCCGGCACGTTACTCGATAATCTGCTGCCGTTGAAGTCCAACCGTCAGATGGCAGGCGGAAGTTTTTTCAAAGCCCCACGAAAAAGCAGGGAGCTTCATGAGGAGTGATTGACGCAGAACATTCACCAGGCAACATAGAATTTCCACACAGATCGGCGCGCACACAAACAACGAAAGGAACTCTCGGCTTGAAACTCACTGATATTGCCCGTCTGGCCGGTGTATCCGTTACGACCGCCAGCTATGTGATCAACGGCAAGGCCGAACAGCAGCGCATCAGCAGCGCTACGGTCGAGCGCGTGCGCAAGGTGGTCGAGGAGCATGACTTCCGCCCCAATCCGCAGGCCGCCGGTTTGCGCAGCCGCCACACCCGCACCCTCGGTTTTATCCTGCCTGACCTGGAAAACCCCAGCTACGCCTGCATCGCCAAAGCGTTGGAGCAAGGCGCCCGCGCCCACGGCTATCAACTGCTGATCGCCAGCTCCGATGATGCGCCTGTCAGTGAATTGCAATTGTTACAGCTGTTTCGCGCCCGACGCTGCGATGCCCTGTTCGTCGCCAGCTGCCTGCCAGACAGCGATGACAGCTACGGCGAGCTACAGAAAGCCGGATTGCCGATCATTGCCATCGACCGGGAAATGGACGCCACGCGCTTTTGCTCAGTGGTCAGTGACGACCATGAAGCCAGCCTGCAACTTACCCGCAGCCTGCTCAAGCCGCTGCCACGACACATTGCGCTGATCGGTGCGCGCCCTGAGCTCAGTATCAGCCGCGCTCGCGCCTCCGGCTTTCAACACGCGCTCGAAGGTTTCGAGGGCGCAGTGATACTCGAACAGGGCGAGGCCTTCAGCCGTGCCTGCGGTCGGCGTCTGGCCGGCGATTTGCTCGAACGGCTCGGGCATTTACCCGATGCGTTGGTCACCACTTCATACGTGCTGTTGCAGGGTGTTTTCGACCTGCTGCAAAGCCACGCGCTCAACCCTGCACACTTGCACCTGGGCACGTTCGGCGACACGCAGTTGCTGGATTTTTTACCCCTGCCGGTCAACGCCATGGCCCAGCAGCATTACCTGATCGCCGAGAAAGCACTGGCCCTGGCGCTGGCGGCCATCGAGAAGGATGACTACCAACCTGGCGTCCACGCCATCGCGCGGACCTTCAAGCAGCGGATTCGCGAGGCCTGAGCATGGCGCTGATCGACACCCACACCCACCTGGACTTCCCGGATTTCGACGCAGATCGTCAGACAGTCCTGGCCAATTGTCGGGCCATGGGTGTGCAACGGTTGGTGGTGCTGGGCGTGTATCAGCGCAACTGGCAGCGCGTGTGGGATCTGGTGCAAAGCGATGCGGGACTGTACGCCGCGTTCGGCCTGCATCCTGTGTTCCTCGATGAGCATCGTCCGGAGCATTTGACGGAGCTAGGCGACTGGCTGACACGGCTGAAGGGCCATAGGCAAGTCTGTGCAGTCGGTGAAATCGGCCTGGATTATTACCTGGAAGCCCTGGACCGCGAACGTCAGCAAGTGCTTTTCGAGGCGCAACTGCAACTCGCAGACGACTTCAAACTGCCCGTCCTGCTGCATGTGCGGCGCAGCCATGCACAGGTGATTGCCACGCTCAAACGCTACACACTGCAACGCAGCGGGATCATCCACGCCTTTGCCGGCAGTCGGGAAGAAGCCCGGGAATACATCAAGCTGGGGTTCAAGCTTGGCCTGGGCGGTGCCGCGACCTGGCCGCAAGCACTGCGCATGCACAGGGTCATCGCCGACCTGCCGCTGGACAGTGTGGTGCTGGAAACCGACGCGCCGGACATGCCCCCGTCGATGTACCCGAACCAACGTAACAGCCCGGAGCACCTGCCCGATATTTGCCGGGTGGTCGCAGACTTGATGGGCGTGCGCGCCGACGATCTGGCCGATGCCAGCACCCGTAATGCATGCGAATTGTTCAACTGGGAGTCAGTGGCGACTCCCATTGCTGGCTGAATACCCTCAGACCCGAAACGCGCTAATCAGCTGCTTCAACTCCACCACCTGCGCAGACAGTTGACGGCTGGCGTGTTCAGTCTGATTCGCCCCCTCCGCCGTACGCTCGCCAGCACGGTTGATCTCGACGATGTTTCGATCAATATCGTGGGCGACCGCTGTCTGCTGCTCAACGGCAGTCGCAATCTGCTGGTTCTGATCGACGATCATGCCCACTGCGCCAAGGATATTTTCCAGCGCCCGCTGGACCTTTTCCGATTGGCCCACCGTGCCGTTGGCCACCTCATGACTGACGCCCATGGCCTTGACGGCCGCGCCAACGCCACCTTGCAACCTGGCGATCATTTGTTCAATTTCTTCGGTGGACTGTTGCGTGCGCTTGGCGAGGGTGCGCACCTCATCGGCGACCACCGCAAACCCTCGGCCTTGCTCACCCGCACGCGCAGCCTCGATGGCCGCGTTGAGCGCCAGCAGGTTGGTTTGTTCTGCGATGCTTTTGATCACGTCCAGCACACGACTGATCGATGCGCTGTCGCTGGCCAACTGATTGATCACCAGTACCGACTGATCAATCTCACTGGCGAGCCGGGCAATGCTGCCTTGCTGTGATTCGACCAAGCCTCGGCCACTCACGGTTTCCTGATTGACACTGTGCGCACTGCTCACCGCCGCTGCCGCACTGCGCGCCACTTCCAGCGCGGTTGCCGACATCTGATTCATTGCGGTGGCAACCTGCTCGATCTGGCTGCGCTGCCCCGCCACCGCCTGATTACTGACTGCCGATACCGACTCGACCTGGCTGGCCTGACGTTCGACCTCGGCAACGGTTTGACCCACCCGTTCGATCAAGTCATGAATTTTCATTACGGTGCCATTAAACACCATGCCCAGCTCACCCAACTCGTCGCGGCTGTCAGCCTTGAAGCTGGCGGTCATGTCGCCCGCCGCGACTTTGTCCATCACAGCGCCCAATCGTTTCAACGTCGTCCGGGTCGACGCATAGAAGCCGCCGTACAGGTAAAAGATCAGGAAAAAGACCACCGCCAGTGCCGTCACCAGCAACATCATGTGCGAGCGGTTCTGCACCAGTCGCCCTTGCAGTTCCTGGTTGAGAAACACCAGGGTTGCATCATTCAGTTGATAGGTTTGCGCCATCAGCCCGGTGGTGCGCTGATAAAATTTCTGCCACGGCATATCCAGCGTGTCGGCCGAAACCACCTGTTCTTCGAACAGCTCACTGCTTTGCTTGAGTGTTCCCAGGCTGGCTTTGGCTAACGCCTCAAGTGCCCTGCGCACGGCCGGGCTGGCGTCCATGGCATCTTGCAGTTTCAAACCGTAATCGGCCTGAAGTTTTTCCAGATTCTGCAACAGCTCATCGAAGCGGGTGCTGGCCGATGAGTTAAGCACGCCCTGGCCCAACGAATACGAGCCCATGGCGCGACCATCGCCAATCATCTGCGTAACCATCGGGGTCACACTGGTGACCAGTTCGATCAGTTGCCGCACATCGCTGCTGTCGTCCTGGCCGAGTCCGGCCTGGCTGGCAATGACTTTACTGAAGGTCTGAGCCTTGTTCCGCAGTTTCTCCATCAAGGCACTTTTGTTTTGCAACGAAGATTCTCCCCGTTGCGCCTTGAAGTCGGCGATCAATTCGTCCCGTTTGGTGTTGAAAGCCGCGACCTGAGCGACGTCTGTCGTCAGCGGCGTCAGGCTCTGCAGGGTGTTGAGCAGTGTGGTTTCAAGGGCGCTGATCTGCGCCTCGAGTTCCGCGGCTTGCACGGACTGGCCAAGAATGGCGTTGATCTCGACCAGATCGGTCAGGGTTTCCAGGTCCCGGCGCAGGGACAGACTAGTGCCCAGCAGCTCAAGGCTTTCCAGCTCGGTGCGGGTACCGACCAGCTCGTGATACGCATCACGCACCAGATAAAAGTTGGTGACGAGCATGGGCAGGAAAAACAGGATGCTGATGAGGGTGAACTTCATCGCAAAGCTCAGACGGTTCATCAACGCGATAGCCGGGTACAAAAGGCTCTTCACAAGAAGTCTCCCTTTTCTTTTATTTTTATTGGGTGCCGCGAATCATCCAAATAGCGCAAAGCCACTATTTAGCGATAGAACCTGTATACCTGATATCGACTGGTGGTTTTGTAACTAAAGGTAAACGCGACAGACGCCGCGGGCAGGCGGCGTCGAAGACGGGGGTAATCGTTTACAGGGAATGTCGGCGGTCGTTGATCAGACCAGCAACGTCCACAAGGCAAAGCCTGCATACCAGACTACCGCTGAACGCAGCAGCAGTTCCCAGAGCGCATCAAGGCTGGCGACGCCGTCGGCGCCCACCACCGGCGCGGGTATTTCGCCCGCAACCCGACCGATTTTCGTGACCAACTGGGCAGCACTGATGTTCCAGTTGAGCAGCTCATGCAGCATCACTCGGGTGACGGCGACAAAGTTGCCGACCAACGCAAAACTGGCGGCCAACAAACGCACCGGCACCCAATCGAAAGCATGCCGCAACTGCCCGGCGCGCTCGACCAGTGCCGGGGTTTTCCCATGTTCAGCGGCCAGAGCCAACAGCCGATAACTCAGGGCCGCAGCCGGGCCAAGCAGGAAATACCAGAAGATCACCGCAAAGAAGCTTTGATAGGCCTGCCACAGCAAATAACTCTGAACGCCTTCGAGCAGTTGCTCGCTGTTATCGGCGACCACCCTCATGTCACGCTCCGCTACATGGCTGCCAGCCTGCTCGTCGCCTCTGCGCCAGGCATCGCGAAAGGGCCCCAATGCGGCCAACAGATCGCCACGCCCCAAGCTGTAAATCAACACCAGCAGGTGCACCGGAAACGCCAGCCAGCCATACGCCACCGACTGCAGCACAATCAACACCAGCCCCAGCAGCAACACCGGCAATAGCACCATCAACGCCAGGATCAGCCAAGGCCGAGTGCTCATGCCTGGGCCGGCTTCCATTTTGGCCAACTCCCGCAGCCACACACCGTCACGCTGAACGCGCTGGCGCAGGGCCGAAAACTTCTCTATCCAGACTGCCAGCAGCAACACCAGAAAACTCATTACCCGTCCCTCACTTCAATCCTGCAAAGCAGCTCGATAACGCGCCCAGTCGAAACAGGGGCCCGGATCGGTCTTGCGCCCCGGGGCAATATCGCTATGGCCGCAGATTCGCTGCGTGGTGATACCCAAAAACGTCGCCTGCAACTGCCGGGTCAACTCGATCAGCGCAGCATACTGGGCGTCGGTAAACGGCACATCATCGGTGCCCTCCAGCTCGATCCCGATAGAAAAATCATTGCACGTCTCACGCCCTTCAAAGCTGGACACACCGGCATGCCAGGCGCGGTCCAGACAGGAGACAAACTGAGTGACCACCCCGTCTCGCTCGATCAAAAAATGCGCCGACACGCGTAAATCAGCAATACCTGCAAAATAGGGGTGTTCTGTGACATCCAGTTGATTCTGAAAGAAGGCCTGGACTTTACCGGTCTTGAACTGAGCGGGCGGCAAACTGATGTTGTGGATCACCAGCAGAGAAATGTCAGCGTCGGGTCGCGCATTGAAATTGGGCGACGGGCAGTGATGCGCGCCGTGGCACCAACCGCTTGCGGAGTCCAGCTGCATGAAAGGTTCCCTGAACAGACGAATCGATGAGCACAAGTATGCCCTCGATAAGGGGAAGTGGGGCAGCAATATTCAGTGTCTGAAAATACTTTCACCCATGAATTTGCTGCCACTGCCTGCACAGTGGGCCTGTGTCAGGCAGGCAGGTTAATCGCGCTTGAGCCGACGCAGATTGCTGATTACCGATTCCAGCGCTCGATCAAACAGCAACGCATCGTCCAGCAGGCGGATGGCGCCACGACGAAACTCCACAGCCAAGCCCATGCGGGTCTTTTCCAGGACTTTCATGCCTCTGCGGTTAACGAAAATATAACGGCCCGTGGGCTCAATGATGGTCGCCAGCTTGCAACGCATTGCCTGATCGTCATCTTCTTGCATTTCCACCCAGCAGCCCACCCGCAGTGTGTCGACCTGAAGCAGGGCGACATCGTCATCCGCCAAGCGAACCAAGGGCTCGCCTACCGGTTGTTCACCGGCGGCAATCAGGACGATTTCCTCAACCACCTGAACCATTTCAGACGCTGGCTCAGAGGCTGCCAGGTTGTCTTCCTGATGGTCCTGCTGACGTGCGAAGTGGTGAAAGGCCTGCACATGCAAGGCTTCCAGTTGACTGAAAAATTCGCCGGTGGCAAACGGATCAAACGCGGCACTGGTCAGACCATCACGTAACGACTTGAGTAAACCGGGGACCAGATCCAGTAATCGCTGGCGAGCATCGGCTTCCGAATGCAGCTCGACGCTCCAGATCAGATCGTCCATGGCAGCCAGACCCGCACTCCACTCCGTTGACTGTTCACCGTGCTTCAGGCAGGTCAACAACAGCACCTTGCTCCAGGCTTCCTCCAGCAGGCGCACCACCGCCTCAGGCAATGTCTTGCCCAGCAGACGCTGGTTCAGTTCCTGCTGCACGCGCTGGCGAGCCAACTCGGCCCTGGCGCGACCCTCTTCAGCATCGCGAGTACGCTGTTCCAATAATTCACTGCGCCGACGTTCATCGTTGGTGAACGTCAGAAAGTCCGCGAGCAATTCCGAAAAAATCGCCGGGTCATCAACGAAGTCATTCAGCAGCCGTTGCACGATGTGTTCGACACGCAGGTACAGGCTGTCGCGCAGATTATCGTCACGCCCGCCCCAGCCCAGCGCGGCTGAAGCGATTTCGTTGAGCAGCCGCCGCGCCGGATGGGTGCCGCGGCTGAAAAAACTTTTGTCGAGTACCGCGACCTTGAGCATCGGGATTTGTAGCCGCCCAATCAAAACCTTGAGCGAATCCGGCAAATTGCGGTCATCAAGGATGAACTCGAAGAGCATCGCGATCAGGTTGATTACGTCCTCATCGACCAAGGCCACCACGCGAAACTTGCCACTTCTCATACTGACCCGGGCCAACAACTGATCCAGCTGATTGCGCAGATCGAAATCATCCTGCGCTTCCGGGGTCGGCACGTACTGCTGCAGATGCGACAACAGGCGCAACAGGTCTTGACTGGAAATCGGCTTGGTTTCGGTGCTGGCTTCATTCGGGGGTGTGACGCGGCCACGCACGAGCAAGAGTAACTCCTGCAATGCCGCAAACACCTCTTGCACGTCCTGCTCGAATTTCTGACTGACGCGTGCCGAAACGTCCTCTTCAGCGCCCTGAGACAAACGTCCGCTGGGTGCCGAACGATCAGCGGCACGACGCACAGGCGCGGCTTTGAGTTCAGGAAGAATGCCGTTGTCGATCAACAACTGGTTGGCTTCGGCGTACAGCTGATCAGCATCGGCCAGCACGTACTTTTCAAACAGCTTGAAGATGATCAGTTTGACCTTGATTTCCACGCCAAGGCTGCGCCCTGCCTGCAAAAAGAAATCGCACAACAAGGTCGGCCCCATGGGGTTGGTTTCGTCGCTCAAACGCTTGGGGATGAGGGTGTTCAAACGCGTGGTCAACTGGCCCAAGGCAAAGCCATCGCGGCTCAGCACTTTGGAGACCATCGCCTCCACGGCCACCGTCCTTTCCAGATCGTCGTTGTGCACCAATGCCAGCTTGTCGAAGGACACGGGCGGCGCAACGACCGGTTCGTTCACCTCGTATTGCCCCAGACGCAGGAAGGCCTCAAAAAACTTGTCGAGAAAACCGCGTTCAATGCTTTTGCGCTTGAGGCGCAGGTCGCGCATGGCCTCGAAGAAAATATTCTGTTCTGCGTTGTTGTGCGCTCGATCCGCCATTTCGAACAACGTGTCGTCAGCGTTATCGAACAAGGTTTGCAGCGCGTCTTTGAGTTGCTGTGCGGCTTTATCACGGACTTGCAAGAGTACGACGGGCAACCTGGCCAGCGACGAACTCGCCGTTTGCTCAGGGGTCACCTTATTCAACGGCACCACTTTTCCGTCGTTTTGCATGCAAGCTTCCTCTTGAATACAGTCAAAACCCCTCTACAGACAAGACGTGTAAGCCCCGTCCGTAAAGCGATTTCCTTTAAATTCGATTTTCGTCAAAGTCATGACGTCAATTGCAAGGCGGAGTATCTTGCAAAAGATGTCTGTTGCGCCAGTGAACTCTTCGCCCCGCAGAAAATGACCTGCGCTGGGTAGACCTTCAAAAACGCCATCTATCGCACCGCCGTCGATAAAACCGACCAACTGCACGCCAAGGCTTTAGACAAGGGGCGTGTCACGGGGTGGGTTGCGGCGGTGGGGTGCCTTATACTCCAGCCACTTAGAAAGTGGAGCCCGCTATGCCAAATCTACGCCTCGCCCACCTGACTGCCGAAATCGAAGCCAACGTGCGCCGTGCGTTGCTTGAGGACGTTGGCAGTGGCGATATCACCGCCCAATTGATCCCTGCAGAACGCCTCGCCAAAGCCACTATCATCACTCGCGACGCGGCGGTGATCAGTGGCTCTGCGTGGGTGGATGCGGTTTTTCGTCAGCTGGACCCTCGCGTTGCCGTGCACTGGCAGGTCACCGATGGTGATCGGGTCAAGCCCAACCAAGCGTTGTTCCACCTCGAAGGCCCCGCGCGTTCATTGCTCACCGGCGAACGCAGCGCGCTGAACTTTCTACAAATGCTGTCGGGCGTTGCGACGTGCGCACAGTTCTACGCGGACAAAGTCGCCGACACCCAGGTCAAGCTGCTGGACACCCGTAAAACCCTGCCGGGCCTGCGCCTGGCGCAAAAGTACGCCGTCACCTGCGGCGGCTGCCATAACCACCGCATTGGCCTGTTCGATGCCTTCCTGATCAAGGAAAACCATATCGCGGCCTGCGGCGGAATTGCCCAAGCCGTCAGCGCAGCCCGTAAAATCGCCCCCGGCAAGCCGGTGGAAGTCGAAGTCGAAAGCCTCGACGAACTCAACCAGGCCCTCGCTGCCGGCGCTGACATCATCATGCTCGACGAACTGAGCCTGGACGACATGCGCGAAGCCGTCCGCCTCACCGCCGGCCGCGCCAAACTCGAAGCCAGCGGCGGCATCAACGACACCACCCTGCTGCCGATTGCCGAAACCGGCGTCGACTACATCTCCATTGGGGCGCTGACCAAAGACGTAAAAGCCGTGGACCTGTCGATGCGCTTGAGCCTCTGACGTTTCGCCAGGCATGAAAAAGCCCGATCAGTGATCGGGCTTTTTTTGACGCTGGTGCCGAAAATAGGAATCGAACCTACGACCTTCGCGTTACGAGTGCGCTGCTCTACCGGACTGAGCTATTTCGGCGATGGGGTGAGGCTAGCATCGAGTCGCAAAGCAGGCAATCCGCAGGTTGCAGATAAGATGCGGTATGACCAGAGCTATGTGGGAAGTGACTAAAATCAAAAAGCCCCTGCGAAGAACAGAGGCTTTTTGAATAGATCAAATCTACACGCTCTTCTGGAGTTTTTAGACGCCAGTCTGGGCCTTAGTACACCCACCGGACGTTACACCCACCCAGGTAATTTTGTTTGCGTCGCCCACGTTTGGAGTCCAAGTAACCACACAGGAATTCACGAGCGGAGTACCTGTGACCACAATTGCTGCAGTAGCTGCGGTCAAAGTCAGGCTAGTGAGGTTAGTAGTAGCAGTCGGCAAACCAGGATAACCAACTTGAGTAAGCAATTTGGCTGCTGTATCACAACTTGCAAGGGTGCTGTTATTAATCTGCAAGCACTCAGCAATGGCGGCCTTGACCGGCGCAATAATTGTGTTGTTCTCAGCGAATCTAGCACGAGTGACATAATTCTGATATTGCGGAATCGCGATGGCCGCCAGAATCCCGATAATCGCTACGACGATCATCAACTCGATAAGTGTAAAACCTTTTTGTGCATTCATCGATACTTCTCCACGCGTCAAATAGATGTGCCGTACTCTGTACGAAGCATAGGACGTGCCAATTCCAATGGTCCCATGTAACCGACTTTTCAACGCAGCATTCCCCAACAGCCCTCTCAAGACAAGCAGAAACTGACAATTTTGGTCACTTTCTCGCCTGACATTTGGCAGCACAGCCCGACTGCGCTATAAACCTCCCACTGTCTGTGTCTGGTGGTTTTATGACTGATGTTGTCCTTACCGGTTTGGCCAAGCAATTAGTGCTGACCAACCTGCTAAACGAAAAAGCGGCGCAACAGGCGTATCAACAAGCCCAACGTGGCAAGGTTTCGCTGGTCAGCTACCTGGTGCAAAACAAGCTGGTGAAAAGCCTGGTGCTTGCCGAGATCGCTTCCGAGCAATTTGGGGTGCCGTTCCTGGACCTGAGCAGCCTGGACAAAGACAGCCTGCCAAAAGGCCTGGTCAGCGAAAAGCTGATTCGGCAGCACAATGTCTTGCCGTTGTGGCGTCGCGGCAATAAATTGTTCATCGGGATATCAGACCCCACTAACCACCAGGCCATCACCGATATACAGTTCAATACCGGGCTGACCACCGAAGCCATTCTGGTGGAAGACAACAAGCTCACCGACGCCATCGACAGATTTTTCGACAGCCAATCCTCCGGGATGGGTGATCTCGCCGATGTCGATCTCGAAGGATTGGACGTCGGGCTCGCTGACGATAAAAAGCAGGACGCGATCGCAGGACAAGATGCCGACGACGCGCCAGTGGTGCGCTTCGTCAATAAGATGCTGCTGGACGCCATCAAGCTGGGCTCATCGGACTTGCACTTCGAACCTTACGAAAAGTCTTACCGGGTCAGGCTGCGCACCGACGGCATTTTGCATGAAGTCGCCAAACCACCGATCCAGCTGGCCGGCCGAATCGCGGCGCGCTTGAAGGTGATGGCCGGGCTGGATATTTCCGAGCGGCGCAGGCCGCAGGATGGCCGGATCAAGCTGCGTATCTCAAAAACCAAATCGATCGATTTTCGGGTCAACACCCTGCCGACCCTCTGGGGCGAAAAGGTGGTGATGCGGATCCTCGACTCGTCCAGCGCGCAAATGGGCATTGATGCCCTAGGCTATGAGCCCGAGCAAAAAGCGCTGTACCTGGAGGCGCTGAAACAACCGCAAGGGATGATTCTGGTCACCGGCCCCACGGGCTCGGGTAAAACCGTTTCGCTGTACACTGGCCTGAACATTCTCAATACCGTCGACATCAACATTTCAACCGCGGAAGACCCGGTAGAAATCAACCTGGAAGGCATAAACCAGGTCAACGTCAACCCAAAACAAGGAATGGATTTCGCCCAAGCGCTGCGTGCGTTTCTGCGTCAGGACCCGGACGTGATCATGGTCGGCGAGATCCGCGACCTGGAGACAGCCGAAATTGCGATCAAGGCTTCGCAAACCGGGCACATGGTCATGTCCACGCTGCACACTAACAGTGCGGCGGAAACCCTGACCCGCCTGCATCATATGGGCGTCGCGGGGTTTAATATAGCGACCGCGATCAACTTGATCATCGCTCAACGTCTGGCACGCAAGCTCTGCCCCCACTGCAAAAAAGAAATTGATATTCCGCGTGAAACTCTGATCAAGGAGGGGTTCCCAGAGGACCGTATCGGCAGTTTCAAGATTTATGCACCGGTCGGTTGCGAACACTGCAATGGCGGTTACAAAGGCCGTATCGGGATTTACGAAGTGGTGAAAAACACCCCTGCCCTGGCACGGATCATCATGGAGGAAGGCAACTCCATGGATATCGCGATCCAGATGCGTAAAGATGGCTTTAACGACCTACGCACCTCCGGCCTGATGAAGGCCATGCAGGGCATCACCAGCCTTGAAGAAATCAACCGCGTGACCAAGGACTAGACATGGCAACAACAGCAGTTAAGGTCAGTGTTTACGCTTGGGAAGGTATCGACAGGAAAGGCACCAAACTGAAGGGCGAATTGAGTGGGCACAACCCTGCGCTGATAAGGGCCCAGCTACGTAAACAAGGCATTACTCCGAGTAAAGTGCGCAAAAAATCCACGTCGTTTTTTAGTGCTGGAAAAAAAGTAAAATCACTGGATATCGTACTGTTTACCCGACAGATGGCGACCATGATGAAAGCGGGGGTTCCGCTGCTGCAGTCTTTCGACATCATCGGTGAAGGGTTCGATAACCCCAATATGCGAAAGCTGGTGGAGGAGGTTAAACAGGAGGTGGCTGCGGGTAATAGTTTTGCCTCGGCGTTGCGCAAAAAGCCACAATATTTCGACGATCTGTACTGCAGTCTGGTGGACGCCGGAGAGCAAGCGGGCGCGCTAGAAACTTTATTGGAAAGGGTTGCGACCTATAAAGAGAAAACCGAAGCGCTGAAAGCCAAAATTAAAAAAGCCATGACCTACCCCCTCGCGGTATTGGTCGTAGCCTTTATTGTGTCAGCGATTCTTCTGATAAAAGTGGTGCCGCAGTTTCAGATGGTGTTTGCTGGCTTCGGTGCAGAATTACCGGCATTCACCCTGATGGTGATAGGCCTGTCCCAGATACTGCAGGACTGGTGGTGGATCGTCATTGCCGCTGTTGTCGCAGGCATATTCGGCTTCAAATATGCCCATAAACATTCGCAACGGTTTCGCGACGGGCTGGACAGAGGCCTGCTGAAAATACCAATCATTGGGCCCCTTATTTATAAATCGTCGATCGCTCGATACGCTCGCACGCTGTCCACTACATTTGCCGCTGGCGTGCCCTTGGTTGAGGCGCTGGAGTCAGTCGCAGGCGCGACAGGCAATGTTGTATTCAAGAATGCAGTCAATAAAGTAAAGCAGGATGTGTCCACTGGCATGCAGCTGAATTTTTCCATGCGCAGCACAGGTGTTTTCCCCACCTTGGCGATTCAGATGACGGCCATCGGTGAAGAATCAGGCTCTTTGGACGGAATGCTCGACAAGGTTGCGACCTATTACGAAGACGAAGTCGACAACATGGTCGATAGCCTGACCAGCCTGATGGAGCCATTCATCATGGTGATCCTTGGCGTCGTCGTTGGCGGCCTGGTCGTCGCCATGTACCTTCCCATCTTCAAGCTCGGCTCTGTGGTCTAAACATGCCCCTCCTCGACTTCCTGGCCTGCTCACCGCTGGCCTTTGTTTTATCCACCCTGATCCTGGGCCTTCTGATCGGTAGTTTCCTCAACGTCGTCATCTACCGCTTGCCCAAAATGCTCGAACGCGAGTGGAAAATTCAGGCGCGGGAGGTATTGGCGTTACCCCCCGAGCCCATCGGCGAAACGTTCAATCTGATGCTGCCCCACTCCCAGTGCCCGCAGTGCGCGCACACGATTCGCGCCTGGGAAAACCTGCCGGTGATCAGCTATCTGTGTCTGGGCGGTAAATGCTCTGGCTGCAAGGCGCCGATCAGCAAGCGTTACCCTTTGGTTGAGCTGGCCTGCGGTGTGCTCTCGGTGTTTATCGCCTGGCATTTCGGCTTTGGCTGGCCAGCGGCGGCGATGCTGGTGTTGAGCTGGGGTTTGTTGGCGATGAGTCTGATCGATGCGGATCACCAACTACTGCCTGATGCACTGGTGCTGCCGCTGTTGTGGCTGGGTTTGATCGTGAATACCTTCGGCCTGTTCACCAGCCTGCATGACGCTTTGTGGGGCGCAGTGGCCGGGTACATGAGCCTGTGGCTGGTGTTTTGGCTGTTCAAGCTGGTCACGGGCAAGGAAGGCATGGGTTACGGTGACTTCAAGTTGCTGGCGATGCTCGGCGCCTGGGGGGGCTGGCAGATTCTGCCGTTGACGATTCTCCTGTCGTCGCTGGTGGGTGCGGTGCTGGGCCTGATTATGCTGCGGCTGCGCAATGCCAAGACCAGCACACCGATCCCCTTTGGTCCCTATCTGGCGATTGCAGGGTGGATTGCTTTGCTCTGGGGTGGTCAAATAACGGCCTCCTACATGCAGTTTGCCGGTTTCAAATGACCAACCCTGCTTTCAAACCCTGGATTCTCGGCCTTACCGGCGGCATCGGTAGCGGCAAAAGCGCTGCGGCGCAGCACTTTATCGACCTCGGCGTTCATTTAGTGGATGCCGACAATGCCGCACGCTGGGTGGTTGAACCTGGGCGTCCAGCCTTGGCGAAGATCGTCGAGCATTTCGGCCCTCAGGTGCTGCAGGCCAGTGGTGAACTGGATCGCAGCGCGTTGCGCGGCCTGATCTTTCAGGACCCCGAGCAGCGCCGCTGGCTGGAAACGTTGCTCCATCCGCTGATAGGTCAGGAGATCATCAGTTACCTGGCACGCGCCGAATCGCCCTATGCGATTCTGGTGTCCCCGCTGCTGGTGGAGTCCGGTCAGTACAAGATGACTCAGCGCGTGCTGGTCATTGATGCCCCGGAGCAGTTGCAGATCCAGCGCACGATGCAGCGCGACAGTACCAGCGAGGAACAGGTGCAGGCCATTCTCAAGGCTCAAGCCAGCCGCGAGCAGCGCCTGCGTCACGCCGATGATGTGCTGATCAACGACCGCGATCCCGCGTGGCTGAAGAGCGAAGTCGAGCGCCTGCATCACTTTTATTTAACCTTGCGTGGAGGCCAACCATGAGCAAACCTTTGACCATCGACTGCCCAACCTGCGGCGCGCCCGTGGAATGGGGCGCTGTCAGCCCGTTTCGTCCCTTCTGCTCTGATCGCTGCAAGCTGATCGACCTGGGCGCCTGGGCTGCCGGAGAAAATACGATCCCTGTCAGCCCGGATGCCGAAGACGAACTGTTTTCCGGCGACTTGCCGTCACACGACCATTGATCAAACGCGACAGCTGATAACCTCAATCAGCTGTCGCCTTTGCGCGGCCCGTCATCGTTCCACGGCGCTTGCAGGTAACGGGTTCGATTGAACGTTTCGAGCCATTCGGGGCAAAAAACCACCAGTGCACTGATCACTATGCCGTTGATAAACGCCTCGGGGAAAATGATCAACCACAGGTAGCCGATAAAATCCTCCAGCCACTCCGGCATGGCGAACAGGCCGTCCCACCACAACACACCTAGTCCCAGCAGCAGGCAGAGCAAGGCCGACAATGCCGCGGCAAAAAAGCCCGAGCAAAAGATGTACACGAAAGGGTTTTTCGGTTGGGCCCGCTCCACCACTACCGCGCAGGCTTCAGTCACAAGCACCGGCAGCACAACCAGGAGCATGCCGTTCACCCCCAGAGCCGCAAGATCCTGCCGCCCCAGCGCCAACAAGCCCAGCTGCGCCGCCAGCCCACCGACAATTGCCAGCGGCCAATCGAGCAGCAAGGTCACCGCAGTCATGCCAATGAAGTGGTACGACACACCGGTATCAAAATCACGCCGCACCAGCCATAGCAGAAACAACGCGAAGACGGTCCCGAACAGCAGGTGTTGACGCCGGCTGTCGGTAAACAGTTCAACCCACGGCGAACGCCACACCGCCCACAACAGCACGGGCAGATAAAGCAGCCAGCCAACAGTCATGGTTTCCGTGGACAGGACCTGTGCGCTGATCATGGTTGATCAAGCGCCTTACGCAATTCATCGGCCGTGCTGAATTGCTGTTCTTTGACCAGCTGCCCGTTATGCAGTTGCAGCCACAGCACTTTGTCGGGGTCACCGGCATAACGCGGCACGACCCGGGCATCGCGATCAAGCATGACCCGGTAGGAGTAAGCGCGCATGGCCGGCACCGCGAACAGCTTGGCGACCAACGCGGGCATCTTCTCGATATCGGCAACGAATACGGTATTGCGCGCTTCCAGGTAGCCCTTGGGTTTGCCCTGCAAAGCGGCGTTCACCAGCTTGGCGGCGCCCATGCTCCGAGCGACCAGCAAGGTTTGCGCCTGGTCATTCAAGGTGTAGGCCTGATCGAACTGATCCAGCAGCGTCCATGGGGCCACCTGCTCGCCGACTTCAAGCGCCTGCGCACCCAGTGGCAAAAGGCAGAGCATTAATACTGACCAAAATTTCACCCGACGCTCTCCTCTGGTACCGGTTTAATTCTTGCTCGCAGTCTACACCGACGCCGGGGCGCTAAACTCAACGTAATCGTAGACCTGAACGCAGACATACGGCTCAATCAGGTATTTTGCATTTACCTGTGGAGTTGCAGCGTCTGGCGCCTTCAGGGTGAGGTAACCATGCAAGATGTGGCCGCAATACGCTGAATAACGTGTAGCCGATCAAAAGTACCGGTCGCAACAGAGGCCAAGCCAAGGGCGCAGCCCATCGTCCAAGGCCTGCTGCGCGCCAGCTCCATAAGGTGGCGTCAATACCTGTCAGCCAGGTGCCGTTGGCAGTGCGCGCATGAAGCCGATCGCGCAACGCTTTTACATCTCGATCAAGGCCTCCCGCGTCGAACTCAGGCACGCTGATATCAATCAGTATCAACCGGGTCGGATCGGCATGACGCCGTAGCCATGCAATCTCTCGAGCGCACAACGGGCAATCTCCATCGACATAGAGCGCCAGTGGCAGAGTGGGTGACCCGCAAAATGCTTTAGTCCTCATTACAGCTCTCCTCATCCGTACCAACAGGCCGTCAGGCAATAATTCACAGGCGTACACCGTGACAGTCACACCGCAAAATGTTGTACACGGCCGTCTAAAAATTATCAACATGTACAAGTTTATCCGCTATTTTCGAGAGATTAACGTCAAATAATTGTACATGTAGTTATTTTTCGTATAAGTTTTTATCCGGAGGGCAGTTGGCAACGTGTCGTACTGGTCAGGTACCCAGCACTGCGCCACTGCCCTCTTCCTGTCATCGACCTTAAGCGAACATCCCGATGACTGCGGTGCCAAGCCCAGCTTCATCCCTCTGTTGCCCCGATACCTCCGAGTCCAGCCCCCTTCATGAATTTTCGGCATTTAAAGACCCTTATCAAAGGCCGAGCCTGCGAGGACGATATTCAATGAATGACCAACTGCCTAATCAGTACCGTGAGATTCTCTCGGGCATTGGCGAAAACCCTGAGAGAGAAGGCTTGCGCGATACCCCAAAGCGTGCCGCCAAGGCCATGCAATACCTGTGTAACGGCTATGGAAAAAGCCTTGAGAGCGTGGTCAACGGCGCACTCTTCAGCTCTTCAAGCGATGAAATGGTGATTGTCCAGGACATCGAGCTCTACTCGCTGTGCGAGCACCATTTGCTGCCTTTCATCGGCAAGGCACACGTGGCCTACATTCCCACCGGCAAGGTCCTGGGACTCTCGAAAATCGCACGCATCGTCGATATGTATGCCCGGCGTTTGCAGATTCAGGAAAACCTTACCCGACAGATTGCCGAGGCCATTCAAGAGGTCACCCGTGCCGCCGGTGTGGCGGTGGTGATCGAGGCCAAGCATATGTGCATGATGATGCGAGGGGTGGAGAAGCAGAACTCGGTGATGAACACATCGGTCATGCTGGGCGCATTCCGTGAGTCCAGCACGACCCGTCAAGAGTTCCTGCAACTGATCGGACGGCACAAGTAAGTACTCACACCGAGTCTCTGCACGTGCCCCGTCATATTGCTTTGGTTGAAGAGTTGATGGTGGTGTTCGCTGACAAGTCATCCGCTAAAAACCTGCCGTCTTTCAGGCGGCAGAGTTACCCGTCAGCGCACAACAACCATCAGCCGTCGTTTACAGGTACCAGCGGTATTCCCGCGCGTTGATTTCTTGCATGAAGGCCAAGTGGTCCTGGCGCTTATTCTCGCAGTAGACGTCGACAAACTCCGCGCCCAGGCTCTCGCGGATCCGTGGTTCGTCTTGCATGGCACGCACTGCGTCGAGTATTTCCAGCGGAAAGTCGATGCCGCTGCTCCGGTCTTCGTTGAGTGGCGCGATGGGTTCATGGCCGTTGGCCAAGCCGTTCTCCAGCCCGATCAGGATCGCCGCCAGAACCAGATAAGGATTGGCGTCGGCGCTGGCCAGACGATATTCGATTCGCAGGTTCTGCGGGTCCGACTCGGGAATCCGCACACAGGCATCGCGATCCTCAAAACCCCAACTGGCCCGCGTCGCTGCGTTCACTGTGCCGCCCAGACGGCGAAAGGCATTCTGGTTAGGTGCGAAGATTGGCATGCAATGGGGTAGCAGCTCCAGACAACCGGCCACCGCATGACGCAGCGCTTGTTGTTGGTTGGCTGCCAGCAGGTTATTGCCCTTTTCATCGTAGAGGCTGACATGTACGTGCATGCCACTGCCCGGGTGCTGCAAATACGGCTTGGCCATAAAGCTGGCGCGGTAACCGTGCTTGAGGGCGACACCGCGAGTGCTGCGGCAAAACAAAGCGGCCCAGTCGGCGGCACGCAGGCCGTCATCAAGGTGACCAAAGTTGATCTCGAATTGACCCGGGCCTAGCTCGGCCGTGATCACCGTGGTATCGATGCCCTGGGCCCGCGCCGTCTCGACCATGTCATCGAGCACCGGAGCAAAACGCGACAAGCGTTCGATGTGCATATTCGGCTGATCATCGGCATCGTCCGTCAACAGATCGCGTGGGAACTGTGGCTGTCCGTCGCGCAGCTGTTTATCGAACAAATAGAACTCCAGCTCGAAGGCCACCACAGGGTGAATACCCTTGCTGCGCAGGCGATCCAGCACCTGTGCCAGGACTTCACGCGGTTCGAACTCGATAGGCGCCTCGGTACCATCGGAGGTAATCAACATCTGCCCCAAGGGTTGTGCTTCCCAGCTCACTGGCTTGAGTGTGCCGGGCACCAGACGGCGACGGGCATCCGGGTCGCCGTCGTTGAAGCAGTAGTCGCCAATCTTGAACAGCCCGCCCTGGACACCCAGCAGCACGCAGTTCTGCGGCAGTTTAAGGGCACTGCCCGCGGCGACTTTCTCAAGCATATCCAGCGGATAGCGCTTGCCGTAAAAATGCCCGGGAATGTCCAGGGAAATCAGGTCGACGTAACGCACCTCGGGGTAGCGTTGGCGAAAAGCACGAACCTCAGCCAGCAGATCAGAGCACTCAGCATCCATCGTTGTTCTTCCTTTGATTTTTGTCGGTGTTATCAGGTGTAAACCCAGAGAACCCGGGTGAGCTGATCGGTGAGGTTGCCGTAGCGACAATGGGCATGGCTGGCCAGTTGAAAACTGTCGCCGGGGTACAAGGTGACCGGCGCCTCGTCATCCTTCAGCCACAGCGTCAACTCGCCTTCCAGAACATAGCCGCCCTGCTCGGAGCTATCGCTCAAGTGCCGCTCGCCACTGCTGGCACCAGCCTCCAGTTGGCTTTCGAGCATGGAAAAGGCGGCCTTCATCTTCGGCGAAACCAAAATGTCGGTAATCCCGTTGGCGTAATACAGCGTGCGTCGCTCATCCGGCCGGGTAACCCAAGGCAACTCCTTGAGTTTTGGCAAACTGTAAAAATAGGTGGTCGGTACCCCAAAGGTTTCACTGATCGCCGTCAAGTCAGCCACGGTGGGCCGTGACAAGCCACGCTCGACTTGCGAGAGAAAGCCGACAGAACGACCGATTTTGTCTGCGAGTTCCTTCAGGGTGTATTTCTTGTGCTTGCGTAAATCGTGAATAAGGATCGCCAAGGCAGCGATTTCTTCTTGCTTGTTCATGCCGGGCGCTCCAAAGGATGAGCGTAATAGCTGGCAATGTGCTGGGTCGATTGCTGAAACATACAGGCGCCTGTGAAATTATTATTTAATAATTTCATGAAAAACTATCATTTAAATTTCACGGACGCAACTTTCCATTCCAACCACTCAAACAACCTCTTCGAATCCAAGTCCTGAAGACGGATGAGCCTCAATCTTTACCGTAAGCCTAACGCCGCAGGCAGGGGCTACTCGGTAAAAAGTCTGAGAGACTCTATTTTTCAGGACTCAAATGAACGCTAAGCTTGGCTCATGGATGACTCAGATTATTTACGCCTGCTTACGGTCCAGGCCGAACAAGCCAACGCGTTCCTCTCCAATGCGCGTAAGTGGGAGCGTGAGCGTTGGGTTTGCCAGCGTTTGCTGCAAGGCCTGAACATCACGCACCGCAATGAAGACTTCACCCCGGCCGGGCAAGAACCGCCAGACGTGCTGTTTCGCGATGCGAGTTTCGAAGTGTTCTTTGTTCTCGATGAAGGCCGTCGGTTGAACGACGAGTGGCGCGAAGAATTACAGCGGCGGCGCAGTGCGTTTTCGTTAAGCCAATTAGTGCGGCGCGAGGCGAAACCCAAGCGCATTGCGGCCCATGAGCTGTTGCAGCGCCTCGCACCCACCTTGCGTAAAAAAGCACACAACTACCGCGAACGCGGGCTGGACCTGGGCGAACTGGACATCATTGCTTTCGCCAGCCTCAAGCGTGAAGTGCTCGATCTGAACAGTCATTTCCCGCCGCCCACTGAATACCTGCGCCAAGGCTGGCGCTCGTTATCCTTGGTCGGACCAACCTTCGCCCGCGTACTGTTCGCACACCCGGATGCACCGGATTTCCTGCGAACCAATCTAGGTCGCAGTGTCGTTTTCGATGTTGGAATCAGCTTATGAACCCGTTACAGACCAGCCCACTGCAAGCACTGTTGGCGGATGTCCCTCAACAGGGCCTGGTCCGCTGGATTGGCGTGCGCCCCGAATCCCGTGTCGACATGATTGAGCTTGAAGCGGTGGAAGCACGCCGCGAGGCTGGCCTGACGGGCGATCATTCGCGGCCAGGCCCGCATAACGCACGGCAAGTGACGCTGATCCAGTGGGAACATCTGGCAGTGGTCAGCTCGTTAATGAGCCGCACGGAGAAACACCCCATCGTGCCCCAAGACCTGCGACGCAATCTGGTGATCAGCGGCATCAATCTGTTCAGCCTCAAGGGACGGCGCTTCAAAGTCGGCCAGGCGATTCTGGAAACCACCGGCTGGTGCCAACCCTGCGCCCGGCTCGAGCAACGCTTGGGACACGGCACCTTTCAAGCCTTACGCGGCCATGGCGGAATCACCGCACGGGTGCTGCAAAGCGGAATTATTCGCCTGGACGACACCCTGTGCGTCGAACCCCTTTAGATCATTCATGCCTGACGCTCAGAGAGTCCGGTTTTCACGACTAGACTCCCACTCATGTGTTTTCGCCGACCGAATGAGGCTCAAATGACCAGCCGCCTAAACCCTGAAGATCAACAACGTGTCGAAGAGTATCTGCAAACACCCGTGCACACCGTCGAGCGCAGGCCTTTCAAGCCTTGGCTGCTCCTTGCGGTGGTACTGATCGTGGTGATTGGTCTGGGCCTGTTGAGCCGTTTGTTGAGTTATCTGACGCTATGAGCTGCCCTTTCGCAGAGAAGTCAGCCCTATCAAAATCAGAAAAGCGCTGATCCCTTGTGAATACCGTCTTGACCCTCACCGCGCAAGCGCAAGTTGTGGGTCAAACCCAGCCCCGCCGGAAGCTCGTGCCGGGCTTATTCGCAGACAAGTCAGCTCCTACATGCAGATCAAAAGCCCCAGCCTCTGCCCGCTAGGCCGTAGATACCCTGCTTACCCCTCAAATCAAAGGCATAAAAAAAGGCGTCCCGAAGGACGCCTTTTTTATTTGGCTTCGATGCGCATGGCATCTGGCCTTGATCTTCAACTCATGTACAGCCTGAGTAGAATATGGTCGGGGTAAGGGGATTCGAACTCCTGACATCCTGCTCCCAAAGCAGGCGCGCTACCGGACTGCGCTATACCCCGGTTGAAACTTTAAAGACACCTCAACAAGCTGTCTTGCGACCTGATACTCATGGCATCAGATCTATAAGATTCGGCTTCAAGGGTTACCTTGAAGCCAAAAATGGTGGGTCGTGTGGGATTCGAACCTACGACCAATTGGTTAAAAGCCAACTGCTCTACCAACTGAGCTAACGACCCAAAAATGGTCGGGGTAAGGGGATTCGAACTCCTGACATCCTGCTCCCAAAGCAGGCGCGCTACCGGACTGCGCTATACCCCGATAATACAGCTACATCTTGATAAAAATGGCTCCACGACCTGGACTCGAACCAGGGACCCAATGATTAACAGTCATTTGCTCTACCAACTGAGCTATCGCGGAACTATGCATTTCAGACGTAACTTCTACAACTACAGCGCTGAATTAACTGCTTATTTCAGCCTCAATGACCCGTTTGCATCGCTACGTTCGCGTCTCTGAGGCGCGCTATTCTACAATTTTAAAAAAGACTGTCAACCCTTAAAACTGCATTTAAGACAATGATTTGCGATTTTTTTCGGATCGCCGCGCTTACACCTGATATCTCGGTTTCTTGCCCCTTATGCCGCGCTGATAAAAAGACCCTCACGAGGAGGGTCCTTCTATATAGAGGTAATGAACGAATCAGCCGAAAGTAATCTCGTCGCCAACCACAGTACCGGTCACGGTGGCGCCAGGCAGGAAGCGCCCGGACAAAATCAACTGCGCCAACGGGTTTTCGATCCAGCGCTGTATTGCACGCTTCAGAGGCCGTGCGCCGTACACCGGGTCGTAACCCACCGCGATCAGTTTATCCAGTGCCTCGGCGCTCAACTCCAGCTTCAGCTCGCGCTCAGCCAGACGACCACGCAAACGGCCGAGCTGAATGTTGGCGATGCCAGCAATCTGATCGCGCGCCAATGGCTCGAACACCACGACTTCATCGATACGGTTGATGAACTCTGGACGGAAGTGCGAACTGACCGCGTCCATCACCGCCGCACGCTGTGCCTCGCGATCACCGACCAACTCCTGGATCTGCACCGAGCCCAGGTTGGAAGTCATCACGATCACGGTATTGCGGAAATCCACCGTGCGCCCGTGGCTGTCGGTCAGACGACCATCCTCAAGCACCTGCAGTAGCACGTTGAACACGTCCGGGTGAGCCTTTTCCACTTCATCCAGCAAGATCACTGAATAAGGCTTCCGTCGCACAGCTTCGGTAAGGTAACCGCCCTCTTCATAACCCACGTAGCCCGGCGGCGCACCGATCAGGCGGGCCACGGAGTGCTTCTCCATGAACTCGGACATGTCGATACGCACCATCGCCTCTTCGGTATCGAACAGGAACTCAGCCAGCGCCTTGCACAGCTCCGTCTTGCCGACGCCGGTAGGGCCGAGAAACAGGAACGAACCGCTCGGACGATCCGGGTCGGACAACCCGGCACGCGAGCGCCGCACTGCGTTGGATACCGCGACCACGGCTTCGTCCTGGCCAATCACACGTTGGTGCAACAGGCTTTCCATCTTCAGCAGCTTGTCGCGTTCGCCTTCGAGCATTTTCGAGACCGGGATCCCGGTCCACTTGGACACGACTTCTGCAATCTCTTCTTCGGTCACTTTGCTGCGCAGCAACTGGTTTTCGCTTTTGCCGTGCTGATCGACCATCTGCAGGCTGCGTTCCAGATCAGGAATGATCCCGTACTGCAACTCTGCCATCCGATTCAGATCACCACGACGACGGGCCGCTTCCAACTCCTGACGCGACTGTTCGATTTTCTGCTGAATTTGCGCCGAACCTTGAACCTCGGCTTTTTCCGAGGTCCAGATCTCTTCGAGATCGGCGTACTCACGCTCAAGCCGGGCGATTTCCTCCTGAAGTTTCTCCAGACGCTTGATTGCGGCTTCGTCGTCTTCTTTTTTCAGGGCCTGGGATTCGACCTTGAGTTGAATCAGGCGCCGCTCAAGACGGTCGAGCACTTCCGGTTTGGAGTCGATTTCCATCCGAATGCGGCTGGCCGCTTCGTCGATCAAGTCGATGGCCTTGTCCGGCAATTGACGATCAGTGATATAGCGATGACTCAGCTTGGCCGCCGCAATGATCGCGCCGTCAGTGATAGCAACCTTGTGGTGAACCTCGTAGCGCTCTTTCAAGCCACGCAGGATCGCGATGGTGTCTTCTTCGCTTGGCTCATCCACCAGCACTTTCTGGAAGCGCCGTTCAAGGGCTGCGTCCTTCTCTATATATTGGCGGTATTCGTTGAGCGTGGTCGCGCCGACGCAGTGCAGCTCGCCGCGAGCCAGCGCAGGCTTGAGCATGTTGCCCGCATCCATCGCGCCTTCACCTTTACCGGCGCCGACCATGGTGTGCAGTTCATCAATGAACAGGATGATCTGACCTTCCTGCTTCGACAGCTCGTTCAGCAGCGCTTTCAACCGCTCTTCGAATTCACCACGGAACTTGGCGCCGGCAATCAGCGCGCCCATGTCCAGCGACAGCACGCGCTTGCCTTTAAGGCCATCCGGCACTTCACCGTTGACGATCCGCTGGGCCAGGCCCTCGACAATCGCGGTTTTACCCACGCCAGGCTCACCGATCAGTACCGGGTTGTTCTTGGTCCGGCGCTGCAGTACCTGAATGGTTCGACGAATTTCGTCATCACGACCGATCACAGGGTCGAGCTTGCCTTCTTCGGCGCGCTTGGTGAGATCGATGGTGTATTTATCCAGCGCCTGACGCGACTCCTCGACGTTGGCATCATTGACCGCAGCACCGCCACGCAGATTGGTAATGGCATTTTCAAGGGCCTTTTTACTAACGCCCTGGCCCAGCAAGAGCTTGCCAAGCTTGTTGTTCTCGTCCATTGCCGCCAGCAGCACCAACTCGCTGGAGATGAACTGGTCGCCCTTCTGCTGCGCCAGGCGATCAGCCTGATTGAGCAGACGCGCCAAATCCTGCGACATATTCACGTCGCCGGTAGGATTCTGGATTTTCGGCAGTTGGTCGAGCTCTTTGCTCAACGCCTTACGCAGGCTGTTGATGTCAAAGCCGACCTGCATCAGCAGCGGCCTGATCGTACCGCCCTGCTGTTCAAGCAGCGCCTGCATCAAGTGCGCCGGCTCGATGCCCGAATGATCTAACCCCACAGCCAAGGACTGAGCATCAGATAAAGCCAACTGCAATTTGCTGGTTAACTGGTCTATACGCATTAGTTACCTTCCTTATTAAGCAGGCCGGAGCGATGGACACACCTATGAAGAAAACCTGCTGGATTGCCCATTAGATGCGGTCGATTTTGCAGGATTCAAGCGCTGTTTAATTGACGTAAGTCAGCAATTATGATGAGTGAGCGTAGTCGACTCAGTCAATCCAGACCAGAGAGGCGAAACGACCGGTGCGAGCGCTTCGGCGATAGGAATAAAAGCGTGGATCATTGACCGTGCAGAAGCCGCCGCCATACACCGCCGTCACACCACATGCCGCCAGACGCAGACGCGCCAGGGCATAGATATCGGCCATGAAGCGACCGGCATTGAGGCTTGGCACAAATGCCTGGGCAGTTTCAGGATGAGTGCTTATAAAAGCCTCACGAACTTCCGGTCCGACTTCGAATGCTTGCGGACCAATGGCCGGGCCGAGCCAGACAAGAATATCGCTCGCTGGCACCGCCAAATGATCGACCGTCGCTTCCAGTACGCCAGCAGCCAACCCACGCCAACCGGCATGGGCCGCTGCGACACGACTGCCCGCACGATCACAAAACAGCGCCGGCAAGCAGTCCGCGGTCATGATGGCGCACGCAACACCGGGAGTCATCGTCCAGCTAGCATCAGCTTCGACAACACGAAGAGGATCGGCTTGAGCAACGACGACACCGTGCACCTGGCGTAGCCAGGCAGGCTGGACATTCAGGCTGGATGTCAGATGCTGACGATTGGCAGCCACCGACTCAGGGCGATCATCAACGTGATCACCCAGATTGAAGCTGTCGAACGACGCCTGACTGACGCCGCCCACACGGGTGGTGACGCACGACTTGACCCCTGCCGGCGCAGGCCAGTCAGGGATCAGCCAATCCGTCACGAACGTGTTCACCCGATGAACGCCTCGCGATCCTGCTTCAGCAGCGACAACAGCCAGACAAAATCGTCTGGCAGCGGCGATTCCCACTTCATTCGCTTACCGGTCGTCGGATGATCCAGCTCCAGGAAACGCGCATGCAGCGCCTGACGCGGGAAATGTTTCAACGATTCGACCATGGTCACGCTGGCAGCAGGCGGAATACGGAAGCGACCACCGTAGGCGGGATCACCGACCAACGGGAAGTTGATGTGCGCCATGTGCACGCGAATCTGGTGAGTACGACCGGTTTCCAGCTTGACCCTTACATGGGTGTGGGAACGGAAACGCTCAAGCACCCGGTAATGACTCACCGCCTGCTTACCACCCTCCATGACCGCCATGCGCTGACGCTGCTGGCCGTGACGGCCGATCGGTGCGTCGATCTTGCCACCTGCGGTGACAACACCAATGACGATGCATTCATAGATCCGGCTGACGCTGCGATTCTGCAACTGCGTCACCAACTGGGTCTGCGCCTGGATTGTCTTGGCCACCACCATCAGACCAGTGGTGTCCTTGTCCAGACGGTGCACGATGCCAGCGCGCGGAACATTGACGATGTCCGGAAAGTGGTGCAGTAGAGCGTTAAGCAGCGTGCCATCGGCATGACCCACTGCGGGGTGAACCACCAAACCGGAAGGTTTGTTGATCACCATGATTTGATCGTCCTCGTAGACGATATCGAGCTCAATATCCTGCGCCACCCATTCACCTTGGGCTTCCTGCTCTGCGGACAGTTGCAGAACAGCGCCGCCATGAACGATGTCACGTGGGCGCAAAACGCCTCCGTCCACAGTCAGGCAGCCGTCTTTTATCCAGGCGGAAAGGCGCGAGCGCGAGTGCTCAGCGAATAATTGTGCGGCGACTTGATCGAGGCGTTGACCGCCCAATTCGGACGGCACCTCTGCGCGGAGTTCTATATTCTCGGACATGCTCAGACTAGGCTGCGGCGTAGCCTTTGGTTTCGGCTGCGCGCTTGTGGTTAAATACGGCGTCTTTTGCCCCGGGGTTTCACGGGGTGCCCATCATAACAGGACGGCCCCGCCCAAGACAGCGGGCCGTCATAGGGACGCTAGCCGCCATGCAAGTGAAACACCTGCTGCTGATCGCCATCCTCGCACTCACCGCTGCTTGTTCATCGAAAGAAGTCATCGACGAAAATCTGAGCGAAGTCGAGCTGTACCAGCAGGCGCAGGCCGACCTGGACAACAACAACTACAACAGTGCAAGCAACAAGCTTAAGGCACTGGAGTCGCGTTATCCCTTTGGACGCTATGCCGATCAGGCACAGCTGGAGCTGATCTACGCCAACTATAAAAACGGTGAGCCGGAGGCTGCGAAGTCTGCCGCTGAACGTTTTATTCGTTTGCACCCACAGCACCCCAACGTCGACTACGCCTACTACCTGAAGGGTCTGACCTCCTTCGACCAGGACGTTGGCCTGCTGGCTCGCTTCCTGCCGCTGGACATGACCAAGCGTGACCCGGGCGCTGCCCGCGACTCCTACAACGAGTTCGCCCAGCTCACCAGCCGCTACCCCAACAGCCGTTATGCGCCGGATGCCAAGCAGCGCATGATCTACCTGCGCAACCTGCTGGCTGCCTATGAGATCCACGTCGCGGACTACTACCTGACCCGTCACGCTTACGTTGCAGCCGCCAACCGTGGTCGCTACGTGGTCGAGAACTTCCAGGAAACGCCGTCCGTCGGCGATGGCTTGGCAGTGATGATCGAGTCCTATCAGCATATGCACCTGGACGAACTGGCTGCCAGCAGCCTGGAAGTCCTCAAGCTGAACTACCCGAACCATCCAAGCCTGGTCGATGGTCAGTTCGTGCCGCAGATCGCCGACGAAGACAACCGCTCATGGCTGTCGAAGGTAACCCTAGGCCTGATCAACACCAATACGCCGTTGCCGCCAGGTGAAACTCGCGCCAACCAGGACGTGCTCAAACAGTACCAAGATGCCAAGGACGCTATTCCTTCGGAACTGCTGCCTGCCAATCAGGACGAGGTCGACGAGCAGAATCATCAAGCGGAAGGCAACAGCAAAGACCGCTCGTGGTTCAGCTACATGACGTTGGGTATTTTCGACTGATTCAGTCGTATTGAAAAAAGAGACCTTCGGGTCTCTTTTTTTATTGGGCATTTCTCCACTGTGCGCCCGACAGCTCCTTGGCTACACTGCCGAATCTTCAATCAGAAAGCTGGTAGACATGGGTATCTTCGTACGCTTAATTTTATTGATCGCCTTAATCGCGGCGGCGATGCACTTCTTCAAACGAATAGGTAAACACCCTGCGCCCTCCAAACAGGCAGAATCGCCTGAAATCGCAGCCGAGCCCATGGTCCGCTGCGCCCACTGCGGCGTCCATTTGCCCCGTGACCGTGCGTTGAGCCTGGAATCGAACGCGGGGAAACAGTGGTACTGCAGCCAGACACACCTGGAACAAGGCCCAGGCTCTCGTGACCGCTGAGACACTCTCACTGAGCGGCAATCAGGCCCAGCGTATCCTGCGGCTTTATCACCTTTATCGTTTGGTCATCGGCATCACGCTGGTCCTGATGATCTCCAGCAATCTGGATGATGACCTGCTGGAGCTGGCCAACCCGATCCTGTTCAGGACAGGTTGCTGGCTGTATCTGGTTTTCAATATCCTGGTCGTCGTGCTGCTGGACAGACCGAACAATGCTGTACAGACATTCAGCTTGGCGCTGGCCGATGTCGTGATGCTTTCGGCGTTGTTTTACGCAGGCGGTGGCGCACCCAGCGGCATCGGCAACCTGCTGATTGCATCGGTCGCCATCAGCAACATATTGCTGCGAGGGCGCACTGGGTTGTTGATTGCCGCGGTTGCAGCCATCGGCATCATTTACCTGACCTTCTATCTCAGCTTCAATCGACCGTCGGCGTACAACCACTATCTCCAGGCTGGCTCGCTGGGCGCCATGTGCTTTGCCGCCGCGTTATTGGTACAGGCATTGACCCATCGCCTGCACCTTAGCGAGTCGCTGGCAAAAGAACGCGCGGCAGATGTCGACAACCTCGAAGAACTCAACGCGTTGATCCTGCAACGCATGCGCACCGGCATTCTGGTGCTCGACGCCCAACGCAAGGTGCTGCTGGCCAATCACGGCGCCCTGACCCTGCTGGGCCAGGAACACCTGATCGGCAAAACCATCGACGACTATTGCCCACCGCTGGTCGACCGGCTGCAGCAATGGCAGATCAACCCGATGTTGCGTCCGCAGAGTGTGGCGACGTCCCTCGGCCCGGTGCTGCAACCAAGCTTCATCGCCCTCAATCGCGACGAACGGCGTCACACCCTGATCTTTCTCGAGGACCTGTCGCAGATATCCCAACAGGCCCAGCAACTCAAGCTCGTCGCATTAGGCCGCCTGACTGCCGGGATCGCCCACGAAATTCGTAATCCACTGGGCGCCATCAGCCATGCCGCCCAACTGCTCAAAGAATCAGAGGACCTGACGGCGCCTGATCTGCGCCTGGGTCAGATCATCCACGATCAATCCCGGCGGATGAATCTGGTGATTGAAAACGTTCTGCAACTGTCTCGCCGACGTCAGGCCGAACCGCAGCAGCTCGATGTCAAACGCTGGCTGGAGCCGTTCCTCAGCGATTTTCGCAGTGCCGCCACGACCAACCAGCAGTTGCATGTCGACATTGGCATTGGGACCCTGACGACGCGCATGGACCCCGAGCAACTGACGCAGGTGCTGACCAACTTGCTGCAGAACGCATTACGGTATAGCGCCAAGGTCAATGAACAGGCGCAGGTCTGGCTAAAACTGTGTCACGATCCGATCAGCGACTTGCCGATCCTGGAAGTGCTCGATGACGGCCCAGGCGTGGCCAGCGAGCATCTGACAAAGATTTTCGAACCCTTCTTCACCACGGAAAACAAAGGCACCGGGCTGGGCCTTTATATTTCCCGCGAGCTGTGCGAAAGCAATCAAGCACATCTGGATTACAGTCCCCGGGAAGGTGGCGGGAGCTGTTTCCGCATCACCTTCGCCCATCCGCTCAAACTGAGTTGAACATGAGCACACGGCAAAAAATCCTGATCGTCGACGATGAACCGGATATCCGCGAACTTCTGGAGATCACGCTGGGGCGGATGAAGCTCGACACCCGCAGCGCGCGCAACGTCAAAGAAGCGCGTGACTGGCTGCTGCGCGAGCCTTTCGACCTGTGCCTGACGGACATGCGCATGCCCGATGGCAATGGCCTGGAGCTGGTGCAGCACATCCAGCAACGTCACCCGCAGGTGCCAGTGGCGATGATTACAGCGTATGGGAGCCTCGACACCGCTATCAATGCACTAAAAGCCGGGGCCTTCGACTTTTTGACTAAACCGGTGGACCTCACCCTCCTCCGCGAACTGGTGACCAGCGCCCTGCGCCTGCACCCCCCGACCACAACTGACAGCAGCAGCATCGACAGCCGCTTGCTGGGCAACTCGCCGCCCATGCGTGCACTGCGCAACCAGATCAGCAAACTGGCCCGCAGTCAGGCTCCGATCTACATCAGTGGCGAATCGGGCAGCGGCAAAGAGCTAGTGGCACGCTTGATTCACGAGCAAGGTCCGCGCATCAGCCAACCCTTTATTCCGGTCAACTGCGGCGCCATTCCTTCTGAACTCATGGAAAGCGAGTTCTTCGGCCATCGTAAAGGTAGCTTCAGCGGTGCGGTCGAGGACAAGCCCGGATTGTTTCAGGCTGCCAACGGCGGGACGCTGTTCCTTGATGAAGTCGCAGACCTGCCGTTGGCCATGCAGGTCAAGTTACTGCGCGTGATCCAGGAAAAAGCCGTGCGCTGCGTGGGTGGACAGCAAGAGTTGGTGGTGGACGTGCGCATTCTCTGCGCGACCCACAAAGACCTGAGCGCCGAAGTCGCTGCCGGGCGTTTCCGCCAGGATTTGTATTACCGCCTGAACGTCATCGAACTGCGCGTACCGTCCTTGCGCGAGCGCCGGGAAGACATCGGCCAACTCGCCGATAACGTCCTCCGACGCCTGTCCGACGGCTCGGGTCAGCCTGAGGCGAAGCTCAACGCACACGCGCTGGACACCCTGAAAAACTATCGATTCCCAGGCAATGTGCGCGAGCTTGAAAACATACTCGAACGCGCCTACACCCTGTGCGACAACGACCAGATCGACGCCAGCGACCTGCGCCTGGCCGACTCACCCAGCGCCCACGACCCCGACGGCCCCAACCTGGCCGAGATCGACAACCTGGAAGACTACCTGGAAAGCGTCGAACGCAAACTCATCCTCCAGGCCCTGGAAGAAACCCGCTGGAACCGCACCGCCGCCGCCCAACGCCTGAACCTGACGTTTCGGTCCATGCGCTATCGGCTGAAAAAGTTGGGGCTGGATTGACGGATACCACGCGATCACGGCGCAAACTGGGTCCCTGTAGGGGCTGCCGAAGGCTGCGATTGGCCGCCAAACGGCAGCGCCCCTAATTAACATAAAGGTCGTTCCGACCTTATCGCAGCCTTCGGCAGCGCCTACATGAGGCAGCCAAGCGTCTCAGCCCACCAATCTTCCATCCGGCGCATACGGCGCGGCATCGATAATCGGCTTGCGCTCGGACAACAGGTCCGCCAGCAGTTGGCAAGACGCTGGCGCCAGCACCAGGCCGTTGCGGAAATGCCCGCAGTTCAGCCACAACCCGTCAAAGCCCGGCACGGCCCCGATATAGGGGATGCCTTCAGGCGAGCCAGGCCGCAGCCCGGCCCAATGCCCCACAACCTCGGCGTCCGCCAGCGCCGGGATCAGCTCAACGGCCGAGGCCTTCAGGCTCTCCAATGCGCTGTCCGTGGTGGTTTTGTCGAAGCCCTCATATTCCAGCGTGCTGCCGACCAGTATGTGCCCGTCACGTCGCGGAATCGCGTAGCGACCCTTGGCAAGGATCATCCGCGGCAGGAAGTCCGAGGCGCACTTGTACAGGATCATCTGGCCCTTGACCGGCTCGACCGGCAGCTCCAGGCCAAGGGTCTTCAGCAGTTCACCACTCCAGGCACCCGCCGCCAGCACCACGCGATCCCCGAGCACATCACCGGCCGCCGTGCGGACGCCAAGCACCTTGTCGCCCTCGCGGATAAAGCCACTGACTTCACACTGCTCATGAAGCGTGACGTTGGGCAGCGCCAGCAACGCCGCTTTCAGCGATTTCACCAAGCGGGGGTTACGCACATTGGCGACGTTAGCCATGTAGATAGCGCGAGAATATCCCTCGCCCAGCACCGGCACCGCAGCGTAAGCCGCCGAAATATCCACCGCACTCAACGGCCGGTTCTCCCGAACCGCCCACTCTAGCGCTTCTTTTTCATCATCCAGATCGAGCCAATACAGACCGGTCGTGTGCACCTCGGGATCGATGTCCGTGGCCGCAAACAAACGCTCGGCCAATTGCGGATAAAAATCCTGCGACCAATGCGACAACGCGGTCACCGCCGGGCTATAGCGCCAAGGGTAAAGCGGCGAAACAATACCGCCACCGGCCCAGGACGATTCCTGACCGACATCGGCACGATCAAGCAAAACAACGCTTTCTACCTCGGCTGCCAGAGTAAACGCGGTCAACAGACCGATCACCCCACCGCCGACGATTACTACTTGCTGCTTGGACATCTTGGACTCGATGTAAAAAGGAAAAGGTTAACGGCTCCAGCACAGCAGGGTCGTAGCCCCACTCGTCAGGTTAAGATTGCTGCGCGCACCGGTATTGTTGATAACAAAACTGCCACATTTGTCGCCGTTCATCATCGCAGCTGCGACCGGGGCAGCGGTCAGCGTGAAATCTTGTGCGTTGCGGACAGCGGCAACAGTGTAATAAGTGTTGCCTGCGGAGATCACGAGGGCGACTGCAGGCGGACCAGTGACATCAGCGTATTGCCCATTCCGCGAATAAAACCGCTCAAGAATTTGTGCCTGCTCGGAGAGCAATCCCGCGATTTCGGAGCGATGGGTTTTCCTTACGTATTCCGTATAGCTAGGGTAGGCGATAGCCGCCAGAATGCCGACTATCGCTACGACGATCATCAGTTCTATCAGGGTGAAGCCTTTACTCTGCCTACGCATAAAGCCTCTTAATTACTGAATTTGTCGCCACATGACGCGCCGATTGAAAACACCGCCAAGTTCCGTCAGCGGTGTTGGAAGCATCAGGTTTTGAGTGCCCGATAAGTTGCTGACAGCTCCCGACAGGTTAGGCACCCCCCCACTGAACATGATGCCACTGGTAATCGAGTCACTGCTATCAACCACTCGATCACCCGAGGTATCCAGCACAGCATAATTGAGCATGGCGCCACTGACTGCGTCGATATCCACGAATCGCCCTGAACCTGAGCTTGAACAGGGGTCCGCTGTATCGATGATCGCAGTGGTGAAGAACAACCTGCCAAAGCTTAATTGAGCCTGATAGAGCACCCGCTCACCGGCCAAAACACCACTCACCACCAACGGCAGGTAGAACCCTTTCTGGGTTGTGTAGTCCACCGGGGTCTGGCTGGTGGTGAAGTACTGACTGCCCGTCGCTGTGGCCCCTGTAAACGACTGGGCTTGAAGTTGGCTTTCGCCATAGCTGGCACTGGCACCATCGTTGTCCAGGACAGCGTAGAAAGCCTGACGAGCCGTGCTGGTTTTATCGGCGACCTCACTGAGCTTCCCGGTCCCGAAATACACAAGGTACCCAAGAGAAGGCAGGCTACCAATCACCGGCTGGGCTGTAATCGGCTGACTCGTGCCTCCCGGCGCGATGAACAACGGCGTATTGGAGAACGAGATCCCACTGGCAGGCGCACTACTGGTAAAGTCGAACTTCCACATTTGGCCTTTCAAGTCACCACCATAAGCGTACTGCACCACGCTCTGGGCATTGACCCGCAACTTCACCGAGCTCAGGCCATTACCGCCGGTGCTATCGACAATGATTTTCCTGATCAGCGAACCGTCGCGGATATCCACCACATATAACGCCGCTACGCCGGTGCTACTGCCATAGCCGTTACCAATGAACGCCGCCCAGCGTCCGTCTGCCAGCTGCGCAACTTCAGGCTTGGCATAGGCATAACCCAAGTCATTAAAAACATTGGCTGTATTGGCGATATCGGGAGCACGAATCTCCCACAATGCGCTGATCGAGTTGCCAGCAGTGCCATCGTATAGTTGAATCGCATAGAACGCCTTGCCGCCAGCCCCTACGCCGCCTATAGCGAGGGTTTTCCAGGCGGTACCGAGCCGAGCATCGACAATAGATATCTGGCCGTCGGCGAGGAACTTGTGGGTCACACCATTGATGTAGGCGGGGTCTGCGACATAATGCAAATTGTTCAGCACGCTAGACGGCATATAGGCGTAACGTCGAGTGCCGTTGCTGGGGTCGATCACATTGACCAAACCGTCGTTGGCATTGACCACCAGACTCGGGCTCATGCCTACAACTTTCTTATCCAGGAAAGCCGAATAACTGGTATCACCGGTGCTGTCCGAGGCGGTGGCGTCGCTCGGAGACGCATACATAAGCCGTGAGTTGACAATGTCGCCCAACAGCACCGTACGCACTTTGAAGCCACTCTTGTTAGTGCCTTTGCTCCACTCGATCAAGTCGCTGCCGTTAGTCCCCGTCGGTAAATTGAGGGTGGCTTGCTGGGCAATAGAGAAGTTGCTGTAGGCCAAGGTAATTGCGGCATTGGAGGTGGTATTCCACGACTGATAGGTCGGACTGATGCCTGGGACAATCGTCGTGTCGGTCGTCCAGCTAGGCGTTGTACTGACCGAACCATCGGTGTTGAAGTTGAATGCCTTGATCGTGCCACGCCAATCAGCGGAGTCATAAACCGACGTGTAGGTCTGGGAGGTGCTGGACAAGTTCGACGAACTGACTGCCCCGCCGCCACCCGAGCCCGCCTTGGAGGTGATGTCGTTCAACGCTGAAGAAAGCGCCGCGTTCAAACCTGCGCTGTCAGTGGCTTGATAGTAAGTGCCATGTCCATAACGCGCCGCATCAGACAGCATTTGGTTTGCTGCCGTAAAACCTACCGTGTAGGTAGACAGGTTCTGCGTGGGGTAATCCACCGAATCCCAGCTCTTCCCGGCAGCATCATTGCCGGTGGAGCGCAGGTCAATGTCATACGCGAACTTGGCAATGTCATCCAGGTACAGCGTGTCACCTTCATTATCGCCACTCAGATTAGCGCCGTCATTCGCACTATTACCGTCCCAGTTGGGCAGCCTGCTTCCGCCCAACGGATCGTTGGTTGGAAACGTGCGGTCATAGGTCGGTAGGCCGTCGGTGATTACCACTCCGTAGTTTTTCTGGCAGCGATATTGAATGGGGCTGGTATAGGTACTCGGTGTCGAATTGTAATAGGGCGTCATGCCACGGAAGTAACGAGTGATCTCGTAGTAGGTTTCGGCCAATGGCGTGTTGGCGATAGCACCCAAGCCTTTGATCGCGGAGATCAGTGCATTGTAGTTGGTATCTGCCTGGGTTTGAGTGACAGAGCCGGTGACCACCGACAAGTCACTGATTGACCGGGAGATATTACCGCCTGGGCCCGAATCACTATAGTTGGGTGGATTGAAGGTAGCCAGACCAATACGCAAGTTGCGGTTGCTGGTGACGAGCGCAGAGGACACGTTACGTGCAACGTTGATCCGGTAGTCATTGGGGATCGAACCGTCTGTGTAGTCTTTCGTCAAGGTGGTCATCAACCCAATCAGATAGGCAATGTACCGTGTTGAAATACGAGTGTTACCACTGCCCACTGGGTCCGGCAGCTTGAGGCAGTACACGCTGGCGCTACCGCTAATCGATAGTTTAAATCCGTCATAACCCGTCGTGCAGGTACCCTGATTCAAGGTACTGAGGAATTGGTTTTCACTGGTCATGTCCAGCGCGACGAGGCTGCTGCAGTTGCTGTTCGAACTGCAGTTATAGACTTGTGTTTGAGTCGCAGTCTGATCAAAGCCTGTCGCCCGAATCAGGTTATTCATACTTCCTGAGTTATCCACTAACAGAATCACGTTTGGCGCCACTGCCCCCGCGCTCAGCAGCGGCGAGTCCGAGGGGCTGAACGCATAGGCGGGAGTGGCCAGGAACAGACCTAAAAACACGCCAGTAAGAAAATAACCGAATCGCGACCGAGACACGTTAAGCCCCACTTCTTTTCTTGACATAAATACTCTCAAGTACGGTCCGCGAATTGCCTTGAATGCCCACGCCGGTTAGCCGGAAAAAGGTCCAATGAGTATTAACGTCCAAGCCCCCCGTGTAGATGTTGGCTGGCGCTCCTACCGTCGTCCCCACTGATTGTATTGAGTAAAAGCCATGGCCCGTCGCCACCCAGGTCACCCCTGAAACGCTGCTTGCTCCCGCTGCCACAACAGTATTCGAGTCCGAGGGTGGTACACACAAGGGGGGGACGCATACGGCTTTGGCGTAAGTACTGACTTGCACCAGCGTTTCGGCCATGCGCAAGGCAGACTCGGCGAACTGGAATGATTCGTTGCGCAGCTTCACGCTCCCGGACATTTTTTCTTGCAGGGTGGCATTCTGCATTGACGAGATACCAATCAGGGTCAATAGCAGCAAAAACACCAAACTGACCACCAGCGCCATGCCCTGCTCCCCCCCATTGAGTCGGACAGGGATGCGATCAAAATTTTTCATATTGAACCCCTTACCTGAGCCTGTTACGCAAGGCAGCCACTACGTTGAACGTCTGATTCCTGACCTTGTTGGTCGGGTCGGTCAGTGTCATGGTCAGTCGCACACTGCGGATCAATGCGGGATTGCTCGGGTTGGTGGAGTAACTGGTCGCTACTGTGTCCGATGCCGAATTGGCGATACCGAAAGAAACGCTGAAGGCACTGACATTGTTCACCAGTGCCGATTGATTACTGGTCGGACCGAGAAATATCTGGTTGTTCTTGTAGGTGTAAACCAGCTTCCTGATTGGTATTGCTATCTGGCCACTAACCGGAGCTTTAACGCCAGTGTAGGCGGTGGAAGAGGTCAGGCAATCCGAGACAATGCTCCAGGTTGGAGCGCCGCCATTTGAGCCAACGTCAGCCGTGACCAAAGTCAAAATCTGATTGGCATTGTCCCAGCTGATCGGGGTCAAGGATGCAGCTGCAAAATCATTGGCGGTACTTGAGTCCTTTATCGTCGACGACGACAAACAGCCGAACATGCCTACCATACGAATTTCCTGGAGCATTTTGCTGAAGACGAAACGCGCATCCTCCTGCATGCCGGCTGAGACAGTCTGATTTACAAAAGTGGTTTTGGTCGACAGGAATATTTGCGTGATACCCAGCACAACGATCAACCCGAGAGTCAGGGCCACCATAATTTCAATCAGGCCAAAGCCCTTGGACAGTCTCTTCATAACCCGCTCCACACGGTCGAGGCAGCACTGACCAAGGTGAATGTTTGCAGGGTACCGACAACATTGGCCGCCCGTGAGTCATTCCAAGTGATGGTGATGGTGACTACACCGGCCGCTACGGAAATAGACCCGTCCGCCCCAGTGCCAGCGAAGTTTTTCACATTGGTAGCAAAGTCGAACCAGTCCTGGTTTCGTATTGCGCCACTGGTGAACGACGTCGGGGCCGAGGCCAGAGACGCTAGCGCATAGTCCGCTGCGGGATTCGAACAGGGGTTTTGCAGAGCGTTCGAACATGGATTGGCACGAATCCGATCCATCATGTCGTATGCAATGAAACTCGCCTGACTGCTCATCGTCGAACTGTCGGTATATTTCAAAGAATTGAGTTGCAGTGCCGCGGCTCCGAGCAGTCCGATAGCCAGAATTAGCACCGAGACCAGCACTTCAATCAGGCCGATCCCGGTCTGGGTGCGCCTATTCCCATAAACCATTAACAACTTCCGCCCAAAACGATTCGTCCATTCAAGCAAACATTCACTGTTTTGCTGATCGTACCTAACAAGTAGGCAATTGCCAGATTAGCCCCTGGCGCAGCCTGACCGCCCAAGTTATTGAAATCGATAACGGCAGGGCTGTTAGGGACAGTCAGCGTCGCGCCGCTAGTCATGGCCGGCACGATACGCAAGGCTTTGGTGGTGTCCGAAACGAGGAAGACACTCAACTCGGTATTCCATGCAGAGCCTGAGACACTCGGCGTGATGCGAGTACTTACCCCACGATTGATCGCCTCCAGCCGCGCATAGTTGAGTGCGCGCTGCAAGTCGCTGACCTCGGTATCGGCCTTTGAACTCTGGATCGAACTCTGAAAGCTCGGCACAGCAATCGCCGCCAGTATCCCGATGAGCGACACAGTGACTAACAATTCAATCAGGCTAAAGCCCTTGGAGCGGTGGCGCATTAGGTGTCTCCTTGAGGACCTGACTATAAGGCAGCACTGCGACGCGAAAATCTACAGCTAGATGTAAGGTTATTTAACAGGGATGAATGCCCGGATGACGCTCGACACCCCATTTCCAGGAAGGAAGCCGCCACATGAAGCAAGCAGGTTTTAGCCTCGTCCAACTACTGACAGGCATCACGCTGATCGCGATTGTCGCCCAGTTTGCCGCTCCGGGGTTTGCTCAGTTGATTGAAGCCCAGCGTCGTGATGACGCAGCCCGGCAGTTGGCCAGCGGAATGCGTTCAGCGCGCACCGAAGCGATCATGCGCAATCAAGTGGTGTTGATCCACGCGATAGACGATGACTGGAGTCTGGGCTGGCGGATTATTGTCGACCACAACGGTGCCGGCGCGGGAGACGACAGCAACCCGGTGCTGGTGGAGCGGGCGAGCAGTGGAAAAATCCCGATTGTCGGCAATGCCCCGGTGAAGCGTTTCGTGCGGTTCAACGGCTTGGGGGCACCGCTGCATGCCAGTGGCGGCTTTTTGGCCGGGACGCTTCATGTTTGCGACGCGAAACAATCCACCAGTGACTACCAGGTGGTGCTATCGAAAACCGGGCGGGTCAGTCTCAGAAACAACAAAACCGAAAACAAGCTTTGCCGCCCGGTATAAGCCTCAAAGCAACGACTTCACCCGCAGTTCCTTGGGCATTGAGAACGTGACGTTCTCTTCGCGGCCAACCAGCTCATCAGCGCCGGTTGCACCCCAGGCGTGTAGCTGCTGAATCACGCCGCGCACCAGCACTTCCGGGGCCGAGGCGCCAGCGGTGATGCCGATCCGCGCTACCCCGTCAAACCAGCTGCGTTGCAGGTCTTCCGCGCCGTCGATCAGGTAGGCCGGAGTGGACATGCGTTCCGCCAGCTCGCGCAGGCGGTTGGAGTTGGAGCTGTTCGGGCTACCGACCACTAACACCACGTCGCATTCATCGGCCAGTTGCTTGACCGCGTCCTGGCGGTTTTGCGTGGCGTAGCAGATGTCGTCCTTGCGTGGACCGCCAATGCTCGGGAAGCGCGTGCGCAGGGCATCAATGACGCGACTGGTGTCGTCCATGGACAGCGTCGTCTGGGTCACGAACGCCAGGCTTTCCGGGTTGCGCACCTGCAGGTTGACGACGTCTTCTTCGTCTTCGACCAGGTAGATCATCCCGCCATTGCTGACGTCGTATTGGCCCATGGTGCCTTCGACTTCAGGGTGTCCGGCATGGCCGATCAGAATGCACTCGCGACCGTCACGGCTGTAGCGTGCAACTTCGATGTGCACTTTGGTCACCAGCGGGCACGTGGCGTCGAACACTTTCAAGCCACGACCAGAGGCCTCGGTGCGCACGGCCTGGGACACGCCGTGGGCGCTGAAAATCACGATGACGTCGTCCGGCACCTGATCCAGCTCTTCGACGAAGATCGCGCCACGTGCGCGCAGGTCTTCGACGACGAATTTGTTGTGAACCACTTCATGGCGCACGTAAATCGGCGGGCCAAACACTTCAAGGGCGCGATTGACGATTTCGATCGCACGGTCAACACCCGCGCAGAAGCCGCGTGGGTTGGCGAGTTTGATTTGCATGCGGTGCCTCGTGTCTACGCGCAGGAAAACAGGACGTCCAACCCCGCCCGACCGAAGCCATGCACGGGGTTGGGCTCTAGAAGATCAGAGCGCTTTGACCTCGAAGATTTCCACTTCGAAACTCAGCGTCTTGCCAGCCAACGGGTGATTGAAGTCGATGGTCACTTGAGCATCGTCGAACGCTTTGACCACGCCTGGCAGCTCAGTATTGGCCGCGTCGTTGAAGATCACCAGCAGGCCTTCGGACAGCTCCATGTTCTGGAACTGCGAACGCGGGATGATCTGCACGTTTTGCGGATTAGGCTGACCGAAAGCGTTTTCCGGCAACACTTCGACGGTGCGTTTGTCACCCGCCTTGAAGCCGAACAATGCTATTTCAAAACCCGGCAACAGGTTACCGTCGCCGACCTTGAAGGTCGCAGGAGCCTTGTCGAAGGTACTGTCGACGGTGTCGCCGTTCTCCAGGCGCAGGGCGAAATGCAAGGTGACTTCCGTGTTCTGGCCGATGCGTTGCTCAACCAATAACTGCTCAGTCATGAACGGGTTCTCCGGACTTTTTACTTTTGAACATATCCAGCGCCAACATGACCGCGCCGACGGTAATCGCGCTATCGGCAATGTTGAACGCCGGGAAATACCAGCGATTCTGCCAATGCACCAGAATGAAATCGATCACATGCCCCAACACAATGCGGTCATAGAGGTTGCCAAGTGCGCCCCCCAATACCAGCGCCAGCGCCACGGCCAACCAGGTTTCACTTGAACCCAGGCGTTTGAGCCAGACCACCAGCACCGAACTGACCACTACCGCGATCAACGCGAACAACCAACGCTGCCAGCCGGAGCTGTCAGCGAGGAAGCTGAACGCAGCGCCAGTGTTGTAGGCCAGGGTCCAGCTGAAGTAATCAGGGATCACGACAATTTGCTGATACAAGGTCAGCCCATGCTCGAAATAGAACTTGCTGGCCTGGTCAATGACCAGTACCAGCACGCTCAACCAGAGCCAGCTCAGACGGCCGATACGGCTCGCCGTGCCCGCATTAGGCATAGTGACGCACCTCGCCCTTGCCGCTGATATTGTCTACACAACGACCGCAGATTTCCGGATGCTCTGGATCGACACCCACGTCTTCGCGGTGGTGCCAGCAACGGGCGCACTTCGCGTGCCCGGACTTGACCACTTTGAGCTTCAGACCGCTGACTTCGGTGACTACGGCATCGGCCGGAGCATCAAGCAGAGGGGCGACAGTGGCCGTGGAGGTGATCAGCACGAAGCGCAATTCATTGCTCAGCTTAGACAGGTCGGCGACCAGCGAGTCTTCAGCGTACAAGATGACTTCAGCCTGCAGGTTGCCACCAATCGCTTTGGCTGCACGCAGGTTTTCCATCTCTTTGTTGACCGCTACTTTGACCGCCATGATCCGCTCCCAGTAGGCGCGGTCCAGCTCGAAACCGTCTGGCAACTCGCTGAGGCCTTCGTACCAAGTGTTGAGCATCACAGATTCGTTGCGCTCGCCCGGCAGGTACTGCCACAGCTCGTCGGCGGTGAAGGCCAGGATCGGAGCGATCCAGCGCACCAGCGCTTCAGAGATGTGGAACAGCGCGGTCTGGCAAGAGCGACGCGCAGTGCTGTCGGCCGCCGTGGTGTATTGACGATCCTTGATGATGTCCAGGTAGAAACCGCCCAGTTCCTGCACGCAGAAATTGTGCACCTTGGAGTAGACGTTCCAGAACCGGTATTCGCCGTAATGCTCTTGCAGCTCGCGTTGCAGCAGCGCGGCACGGTCAACCGCCCAACGATCCAGCGCCAGCATTTCTTCGGCCGGCAGGATGTCGGTGGCCGGGTTGAAGCCGGTCAGGTTGGAAAGCAGGAAGCGCGCAGTGTTACGGATACGCCGGTAGGCGTCCGCGCTGCGTTGCAGGATCTGGTCGGAAACCGCCATTTCGCCCGAGTAGTCGGTGGCTGACACCCATAGACGCATGATATCGGCGCCCAGGGAGTCGTTGACCTTCTGCGGCGCGACGACGTTATTCAGCGACTTGGACATCTTGCGACCGTTCTCGTCGACGACGAAACCGTGGGTCAACAATTCGCGGTACGGCGCGTGGTTGTCGATGGCGCAACCGGTCAACAGCGACGAGTGGAACCAGCCACGGTGTTGATCCGAACCTTCCAGGTACAGATCAGCGCGCGGACCGGTTTCGTGGCCCATCGGATGCGAGCCACGCAGGACGTGCCAGTGCGTGGTGCCGGAGTCGAACCAGACGTCCAGGGTGTCGGAGATCTTGTCGTACTTCGACGCTTCGTCACCGAGCAGCTCGGACGCGTCCATTTTGAACCAGGCTTCAATGCCTTCCTGTTCGACGCGCTGGGCAACTTCTTCCATCAGCTCGACGGTACGCGGGTGCAGCTCGCCGCTTTCCTTGTTCAGGAAGAACGGGATCGGCACGCCCCAGTTACGTTGACGCGAGATACACCAGTCCGGGCGGTTGGCGATCATCGAATGCAGACGCGCCTGACCCCAAGCCGGGATGAACGCGGTCTCTTCGATGGCTTTGACGGCACGCTCACGCAAGGTAGCGCCCGTGACCGGCTGCTTGTCCATGCCCACGAACCACTGCGCCGTCGCGCGGTAGATCAGCGGCGTCTTGTGGCGCCAGCAGTGCATGTAGCTGTGAGAGATGGTTTCGGTATGCAGCAAGCTGCCGACTTCCGCCAGCTTGTCGACGATGTTCTGGTTGGCCTTGAAGATAAACTGGCCACCAAAAAACTCTAGCGAGTCGACATACACACCGTTGCTCTGCACCGGACTGATGATGTCGTCGTTGGTCATACCGTAACTTTTGCTGATCACAAAGTCGTCGACGCCATAAGCGGGCGAGCAGTGAACCACACCGGTACCGGCGCTCAGTTCGACGTAGTCAGCCAGGTACACCGGCGACAGGCGATCGTAGAACGGGTGACGGAAGTTGATCAGCTCCAGCGCCTGGCCTTGAGCGGTGGCGATCACTGAACCTTGCAGGTTGTAGCGCGCAAGGCAGGACTCGACCAGTTCTTCGGCCAGCACCAGCAGTTTGTCGCCGACATCGACCAACGCGTAGGTGAACTCCGGGTGGACGTTCAGCGCCTGGTTGGCCGGAATGGTCCACGGTGTTGTGGTCCAGATCACGACGGAGGTCGGTTTGCTCAGCGCAGTCAGGCCAAAAGCCGCCGCCAGCTTCGCTTCATCAGCAATCGGGAATGCGACGTCGATGGTCGCGGATTTTTTGTCGGCGTATTCGACTTCAGCTTCAGCCAGTGCCGAGCCACAGTCAAAACACCAGTTGACCGGTTTCAAGCCCTTGAACACGAAACCGCCCTTGACCATTTCAGCCAGCGCGCGGATTTCCCCGGCTTCGTTGGCAAAGTCCATGGTGCGGTAAGGGTTACTCCAGTCGCCCAACACGCCAAGCCGGATGAATTCGGCTTTTTGCCCTTCAATCTGCTCGGCAGCGTAGGCACGGCACAGCTCACGCGTCTTGTCCGCAGGCAAGTTCTTGCCGTGGGTGACTTCGACTTTGTGCTCGATTGGCAGACCGTGGCAGTCCCAACCCGGAACATAAGGCGCGTCGAAACCCGAAAGGGTTTTCGAGCGGATGATCATGTCCTTGAGAATCTTGTTGACGGCGTGACCGATGTGAATATTGCCGTTGGCATAGGGAGGACCGTCGTGTAGAACGAACTTTGGACGATCCTTGCCAATTTCGCGCAGCTTCTGGTACAGGCCAATGCTGTCCCAGCGCTGCAGAGTTTGCGGCTCGCGCTGGGGCAGGCCGGCCTTCATTGGGAAGGCGGTGTCCGGAAGGTTTAGCGTGGCTTTATAGTCGGTCATTTAAGGCTCTTAATTAGCGATTAGCGCTACTTATGTTACTGGCGCCAATGGGCACGGGCGGCGGCGACATCCGCATTGATCGCCGTCTTCAGCGCCTCCAGAGAGGCGAAACGCTGCTCATCACGCAGCTTTTGGTGGAAAGCCACCGTCAAACGCCGGCCATAGAGATCACCGGTAAAATCCAGAATATGTATTTCCAGGTGGGCACTGCCATCACCTGACACGGTCGGACGTACGCCAATATTGGCGACACCCGGCCATGTTTTGCCATCAATTTCCGTGCTGACCAGATAAACCCCGGTCAACGGCACACGACGACGTTTGAGCTGTACGTTGGCGGTGGGCGTACCCAACTGCCGAGCCAGTTTCTGGCCGTGCAAGACCCGCCCGGCAATCTGAAACGGGCGCCCCAGCAAACGTTCGGCCTGGACGAAATCCGCCGCAGCCAAGGCATCACGAACCTTGGTGCTGCTGACCCGAACCCCGTCTATTTCAACAGTCTGCGCCGCTTCTACGGTGAACCCTTGGGCCGCGCCCGCTTGCTGCAGAAAATCGAAATCGCCGAGCCGATCACACCCGAAACGGAAGTCGTCGCCGACTTCCAGATGCTGTACGCCCAGGCCGCCGACCAGAATCGTATCGACGAACTCGGCGGCACTGAGTTTCCTCAGGCGCTGATTGAACGCCAGGCATAACACCAGGTCGACACCCTCACCTGCCAACAACTCGAGTTTGTCACGCAAACGTGTCAGGCGCGCTGGCGCAGTGTCGGGGGCAAAAAATTCACGCGGTTGCGGTTCAAAAATCACCACGCAGCTGGGCACGCCCAACTCGACCGCTCGCTCACGCAAGCGCGCCAGAATAGCCTGGTGGCCACGGTGAACACCGTCAAAGTTGCCAATAGTGGCGACACAGCCCCGATGCTGGGGGCGCAGATTGTGGAGGCCTCGAACCAGCTGCATAACACGCTTCTTGCTCATAAAGTGGCCGATTATAACCACACACAGCCCTGGACGACAGGCAACAGTCCGAGGCAAAACGCAAGCAGTCGGCCTTCAGCCCGAAAAACCGACGATTGCCCCTCCTCTCACCCCCTACATAATCGCCTTGCGAGCGAAGTCCTTCAGGCGAAAACCTAGCAACAGCAACGCACCGAAATAGACCGCGACACCCGCCGTCACCAACGCCCCCAGACGAATAAGGCGCTCAAGCATGTGCCCTTCGTCCCACGCTGGCATGACGTGCATCAGGCCGAGCAACACGCCGGACATCAACAACACCGCGACGACCAGCTTGAATAGAAATTTCGTCCAGCCTGGCTGCGGCTGAAACAGCGCCTGCTTGCGCAACTGCCAAAACAGCAGCCCGGCATTGATGCAGGCGCCCACGCTGATCGCCAGTGCCAGCCCGGCGTGCTGCAGCGGGCCAATGAACGCGAGGTTGAGCAGTTGAGTGACGATAAGCGTGAAGATCGCGATTTTCACCGGGGTGCGAATATTTTGTTGCGCATAAAACCCCGGCGCCAGGACCTTGATCACAATGATGCCCAGCAGCCCCACCGAATAGGCGATCAAGGCACGCTGAGTCATGACTGCGTCCAGCGCATCGAATTTGCCGTACTGAAACAGCGAAACCGTGAGCGGCTCGGCCAGAATCCCCAGCGCCAGGGTGCACGGCAAGACCAGCACGAAGCACAGGCGCAGGCCCCAATCGAGTATCCGCGAATACTCTTGACGGTCTTTGCTGGCGTAGGTTTTCGACAGGACCGGCAGCAGGATGGTACCCAGCGCCACGCCGAGGACGCCGGAAGGCAACTCCATCAGGCGGTCGGCGTAATACATCCAGGACACAGAGCCGGCAACCAGAAACGAGGCAAAAATCGTGTTGATGATCAGGGATATCTGACTGACGGAAACACCCAGAATCGCTGGCAACATCTGCTTCATAACGCGCCAGACACCGCTGTCGCGCAGGTTCAGACGCGGCAGGACCAACATGCCGATTTTTTTCAGGTGTGGCAGCTGATACAGCAATTGCAGAAGCCCGCCGGCCAGCACTGCCCACCCCAACACCATGACCGGCGGATCGAAATACGGCGTCAGGAACAGCGCAAACCCGATCATAGCGACGTTAAGCAGGGTTGGAACGAAGGCCGGTACTGCAAAGCGGTTCCATGTATTGAGGATCGCTCCCGCGAGCGATGACAGGGAAATGAGCAATATATAAGGAAAGGTCACTCGCAACAGGTCAGTGGTGAGCGCGAATTTTTCCGGCGTATCGGCGAAGCCGGGGGCGGTTACCCAGATCACCCAAGGTGCCGCGACGATCCCCAGCAGCGTAACCAGCGCCAGCACCAGGGTCAGCAAGCCACTGACGTAGGCAACCAGCGTGCGCGCCGCCTCCTCGCCTCGCTGGCTTTTATATTCGGCCAGAATCGGCACGAAGGCTTGAGAGAAAGCGCCTTCGGCGAAGATCCGGCGCAACAGGTTGGGCAGCTTGAAGGCGATAAAAAAGGCATCCGTCGCCATTCCAGCACCGAAAGCACGCGCAATAATCGTGTCCCGCACAAAGCCCAATACGCGGGAAAGCATCGTAATAGAGCTGACGGCGGCTAATGATCGAAGTAGGTTCATTGAAAGAGTTGTGCGCCTTGGCTAAAGGACGGGCCCTTAAGCTGCCCGTTTATGCGATACTCCGCGCCGCAGCAGCACAGAGCCAAAGTCCGCGAGTTTACAGGTCGTACGCTGGAAATAAATAACCCGGCGATATACCAGGACCACTCAGCGGAGCGCATCATCTGCCCTTGACAAGACATCAACTCGTCGGCATGATTCGCGGCCTTATTTGTTTGCTATTTCACAAGTCTTTCGAGGAGCTCGACGGTGGCCAACACACCTTCCGCCAAAAAACGTGCAAAACAGGCTGAGAAGCGTCGCAGCCACAACGCCAGCATGCGTTCCATGGTTCGTACCTACATCAAGAATGTAGTTAAAGCCATTGACGCAAAAGACGCTGAAAAAGCGCAAGCTGCTTATGTTCTGGCTGTGCCAATCATCGACCGTATGGCCGATAAAGGCATCATCCACAAGAACAAAGCTGCTCGTCATAAGAGTCGCCTGAACGGCCACGTCAAGGCTCTGAACCTTGCTGTAGCTGCGTAAGCGATAAGCTTGTTAAAAAACCGACCCCAGGGTCGGTTTTTTATTGTCTGCGATTTGATCAGCACACCGAACATTTGCAGGCGTGACCGGAACGCGCAGACTAGCCTTCGCAGACAAAACTACACGCCTCGATCCCTCTTACAGGACGAACGCCAGGCGCACCCTCAAGGCGCGCTGTGTGTCCACGGCAAAATCGGAATGGCTGTCACCGCGTTCTGCGGGCTGCCTTCGATGATTCGGTCGCTATAGACCAAATACACCAGCGTATTGCGCTTTTTGTCGAAGAAGCGAACGACCTGCATGGTTTTGAAAACCAGCGAGGTGCGCTCTTTGAAAACCTCTTCGCCATCCCTCAACGGTTCCTGGAAGCGAATCGCCCCCACCTGCCGGCACGCAATGGAGGCTTCGGCGCGATCTTCTGCCAGACCCAGACCACCTTTCAACCCACCGGTCTTGGCGCGGGACAGGTAGCACGTCACACCTTCGACTTTCGGATCGTCGAATGCCTCGACCACGATTCGATCATTGGGCCCGACAAACTTGAACACCGTCGACACCTGACCGATCTCTTCGGCCGAAGCCATCAAGGGCAACGCCAACAGCACGCCCAACACACCTTTTAAAACTCGCATCACACCTTCCTGCTTCTTAATAGGGGCCGGATCGCAACCGTTCACACCAGAATCAGGTTATCCCGATGCACCAACTCCGGCTCAGCCATATAGCCCAATACACGGACGATGGCCTCGGATGATTGGCCGATGATTTTTTGAGCCTCCAGCGCACTGTAGTTGCTCAAGCCTCGGGCAATCTCACGACCGTCCGGCGCCACGCACACCACCATTTCACCGCGACGGAAGCTGCCCTGCACCAACTTGACGCCCACCGGCAGCAAGCTTTTATTGCCTTGTGCCAAAGCGACCACCGCACCTGCATCGAGCACCAGGGTGCCGCGCGTTTGCAGATGCCCGGCCAGCCACTGTTTACGCGCTGCCAGCATTTCCCGCTCAGGTGACAGCAGTGTGCCCAGCCGCTCGCCCGCTTTAAGCCTCGCCAGCACGCGCTCGATACGCCCACCAACGATAACGGTGTGCGCCCCGGAACGCGCAGCCAGACGCGCCGCGCGCAGCTTGGTCTGCATGCCACCACGACCCAACGCGCCGCCGGTACTGCCCGCAACAGCGTCCAGTGCCGGATCATCGGCACGCGCTTCGTGAATCAGTTTCGCATCAGGATTGTTGCGCGGATCAGCATCAAACATGCCGTCGCGATCAGTGAGGATCACCAACAGATCAGCTTCAACCAGGTTCGCCACGAGCGCCGCCAGCGTGTCGTTGTCACCGAAACGGATCTCGTCAGTGACCACCGTGTCGTTTTCGTTGATCACCGGGACCACGCCCAGCTCGACCAAGGTGCGCAACGTGCTGCGTGCATTCAGATAGCGTTTACGGTCAGACAGGTCGTCGTGAGTCAACAGTATCTGCGCGGTATGGCGACCATGCTCGGCGAAACTCGACTCCCACGCCTGCACCAGGCCCATCTGACCGATGGCCGCAGCGGCTTGCAACTCGTGCATGGCCGTGGGTCGCGCCGTCCAGCCCAAACGACTCATGCCTGCCGCGACAGCACCGGAAGAAACCAGTACCAGTTCGACGCCCGCCTCGTGCAACGCCACCATTTGCTCGACCCAGACACCCATTGCCGCCCGATCCAGGCCCTTGCCATCAGCGGTCAGCAAGGCACTGCCGATTTTCACGACCCAGCGCTGGGCACCCGTCACTTTGCTGCGCATCATCTTCCAACCTTAGCCAGAGAATTTTGGTTAATACAAATCCGAGATACTAAAACGCCGCTATTAAGCGGCGTTTAGTTTACTGCACCCGATCAGTCACGGACGTAAATGATTTCCGGACCATCTTCATCGTCCTCTTCATCATCGCCCCAAACATCTTCTTCGGCATCATGCACGCTCTTCACGCCGCTACGGCGCAGAGCACGCTGATCGTCCAGCGCTTGCAGCTGCGCACGCGCCTCGTCTTCGATGTTCTGATCCAGCTCGGCCAGCTCACGGGCGAACGCCGGATCTTCAGCGATACGCAGGTTACGCTCTTCGAGGTAACGCATGATGTCGCGGCTAAGCTGCTCGGTGCCTTGCTTGGAGATCGCTGAAATGACGTAGACCGGACCGGTCCACTCCAAACGATCCACGATTTCCTTGACCCGCTCTTCGTGCTCCTCTTCGAGGATCTGGTCGCACTTGTTGAGTACCAGCCAGCGATCACGCTCAGCCAGTGACGGACTGAACTTGATCAGCTCGTTGACGATGACTTCAGCCGCGTCCGGTGCACTGGTGTCATCCAGCGGCGCCATGTCGACGAGGTGCAGCAGCAAACGCGTACGCGCCAAATGCTTGAGAAAACGAATCCCCAGACCGGCACCGTCGGAAGCACCTTCGATCAAGCCTGGAATATCGGCTACCACGAAGCTCTTCCAGCGATCGACGCTGACCACACCCAGGTTCGGAATCAACGTGGTAAACGGATAATCCGCCACTTTCGGTTTGGCCGCAGACACAGAACGAATAAAGGTACTTTTGCCCGCGTTTGGCAGGCCCAGCAGACCGACGTCCGCCAACACTTTCAATTCCAGCTTGAGATCACGCTGATCGCCGAACTTGCCTGGCGTGGTCTGACGTGGCGCACGGTTGGTGCTGGATTTGAAACGGGTGTTGCCCAGGCCGTGCCAGCCACCGCTGGCCACCAGCAAGCGCTGACCAGCCTTGGTCAGGTCACCAATGATTTCCTGAGTAGCCGCATCGATCACCGTGGTGCCGACCGGCACACGCAGCACCATCTCTTCGCCTTTCTTACCGGTGCAGTCAGCACTGCCGCCGTTGGAACCGCGCTCAGCATCGAAGTGCCGGGTGTAACGGTAGTCGACCAAGGTGTTCAGGTTTTCGTCGGCGATCATGTAGATCGAGCCGCCATCACCGCCGTCGCCGCCGTTAGGGCCGCCGTTCTCGATGAACTTTTCCCGACGGAAGCTCATGCAACCGTTGCCGCCATCACCTGCTTTTACTCGAATCGAAACTTCATCTACAAACTTCATAACGCACGCCTCCCGCCACAGGGACGAGCTGAAAAACACAAAGACATAAGACTCTTGCAAAAATGAGCGTTGCGATACCGATCAGAAACCAGCAGCCCCAGGGGCCCACATCACAACAGCCCGCACAAACAGTTTTGCGAGAGACTCACCTACATCTACAAACAAAAAAGCCCCGTCGCTAGACAGGGCTTTTCCAGCAACTACGTGATTATGCCGCGACGACTACAGTCTTCGGGACAATGCTCACATAACGGCGACCGAAGGCGCCTTTAACCTGGAACTTGATCACGCCTTCCACTTTCGCGAACAGGGTGTGATCTTTGCCCATACCAACGCCGTAGCCAGCGTGGAATTGGGTGCCGCGCTGACGCACGATGATGTTGCCCGGAATGATTGCCTGGCCGCCATACATCTTGACGCCAAGACGCTTGGCTTCTGAGTCGCGACCGTTACGGGTACTACCACCAGCTTTTTTGTGTGCCATGAGTTCAATACTCCAAATAGTGGATTAGGCTGAATTAAGCCTGAATACCGGTGATTTTGATCTCGGTGTACCACTGGCGGTGGCCCATACGCTTCATGTGGTGCTTACGACGACGGAACTTGATGATGCGAATCTTGTCGTGGCGACCTTGGGAGATCACTTCAGCGACTACAGTGGCGCCAGGAACGACTGGAGCGCCGATGCTGACGTCGTCGCCGTTGCCGATCAACAGAACACGATCAAAAGTCACGGATTCGCCGGTAGCGATTTCCAGCTTTTCGATCTTCAGGTATTCGCCCGGGGCGACTTTGTACTGCTTGCCACCGGTAACAATTACTGCGTACATGGTATTTCTCCGTTAATCCTGCTCACCCAGCTCTTTATAAGTAGAGTATTGGCTGGCATGGCTGCATTGGGCTGGAACGGCCCGTTGCAATTGCGTAAGGCAGGTGCTGCCCAGGAAAGTTAGGGTGCGCGATTGTACGCAAGGCGCAAAAGCGATGCAAGTGCCTAATCAGGATACCTTGACAGGGTCAGGCCCTAGACCTAGCATGCCGCGCAACCCTTTTGGAGCGCCTGTCGCTGATGCAACCCCAAGCTTTCTACCGCACGGTGGCGGACGACTTTAGTGCCGTTGACGTCATTATCAAAAAGCAGCTGGCGTCACGCGTGCCGTTGGTGTCGAAAATCGGCGACTACATTACCTCGGCCGGCGGTAAACGCCTGCGTCCTTTATTGGTACTGTTGTGCGGCAAAGCGCTGGGGCGCGAAGGCGATGACCTGCGTCTGCTGGCGGCTACCATCGAGTTCCTGCACACCGCCACCCTGCTGCACGACGACGTGGTCGACATGTCCGGTATGCGCCGTGGCCGCTCCACCGCCAACGCCTTGTGGGGCAACGCCCCCAGCGTATTGGTCGGCGACTTCCTGTACTCGCGTTCTTTCGAGATGATGGTTGAACTGGGCTCGATGTCCGTGATGAAGATCCTCTCCAAAGCCACGCGCGTCATCGCAGAAGGCGAAGTGCTGCAGCTGTCGAAAATTCGCGACGCCAGCACCACTGAAGAAACCTATATGGAAGTGATTCGCGGCAAGACAGCCATGCTGTTCGAAGCCTCGACTCATAGCGCTGCAGCCTTGTGCGGCGCCACCCACGAGCAAAGTGAAGCCCTGCGCACGTTCGGCGATCACTTGGGCGTGGCCTTCCAGCTGGTCGACGATCTGCTGGATTATCGCGGCGATGCCGAAACCCTGGGCAAAAATGTGGGTGATGATCTGGCAGAAGGCAAACCTACCCTTCCGTTGATCTACACCATGCGCGAAGGCACACCAGAACAGGCTGCACTGGTGCGCCAGGCTATCCAGAAAGGTGGCCTGGAGGACCTGGAAAGCATTCGCGAAGCCGTCGAAAACGCGGGCGCCCTGGATTACACCGCACAACTGGCCCGTGATTACGTCGCCAAGGCCATTGCTTGCCTTGAAGTGCTGCCAGCGAGCGAATACCGCGATGCGTTGATCGAGCTGAGTGAGTTCGCGGTAGCGCGCACGCACTGAGACACAGCGGCACCCCATTTACAGACACGTCAGCTCCAGAATCGCGTACACCGCGACAGGTGCACCCGGCACAGATTATGTGCGAGGACTGACGTGTCTGCGAATGCGACCTCGCTCCCCCGCCAATCAAATATCCAATAGTCCCTTGCTATTATATGAATAAGAATTATTCTCATCTAAACCCAGAAGGAGATGAGACATGACTTATTTGATTGATGCCTGGCTGGACCGCCCACACCCTTACCTGCGAATCATCCATCGTGAAACCGGAGAGGTTTGCGCGGTGTTGGAAGAGGACGCGCTGGACGAACTGCGTGATCAGGGGGATCTGGACGTTACAGGACTGTGTTCGAGCGAACCCTGCGTACTGAAGGAGATGGTGCGAAATCTGTTTTTATTTTGCTACGCGCGGGCGCTACGCCCTGCCGGTGAACTGCACTGAACATGCGCGCTGAACGCAACATGCCTGCCTGTCATGATTGAACGGATCAGGACGATCCGTTCAACCATCATCTGCTTACAACGCGACGGTTACAGAACGTCCAGCAGCTCGACGTCAAATACCAGAACGCTGTGCGGAGGAATGCCGCCGACGCCTTGTGCGCCGTAAGCCAGTTCGCTCGGAACGTGCAGACGCCATTTGCTACCGGCGTTCATCAGTTGCAAGGCTTCAGTCCAGCCGGCAATCACGCCACCAACCGGGAATTCAGCAGGCTCGCCGCGATCGTAAGAGCTGTCGAACACCGTACCGTCGATCAGCGTGCCGTGGTAGTGGGTGCGAACCTGATCTTCGCGCGATGGCTTGGCGCCTTCACCGGCGTTCAGGATTTCGAATTGCAGACCTGAAGCCAAGGTTGTAACGCCCTCACGCTTGGCATTCTCAGCCAGGTAAGCCAGGCCAGCACCCGCAGCTTGTTCAGCCTTGGCCGCTGCTTCTGCCTGCATGATTTCGCGGATGACTTTGAAGCTGGCAGACATTTCGTCCTGACCTACACGGCTTTCTTTACCGTGGAAGGCGTCATTCAGGCCCGCCAGGATCGCGTCCAGGCTGATGCCCGGTGGCGGGTTATCACGCAGCTGGTCACCCAACTGACGACCAATGCCGTAGCTGACGCGGGTTTCGTCGGTGGACAAGTTAACTTCGGACATAACACTGCTCCGCTGAGGGGGCGCCTGGAAAAGACCGGACGTGGGCACGCTGAGCGGCTAATCCACGGCTCGCCTGAAGACGCCCCGAACCAAAAGGGCAAGCAGCCTAGCACAGATGAGCAAGCGCTCCCTACCCGCAGGTATCACCACGCAGAGTGGAAGGCTATCGGCACACTCAGGGGTTGTTCGTCGACATTGTGCAGACCGCACATTTCGTCGTGAACCACGGCGTGCACCAGATTGAACGGCACCTTTGGCAAGGTGTGCAGCAGATCCCGAGCATGCTCCACGGAGCGTAAGTGCAAGGTTTTGCCGTTCAAGTCATTGAGCGGGTACGCCACGCCACGTACGCGGGCCTCCAGTAAATAGATGCCCCCTTCCATAGAGATCAGATTCAATTCATCCACAAGCCCTGCATGGGCAAAAGCGGTCAGTTCCTGGAGATTCATGAGAAGGCCCTGTCAAACTGTACCGATGAGTCAGAAGTATAAGTCTTGTACAGGACGGCGAAATCACAACCTGGAAATGACACCGCCCGTCCATTACCTCTCCGAAGAACGCAAAGGCCAGACGTCTGATGGTGGATGGTCAAAACTCTTAGCACTTTCATCGTCCCAGCCAAGCTACTCACACATGCTTAAAAAATCGTGGCCGTTTGTGCAAAATGGTTGATAGGTACTGTAAGAAAGATTCACTCGAGCAAAACTATAACCAAGGATATAGAAGCAGGGAGCGCCCCGGGGGGCTCCCTGACACACGTTAAAAACAACAGCACCCGACGAGAACGTGTAACGAACCTCGTCAGCGCCGCGAACTCAAACCGGGGACATTCGCTGACAACGCGAACCTTCTCCGTTTATGCGACGCAACTCGCCTTGCAGGTGTACCTGCCAAATGGGGACGTCTTCGGCCACCTGATAGCCGTGCAACGTCAGGCTTTCGGCAATAGCCATCAATACCGATTCAGCGGCCAGTGGCCCATGGAAAGGCCCTTGAGCCTTGAGTGCGGAGGGTTGCTCGTCAGACATGCCGGCGGCGAACAGTAACGTCCACATACCGTTATCTCCTGAGAGCGGGCGAATCACACATTCGATACGGGTGACCAGACCCAGACATTGGCGGGTAAGACAGAGGCTGCGCGACATGGCGAGCTCCTCGGTAGATACAGTGTTCGCCCCTCGAACCGCAGGAAGGAGCGCGTCAGTCCTTTTGACAACTGTGATATGTGCCAGAGTAGAACAAAAGCAGAATTCGAAAAGCACCCGCAGTGACTGGGCGCCGAATGGTCATGCCACCACTGCGGCGCCCTGCCCTTTCAATCCGCTTTTTTTGCCAAGGCCTTCAGTTCCGGCTGCAACTGCGCCGGCTCTTTCCCCAGCTCCTTGAGCTCTTCATCACTGAGCATCTCGGCGATGTCCCGCAAACGCTCAACCACACGGGCGTTAACGCTGCCTTCCGGGAACTGACCGTCTTCATCTGGCGCACCGGCAGGCTCGCCAACCAACAGGCTCAGCGCCTCATCGGCCTGACGCACCGCGTACACATGGAACTGCCCGGCACGCACGGCTTGCAGCACACGCTCGTCGAGCATCAGGGTGGCCACGTTCGCCTGCGGAATGATTGCGCCCTGCTCGCCAGTCAAGCCACGCGCTTCGCAGAGACGGAAGAAGCCTTCGATTTTTTCGTTGACCCCGCCCACCGCCTGCACTTCACCAAACTGATTGATTGATCCGGTAATGGCGAAACACTGCTTAAGCGGTGTTTTCGACAGTGCCGAAATCAAGGTGCACGCTTCGCCCAGTGACGCACTGTCGCCATCCACATAACCGTAGGATTGCTCCAGAGCGATGCTCGCGGAAATCGCCAGCGGGAATTCCTGCGCGTAGCGGCTGCCCAGATAGCCCGTGAGAATCATCACCCCCTTGGAGTGGATCGGCTGACCCAGGTTGACCTCGCGTTCGATATCGACAATACCGCTGCCTCCGGGATAAACCGTCGCCGAAATCCGCGCAGGTACGCCAAACGCCGAGTCGCCGACTTCCAGCACCGTCAGCCCGTTGCACTTGCCCACGGCCGCACCGGCGGTGTCGATCAGGATGATGCCCGCGAGCATGTCGTCGAGAATCCGCGCCGACACCCGGCCCGTGCGCGTGGCCTTGGCCTTGAGCGCGCGCTCGATGTGCCCGGCATCGGTCTTGTCGTCACTGGCCAGTTGGCGAATGAAATCCGCCTCGCTGACCAATTGGAACAGGTCTCCGATGCGCGCCGATAACCGGCCCTGATGCTCAGCCAGGCGGGCGCTGTACGTGGCCAGGCGGGCGACAGCGTCAGCGGTCAACGGCGCCATGCCTTCTTCGGAGGTGCGGGTTTTGAGCAACTGGGCGAACTGCTCCAGCGTCTCGTCGCCCATCGGGATGTCTTCATCGAAATCCACCAGTACCCGGAACATCTCCTGAAAATCCGGATCGGCGTCTTGCAACGCGTAATACAGTGAACGCGCACCAATGATGATGACTTTGACCTGGAGCGGAATCACTTGCGGGGTCAAAGTCACCGTCGCCAGACGACCCAACTCGCCCAGAGGCGATTCCATTTTCAACTTGCGCGATTGCAAGGCGCGCTTGAGCGCATCCCAGACAAACGGCTCGCTGAGCATTTTTTCGGCTTCGAGCACCAGAAAACCACCGTTGGCCCGATGCAGTGCACCGGGGCGCAGTTGACGGTAGGTGGTGTATAGAGCGCCTTGATCGGTGCTGTATTCGATGCGCCCGAACAGGTTGTCGTAGGTGGGATGCGGTTCGAAAATCACCGGCGCGCCCGAATTGACCGGATGGTCGACCACTAAACTCGGGCAGTATTGTTCTTCGAGCAGCTTGCGCGCCTCGGCGTCGGTCTTGCTATCGTCGACCAACTGCTCGACCACGGTTTTCAGCAGGTAGACCTGCACCCCTTGCAGGTAAGCGCAGACCCCGGCGTTCTCGTCGTACTTCTCGGACAACGGCGCCAGCAACGGCTGCAAGGCCAGGGTGATGGTTTCTTCATTCAACTGACGCATCTGGTTGCTGGATTCACGCTTCCATTGCGGCAGGCTGGCCAGCTCCTCGTTGAGGCGCTCTTCCAGACCGGAAATGTCGGTATGAAAACGCTCACGGTCCACTTCAGGCAACTGCGAAAATTCGGCCTCGTCCAGCGCCTTGCCTTCGCTCATCGGTGTAAAGGCAATGTTGGTGCTGTCGCGGTAAAGGGCGACTTCTTTTTCCAGGGCCAAGCGCTCGATAACGTCCAGCGCTCGGTCATAACGTTGATTGAATGCGCGGTCGATGGCGCTTTTTTTCTGTTGGTACGACGGGTGTTCGAACACCGCCGGGAAGGTCGCCAGCAGGTTATCGATCAGGCCATTGATATCCGCAATGAACGCACCCGCGCTGCCAGGAGGCAACTCCAGTGCGCGCGGCTCGCGCGGTTCATCGAAATTATTGACGTAAACCCAGTCCGACGGCGTCTCCATGCGCTTGCCTTCGGCTTTGAGGTAGCGCTTGACGAAGGAGAAGCGGCCGGTACCGGGCTCGCCCATCACAAATACGTTGTAACCGGGGCGCGGCATGGCCACGCCAAACTGTAAGGCTTCGACTGCTCGCTCTTGGCCGAGCACACCGCGAAAGGGTTCCAGATCATTGGTTGTCGTGAAGCTGAACTGTTCAGCGGAGAAAGGACGTGTCAGCGCTTCAGGCGCAAGACGCAAGCTGGCAGCAACAGGATCGGGCATCGGACATCCTTACATCGAGCGGGGCAGATAGCGGCATTCTGGCGCTCGCTGTACCCCGCTGGCAAGGCACGGTGCGGCCGATTTTTTTGCACGTAAAAGCTTCACTCTCCTTAATGGGAGAAAAGTCTCCAACCCTATAACAATTTGCAATAAATCACGGAACCCCTGGATCGGACCTAAACTCAAACTTGCGCAGCCAGTCATAACAACTCTGGCTTGCCCTGGCGCAATGACCGGCCAGGAACCTTGACCCTTGGTTGATCACAAAAGAGACTAAAGCTATGAAACGGATTCTTCTTGGTACTCTCTTCACCGTCGCATCCCTCAACGCCATGGCCCAAGCGCCAGGTGGCCCGGATTGCGGCTGGGGCAATATGCTGTTTGAAGGCCAGCGTGGAACTCCAGCCCACTTTCTGGCTTCCACCACCAACGGCACATCGGGTAACGCCACCTTCGGCATGACCTCCGGTACAAACGGCTGCTCCACCAACGCTGCCTTGACCTACGGCGGTAAATCCTGGCTTTCCATGAACGGCATGATGGACGAGCTTTCCAAAGACATGGCCATGGGTCAGGGCGAAGCGCTGACCACGTACGCGGTCGTGTTGGGCGTTGCACCACAAGACCGTGCGCATTTTGCCGCAGTCACCCACGAGCACTTCCAGCAGATTTTCAGCAAAGCAGATACAACGGCCGAAGATGTCCACAACAACACCCTCGCGGTGTTGAAAAACGACCCTCTTCTGGCGAAATACGCAACTCAGGCTTAAGCTCGCACCGCCTGCCCCCGCCTCAGGGGGCAGGCCCCTGTTTACGACCCCGAACATTGATTGCCCTGCCTCCTGACTAGTTGCCCTCTATGCTCAAACGCCTTGGTTATGTGGCGCTCTGTATCTGCGCCCCGCTGTATGCCTCGCCGCATATCGACAATGATCGCTTGCAGCAACTGGCAAATACGCAGTTCTGGATATCCCTGGGGCACTATGAAACGGCCAAGCTGGGTGGCTGGCGCAGCTATGTAGATGACCCCAAATTTTTTCTTGCTGCCAACGGTGCCCACGATCCTGCAGCGGAACTGAGCGCCACGCTCGATGCGATTTATGCCCCCGTCAGCAGCTTCGACACCCTGGCTCAAAATAACCACGCCCAATGCGTTTACCCGGCACGGACCCGCTGGCTGCGTGACCAATTGCAGCTGAGCGACCTGCCCGCCGTAGACTGCAAAGAATTCAAGCAATGGTTCAAGGACGTGGCACCCGACAGCGCCGTGTTGATCTTTCCGGCCGCTTACTTGAACAGCCCTTCCTCCATGTTCGGTCACACCCTGTTGCGCATCGACCAGGCTGACGTGCAGACCAATCACACCGCCCTGCTCAGCTATGCAATTAACTTTGGCGCGTACATCGAAGGCATGGACAACAGTATTCTGTACGCGTGGAAAGGCTTGATGGGCGGTTATCCAGGCCTCTTCGCACTGGTGCCTTACCAGGAAAAACTGTCCGAATACCGCAGTCTGGAAAACCGTGACCTTTGGGAATACCGGCTGAACCTGACCCACGAAGAAACCGGGCGGATGGTCGAGCATGTCTGGGAGCTCAAGCAGATTCGCTTCAGCTATTTTTTCTTCGACGAAAACTGCTCGTATCGCTTGTTGGAGCTGCTACAAGTCGCACGACCCGGCCTGAACCTGACCCAGCACTTCCCGCTGACAGCGATCCCGACCGACACCGTACGCGCCGTGAAAGACGCAGGTCTGGTGGAGAGAACCGACTATCGCCCGTCCCGCGAGCGAGAGTTGCTCAGCCGCGCCGCGCCCCTTGAGAGTGAAGAACAGCAATGGGTGCTCAAGGTCAGCGCCGATCAGAAGCAATTGCAAAACAGCGATTACCTGACCCTGCCTAAAGAACGCCGCGCGTTGATTCAGGACGCCGCCTACCGCCTCGAACGCTATCGCGCAAATGGTCTGGAACGCGATACAGAACGCTCACAGCGCAGTTTCGAGCTGCTGCGTGCGATCAACCAGAATCCCCCGCCACCACTGGACATCGCACGCCCCGGTTTAACGGAAGACGGCCATGAGTCTCGTACCTGGCAATTGGGCGCGGGCAGCCGTGATGACAAGGCGTTCGCCGAATATGGCCTGCGCATGGCGTATCACGACCTGAACGACAATGCCTATGGTTTCCCGCTGGGCGCGCAGATCGAGATTCTCCAGCTAAAATTACGTCAATACGAAGGGAATCACTGGCAGGTCCAACAGCTCGATCTGGCAACCATTCGCTCGCTGACGCCACGCAACGCCCTGCTCCAACCCTGGTCCTGGCAAGTCTCCGGCGGATTGGAACGAGTGCTGGGCAAACATGCAGATGAAACCCTGGTCAGCCACGTCAACGGTGGCGGCGGCGGCACTTGGCAACTGACCGACGACATGCTCGGTTTCGCATTGGGCACCGTGCGCATCGAACACAACGCCGACTTCGCGGCCCTTGTTTCGCCTGCTGCAGGCTTCAACACTGGCCTGCTGTGGCGCAACCCGCTGGGCAACCTGAGCCTGGAAGCCAAGGGAGATTACTTCACCAATGGCGAAGTACGCCGCAGCATCAGCCTGAACCAGCAATGGGAACTGTCACGTAACCTCGGTCTGCGCCTGAGCGCCCAACGCGAGTACAGTCAACTGGCTTCGCCGGTCAACGAAGTGATGCTGGAAATGAAGTGGTATCACTATTGATCTTCAGCGTCTTCACGAACGCTTTCGCGGATAAATTCGCGGGTAATGCGACGCGACCATCACCGTTCTAAAACCCACTAAAGGGAGAAAAGCCATGAGTCGCGCCTTCGTCAATGAAGATCAAGCCGCCGAGCAAGCCGACCAACCGGTGGAACGACGAGTCAGCGAGCAGCCCAACTACGTGACCGCCCGCGGCCTCGTGCAGTTACAGACGCATGTGGCCGAGTTGCAAGCGCAGTACAGCGAACAATCGGCCCAGGGAGATCAAGCTGACAAACAACGTCAGGCCGACATCGAGCGCGATCTGCGCTACTTCAACCAACGCCTGCAAAGCGCCCAAGTGGTCGTACCGGCCCTCTCGACTGACAAGGTACACATAGGTAGCTGGGTGACGTTCGCCGATGAGAGCGGCGCAGAGCAACGGGTGCAGTTGGTGGGTGAGGACCAGGCCGATGCGGCCAGCGCCTTGATCAACTGGGGCTCACCGCTGGGCCGAGCGTTGCTGGGCGCGCAACCGGGCGATGAGGTGCTATGGAAGCGCCCTGCGGGGGATCAGTTGATTGAGGTGATCAGGATAGAGGCGGAGGCTTGATTTATTGCGATCACTTCGTGATCGTTCGCAGACAAGTCAGCTCCCACGGCCTAGCGGTCAGACGCGGAGGCCGTGTGGGCAATGCTTTTAGGAACTGACTTGTCTGCGAAGACGGCATCTCAGACACAAGCGATATGCCTGAACTAAACCCCACATGAAAACGGAGCCCGAAGGCTCCGTTTTCATGGCAGATCAAATCACGCCAGTTTCTTGTGACGTACCCGGTGCGGCTGGGCCGCGGCTTCGCCGAGGCGTTTTTTACGATCAGCCTCGTACTCGGTGTAGTTACCTTCGAAGAACACGGCTTGCGAGTCATCTTCGTACGCGAGGATGTGCGTCGCTACCCGGTCCAGGAACCACCGATCGTGAGAGATCACAATGGCCGCGCCCGGGAAGTCGAGCAACGCTTCTTCCAGCGAACGCAGGGTTTCCACGTCGAGGTCGTTTGACGGTTCGTCGAGCAGCAGCACGTTGCCGCCCTCTTTGAGTGTCAATGCCAGGTGCAAGCGACCGCGCTCACCGCCAGAGAGGTCCTTGACGAACTTCTGCTGATCGCCACCTTTGAAGTTGAAGCGGCCAACGTAGGTGCGCGACGGGATTTCATAGTTGCCGATGCGGATCACATCGGAACCATCGGAAACCGCCTGGAACACCGATTTGCTGCCGTCCAGATCGTCGCGGCTCTGATCCACGCACGCCAGCTGCACGGTTTCACCGACTTCAATCGTGCCGGAGTCCGGTTGTTCCTTGCCCATCAGCATGCGGAACAAGGTCGACTTACCTGCACCGTTACCACCAATAACCCCGACGATAGCGCCTTTAGGCATGGAGAACGACATGTTGTCGATCAGCACGCGATCGCCATAGCCTTTGGAAACGTTCTTGAACTCGATGACCTTGTCGCCCAGACGTGGACCGGCGGGGATGTAGATCTCGTTGGTTTCGCTGCGCTTCTGGAATTCCTGCGATTGCATTTCTTCGAAGCGTTGCAGACGGGCCTTGGATTTCGATTGGCGCGCCTTGGCACCTTTGCGAACCCACTCCAACTCGTCTTTCATGGCCTTTTCATGAGCCGACTGCTGCTTGGATTCCTGGGCCAGACGATCGGACTTGGCTTCAAGCCAACCCGAATAGTTGCCCTCGTAAGGAATACCGGCACCGCGGTCGAGCTCAAGAATCCAGCCAGCGACGTTATCCAGGAAGTACCGGTCGTGCGTGATCGCAACCACTGTGCCCGGGAAGTCGTGGAGGAAATGCTCCAGCCAGGCGACGGAATCGGCGTCCAGGTGGTTGGTCGGTTCGTCGAGCAACAGCATATCCGGCGCGGACAGCAGCAGACGGCAAAGGGCCACACGACGCTTTTCACCACCGGACAAGAATTCGATCTTCGCGTCCCAGGCCGGCAGACGCAGCGCATCGGCGGCGACTTCCAATTGACGGTCCAGGTTATGACCGTCGCTGGCTTGCAGGATGGACTCAAGCTTGGCCTGTTCAGCAGCCAGCTTGTCGAAGTCGGCATCCGGCTCGGCGTATTCGGCATACACCTGATCAAGGCGCGCCTGTGCATTTTTGATCACGCTGACCGCTTCTTCGACCACTTCACGCACGGTCTTGGTCGGGTCCAGCTGTGGTTCTTGCGGCAGATAGCCAATGTTGAGCTCAGGCATTGGCCGAGCTTCACCGTCGAACTCAGAGTCGACACCGGCCATGATTTTCAACAGTGTGGATTTACCCGAACCGTTCAAGCCCAGCACACCGATCTTGGCGCCAGGGAAAAACGACAGGGAGATATTTTTCAAAATTTCCCGCTTCGGCGGCACAACTTTGCTCAGCCGATGCATGGTGAAGACGTATTGAGCCATGGAAAGAAAACCCGGTATCTGTAACTGTGATAAAGCGCGGGCTTAGAGCGCGCCTCGAAAATAGCGGTGCAATTTTATTTATCTCCGGCGCTTGCCGCCAGAGAGATTGACCCTTTGATTGAAAATGCGCCGACCGGACATCGATTGCCGACATCACGTTATCTGGATATGGATCAATGCTTGCAGGCAGTGAAATCACTATCGTTAGAAACGGCCTAAACCGCACATCAAGCAAAGCTACCCGAATGCATCCGTCAGGGCAAACCATCCGGCCTAATGGGACTGGCACTTAGCCACGCATCAAGGCATGCTAGCCGCCCTTTGGGCGCCCGGCTTATAGTGCATCTCGCATTCGCCGCTTCAGTCCCGTCGTCAGGATTAGAGTTTGTCCACATCACTCCCCCCTGTTCCCCTGCGCACCTCTAGAGGCGCACCCACCGCGCATTTTCGCGGCTCATTAAAAGCTGCGCTCGCAGCCTTGGTGTTGCTGATGGTTGTGCTGCTGTTCTGGCAACTGATGGATCAGTTCCAGCAGACCCAGGACCGCCAGCGTCAGCGTAGCCTCGACTACAGCGCACAACTGGCCGATCGTTTGGGCCTGAACATGGCGCTCAGTGCACAAAGCGCACTCAACGTCCTGGATAATACGAAAGCGCAAACCCAAACCGCCGCACAACAAGCGCTGATGCTGGACACCCTGCGCCAGACCCTGCCGTCATTGCACAGCGCTGTCTGGTTGAATGCCGAAGGCGAAGTGCTTAAAGACAGCGCCCGCAGCGATGCAGGCTCATCCAGCGACGCACCCATCCTCGCGCAATTGATGCAGCGCGGTCAGGCGTATCCTTATTATTTCGGCAACGCGCCGGATGGCTCACGCGTCTATTTGTTGGTGCGCCAGCCTGGCGAAACGACAAAAGGCTATTGGGTACTGCGCCTCGCGCCCAACGTGCTGACGAAACTTACTCACCAGACAACTCAGGATTTCCAGCCCATGTGGCTGCTGGAAAACAGCATCACCCAAACAGTGATCCATCGTGATGCCGCTGGCATGGACAGCCCGGAAGACGCCAGCCGTGATGGTATCCAGAATGTGTTGCTGTCACCGTTGACCCATAGCGACTGGCAATTACGTGGCTTGTTCGATGCCAGCAAGGCACGTCAAGAATTGCTGCCAGCGCTGATCGGCAAATGCCTGATCGGGCTGTTGTGTTCCCTGTTGCCGCTGCTGGCCCTTGCCGGTCTGCGCCGTCGTCAACGGCAAATGCTTGAGAGCAAACGTCGTTATCAGGACATTTTCGACGGCACCGGCGTCGCGCTCTGCGTGCTCGACCTGTCAGGGCTTCATGGCTATTTGAGTAAGCTGCAAGTACACAGCAGCGATGATCTGGACCGTGTGCTAAAGACACAACCGCAGCTGTGCCCGGAACTGCTACAGCAACTGCACATTACCGAGGTCAATCAGGTCGCACTCGATCTGCTGAAAATCGAATCTGGCGCCGAGGCGTGGCAGCACCTGATAGAGGGGTGCCCGAGCACCCAACAAGGGATTGGCCTGCAGCTGATTCACGCGGTGCTCACCCAGCAGAGTCAACTCGAACTGGAAATCCGCCTGGTCAGCCCACAAGGCGACGATCAGTACCTGTGGCTGGTGATGCGATTGCCTGAACCGGCCGACTATAAGGCGGTGATCCTCAGCATCAGCGACATCAGCAGCCGCAAGCGCGTCGAACTGTCGTTGGTCGAGCGCGAAGGTTTCTGGTCCAATGTGGTGCGTACCGTACCGGATCATCTGTACGTGCAGGACGTCATCAGCCAGCGAATGATTTACAGCAACCACCATCTTGGTGAAACGCTGGGCTACGACAAGGCCGAGCTACAGAAGATGGGCGAGTACTTCTGGGAGATCCTGCTACACCCGGACGACGCCGAACACTATCAGTCCATGCGCCAACTGCAGCGGCAAACCGGGCATGCCGAGCTGCTGCAATGCCAGCTACGGTTTCGTGATCACAATAACCACTGGTGTCGCTTCGATATACGCGAGCAAGCATTGGTGCGCGACAAGAACGGGGTTGTGACGCGCATCATCGGCGTTGCAAAGGACATTACCGAACAGCTCGAAGCCAGCGAGTCCCTGCGTGACAGCGAACAGCGCTACCGGATGCTCGCGGAAAGCATCAGCGATGTAATTTTTTCCACCGACAGTGCGCTGAAACCCAATTACGTCAGCCCGTCGGCGCAGACAGTCCTGGGCTACAGCGCTGAATGGATTCTTGAGAACGGGTGGCAACCGACCATCGCCAACCCGCAGCAATTGACCAAGATGAATGCGCTGCTTGAGCACGTCGCCAAGGCCCTGGGCAAACCCGACGAGTTGGCGAAACTGCGCGCGGGCCTGCCGACCCAGCTGTTCCTCTTCGACTGCCTGCGAGCCGATGGACGCAAGATCCCGATCGAGCTGCGCCTGATTCTGGTGTGGGATGAGCACGGAGCCTTCGAAGGCATCCTGGGTGTCGGGCGCGACATCAGCCAGCAACGTCGTGCCGAGAAAGACCTGCGTATGGCCGCCACGGTATTCGAACATTCCACGTCGGCGATCCTGATCACCGACCCGGCTGGCTACATCGTGCAGGCCAACGAAGCGTTCAGTCGCGTCAGCGGTTATGACGCGTCACAAGTACTCGATCAACTGCCCACCCTGCTGACCGTCGATGATCAGCAGGAAGCGCACTTGCGTTACATCATCAAGCAACTGCACCAACGCAGCAGTTGGGAAGGCGAAGTCTGGCTCAAGCGTCGCAGTGGCGAGCATTACCCGGCGTGGGTCGGCATCACTGCGGTGCTTGACGATGAGGGCGATCTTGCCAGCTATGTGTGCTTCTTCAACGACATCAGCGAGCGCAAGGCCAGTGAACAACGCATCCATCGGTTGGCCTATTACGACGCCCTGACGCACCTGCCCAACCGCACCCTGTTCCAGGACCGTCTGCACACTGCACTTCAGCAAGCCGAGCGCCAGCAGGCGTGGGTGGTGCTGATGTTCCTCGACCTGGACCGTTTCAAGCCTATCAACGACTCCCTCGGCCACGCCGCTGGCGATCGTATGCTCCAGGAAATGGCATCGCGACTGCTGGGTTGTGTTGACGACGACGACACCGTGGCGCGCATGGGGGGGGACGAGTTCACCCTGCTGCTGCAACCGCGGGCCACCCGGCAGATCGCCCTGAACCGTGCGATCAATGTTGCTGAACAGATCCTCGGCAGCCTGGTGAAACCGTTCGTCCTCGAAGGTCGTGAGTTTTTTGTGACCGCCAGTATCGGCATCGCGCTCAGCCCGCAAGATGGCAACGAGCTGAGCCAGCTGATGAAAAACGCCGACACGGCCATGTACCACGCAAAAGAACGCGGCAAAAACAACTTCCAGTTTTATCAAGCCGACATGAACGCCACGGCCCTTGAGCGACTGGAGCTCGAAAGCGATTTGCGTCACGCCCTCGAGCAAAAAGAGTTCACGCTGTATTACCAACCGCAGTTCAGTGGTGACGGTAAGCGCCTGACAGGTGCCGAAGCCCTGCTGCGCTGGAACCACCCCCGACGCGGTCTGGTACCGCCGGGCGACTTCATTCCGGTGCTTGAAGAACTCGGACTGGTCGTGGAAGTCGGAGATTGGGTACTGACCCAGGCGTGCCGTCAGCTCAAGAGCTGGCACCAGGCCAAGGTCCGCGTGCCCAAAGTATCAGTCAACATTTCCGCACGGCAGTTCTCCGACGGTCAGTTGGGCACGCGCATTGCCGACATTCTCAAAGACACCGGCCTGCCGCCGGCCTGTCTCGAGCTGGAGCTGACCGAAAGCATCCTGATGCGTGAAGTCAACGTGGCCATGCTGATCCTAGACGGTTTAAAACGTCTGGGCCTGAGCATCGCGGTGGACGACTTCGGCACCGGCTACTCGTCGCTGAACTACCTCAAGCAATTCCCGATTGATGTGCTGAAAATCGACCGGACGTTCGTCGACGGCCTGCCCTCGGGTGAGCAGGACGCGCAGATCGCTCGCGCCATCATCGCCATGGCCCACAGCCTCAACCTGTCGGTCATCGCCGAGGGCGTGGAGACCCATGAACAGCTGGAGTTCCTGCGCGAACACGGTTGCGACGAAGTTCAGGGCTACCTGTTTGGCCGCCCGATGCCACCTAATCGCTTCGAAGCGCAATTCAGCAATGACGCGTTGTTCATGTTTGATTGATGGTGGTGGTGACCCACGTGAAAACCGCTTGTCTCCGACATGACTGCCTTTCATATGCCAGATAAAAGCCGATGGGTTAGAATGCCCTCCTTTTCTACTGCCCCGATCCTTGAGGACCGCCATGTTCAGCCGTGATTTGACTCTCGCCAAGTACGACTCCGATCTCTTTGCCGCCATGGAGCAAGAAGCTCAGCGCCAAGAAGAGCACATCGAGCTGATCGCTTCGGAAAACTACACCAGCCCTGCCGTGATGGAAGCTCAAGGCTCGGTCCTGACCAACAAGTACGCTGAAGGCTACCCAGGCAAGCGTTACTACGGCGGCTGCGAATACGTCGACGTGGTTGAGCAACTGGCTATTGATCGCGCTAAACAGCTGTTCGGTGCCGATTACGCGAACGTTCAACCACACGCGGGCTCCCAAGCCAACAGCGCGGTCTACCTGGCGTTGCTGCAAGCGGGCGACACCATTCTGGGCATGAGCCTGGCCCACGGTGGTCACCTGACTCACGGCGCCAGCGTCAGCTCGTCCGGCAAGCTGTACAACGCCGTACAGTACGGCATCGACGGCAACGGCCTGATCGACTACGACGAAGTCGAGCGTCTGGCGGTTGAACACAAGCCAAAAATGATCGTGGCGGGTTTCTCCGCGTACTCGCAAATCCTGGACTTCCCGCGCTTCCGCGCAATCGCTGACAAAGTCGGCGCTTACCTGTTCGTCGACATGGCGCACGTGGCCGGTCTGGTTGCTGCAGGCGTGTACCCGAACCCGGTTCCATTCGCTGACGTGGTCACCACCACGACTCACAAAACCCTGCGCGGTCCACGTGGCGGTCTGATTCTGGCCAAAGCCAACGCCGACATCGAGAAGAAGCTGAACTCGGCCGTCTTCCCAGGCTCCCAGGGCGGTCCGCTGGAACACGTAATCGCAGCCAAGGCCGTCTGCTTCAAAGAAGCCTTGCAGCCTGAGTTCAAGACTTACCAGCAACAAGTGGTCAAGAACGCCAAGACCATGGCCAGCGTGTTCATCGAGCGCGGCTTCGACGTAGTGTCTGGCGGTACCGAAAACCACCTGTTCCTGCTGTCGCTGATCAAACAGGACATCTCCGGCAAAGACGCTGACGCTGCCTTGGGTCGCGCGTTCATCACCGTGAACAAGAACTCGGTGCCGAATGACCCACGCTCCCCGTTCGTGACCTCCGGCCTGCGCTTCGGCACCCCAGCCGTGACCACTCGCGGCTTCAAAGAAGCAGAATGCAAGGAACTCGCTGGCTGGATCTGCGACATCCTGGCTGACCTGAACAATGAGGCCGTGATCGACGCCGTACGTGAAAAAGTCAAAACCATCTGCGCTAAATTGCCGGTATACGGCGCTTAATCGCCCCGTATTACTGGCGACATAAAAAAACCGGCTCTTAGAGCCGGTTTTTTTTGCAGAATCCCCAGTGTTTGGCCTGTCGCATTCGCGCCCACAAATTCTGCGATCCATCCCGACCTCGTGACGACTTAACCGGAAATAGCTGACACTCCGCAACCGTTAAGCCATCTCAACTCGCGCAAACCCCGTACGGATTTTCTCTTCCGGCAAGTCATCGGCAATGAACACAATCACGCTTTCGCGCTTTTCGTCTTCAGCCCACTCCGTGTCCCAGTCAAAGCCATACAACTTCAGCACGCCTTGAAACACCATGCGTCGGGGTTCGTTGGCGATGTTGAGGACGCCTTTGTAGCGCAGCAGTTGTTTGCCGTGGTCTTCCAGCAGTTCATTCATGAACTCGCTGAGCTTGTCGATATCCAGCGGTTTGTCGGTGCGCAGAACGAGGCTGGTGATGCGGTCAATGTTGCCTGCGCTGCTCACTGGTTTCAGCGGACGCAGCATCATGCCGCCGCCAACGTCAGCGTTGAGGTTGAAACCGCGCACGTCCAGCAATTCAGCCAGATCAATATTGCCGTGTTCAACCACTCGAATCGGAGCGCGACGGTTGATCCGGGTCAGCCGTTCGCTCAGGGCATTAAAAGCGGCGTCATCCACCAAATCGCGCTTGCTCACCAACAGGCGATCAGCGAAACCGATTTGCGCCTGGGCGATGGTTTGGGTCAGGTGCTGCTCGGCATGGGCCGCGTCGACCAAGGTGATGATGCCGTCGAGGAGGTAGCGCTCGCGCAACTCCTCGTCAATGAAGAAGGTTTGCGCCACCGGTGCCGGATCAGCCAGCCCGGTGCATTCAATCACCAGACGGTCAAAGGCAATCTCACCGCTGTCGAGCCGCTCAAGCAGCAAGTACAAAGCCTTGGTCAAATCGGTGTGAATGGTGCAGCACACGCAGCCATTGGACAGGGTCATGACCTGTACGGGCTCGGTGCCAAGCAATTGGGTGTCGATCCCGGCATCGCTGAATTCGTTCTCGATGACGGCGATTTTCAGGCCGTGTTCAGCCTTGAGCAAATGACGCAGCAAGGTGGTTTTGCCGGCGCCGAGAAAGCCACTGAGTACAGTGACCGGAATGGGTTGCGAAACAGTCATGCGTACTCCTGCGTTTAAATGCGCTTCATAACCAGACCCCATAAACGAAAACGCGCCACGACTGGCGTGGCGCGCGGGATCAGAGATGACTATCCATCAGAGGCTCAGCAGCATTTCGGGCCACCTTTGCCGCCGTAACGAGCCTCCTGGCGTTCACGAAAGAACGCTTCGTAGGTCATCACCGGCTTGTCCGGGTGCCTGATCTGCATATGCTCGACGTAATTATCGTAGTCAGGCATCCCCACCATCAGGCGCGCGGCCTGGCCGAGGTATTTCCCGAGGCGACTCAGGTCATTGAACATGTGCAATTCCTCCGTTGAAGCCCGGGTTCATCGTGCGTTCGGCAGCGCCTGGAAAGGCGCCTCTTTGTCCGTACGCCCTTTGGTGCCCCATGCTGCCACACCGACCTTGATCGCATAGAACAGGATCGCGAACACCACCACCATGAACAGCGCGGTCAGGGTAGCGTTGGTGTAGGCGTTGAAAATCACGTGCTGCATCTGATCAATGCTGTTAGCCGGAGCCAACACCTGACCCGCGTCCAGGGCTGTACGGTACTTGGTCGCCAGTGCCAGAAAACCAACCGCAGGGCTCGGGTCGAACAGCTTGATGTAGCCGGCGGTGGTGGTGCAGATCAGCAGCCACACCGCTGGCAGCATGGTGACCCAAATGTAGCGTTGGCGCTTCATTTTGATCAGCACAACAGTAGCGAGCATCAGCGCGATACCGGCCAGCATCTGGTTGGAGATACCGAACAATGGCCACAAGGTGTTGATCCCGCCCAATGGGTCGATCACGCCTTGATAGAGCAAGTAGCCCCACATCGCGACGCAGCCTGCGGTGGCGATCAGGTTGGCAGGCCATGAATCCGTGCGCTTGAGCGACGGCACAAAAGTACCCAGCAAATCCTGGAGCATGAAACGACCGGCTCGGGTCCCCGCATCCACGGCGGTGAGAATGAACAGCGCCTCGAACAAAATCGCGAAGTGGTACCAGAACGCCATGGTGTCTTTGCCCGGCAGTACCTGGTGCAGGATCTGCGCGATACCGACCGCCAGGGTCGGCGCACCGCCAGCACGGGCCAGCACAGTGGTTTCACCGATGTCTTTAGCCACCGCAATCAGCGCGTCCGGGGTAATGGCAAAGCCCCAACTGCTGACGGTTTGCGCAACCGTGACCGCGTCGCTGCCGACAATCGCTGCAGGGCTGTTCATCGCGAAATACACGCCCGGATCAATCACCGAAGCCGCCACCATGGCCATGATCGCCACGAAGGACTCCATGAGCATCGCGCCGTAGCCGATGTAACGGGAGTGGGCTTCGCTCTCTAGCAGCTTCGGCGTGGTACCCGACGCAATCAACGCGTGGAACCCGGACACCGCACCGCAGGCAATGGTAATGAACAGGAAGGGAAACAGCGCGCCTTTCCAGACCGGACCGGTGCCGTCGGTAAACTGAGTCAGCGCAGGCATTTTCAACTCAGGCGCAATGATCAGGATGCCAATCGCCAAGGCGAGGATGGTGCCGATTTTCAGGAACGTCGACAGGTAATCCCGGGGTGCCAGCAACAGCCAGACCGGCAGTACCGCCGCGACGAAGCCATAACCGACCAGCATCCAGGTGATTTGTATGCCGGTGAAGGTGAAGGCCTTGGCCCAGACCGGGTCCGCAGCAATCTGCCCGCCGGTCCAGATCGACGCCAGCAGCAGAATCACACCCACCAATGAGATCTCGCCAATGCGACCCGGACGGATGTAGCGCATGTAGACACCCATGAACATCGCAATCGGGATCGTCGCCAGCACCGTGAACATACCCCACGGGCTACCCGCCAGCGCTTTAACCACGATCAGTGCCAACACCGCGAGGATGATGATCATGATCAGGAAGCAACCGAACAAGGCGATAGTGCCGGGCACACGGCCCATTTCTTCACGCACCATCTCGCCCAGGGAGCGACCGTTGCGCCGGGTGGACAGGAACAGAATCATGAAATCCTGCACCGCACCGGCGAACACCACACCGGCAATCAGCCAGAGCGTACCGGGCAGATACCCCATCTGCGCCGCAAGCACCGGGCCGACCAGAGGACCGGCGCCAGCGATGGCGGCAAAGTGGTGACCAAAAAGAATATGTTTGTTGGTCGGCACATAGTCCAGACCATCGTTATTGAGGACCGCAGGGGTGGCGCGATTAGGGTCCAGCTGCATCACTTTGGTGGCGATGAACAGGCTGTAATAACGGTAAGCAACCAGATAAATCGCGATAGACGCGACCACGATCCAGAGTGCATTGATGGCTTCACCGCGACGTAAAGCCACGACCCCCAAGGCAAACGCCCCAACAACTGCAAGGATCAGCCAGGGCACATGACGCAGCAGGCTAGTATTGGTTTTCATTTTTTTTATTTTCCAGCGAGTGATCTAGGAACAGACCTCCGAGTTTAGACTCAACAGCGCGAAAGGCCACCCCCCGAACAGGGTCCTGCGCGGGTTTTCGGCGACGAAAGACCAAGAACGGGTCGCAATCAACCTGCGGGGAAAATGTCGGCAGGTACAGGTCGGTTTATGAAGCTATAGTCAGCGCTTCAGAGGGTGAAACCATGACCGAATCCAACGCAGAGCGTCGACGCTTCAAACGCATCGCCTTCGACGCCAAAACCGAACTCAGCCAAGGCCCGAACCGCTGGCCGGTTCGGCTGCTTGACCTGTCCCTCAAAGGCCTGCTCATCCAACGCCCAACCCCATGGCTCGGCAACCCGGATCAACCCTTCGCCGTCGACATCCACCTGAGCGAAGACGTCGATGTGCGCATGGACGTCCAACTGACCCACGAAGACAATCAACAACTGGGGTTTGTTTGTTTGCATATCGGGCTGGAGTCGATCAGCCACCTGCGCCGTTTGATCGAACTGAACCTGGGGGATATGCAGGAGCTGGAGAGAGAGATAAAGGCGTTGGTTGAGGGTTGAGGTACCACTTCAAAGCACCTCAACTCCTCGCTGATGATTAGCACCCACCGAGGCGGGCCCCATCCCTTTTTCAGTCGGTGCCAAACTTCGGCGAACGCGGCCCGTATAGGAGACCTGCGTTGTGCCCAGCGGACAATAGGCGCTGGCTTGTAATGCCAGCAATGGGATGGCTGGCGTCCGTCGAGCTGTTGATAATCTGTTTCACCGCAGCCGTGATCAACATACCGACTAGTCCGCCGCCGCTATTATTATTGCCTTCATCGCTCGACGCAGTTGCAGTCCCGGTCCAAAGCGTCGTTCCGGTTTTTAGGTCCACAAGCTTCGCGGTCGCCGTTACGACCGTCTGACTGCTGATCACTATATAGCTAGTGCCATACTTGATGACGGAGATATACAGGGCTGCGTCAGCACCAAAAATCTCCCTCAGCTTGGCAGGCGCCACTTGATGAATATCATTTGGTGTGGTCAGGCCATTATGCCGGAACGTTTCATCCACCAGCGCCACCGGCATCACATAATACCCAGCCTCGGCCAACGGATACGTGATCTGCGACAGCATGCTGTAGGTGGCCTTTACATCCGGCGACTCATTCAGCGGTGGCAATACCACAATGCTACTCGGCCGGCTCTGCTTGAATGCCGAGTAATCAATTGTTTTCTGGGGCGCACAGCCAGCGACCACGGCCACGACCCATAAACCGATACACAACTTGAGAAATCGCGACATCACGTCTAGCTTCCTTTCTTAGCATTCTTCAGCAAAAAATCCATGTACGTTGCCGATTCCGGGAACAGTACTTTCTCGGTCCGAAACTCTTGCACCATCTGATCATCTTTACCGACGCTCAGGTACAGCAGCCCCAACTGCGCGTGATAACCAGGCGGCGCCAAACTGTTGGTCGAACGGATCTTTTGTATGTCCCGTTCCAATGCTTCAATCTGGGCTTCTTTAGGGTCCCCTTCAAAGTATTGATACACCTGCGGCTGGTAGCTTTCCCACTGGTATAACGTTTTCGGTGCCGGCACGCATCCCGCCAACAAACCACTGCCCATTACCCCGGCAACCATCACGCCCCACGACACAAACACCTTGCCCATAACTTTCATCCTTGTTGTTGCCCGTTACTGGTTTACTGGTTTCCTGGTTTCCAGGCGCCATTGTCGAGTGCATTGACCAGGTTGTTCACTGCCTCACGCATAGCAAGATCGAGAACCTTTCCGTTGAGAGTCGAGTCATAGCTGGCGGTGCTGCCGAAGCCAATAATCTCGCGGTTCGACAGCTCATACTCACCCGCGCCCTGGCTGGAGAACACCACCTCAGACGTAGAAATATTGACGATATTCAGCGCGACCTTGGCGTAAGCCACCTGCGACTTGCCACGCCCGAGGAGACCGAAGAGTTGGCGGTCGCCCGTTTCCTTACGGCCAAACTCAGTGACATCCCCGGTCACGACATAATCAGCGCCCTTGAGCCGCTGCGCTTGGCCCTTGATCAGGGCTTCTTGCTGGATTTCGCCCATGTTGTCGCGATCAAGCACATTGAAGTGATTGGTCTGCTGCATATGAGTAATCAGGATGGTCTTGGCCTGCCCTCCGAGGCGATCAACACCGTCGGAAAAAATCCCGCGCATATAGCTCGAACGGTTATCGAACTTACCGACCGCAATCGGCGTGCGCATACCGCTGTAGGCGCGGCTGGCGCTTTCAACCTTCAGAACCGGCAAAGCCCTAGCGCTTTCCGTGACGGAACAACCCGCCAACATACCGAGCGCTACAGGGAGTGCTCCCAGCAACAACAGCCGTGTTGTTTTGCTCACTTAAATCTCCTTGAAAAGGCCCACGCTGAGCGCTGCTCAGCCAGCCAAGGCGGGCGAACCGGACGCCGATGGTTTTATCGCCCAACAGGGACAGGTTTACTTTCTGGACAAACAGGCCAAAAAACAAACGAGAGCCTTTTAATCTTATTGACGATTACAACGTCATTTAGTTTGTTTGGTAAGCGTGCCGAGGGAGGCCTCTTTGACGAAGTAACAAACTTCCGTATCGCCTAACAGGCTCAGGCTGTTCCTTGCCATCACAACGTAGACAATCTCCCCTGCACGCACACAATCACGTAATACAGAGACCTGACTTATTCAAATGCCTTGGGAGGTAATCTATATAACCGATATCCTCTTCCGCCCCATGGAAAGAGCCACAATCCGTCTAGCCACCATAGATATCAAAGTGCCACACATGGTAGCTCGACGGATTTGTGACGTCAATTTATCAGTCACTGGACAAACTTGATTGCCTGCACACCTTGGCTAAGAAGGGTGACAGCCTGCACCTGGCAGGCCTTGAATCCGCGTAACGGCCTGGTCTCAGGTGCGAAAATGGCTGACCATGACCTGCAGCTCGTTGCCCAAGCGCGCCAGTTCGACGCTTGAGGCCGCCGTTTCCTCGCTGGCGCCAGCAGTTTGCTCGGAGATGTCGCGCACGTTGAGTACGCTGCGATTGATCTCCTCGGCCACGGCGCTCTGCTGCTCGGCGGCGGCGGCAATTTGCTGGTTCATCGACTGGATCGTCGACACCGTGCGCGTGATACTTTCCAGAGATGTGACGGCGCGACGGGGCAATTCGACGCTGCTGTCCGTGAGGACACGGCTGCTTTCCATTACGGTCGACACTTCCTGTGTACCGCTTTGCAGGCTAGTGATTAGCCCTTCGATTTCTTCGGTGGATTTCTGAGTGCGCTGAGCCAGGCTTCGGACTTCGTCTGCAACGACAGCGAAACCCCGTCCAGCCTCTCCCGCTCGCGCGGCTTCAATGGCGGCGTTGAGCGCCAACAGATTGGTTTGTTGAGCCACGGCCTTGATCACATCGAGTACGCCGCCGATTTTTTCGCTTTCCTCCTTCAGATGATTCATCGCTTTGTTAGAGTTATCGACCTCGACGGCCAACAGTTCGATTTGATCTATAGCCTCACCAATAACTTTTTCACCTGCTCGCGCCTCTTTATCAGCGGCGGCGGCGGCATTTGAGGCTTCTTCGGCGTTACGTGACACTTCTTGTACGGTGGCGGTCATTTCGTTCATGGCGGTCGCGACTTGATCGGTTTCGACTCGCTGGCTGTTCACACCCGCACTGGTCTGCTCGGTAACGGCGGACAACTCTTCCGCCGCACTGGCAATCTGGGTGACACCCTTGCTGATGCCACCGATCAGCTCGCGCAAACTCACCGTCATACCCTGCATGCTGCGCTGTAACTGGCCAAGTTCGTCACGCCGCTCGGTCTTGATGTCGTGACTAAGATCACCCGCAGCGATGCGTTCTGCGGCTTTCAGGGTTTCCAGCAGCGGATGGACTATCTGTGCCGTGATGACCCATGCCGCGAGAATGCCCAGGGCCAACGCCAGCAGCGTGCTGATCACCAGCAATTGGCGAGCACTTTGCGCCTCGCTGTCGCGCGCCTGACTCTGGCTGTCGATGAGTTTCTGGCTAAGCGCCTCGAGACTGACGCCAGAAACAGCCATCTGATCAAGCGTTTCCAGGCTGGTGTGTACCTGTGCAGCATAGTTCTGCACATCCTTGCGGTACTGTTGCAGCACGAGTTCCGCTTGCATCAGGCGGGTTTGTTCGCGAGGTGCAGTCGCGTCGCGGACCTTGATCAGTTCGGCTGTGACCTGATCAATAGTCGCCAGAGTTCCTTGCTCTTTGCTCGGATCATTGGTGTAGATGAAGCTGTACACCACTATGCGGGCCTGCTGGATATGCACGGCGAGTTGGCCGATGGCCTGAAACTGGCTCAAGCGCAGAGTGTCATTTTGATCTTCAACCGCAGGGGCGCTGACAAGGTCCTGGGTGGCTTCATTTAGCGCCTCGGTAATTTCTGCAGCGCTCTGCACCAACTTCGCGAGCGCTGATTCACGGTCTTTAAAGGTTCGCTCAAGCGTGCTGAAGCGGGTCCGGTAGTCCTCAACGATGCGGCCTTGCTCCTCGATAAGTTGCAGGTCCACAGGATTACTCACCACGCCGCTCAGAGACCGTTGATTGTCCTGGATACGTTCCAGCACGCCTGACACTGCGGCGCTGTTTTGTTCGTTGCGCTCAGCCAGATAGCGCAGGCGGTTAACGCGTAAATCTTTAGTCAGGGCGCTTAGGTTCGCAATGGCGCTGATCTTGTTACCGCGGTCGACCATGTTATTGGCGCTGTGCCAGCCGGTCAGCGCGATCAATAAGGTCAGTAACACCAAGAGGCCGAAGCCCAAGGCAAGCTTGGCCTTTACACCGACATGACCCAAGGCCTGACTAAAACGTTTGAACATTGCATTTCCTCAAAGTGCTGCGAACTGACGGCCATAGGCTGCTGATATGACCACTATCGGCAATGTCCAAGTGGAACTGTAGGGTATGAGGGCGAGACTTTAGTCTGCTTGTGCACGTGTGCCATAAGACACTATGGGGCAACAGAATGAGTGCGGCATAGCCTGTGCCGAGCAAGCGATTGCGACAAAGTGTCGACAGACACTCGATCGCTGATTTCTGATGATTTCGATCGCAATAAATCAGCTTCAGTGCTGGATACGCTGTCTCAGCAGACGCCTGGCATGGTGATCTCCGATGTACAGGGCAACCCGTTTTCGCAGGACATCAACTTGCCTGGCCTATGTCGATGCCACTTATCAATCCAAGTTAACCCTGACGTTGGCCAATAACCCCGATGCCGATGCAAACGGTAATATTCTTGTCACCCCAGGCAACAAGATCCCTGGCATTTCGCCCCTACAGTTCAAGTTGGGCGGCGACTATAAGATGACGTCTGCATGGACCCTGGGTGGAGACGTGATAGCCAACAGCGGCCAGTATTATGTGGGTGACGATTCAAACAAAAATGCCAGGTTGGGCGGGTATACGGTTTTCAATGTCCACAGCGCCTACCAGCTTACCGACAACATCAGACTGTTCGCCAAACTTGATAACGCGCTTAATCGGCAATATGCCACCCATGGTGGATTCGCCGCCGTTGGCGACATCCCCTCCCTTGGGCTATCAAACCCCCAATCAACCACCCCAGCGGCGCCTCGCTCGATGTTTGCAGGCTTCAACATCAAGTTCTGAGGCCTTCAAAACGGGGAGCAGTGTTTAGAGCGGGCAGCTAACGAAAATCGCCCGTTCTGTGGGTGAGGTCGAACACAGCACAGAGCGTCGAGCAATATGTCGAAGGTAAGGTAAGGTAAGGTCTGCAAAGTAAGTTAGACGCGGGTCATAGGGGCAGCTAAAGAGACGCAGAGCAATTCCCCCCCTCACACCGCGCCCCATTTTCAATCCGGTTTTTTTCAACCCACCGGTGTCTCGGTTCTTGACCGAGGGCGGGGGGTCGATACCAATGTGGCATCGACGATGGTGCCTTGATCCCATCCGCCCTGAGCTGGCTGAATGGCGGCGAACGGCTTGTACCACAGTAAGTGATTGTCTCGCAGGTCGATCACCACACCGGTGCCGCCGACTTGGGGTGTGGGAACACTGGTGGGCACCACACTTTAAAAATCCGGTCACTGGATTACCGAGGCGGGGCCGGGTCAGCTGTTCGCGATCAGCTTCGGAGAGCTGATCGGCACCTTTGATTTCGATGTCTTTGATGGTGAAGCAGCGAGTCTCGGCAGGGGCTGTCGGCGCGCTGGGAGTACTTGGCTTGCCGGGGAGCTCTCGAAGGCCCTCAAGACGCCTGCATTGTTTTTCCAATAAACGGTCTGACGCTCACGAATCAGGTCCGGCTCTCCTGGTGTGGGTCCGAGAGCTGCCAATGCAGGGCTCAACGTACTCAAAAAAAACAACAATACAGCCATCCACAACCTCATCCCGACGGTGAGTCTCCACATGTTCGTTCCCTCGAGACAGCATTTAATGTCAATATGACACTAATGGTAATTCGCCAGCTTTATGGCGTCAATTTGTTGTTTCGAGTCGATTCACACATTTCAGTAAGCGATTACCTTTCAAGCAACCTGCCGAAAAAAAAGCCAACCCGTAGGGCTGGCTTTCGATTTCAAACGGCGATTACGTTATTCGAACAGCGCATCCAGCGCCTGTTCCAGACGGCTCACGGCAATGATCTGCAACCCCGGAGGCGCTTCCTTGGGGGCGTTGCCTTTGGGGACGATGGCGCGTTTGAAGCCGTGTTTAGCCGCTTCTTTCAACCGTTCCTGACCGCTGGGCACCGGGCGGACTTCGCCGGAGAGGCCAACTTCACCGAACACCAGCAAGTCGTGGGGCAGCGGGCGGTTGCGCAGGCTGGACATGACAGCGGCCATCAAGGCGAGGTCGGAGGCGGTTTCCAGTACTTTCACCCCGCCGACCACGTTGAGGAATACGTCCTGATCATGGGTAGGAATCCCGCCGTGGCGATGCAGGACGGCCAGCAGCATGGCCAGACGGTTCTGATCCAGACCAAGGGTGACCCTGCGTGGATTGGCCAAGTGACTGTCGTCGACCAGCGCCTGAACTTCCACCAGCATTGGTCGGGTGCCTTCCCACGTCGCCATGACGACACTGCCGGGAACTTCTTCTTGAGCGCGGGTCAGAAAAATCGCTGAAGGATTGGAGACCTCTTTCAAGCCCTTATCGGTCATGCCGAACACGCCCAGTTCGTTGACCGCGCCGAAACGGTTTTTCACGGCGCGCAACAAACGCAGACGCCCGTCGGATTCGCCTTCGAAATACAGCACGGTGTCGACCATATGTTCAAGCACGCGAGGACCGGCCAATGAGCCTTCTTTAGTGACATGCCCAACCAGGAAAATCGCGGTACCGCTCTGTTTCGCGTACCGCACCAACAGCGCCGCGCTCTCGCGCACTTGCGACACGCCGCCCGGCGCCGATTGCAGTTGTTCGGTGAAGATGGTCTGGATCGAGTCGATCACCATGACTTTGGGCTGCTCGATGCGGGCCGTGGCGATGATGGTTTCGATGCAGGTTTCGGTCATGACCCGCAGCTTGTCCTGGGGCAAACCCAAGCGTCGGGCGCGCATGGCGACCTGTTGCTGCGACTCTTCGCCGGTGACATAAAGCGCGGGCATCCGCTCGGCGATGGCGCACAGGGTTTGCAGGAGAATGGTGGATTTGCCAATGCCAGGGTCGCCGCCAATCAGCACCACCGACCCATCGACCAGGCCACCGCCCAGCACACGATCTAGCTCGGCAGAGTTGGTGGAGAACCGGGGGACTTCCTGGACGCTGACTTCAGCCAGGGTCCTGATTTGCGCTTGCTGCCCGGTCCAGCCAGAGCGACCGCTCGGAGGGGTTGCGGCACCGCTTCCCAGGAGGGTCTCGACCAGGGTGTTCCAGGCACCACATTCGCCGCACTGGCCCGCCCACTTTGGAAAAGTCGCACCGCACTCGGTACAGCCGAACATGCGCTTAGCCTTGGCCATAACCACCCCAGTCTTAAAAGGGGGCAATCATAACGCAGGTTTGCGCGCCTGAGCGGGTGCGAAACATGAGTACGCTCATGGGATTCCTTTGCGCGCATCGCTCCCGCCCAAGCTGCACCGGAGCAGAAGTGACGCGACGCGACCCGCCTGAATCAGTCCGTCAGTTTTTTCGCCAGCGCTCTTACCCGAACGAGATCGCCCATCGCAACCTTGGTGACGCCGGTGCCGTATTCCGGATCTGCCTTGTAAAGGAACGAAAGGATGATGTGCTTGCTTTCATCGTCGGAGGAAGATAATGAGCCGCCGAAATTCTCAATCAGATCGGCCCGCTCTTTTTTGCTGTAGGAACGGTACAGCTCTCCCGCTTGCTTGAAGTTCTGCTCACGCTGGATTTTCGCTTGCTGGGTTGTACCTGCCAACGGCAGTTGACTGTAACGGGCATCGGCCTGCTCTTCACGCGGGTTAAGGCGACTCGGCTGATAGTTGACACCCGACGTGCTGTGACCAGCGTTCATCGCACCGTCCTGATTACCGTTATTAACCGGCACTTTTGGCGCATTGACCGGCAGTTGCTGCGCGTTTGCACCCAAGCGGTACAACTGCGTGTCGGAATACGAGAAGACCCGTCCTTGCAGCAGGCGGTCTTCGGACGGCTCAATGCCCGGCACCAGATTGGAAGGCGCCATGGTGACCTGCTCGGTTTCCTGGAAAACGTTGCCCGGGTTCTTGTTCAAGACCATCTGCCCGACCTTGCGCTGAGGAACGTCTGGCCAGATTTTGGTGGCATCCAGCGGGTCAAAATCGAACGCCGCCAACGCTTCAGGCTTAAGCACCTGCACATACAGGTCCCATTTCGGAAAGTTGCCTTGGTTGATATGGGTCACCAAGTCGTTGGTCATGTGGCTGTAATCACGGCCTTGCACTTCAGCCACCTGCTTCGAGTTGAGGTTATTTATGCCTTGCAAACTCTTCCACTGGAATTTCACGTAGTGAACCTGGCCCCTGGCATTCACCAGTTTGTAGGCATGCACACCGTTACCGTCCATTTCACGGTAGCTGGCTGGCGTACCGTTATTGGAGTACAGCTCGGTCAACGTGCGGGTGGCCTCCGGGACATGGGAGAAGAAATCAAACCGACGAGAGTCGTCGTCAAGGTTGGTCCTCGGGTCCGGCTTGAACGCATGCACCATGTCCGGGAACTTGATGGCATCGCGAATAAAGAAAGTCGGAAAGTTATTGCCTACCAAATCCCAATTGCCTTCACGGGTATAGAACTTGGTCGCGAAACCTCGCGGATCGCGCAAGGTCTCAGGGGAATGATTGCCATGCACCACGGCGGAAAATCGCACAAACACCGGGGTCGTCTCACCCGCTGCGAAAACGTGGGCTTTGCTCAAGTCGCTCAGGTCGTCCGTTACCGTGAACTGACCATGGGCCCCTGTGCCGCGAGCATGCACGACACGCTCGGGGATACGCTCGCGATCGAACCGCTGAAGCTTCTGGATCAACTGCACGTCTTGCAGCAAGACCGGGCCGTGCTCGCCCGCGGTTTGCGAGTTTTGATTGTCACCGACGAGCGCCCCGTTATCGCGGGTCAGGTTTGCGGCTTGCACTGAAACGGAAAGCAGGCTGACCGTCAAAAGGCTCAGAAGTCTTCGGCGGGAAACAATTCCGAGCGCGAGGGTGGCGTTCATGCTTAAAGTCCTTTTATTAAGATTTTTAGGCGCATTCAACTGCGCCCTTCAATCCTAAAAGCAATCGCCGCTTTTTTTCGCAAAACTCACCCTATGAAACACATCTGAAAACTTGTTTATTTTCAAAAAGATAGCTTGATACAGAATCCATCTGAAAACCCTGGTAAAACTAATCAGGCAATTTTCGGTCGATTGCCAAGTCGCAGGGCGCGATGCGTATAGCTGAATTACACTGCGTTAACCCACTCATCTGTAACAAGGAACAACCTATGAGCGTACTAAGCGAGTTCAAGGCATTCGCCGTCAAAGGCAACGTGGTCGACATGGCGGTCGGGATTATCATTGGCGCGGCCTTCGGAAAAATCGTTTCGTCGTTCGTCGGCGATGTTGTCATGCCACCTATTGGGCTGTTGATCGGCGGAGTGGATTTCAGCGATCTGACCGCTACCCTCCGACCTGCAGAAGGCACTCTGCCGGCCGTGGTCGTGTCTTACGGCAAGTTTATCCAGTCGATTATCGACTTTGTGATCGTGGCGTTCGCCATCTTCATGGGCGTCAAGGCCATCAATCGCCTCAAACGCGAAGAGGCTGTCGCGCCAACGCTGCCGGCCACCCCTAGCCCGGAAGAAGTGCTATTGAGCGAGATCCGTGACTTGTTGAAAGTGCAGAACGGCAGACCGCTGGAAAGTGTGATTGCCGATCCAACCCGGCTGGGTTGATGCACCACTGATCGTTCCCCGCGTGGGAGCGGCCACTTACCAATAATTTTCCACCGCCACCTGCCCCGGGCGGCGGCTCAGACTGAGTTGCATGTCGCGCAGTTTGAGCATCTGGCGGGTGTCGTCGATCATTTGCGGGTTACCACACAGCATGACTCGCGAGTGCTCGGGGGTCATTTTCAGCCCCGCCGCCCGCTCCAGCTCGCCGCTTTCAATAAGCTGAGTAATGCGTCCGCCCAATGCGCCGGGGTAATGCTCGCGGGTGACGGTCGGCAAAAACAGTAACTTGCCGGCGTAGTCGGCCAGATAGTCCCGCTCGGTGAGTCCGGCGATCAGTTGCTGATAGGCCAGCTCGCGGGCTTCACGCACGCTATAGACCAGAATGATGCGCTCGAATTTTTCCCACACCTCAAAGTCCTGCAGGATCGACAGGAACGGCGCAATGCCAGTGCCCGTGGATAACATCCACAGGTCACGCCCGTCGACGAAGCGGTCCAGGGTCAAGAAGCCGAATGCCTGACGATCGATCAGCAACGTGTCGCCTTCACGCAGGCGGCTCAGTTCGCTGGTGAATTCGCCGTCCGGTACCACGATGGAAAAGAACTCGAGAAATTCATCGTGGGGCGACGACACCATCGAATACGCCCGCCAGACAATGCTGCCATCGGCCTTGGTCACGCCCAGCCGTGCAAACTGACCGGCCCGAAAGCGAAAACCGGGATCGCGGGTGGTACGCAAGGTGAACAGATTCGAGGTCAATGGCGTGACGTTGAGCAGCGTCTGGTGGGTGTATTTCTCTGCGCTGGCAGTCATGGGCGCTCCTGGCTCCTGCAATTAAAAAGAGGAGCGCCCAGTGTCCCGCAAAGCGACGTCGATAAACACCGGCGGTTTGTAGTGGCATTTAGAAGAAAAGAGCGTGTTGACCATAAGCAAATGCTCTAAATACAAAAACGTATAACACCACGCCGAATCATTCCAATCTGGACTTAACAGGGCCCGTTTTTTTCGAGAGTCGTGGCCTCCTCCCGCACAAGCAGGGGGTCTATGGCAAAGTGAACCAAAAAATATCGTTCATTTGAATAGCGTGTAACGGCCAAGCCATTCACCCGATGACTTGATGCCCCCTACTGACCTCCCAGTGCAGGAAATCCCTCCTACACTGGGAATCGTATGTATCGAGTATGGAAGCTCAATCATGAACAGCTTGAACCCGGATCAACTAGAGACATTGATGGCCACTGTGGAAGAATCCGTTTGGGAAAATGCCTTTTCCTCTCGGTTAAGGCGGGGCGAAGTCCACTCTATTCAGGACCTTCGTGGCGTCAAAAAAAGACTGACACAGACACGTAATCACGAAACGACTTCATCCACAGAGTGCTACAAGAAAGTCGAACAAACTTTATGGCTGTGCCACCTGCTACGGACCTTCATGACAGAACGGTTGTTGACCCAAACCCCGCCCTCCATCAGTCCATCGCTGTCGATCCGGGAAACTGAAATACTCAAATGGTCTGCCAAAGGCAAAACGGCAGATGACATCAGTACCATCCTCAAGTTGAAAACACGCACGATCAATTTTCATATCGCCAACGCGATTAAAAAAATGGGTGCGACCAACAAAACCTCGGCCGTGGTGCAGGCTGCCTTGAACGGCATTCTCTGAGCGTTTTTTTAGCCCCTCGGAAATCCAGCAGATGTCCGGGTGCAAAAACACGTAAAATCGACGGCTTCTGCGCGCGTCTTGACATCAGAGACGTGCGCAATAGTCTCCGAAAACAGAGTTCCCCTGCCCATGCCCCTGCTTAACAGCCCTTTCGCTCAGCTCGATCTCATCCGCCAGCCTGACCAACAGAACGAGCCGTTGCAGGCGTTCGACGCAGCCGATGAATACCTGCTCAGTCATGTGGCGGAGCAGGGCCTGACTCCAGACAGCCGCGTGCTGGTGCTCAACGACAGCTTTGGCGCGCTGGCAGCCAGCCTCGCCAGCCACGCGCAGGTGATGAGTAGCAGCGACTCCTTTCTCGCCGCGCTAGCACTGGAAAAAAACCTCGTGCGCAACGGCCAGGCCTTTGATGCAGTGCCGATGATTCCGGCCAGTGACATGTTCACCGGACCGTTCGATTGGGTACTGATCCGTGTCCCGAAGACCCTGGCCTTGCTCGAAGAACAACTGATTCGCTTGCAGGGGCAACTGGCACCCGGCGCGCAGGTGATTGCAGCTGCGATGATCAAGCATCTGCCGCGCGCGGCGGGCGATTTGCTGGAGCAATACATCGGACCGGTGCAGGCGTCATTGGCGGTGAAAAAAGCGCGCTTGCTGTTTGCCACCCCGCACATCAAAGGCGTGCAGCCCTCACCCTACCCGAGCCGTTACACACTTGAAGACCCGGTCATCGAACTGGTGAATCACGCCAACGTATTCTGTCGCGAAGGACTGGATATCGGCACCCGGGCGTTTCTACCGCACCTGCCGAAAAACCTCGGCTCGGCACGTGTAGCGGACCTGGGCTGCGGCAACGGAGTGCTGGCCATTGCCAGCGCACTGGCCAATCCGCAAGCGCATTACACGCTGGTGGATGAGTCGTTCATGGCCGTGCAGTCAGCCACTGAAAACTGGCGGACCGCATTGGGTGAGCGCGAGGTTATTGTGCGGGCCGGCGACGGGCTGGCCGGTCAGGAAGCTGACTCGCTGGACGTGGTGCTGTGCAATCCGCCCTTCCATCAACAACAGGTGGTCGGTGATTTCCTCGCCTGGCGTATGTTCCAGCAAGCGCGCGATGCGTTGGTGGTCGGCGGCGCACTGTACATCGTCGGTAACCGCCATTTGGGCTACCACAGCAAACTGGCGCGACTGTTTCGCGGCGTCGAGCAAGTGGCCACAACCCCGAAGTTCGTGGTGCTTAAAGCGCGCAAGTAAAGGCACCGCCGCGATGGCGGTGCTTCAGGCAAACCGCGGCGGGACGCGTAGTTGCAAGCGCGCTCCTGCCAGGAACTTGCGCAAGCCCTCAGTGCGTGGTCAGCCCTGCCGCGTTCATGAACAGCCGCATACCGTAAGCGACTATCCCCAACGCCAGCACACTGCCGGCGTAGATCCCAACCAGCCAGGCTACGCGCTGCCAGACCGGCTTTTTCAGCGCCGGGTCCGGTTCATGGGAAGATTCTTCAGCAGACATCGTCATCCCCTCCTCACTAGTGATAGCCGTCTTCGTGGGTGACCTTGCCACGGAACACGTAGTAGCTCCAGAAGGTGTAGCCCAGGATGAACGGGATGATGAACAGCGTGCCCACCAGCATGAAGCCCTGGCTTTGTGGCGGCGCGGCGGCCTCCCAGATAGTGATCGACGGCGGCACGATGTGCGGCCACAGGCTGATGCCCAACCCGCTGTAGCCGAGGAAGATCAACACCAGCGTCAGCAAAAACGGCGTGTAGTGAGCATTGCGTGCCACGGCACGCAGCAGACCATACATCGTCACCAGTACCAGAATCGGCACCGGCAGGAACCAGAACAGGTTCGGCAGGCTGAACCAGCGGGTGGCAATTTCAGGGTGGGTCAGCGGCGTCCAGATGCTGACGATAGCGGTCACCGCCAATACCACCAAGGCTAACGGCCGAGCCAGATCGTGCATCTGCTTTTGCAGCTTGCCTTCGGTTTTCATGATCAGCCAGGTGCAGCCCAATAGCGCATAAGCGACGATCAGGGCGACGCCACAGAACATCGTGAACGGCGTCAGCCAGTCCAGTGCCCCCCCGGCGAACTGGCGATTGACCACTGGAATACCATCGATGAACGCCCCCAGCGCTACGCCCTGGAAGAAGGTCGCGGTCAACGAGCCGCCGATGAACGCTTTGTCCCACAAGTGGCGCTTATCATCTTTGGCCTTGAAGCGGAACTCGAAGGCTACCCCGCGAAAGATCAAACCGATCAGCATCAGGATCAGCGGCAGGTACAGCGCCGACAACACCACCGAATAGGCCAGCGGGAAGGCGCCAAACAATGCTGCGCCCCCCAGGACCAGCCAGGTTTCGTTACCGTCCCACACGGGGGCCACGGTGTTCATCATCACATCGCGCTCGGAATCGTCCTTGATGAAGGGGAAAAGAATCCCGATCCCCAGGTCGAAGCCGTCCATGACCACATACATCATGATCCCGAAGATGATGATCACAGCCCAGATAAGCGGAAGATCAATACCCATGACTCAATTCCCCTTGCTCAGGCTGTGAGTGTCATCACCGTCGGAGCCGTCTTCGGCAGCGGAGAGAGGACGTGCAGGCGTGCGTTGCTGGCCCGGACCACCGGGGTTCTGTTCCTTGCCTTCGTTGCTGACCGGGCCTTTGCGCACCAGGCGCATCATGTAGCCCAGACCAACGCCGAACAGCGTGAAGTAGACCACCACGAACAATCCCAGGGTCAGGCTCATCTGCCCGAAACTGTGCCCGGAAGACGCATCGGCGGTGCGCATCAGGCCGTAGACGACCCACGGTTGACGGCCGATTTCAGTGGTAAACCAGCCCGCCAACATCGCAATCAGACCCGACGGGCCCATCCACAAGGCGAGGTACAGGAATGCCCGCGAGTGATAAAGCTTGCCGCGCATGCGCAGCCACAGGCTCCACAAACCGGTAAAGATCATCAGGAAGCCCAACCCGACCATGACCCGGAACGACCAGAACACGATGGTCGAGTTAGGCCGGTCTTCAGGTTTGAAGTCCTTCAACGCGGGCACTTGCTCGGTCAGCGTGTGGGTCAGGATCAAGCTGCCCAAGTAGGGGACTTCCACGGCGAAACGGGTTTTTTCAGCCTTCATGTCCGGCCAGCCGAACAGGATCAGCGGGGTCGGCTCATTGCCGACATTTTCCCAGTGACCTTCAATCGCGGCGATTTTAGCCGGCTGGTACTTGAGCGTATTGAGGCCGTGGAAGTCGCCGATCACTGCCTGAACAGGCGCCACCAGCAACGCCATCCACATCGCCATGGAGAGCATGGTGCGAATTTGCGGGGTGTCGCGACCGCGCAATAAATGCCAGGCCGCCGAGGAACCCACAAAAAACGCCGTCGCCACAAATGCCGCCGTGGCCATGTGTGCCAGACGGTAGGGGAACGACGGGGTGAAAATCACCGCGAACCAGTCCACCGGAATCACTTGGCCATTGACGATTTCAAAGCCCTGCGGGGTCTGCATCCAGCTGTTGGACGCGAGAATCCAGAACGTCGAGATCAGCGTGCCGATGGCAACCATGACCGTGGCGAAGAAGTGCAGGTTGCGCCCGACCTTGTTCCAGCCGAACAACATCACCCCGAGGAAGCCTGCTTCAAGGAAGAATGCGGTGAGCACTTCATACGTCAGCAGCGGCCCGGTGATCGACCCGGCGAAGTCAGAGAACCGACTCCAGTTGGTACCGAATTGGTAAGCCATGACCAACCCGGAGACCACGCCCATGCCGAAGTTGACGGCAAACACCTTGGACCAGAAGTGGTATAGATCACGGTACACATCGTTCTGCGTTTTCAGCCACAACCCCTCAAGCACCGCCAGGTAACTTGCCAGACCGATAGTGATGGCAGGAAACAGGATGTGGAATGAGATGGTGAATGCGAACTGAATTCGGGCGAGATCGAGTGCCTCTAAACCGAACATAGGACTTCCTCTAATCAAGTGGTACCGGCTACTGACCCGAGGTCAGCAGCGACTGCCCCCACGGATATGGAGTGCTGCGGGGTGAGATTGTTCTGTTTTACTTCACAACGCGGGGATTCGTGCAGCCGACGAGCATGCAAAGCCAGCAAATGCTTTGACGCAGATCAACCATTGATCAAAGAGTAGCCCTGTTTTGGATGGCGAACTGTGTGGTCGATTGTCGCGTGGCGAGTTGCCCCACGTTCGCAACACCGGATTGCTGTGTGCCCGCAGTGGCAAACAAATGTTACAAAGCACGTGATAATCTCTCGCATTCACCGCCGAGGCCGCCTTTCCAATGCCTGATCAAGCACCTGCGTTGCTGCGTCATCATCGACCCTTCCTGGCTTTCTGGTTTGCGCGAATTTTCACCGCCAGCGGCTTTCAGATGTTGACCGTGGCCATCGGCTGGAACCTCTACCAACTGACCGGCAACGTTTTGGATCTGGGCCTGGTGGGCCTGGCCCAATTCATCCCCCGGGTGATTTTCATGCTGCACACCGGGCATGTGGCTGACCGTTATGACCGACGCAAGGTCTCTGCGATCTGCCAGGCGGCCCAGGCCTTGATCGCCCTGGCACTGGTGATCGGCAGCACCACCAACAGCGTCACCCCGGAAATGATCTTCATCCTTTCGTTTTTGCTCGGTGCCGCCCGCTCTTTCGAAATGCCGACCACCCAAGCGCTGTTGCCCTCCATCGTGCCCACCTCGCTGTTTCCGCGGGCGGTGGCGGCAGCACAGTCAGCGCAACAGTCGGCGACCATTGTCGCGCCGGCGCTGGGCGGCTTTCTGTTTGCGTTCGGTAGCACCTGGGTCTACGGCCCGACGGTGCTGCTGTATGTCATTGCCTGCGCGCTGATGCTCAATCTGCCTGCGCGGCAGACGCCATTGAACAAAGCCAAGGCCACCCTGGACTCGCTGCTGGCCGGGATTCGTTATATTCGCAGCCGTCCGGACATCCTCGGCGCAATTTCGCTGGACCTGTTCGCGGTCTTGCTCGGGGGCGCCACGGCACTGCTGCCGGTATTCGCCAAAGACATTTTACTGACCGGCCCTTGGGGGCTTGGTCTGCTGCGCTCGGCTCCCGCAGTGGGTGCACTGCTGATGTCGTTGTGGCTGGCGCGCTTCTCGGTCGAGCGCAACGTGGGGCGGGTGATGTTCACCGCTGTGGGCATCTTCGGCGTCGCCACCATTGCCTTCGGCCTGTCGACCTCGTTCTGGTTTTCCCTGGCGGTGCTGGTCGTACTCGGCGCGGCGGACATGATCAGCATGGTGATTCGCGCCTCGTTCGTGCAGCTCGAAACACCGGACGAAATGCGCGGCCGGGTCAGTGCAGTGAATGGCTTGTTCATCGGCGCGTCCAACCAGCTCGGTGAGTTCGAGTCCGGCCTCACTGCCCACTGGATGGGGACTGTGCCTGCCGTGGTACTCGGCGGCATCGGTACACTTGCCGTCACAGGGACCTGGATCAAACTCTTCCCCAGCCTGGCCAGGCGCGACCGAATGCGCGATCTGGTGATGGAGCAAGAGAAACAGCCAGCCTGACAGATCGCGTTGTCTTACACGACGGGCGACATTAGATAAGCAGCAACTTACCCATGGCCGCCCGCTTACCTTTACCGCACAGCTGTTCCACCAGCGTGAGTGCAAACGCCAACGCTGCACCAGAACCTTGCGCGGTGATGCAATTGCCATCGACCACCACCGGTTGATCGACGTACGTACACCCCGACAACCGATCACTGAATCCCGGATGACAGGTCATGCGCCGTTGTTTGAGCACGCCGTACACCTGCAGTGCCACGGCAGGTGCTTCACCGATAGCGGCGTAAAACCGTCCTGCTTTCGCCTGTTCATTCACCCGCTGGGCCAACGGCTGATGATCAGCCAAGCGCTGTGCGCCTGGCATGCCACCGGGCAAGACGATCAGGTCGAAGCTTTGCGCCAGCACATCGACCAGCATCGCATCAGCGGTCAACCGCGTGCCACGCGCGCCCGTCAACATGCGTCGGGACTCGACGCTGGCGACCAGCACTTCAATCTCGGCGCGGCGCAGCACATCGATCAGGGTCACACTTTGCAGATCGTCGATGCCGTCGGCGACGGTGATCAGGGCTCTTAACGTCATACACGAATCCTTTGCAGTGATGCGTTGAGTCTAGTCAGCTTTATATGGCCCGACAGCTTCGAGCGTCGATAACGTGCAGGGCCGAAATCCGGCCTGCTTTCCACAAAGCATCTGCTCGCCCCCATCCACACACGCTGCTGTTATGATGCGCGGCTTTTTCCGACCTACAGAAAATGTACAGGCCAGTGGCACAGTCTGTGCTTTGCTGCTTTAGTCGATTCATTCAAGGCGCAGGACGCGTCACGGGGAGCCAGGCATGCTGGAAAGGCTGTTTCAACTCAAAGCACACAACACCAATGTGCGCACCGAGATTCTTGCGGGCGTTACCACCTTCCTCGCCATGGCCTACATCCTGTTCGTCAACCCGAGCATTCTCGGCGAAACCGGTATGGACAAGGGTGCGGTGTTTGTCGCCACCTGCCTGGCAGCCGCCATCGGTTCGGCCGTGATGGGCCTGATCGCCAACTACCCGATTGCGCTGGCGCCGGGCATGGGCCTCAACGCCTTCTTTACCTACACCGTGGTTCTGCACATGGGCCACACCTGGCAAGTGGCGCTGGGTGCGGTGTTCATCTCGGCGGTGATGTTTTTCCTGCTGTCGATCTTCAAGATTCGCGAATGGATCATCAACAGCATTCCGCTGGCGCTGCGCTCGGCGATTGCGGCCGGTATCGGTTTGTTCCTGGCGCTGATCGCCCTGCACAACGCCGGTATCGTGGTCGGCAGCCCGGTCACCATGGTGGGCATGGGCGATCTGAAACAGCCGGCACCGATCCTCGCCACCCTGGGCTTTTTCCTGATCGTCGCGCTGGAAGCCCTGCGCGTGCGTGGTGCGGTGTTGATCGGCATTCTGGCCGTGACCATCGCGTCCATCGCGCTCGGCTTCTCCCCGTTCGGCGGCGTGATGTCGATGCCGCCATCGCTGGCACCGACCTTCTTGCAACTGGACATCCGGGGCGCACTGGATATCGGTCTGTTCAGCGTGATTTTCGCCTTCCTGTTCGTCGATCTGTTCGACAACTCCGGCACCCTGATCGGCGTCGCAAAACGCGCGGGTCTGATGGGCAAGGACGGCTACATGCCGAAAATGGGCCGCGCCCTGATCGCCGACAGCACCGCCGCCATGGCCGGTTCGCTGCTGGGCACCTCGACCACCACCAGTTACATCGAATCGGCAGCCGGCGTGAGTGCGGGCGGACGTACCGGCCTGACCGCCGTAGTGGTCGGGATCCTGTTTCTGCTGGCGTTGTTCTTCGCACCGTTGGCCGGTAGCGTTCCAGCATTCGCCACGGCACCCGCCCTGCTGTTTGTTGCGGTGTTGATGATGTCGGGCCTGGCTGAAATCGACTGGGACGACATCACTGTTGCCGCACCGGTGGTGATTACCGCCCTGGCGATGCCGTTCACCTACTCCATCGCCAACGGCATCGCCTTTGGTTTTATCTCCTGGACGGCTATCAAGCTGTTGTCCGGGCGCCGGCACGAACTGAATTCGGCGCTGGTGATTCTGTCCATCCTGTTCGTGATCAAGTTGGGTTGGTTTAACGCATGAGTGTCCCTTTCGACCCTACGAGCTACAGCCATCAGCTCGCAGAAAAAACCACGCGCCTGCGTGAATTGCTGGCACCGTTCGATGCACCCGAGCCGCAGGTATTCGACTCGCCGCGCGAGCACTATCGCCTGCGCGCCGAGTTCCGTTTGTGGCGCGAGAATCAGCAGCGCTTCTATGCGATGTTTGTCCCCGGCAACAACCACACGCCGATTCTGGTCGACGACTTCCCTATCGCCAGCCAGCGCATCAATGACTTGATGCCGCTGCTGCGTGCACGATGGGAAGCCAGCGCGACCTTGAACTTCAAGCTGTTCCAGGTGGATTTCCTGACCACGCTGGCAGACGATGCGATTATCACCCTCTGCTATCACCGGCCACTGGATGACGACTGGCAGGCGGTTGCGGAACAGCTCGCGGCCGACCTTAATGTGTGCGTGATCGGCCGTTCAAAGGGCCAGCGCATCGTCATCGGTCGGGACTATGCGATCGAAGAGCTTCAGGTAGCCGGGCGCACCTTCAGCTATCGGCAACCGGAAGGCTCCTTCACCCAGCCCAACGGCGCGGTGAATCAGAAGATGCTCAATTGGGCATTCGATGCCCTCGGCCAGCGCGACGACGACTTGCTGGAGCTGTATTGCGGCAACGGCAACTTCACCCTGCCCCTGGCGACTCGCGTGCGCAAAGTACTGGCGACAGAGATCAGCAAGACCTCGGTCAACGCCGCCCTGAGCAACCTTGCCGACAACGGCGTGGACAACGTGACCCTGGTTCGCCTGTCTGCCGAAGAGCTGACCGAAGCATTGAATGAAGTTCGCCCGTTTCGCCGTTTGTGGGGCGTCGACTTGAAGAGCTACGAATTTGGAAGCATCTTCGTCGATCCGCCTCGCGCCGGCATGGACCCGGACACCTGCGAACTCAGCCGGCGTTTCGAGCGCATCCTGTATATTTCCTGCAACCCGGAGACCCTTGCGGCGAACATCGCGCAACTGCATGACACCCACCGCATCGAACGCTGCGCACTGTTCGACCAGTTTCCCTATACACACCATATGGAATCAGGGGTGATGTTGGTTCGGCGATAACCGCCGACGGGGGCGCCGTAGCGATAAAGTCTGCACGCGCCCCAGTCTTCAGAACTATTTGCACTAACCCCCCCTCTATATCCGCAACAAGTCTCTGTTATGTGTAACCCTTGCCCCAGGCTTAAAATGAGGTGCATGCGCTTCAGACTGATGGTCCGACAGGGATTTGAGCCTAGGACGCACAAAAGCGTTTGAATTGGTGGGTGCCGGATGATATTGAAGAAGCGCTTAACGCAGCCAACACCATTGGCGATGATCACTTGCAACAACAGGGTCAAGGCCGCGTAGTACCCGATTCGTTTACTCACGGCTCCTCTGCACAGCGCGTGCGCTGGTTCAAAACAGGTTTCGCTCAGGGCCAACTCAATCAGTGCGACACTTTCGCCGCAAAGAGCCTTTAATCACATGATAAAACCGCTATTGGTCTTGTTGTTGAGCACCCTCCTAAGCCTTACGGCGAATGCAGCGGATACCGCGGTGAAAGCCCTCAGCCCCCAGCGACTGGCCATCAATGGCGGTCTAGCGACTGTCGGCCTGAGCAAAGACTGGAAAACGCCACAACCCAATACCCGACGCGCCGTGATCGTCATTCACGGTCGCTTGCGCAACGCGCAAACCTACCTGCGTAGCGCTGAACGAGCGGCCTATCGGTCCGGGTATCGCAGCACTACCCTGCTGATCGCTCCGCAGTTCCTGGATCGAAAAGACATCGTCAAACACCAACTGCCGGATTCGATACTGCGCTGGCACAAAGACGACTGGATGGAGGGTGACGCGGCCATCGGGCCGGTGCCGGTGAGCTCCTTTACCGTCATTGACGAGATTCTGACAAAGCTGAGTGATCGCAAACTGTTCCCTGCCTTGCAGGAAGTGGTTATCGCCGGGCATTCGGGTGGCGCGCAGGTGGTTCAGCGCTACGTATTGATTGGCAAGGGCGGGGCCGCTCTGGAGAAAGCCGGGGTCACCCTGCGTTACGTGGTCGCCAACCCGTCGTCATACGCGTATTTCGACGCACAGCGGCCTGGACCGGTGGACAAGGCGTCTTGCCCGGGGTTCGATACCTGGAAATACGGGATGAACAAGTTGCCGCCTTACGCTGGCAAGCAAACCGTCGAGCAGATCGAACAGAATTATGTGAAGCGTGACGTCACTTACCTGCTGGGTCAGCTCGATACCGACATCGATCACCCGGCACTGGATAGAACCTGCGCCGCCGAAGCCCAGGGCGCCTACCGCCTGATTCGTGGTCACAACTTCTTCAATTATCTGCAGCAGCGCCACCCTGAAGGGCTGAACCAGCGGTTAATTGAAGTGCCTGGCGTAGGCCATGACGGCGACGCGATCTTCACCTCGCCTGAAGGGCAGGCCGCATTGTTCAGGCCGCAGTGAGCGACTCAACAGACGTCGGTTCGCAGCGGGACGCGTAGTTACACGTCAGCGCCAACATAATGTTCTATTTCAAATGGTTGTTGGTTGCTTGATAGATAGATGCTGGCTTAAAACGCCAGCATCTCGCGCAATGCAAAGCAATCGCTGGCGTACCAGTCGGTCAGTTCCGGCCATGGATTTTCGGGCAGGTTGACCAATATGGTATGGGTGCCTGCCGCACGACCACAATCGAGGTCGAAGCGGTAGTCGCCGACCATTACCATCTGTGATGGGTCGACATTCCACGCCTGAGCCAGTTTCAGCAGCCCTCCGGGATCAGGTTTTGGCGGTGCTTCGTCGCGCCCGAGAACGTCATCGACGGCAAAACAATCCGCCAGGCCAATCGCTCCGAGCGTTACATGCGCCAACTCGCGGGCATTGCGAGTGAGGATGCCCAGCCGATATCCGCGCGCCGCCAACTCACGCACCAGCTCGACAGCGCCAGCTGCAGGCTGCGACGCCAGTGCCAGCTCACGCTCGTGCTCCAGCAGCCAGGCATGCTTGGCCGCTGAAATCTCGGGCGGCAGCGCGGCCAGATGGCTGAGAATGTCATCCTGCTGCGGAATCTCCAGGGCGCGCTTGATCGCCGGAAAATCGTGCACGGCCAAGGTCAGGGTGCCATCCATGTCGAACACCCAATGCCGAACCTCCGCCAGGCTCATGCCCAATCCTTGCGATGACGGATCAAGCCTTCCTGGGTAACAGAGGCCACTAACTTGCCTGCGCGGGTGTACACGTTGCCACGCGAGAAACCACGGGAATTACCGGCCCAAGGGCTGTCCATCACGTACAGCAACCAGTCATCGGCGCGCAGATCGGCGTGAAACCAAAGGGAGTGATCAAGGCTGGCAACCTGCATATCTTTCTGCCAGACCGACTTGCCGTGAGGCTGCAACGCCGTCGTCAGCAGATTGAAATCCGAGGCGTACGCCAACATATACTTATGCAGCGCTGGAACATCCGGCAGCGGGCCGTCGGCGCGAAACCAAACGTATTTGATCGGCTCTGTCGGCTTAGGGTTGTAAGGATCAATGTCAGTTACCGGGCGGAACTCGATCGGCTTGGGGCACAGCAGTTTTTCACGCATGTGATCCGAGAGCAGGTGCGCACGCTGGCGGGTCAATTCAAGTTCCGAGGGCAGGTTTTCTGGCCCGACGACGTCCGGCATCGTGGACTGGTGCTCATAACCTTTTTCGTCGTACTGGAACGATGCGCTGCACGTGAAAATCGGTTGCCCCTTCTGGATCGCCGTGACCCGGCGGGTGCTGAAGCTGCCGCCATCGCGCACCCGGTCGACCTGATACACCACAGGCAGGGTGACGTCGCCGGGACGCAGGAAATAGCCGTGCAGCGAATGCACGTGGCGCTCGTCTTCGACCGTCTGACTGGCTGCCGACAGGGATTGGCCCAGCACTTGCCCGCCGAACAACTGGCGAAAGCCAAGGTCCTGACTACGCCCACGAAAGAGGTTCTCCTCAATGGGTTCCAGGGTTAGCAGTTCAACCAGATCATCCAGCACTTGGCTCATTCAGGGACTCCTCTCACAAAAACAATGCTGCGCCTTCAAGACTGCGGCGGGCGACGTATTCAGGCAGAGACCGAGGGTATCCCTAAGGGTTTATTCCGGTCTGCACGGCCAATGGCCAAATGATACAGAATTTGTCGACGCCAGCCTTACTCATCCCTTCAGGGTTTGCAGCCATTGTTGCCGAGTGATTCGATACAACACATGAGGTTTCAACAGATCGCCGTCAGCCAGTTTTGGATGCTCGAAGTCATCCGACAGATCATGCTGCATGCCAATGGCCTGCATGACTTTCTGTGACGCGAGATTGTTCTGCGCAGTGAAAGACACAATCTGATCCAGATCCAGCCGCTCGAAACCGCAACGCAGAGCGGTCCAGGCGGCCTCGCTGGCAAAACCCAAACCCCAATGTTCCCGCGCCAGACGCCAGCTGATCTCGACAGCCGGAGTGAAGTGAGCGTCAAAACTCACCACTTCCAATCCGGTAAAGCCGATAAATGCCCCTGTGTCCTGGCGTACCAATGCCCACAGGCCAAAACCCAGCTCGGCGAAATGCCCACGCATTCGTCCGATCTGGGCCGCGCTTTCCAGCCGACTCATGGGTGTTGGAAAATAACGCATCACCTGCGGGTCGGCACACATCGCCGCGAACGCCGGCAAATCGTCATCTCGCCACTGCCGCATCAGCAGCCGGGCACTGTTGAGTTCGAGTATCCGCTCCATCGGGTTGCTCCTATCACCATCCGGTAAATGACTTGCCGAAGTAGTACACCGCTCAGCAACCCTCAATCAAGGTGCTGGGCGGGCATGGACAATGCTGGCAACATTCAGTTTCGACCCCTGACCGGAAGTAAAATGCCCCTGCCACTCATCTACCACGATGATTACAGCCCGGATTTCCCGGCTGAGCATCGCTTTCCGATGGATAAATTCCGTTTGCTGCGCGACCACCTGATTGAAAGCGGCCTGACCACCGACGCTCAACTGTTGCGCCCGGACGTCTGCCCGAGCGATGTTCTGGCCCTGGCCCATGATCCGGCGTACATCCAGCGCTACATGAGCGGTGACCTGTCCCGCGAAGACCAGCGCCGCCTCGGCCTGCCGTGGAGCGAGGCCCTGGCGCAGCGCACAGTGCGTGCGGTGGGCGGCTCGCTGCTGGCGGCCGAGCAGGCGCTGCAACACGGCATGGCGTGCCACCTGGCGGGCGGCACGCACCATGCGCACTATGACCACCCCGCCGGCTTCTGCATTTTTAACGATCTGGCAGTGATCAGCCACTATCTGCTGGAAAGCGGTCGAGTCGGACGCATATTGATCTTCGATTGTGACGTGCATCAGGGCGACGGCACCGCACGCATCCTCGCCAACACGCCCGATGCGATTACCGTTTCCCTGCATTGCGAAAAAAACTTCCCGGCGCGCAAGGCCGAAAGTGACTGGGACATCCCGCTGCCCATGGGCATGGGCGATGACGATTACCTGAAAGTGGTCGACGATTTATTGAACTACTTGCTGCCGTTCTATCAGCCGGACCTGGTGCTGTATGACGCCGGGGTCGACGTGCACAAGGACGATGCCCTGGGTTATCTGCAACTTACCGACGCCGGGGTGGCAGCTCGCGATGAAGCCGTGCTGCGCCATTGCCTGCACCGGGACATTCCGGTGATGGGCGTGATCGGCGGAGGCTACAGCAAGGACCGCAAGGCGCTGGCGCGACGGCACGGGATTCTGCACCACAGTGCGCAAAAGGTATGGCTGTCGGCCGGATTGAACTGAGTCTTTACCGCTGCCGTCCCGCCTTAACTGTCCACAATGGCTGTGGAACTGCCTGTGGATAACCTGAGCGAAAGCCTCTCAAGGCCTTATTCTGCGTGGCCTGGCGACAGCTGTATGTTTTTTGAACAAGAGTTTTCCACAGGCTGATCCTGCGCACAGCCCTGAACAGAGCGTCTGTCCTCCGGTAGAATGCACGGCTTACTTCGCCGACCCGCAGTGCGCCATGACCCACGTCCCTCCAGCTGTTGCTCATTCAGTCGCGATCATTGGCGGCGGCCCTGCGGGATTGATCGCGGCCGAGGTCTTGAGCCAGGCCGGAATCAAGGTCGACCTGTACGATGCCATGCCCTCGGTAGGTCGCAAGTTCCTGCTGGCAGGTGTTGGCGGAATGAACATCACCCACTCCGAACCCTACCCGGCGTTTCTCTCCCGTTATGCCGAACGCGCGCCCTTCATCGCGCCGTTACTGCGCAGCTTTGGCGCCGATTCGTTGCGCAACTGGATTCACGAACTGGGCATCGAGACTTTTGTCGGCAGTTCGGGCCGGGTGTTCCCCACGGACATGAAAGCGGCGCCGCTATTGCGGGCCTGGCTCAAGCGCCTGCGCGAATCAGGCGTCACCCTGCATACCCGCCATCGCTGGCTGGGCTGGAACGCCCAAGGTGAGTTGCGCATGGCTCACGCTGACAGCGAACAAACGATAAAACCCGACGCGGTCCTGTTGGCGTTGGGCGGCGCCAGTTGGGCGCGGCTCGGTTCGGATGGCGCCTGGCTGCCCTGGCTGGAACAACGGGGTATCGGCATCACAGCCCTGCAACCGAGCAACTGCGGGTTTGAGGTAGCGGACTGGAGCGAACTGATGCGCAGTAAATTTGCAGGCGCCCCGCTGAAGAACATCGCCATCGGCCTGCAAGGACAAACGCCTCGCTTGGGCGAATGTGTACTGACCGAGTCCGGCGTCGAGGGCAGCCTGATTTATGCGTTGTCGGCGCACATCCGTGAGCAGATCAATCAACAGGGCTCGGCGACCGTAAACATTGACCTTCTGCCAGGCAAGGAGATTGGAAAAGTCCAGGCAGCGCTGGCCAAACCACGCGGCTCGCGCTCAATGTCCAAGCACCTGCACAGTCAGTTGGGGATAGATGGGGTCAAGGCGGCGTTATTGCGCGAACTAGCGCCAGCTGAGTCGTTCGCCGATCCGGCGCTACTGGCCAAGGCGCTGAAGGCTTTGCCGCTGACACTGGTCAAAGCACGACCGCTGGATGAAGCCATCAGCACCGCAGGCGGCGTGCCGTTCGAAGCGCTGACGGAAAACCTGATGTTCAAACAGCTACCGGGCGTGTTCTGCGCCGGAGAAATGCTCGACTGGGAAGCACCCACCGGTGGCTACCTGCTGACGGCGTGTTTCGCCAGTGGCCGTGCGGCGGGGTTGGGCATGCTGGAATGGCTTCACAGCAACGCCCTGTAGCCGCGCGCTTGCCCGCTATGGTGGGCAGCGCGCTCTACATCAAGGCTTTTTCTTGCGTGGCCCAGTATTGAACACAGGGACTTTGCGCACCGCCTTGACCATCGGCACGTCAGCGGCTGTTTCGCCGCTGTCGACCCATTTGCCCAGGTTACGTTTGCCACCGCCTGACACTTTAGGTTTTTTCGGCTTCTTCGGTTTTTTCAGAATCTGGCCGCTGGCGTCGGTGGTCGGCACGCGATGCTCCGGCTCGAAATCCTGTTCTTCATGACGCTCCAGGGTCTGGCGGGTCAAGGTTTCGATGGCCGACAGCAGCTCCACTTCGTCGGCGCAGACAAACGAAATCGCTTCGCCAGTCAAACCCGCACGCCCGGTACGACCGATCCGGTGGATGTAATCCTCGGCCACAATCGGCAGGTCGAAGTTGATCACGGTCGGTAAATCGTCGATGTCCAGACCGCGTGCGGCAACGTCGGTAGCGACCAGAATCTGGACCTCGCGGGCCTTGAAACGGTCAAGCGCACGCTGACGGGTTGCCTGCGGTTTGTCACCATGAATACCATCGGCGTTGATGCCCAAGCCTTGCAAGCGCTCGACCAGTTGATCAACACCCACGCGGGTCTTGGCGAATACCAGCACCTGACTCCAGTGCTGTTTTTTCAGCAGATGGATGAACAGTTCGGTCTTGCGCTTTTTGTCTACCGGGATCACCCACTGCTTGACCGAACTCGCCGCGACGTTGCGCGGGCTGACTTCAATGGTCAGCGGGTCGTCGAGCATCTGTCCAGCCAACTGCCGAATCGCATCGGAGAAGGTCGCGGAGAACAGCAAGGTCTGACGACGCTTGGGCAGGGCCGCATAGATATCACGCAGCTCTTCGGAAAAACCGAGGTCGAGCATACGGTCAGCTTCATCGAGAACCAGGATTTGCAATTGATTAAACTTCAGCGCTTTCTGCCGATAGAGATCCAGCAGGCGACCTGGGGTTGCCACCAGTACATCGACCCCGCTGCGCAGCTTCATCATCTGCGGATTGATGCTGACGCCGCCGTACACCGCGTAAGTTTTTAGCGGCAGGTTTTCGTTGTACTGCTCAATGTTTTCATGAACCTGTTCCGCCAGTTCGCGGGTCGGCACCAATATCAGTGCGCGCACCGAGTTGGCCGCCACTTTTGGGCCTTCCATCGTCAGGCGTTGCAGCAACGGCAGGGCAAAGCCTGCGGTCTTGCCGGTGCCGGTCTGGGCGGCGGCCATCAAGTCGCGGCCGGCCAGCACCGGAGGAATCGCCTGTGCCTGCACAGGCGTCGGAGTCTGGTAGCCGAGGGCCGTAACGGCACGCAACAAGGGTTCGATCAGGCCGAGAGTGGCGAATGTCATGGGGATACCGTAGGGAAAATTCAGCGCAAGGCGCGCAGTTTACCCTGTCCGCACCGATCCAGCCTGTTCCTGTTTTTGTTCCGGCTGTTGTTCCAGGGCAGGTTGCTTGCGCCACTGTGGCAAACCGATCAGCACCACCGCGCTGATGATGACTGCCATCGCCATGCACTCTTCGACACCGATGTGTTCACCCGCGAACAAAGTACCCAGCAGCACCGCCACGGCTGGGTTGACGTACGCATAGCTGGTCGCGGCCGCCGGGCGCACGTTTTTCAGCAGGTACATGTACGCGCTGAACGCCACGATCGAGCCGAACACCACCAGGTACGCCAAGGCGCCCCAGCCTGCTGCGCTCGGCATTGTGTGCAGATGCTCACCGCTCAAGGCGCTGCCGATCAACAGCACCACACCGGCGACGATCATTTCCGCCCCGCTGGCGATGGGACCGACTGGCAACGGCAGGCTTTTACTCCAGACCGAACCGAACGCCCAAGAGGCTGCCGCGAAAATCACCAGCGCAGCGCCATACGGGCTGGACTGCAGATTGGACCCCATATTAAGCAGGCCGATACCGATCAAGCCCAGGAAGATTCCGGCCCATTCCAGACGGGTGTTGCGATGCCCCCATAACAGACCAAACAGCAGTGTGAACAAGGGCACAACCGCCACAGACAGGGCCGCGACACTGGACGTCACGCCCAAATGTTCGGCCACCGTGATCCCTCCGTTGCCACAGGCGAGCAGCAAAAAGCCGATCATCCCCGCCGCCTTCCATTGCGTCCAGGTCGGTGCAGGGGTCCCGCGAAAGCGCATGAAGGCATAGAGCAGGCACCCGGCAATCAGAAAGCGCACCCCGGCCATCATCAATGGCGGCCAGGACTCGATGCCGATGCGAATCACCAGGTAGGTCGATCCCCAAATCACATACAAAGCAAAGAAAGCGCCAATCAGGAGCAATGGAAAGCGGCGTGAGTTCGACATACCAGGCTCTTAAGTCAGTTTTTATGATGACTTATCTTATGAAAGTGGCAGCGTAAAAATAAGCAGTAAACCCTGTTTATTCACAGCCAATACTTTTCAAAGAACGGATGTTTGGCTTATAAACAGTACTTTCGAAAGTTGGCCAAAGGTGCGTGATGACCCTGGATAAATACGATCGAGTCTTGCTCGATGCGCTGCTGAAAAACGGTCGCGCTTCTTTTGCGCAATTGGCGCGCCTGGTCAACCTGTCGGCCCCCGCAGTGGCCGAACGCGTGGCCAAGCTGGAGGCCTGCGGCGTCATCACCGGCTATGAGGCGAAAGTGGACATGGCCAAGGTCGGCCTGCCGATTCAATGCGTGATCGAGTTGCGCCTGGCCAGCCATGGTAATCAGCAGGCCTACGATGATCTGGTGCGGATTCCCGAGCTGACCCAATGCCACCGCGTCACGGGGGACCCGTGCGTGATCATGCAGGCGGCTGTCGGTTCGATGCCGGAATTGGAGGACCTGATCAACCGGGTGGCACAGTTCGGTTTCAGCAAAACCTCAATCGTGCTGTCGACAGCGATTGATCGGCGCATGCCGCTGGGCCATCTGGACGGTAACGGGAAAGCCTGAAAGGCCGCGCTTAAAAACCGCGCTGACGCTTCAGGGCTTCGCTGATTTTAGCTGCGGGGACTTTCTGCAAGGTGCACAGGAACTGATGGGACACCCCGGCGATGCCATGAGTCTGCCGCAGTTCATTGGCCAGGTGCGCCGTGAGGTTGGCCGCCATCTCCGCATCGGCCATGGCCCTGTGCGCCTTGCCCGTGTGCGGCAGCTTGGCCCACGTAGTCAGGGTGCCCAGTTTGTGGTTCGGTGCACCCGGCATCAAGCGGCGCGCCAACAGCATCGAACAGGCAAAGCTTTGTTCGCGACTGCGTTGAATGCGCGACAGTTCGTAGTCCCAGAACTTCTGGTCGAATGAGGCGTTATGCGCCACCAGCGGCGTGGTGCCGACAAAATCTGCCACTTCATTCATGACCTGAGTCGCCGACGGTGCCGTGCGCAGCATGCTGTTGCTGATGCCGGTCAGCCCTTCGATAAACGCGGGGATACGCACCCCGGCATTCATCAGACTTTGGTAACGCTCGACAATGCGCCCCTGCTCCATGATCACCACGGCAATCTCGGTGGCCCGACAGCTGTTGTTGGGGGAAATGCCGGTGGTTTCAAAGTCGATGACTGCAATGCGTTCCAAACGTGATCCAACCCGTCAAAAATTTCAAAAACAAAAAAGTCAGTGTTTCAGCCGATCAGTTTTTCAACAGCAGCGCGCCTTCGATCGGCACATAACGGCTGGCGGCGCGAATCAGTGAGTTGGCGGTCAACCCTGGCACGCCATAGGCGATGGCCTCAACCCCGTGTTTGCTGATGATACGCTCAAGCAGCAGATCGAAGTCGCCATCACCCGACGCCAACACCACCTCATCGACATGCGGCGCGGCGTCCATGATATCGATGGTGATACCTACGTCCCAATCGCCCTTGGCCGAGCCGTCGCTGCGCTGGATGTAAGGTTTGAGTTTCACGGTAAAACCCAGATTGCGCAGAATCTGCTGGAACTGCTGCTGTTTGCTGTCACCCCGATCAATGGCGTAGGCATACGCCTCGACAATCTGCCCGCGCTGGCTGATATCGGCCCACAGGGCGGCGTAGTTGAAGTGACAACCATAAGCCTGGCGCACGGTGTAATAGAGGTTCTGTACATCGGCGAACACCGCAATTTTCTTCACCGGAAATCCTCATGGCGCAGGCGTGCGCAAGCTGGCAGCAACGACCCGGGAATTGGGTCGGTGCTCAGTATGCCAGCTTGGGGGATATTTGAAGAGAAGGGGTGTTACCCCTGTAGACGTACTTCAATCAGACGAACGAGTCGTCATCGTCGGAAAACGAACCGCCGTCATCATTGCCGTAGTCGGTATCGGCGAAGCCACCCTGGTCGTTGCCATAGCCACTGTTGTCGGTCACGCGCTGATTGTCGTTACCCCAGTCATTATTGCTGCTGTTGTCATTGGCCTGGCTTGGCTCTTCCTTGATCACCTCGACCACTTCTTGCGGTTGCTGGTTGTTATGGAATAGGCTACTGATGCCTTGTGCCAACATCACACCACCCGCTACACCGGCTGCCGTCTTCAATGCGCCACCGAGAAATCCACTGCCGATAGGCGCGGCAGGTGCTTGTGGTTGAAACTGGCCTTGAGGCGGGGCAGCGTAATTGCCTTGTGGAGCGTTGTATGGTGGTGGGCTTGCCGAAGGTGCTGGTTCGCGCCAGCCACCGGAAGAAGGCTGCGCGGCTGCCGGACGAGGTTGCGAGAACGATTGTGGCTGGGCTTGAGGCTGGGCATCGCGCGAGCCACCAAAGATGCTCGACAGGAAACCGCCGCCGCTTGGCGCCGGAGCCGCCGCCTGAGCTTGCGCTTGTTGCAGTTGGGCCTGCAGTTGCTTGACCTGCTCGGCGAGCTGTTTGCCGTGCTCATCGAGTTGTTTGATCGCCGCTTCTTGCACCAGGATCGCCTGCGCCATGTAGTACGGGGCGGCTGGCTGCTGGTTCAGATGCTCCTTGATCCGTGCTTCAGCCTGGGCATCCCGGGGGGCTGAATCCGCTTCGGCTTGTCTCACTTTCGAGAACAGGCCATCGATCAGGGTTTGTTCTTCGCTGTTCATGGCGACCTCGTTAGATTGCCGTTAAAAAACATCGCCCAGTCAGATTGACCAGACGTAATCAAGATAATGGGGTTGATCGACGCCGTTTCAATAGAGGCTTCAAAAAGTTGCCTCACCCGTGGATAGGTCTCTGGGTAAAGTGCGCGGTTGGCCCGCCATCGGCCATACGCTAAAGTGTGGCACCGCTTTTTGCCTTGCGATCCCGATCAATGAATCCGCTGACCGTTCTACAAGACTCGCTGTATTTTTTTCGGCGCAACCTGACCAGCATCCTGATGCTGTGCCTGCCGCTGGTGGTGGTCGAGGCATTGAGTAAACAAATGCTCAGCAATGCACTGGCCGCTGACGCCTCGCCTGCTTACGAATTACTCGTTGGCCTGCTGTTCTACCCGCTGTATACCGGCGCGCTGATTCTGTTCCTGGACGCCCGCACGCGCAGCGAACAACCGCGTAAACGCGATTTGATGGCCATGGCGTTGCGGCTGTGGCCGACCTTTGCCGTACTGTCGGCCTTGAGCACGCTGCTGATCATGTTTGGCTTGTCGATGTTCGTCATTCCCGGCATCTGGGTGATGGTCAAACTGGTGTTCTCCGAGTACCTGCTGGTCTTGCGCGGGATGACGCCACTGGCGGCCATGCGCGAGAGCATCAAGATGACCCAAGGTCATTTTCTGCGGATCCTGGCCTGCGTGCTGTGCGTCTACGTGCCCTTGTCGGTACTTGAAGGGGTCAGCCTGTTCATCCTGCCAGAACCGCTGAGCATGCCGGTTTCCTTGATCATCGACAGCACCAGCAGCTTTTTGCAGTTATTTACCAGCGTCGTGATGTTCCGCTTGTTCATGCTGATCGACGACGCCCCGGAAAAGGTTTGACCTGCCAAGCCTCTGCCCCTTTGGCAACACCTCAGCTATGCTCAGGCTCATCTTGCAACGCGATTCAGTCATTGAACGTTCTGCGTTCTAAGTTGAGCCGATGACCCGTTTATTGCGCTACATCTTGATTGGCCTGTTGGCGATTGGCTTGATGTGCCTGCTGATCTACAACCTGACCTGGCATCCCGCAGCACGCGAGCTGCTGCAGGCCAGTTGTAAAAACCCGGCACCGGTATTGGTGCCCGGCCAAGCACTGAAAGTCATGACTTGGAATATCCAATACCTGGCCGGCAAGCGTTATGTGTTCTGGTACAACATGGCCGATGGCAGCGGCCCGGATGATCGCCCTACGCAGGAAGACACTGCCTACAACCTCGATGAAGTGGTTCGAGTGATCCGCGATGAACAGCCGGACATTATCCTCCTGCAAGAGGTGAACGACGGCGCCAAAAGCACTCACTACGACAACCAGCTGACGTTGCTGCAAGAGCGGCTCAGTGACCTGTTCCCCTGCAGTTCGGAGGCGTTTTACTGGAAGGCCGACTTCATTCCGAGCCCGCATATCTTTGGCAGCGTCGGGATGAAACTGGCCACCCTGAGTCGCTACGAAATCGAACACGCTGAACGCATCCAGCTACCGCAACCCTCGACCCATCCGATTCAGCGCCAGTTCCAGCCCAAACGCGCCCTGCTCGTGAGTTACCTGCCACTGCGCGATGGCGGACAACTGGCAGTGATCAATACGCACCTGGACACCTTCACTCCGAACGACGACACGCTGCAGCGCCAGATAGAGGCGACCGGCAAACTGCTGGATACATTCGAGAGTCGCGGCACGCCTTGGTTGATCGGGGGCGATTTCAATCTGTTGCCCCTCGGACAATACCAACGGCTGGCCCCGGAACTGCGCAGTGAATACATGCCAGACAGTGCATTGCACAGCCTGTGGGACAAGTACCCGATGATCCCGAGCAACACTGAAGTCGGCGGTGTTGATCGCGGCAAGTGGTTGACCCACTTCCCCAACGACCCGCGCATCAGTGGCCCGGACCGGACCGTGGATTACTTTTTCTACAGCCCGCGACTCAAGCGCATAGACGCTCAGGTGCGCGGGGACGACACCCTGTTGATCTCTGATCACTTCCCGGTGATAGCGCGGTTCCTGCTGCCGATGCTGCCTTAAGACCGCATCGCCCACTTCTCGGGTAGCCCGTGCGGTCGTGCCCAGCAAAGAGTTCGAATAGCTTCCTGTTAACCGGGCACCAGGAAATGTTCGTAGCCAAGGACAGGCGCCTGCCTTGCCGATCCAGATCTGAGCAGAGCCATCCTCAGAGTTGCCCTATAGCGCCAATGGAGACCAACTCGAAAAATCTATACTTTTCTTTGGCCGCCGCTTTTCTGGCTAGCTGCTCGGCATCAAAACGACTCAACGTATTGGCATCGTGAATGAACAGGCTCTCTTCGCCTTCGAACTCCCGTGTCACCCGAAGGGTAACGCGAAGCCCGGTGGAAGCTCTTTTTTTAGGCTTCGGTACTGCTGCGGGCGGTGAGACCTGTCTTTGCTCTGGTTCCTCTGGTGCAGCCTCGGCTTTGATATCAAGCCCCAAAGCGTTTCGCATTTCTTGCTCAGTCAGTCCTGTATTCATTACGACATCTTTTTGGGGGAGTTAAGTGCCACTTTATAGACACGAGAGGAGATTGACGCAATGCCCTTTGACGGCATTGTGCAACTCTAACTATTACCCATCTTTTCTGCCCCCGTTTCGATGCTGTCATCACGAGGAGATTTAACGTCTACCTCAAGACGATACCCTGCACTTGGCACGGTCTGTATCAACGAACTGGCAAAACCTTCGTCGAGTTTGCAGCGCAAGCGATAAATATGCTTATCGATCACATTGTCGTTAGGGTCAAACTCGTAATCCCAGGCGCTCTCCAGAAGCATGCTGCGGGTCACGATCTCACCGCTGTGGCGCATCAGCTTTTCCAATATCAAGGTTTCCCGATAGGCTAATGCGATGGTACGCCCCTGGCGAGTTGCCTGGCGTGTAGCACAATCAAGATGGAGTTCCCCCGCCCGGAGTATTCGCGAAGGGCCAGGAACCTGACCCCGTGTCCGCAGCAAGGCGTCCACTCGTGCCAGCACTTCAATAAAGGCATAGGGCTTGGCAAGATAGTCATCGCATCCGGCCTGCAGACCTTCGACCCGTTGAGCGGTCGAGGCCAGCGCGCTTAGCATCAGTATCGGCGTGTGCAACTGCCGGCGGCGTAATTCACGCACAAGCGCCAAGCCATCCATTCCCGGCAACTTGCGATCGACGACAAGCACGTCATACAACTCCTCGAGCGCCATCGCCAAGCCTTGTCGGCCTTCTTCGGCGACATCGACGATATGGCCGCTTTCACTCAAGCCGCGTAACAGATAAGCCGACGCGCGAGCATCGTCTTCAATTACCAGGATGCGCACACGCAGCCCTCCGATAGCGAACCTAAACTTTCTTTCATGTTCACGCGACCTGTGCGTTTACTTCGGTTTGGCACACTATGCCACTGAAAGGGTCGAGGGCCAGCGCCACGCCCCATCTGTCCGCCCAACCGAGGCCTGTGCAACGCTCATGACCCATGTTCTAGTCGTCGAGGACGACCCCACCACTGCCCGCGAAATCGAAGCAGCCTTGCAGGATCATGGCTTTGACGTGACCTGCTCCAACAACGGTCGCGACGGCCTGTTAAAAGCCATTGGCGACACGTTCGACATTATCGTCTTGGATCGTATGCTTCCCGGTGCCCTGGATGGACTAGGCATGCTCACCGCCTTGCGCGCATCAGGTGTCGCGACGCCGGTGCTGATTCTCAGTGCGCTGAGCGCACTCGACGAACGGGTTCGCGGCTTGCGTGCTGGCGGTGATGATTACCTGACCAAGCCATTCGAGTTCATCGAGTTGACCGCACGTCTGGATGCCCTGAGCCGACGGCGTATCGCGCAACCGGACCAAGAGCGGGAAAGTCGTCTACGGGTCGCCAATCTTGATCTTGATCTGTTACGTCGCACCGTGCGCCGAGGTGATAGGCAGATAGACCTCTTACCCCGGGAGTATGCCCTGCTTGAATACCTGGTTCAGCATGCAGGCCAAGTGGTGACCCGCACGATGATGTTCGAAGCCGTCTGGAATTACAGCTACGACGAGCGCACCAACGTGATTGAAGTACATATCGGGCGCTTGCGCCGCAAGATCGATGCCGAAGGCGAAGAACAGATGATCCATACCATTCGCGGAGCCGGCTATGTTCTCCGCTCACCTGCGTGAAATACCGCGCACCATCAGCTTTCGTACCGCGCTGATGTTTCTGGCGCTGTTCGGCTGTTCGTTCCTTGCCCTGTTTGGCTACATATATTGGCAGACGACCGGCTATTTGAAGTCAGAAGTTGACGCATCGCTGTACCACCAGATCGACATCCGCAGCCGACAAGCGCCTGCATTGCGACAACAGGAAATCCGTCAGCATACTGAACAGGACACAGAGAGTCGTACCCCACACGCCTTATTCAGCGCCGATGATCAGCTGATAGCGGGTGCGATCCAGACGTTACCCGATTTCAAGCGTTACGACAGACCCTATCAGGTCGTATGGCATAAACAGAACGAACACAGTCGTCCCATTCGCTTCATGGTTCACCAACTGGAAAACGGGCAAAAACTGCTGGTGGCTCAAGACATCTACGATATTCATGAATTCGACGAGCTGTTGATTAATGCGTTGATCTCTGGGGGCGCGCTGCTGTTGGTGGTCGGCCTGCTCGGAGCGATCACTCTTGGCTATTCCGCCAGACGCCGGCTGGACGCCCTTAGTCGTTCGATAGAACGGATCATAGAGGGTGATCTCAGCAAGCGTTTGCCGACTCGCGGTAACCGGGATGACATTGACCGTATAGCCAGCGTCGTCAACGGTATGCTCGATGAACTCGAACGTCTGATGAGTGAAGTCAAAGGTGTCTGTGACGACATCGCCCACGATCTGCGCACTCCACTCACCCGCCTGATCGCCGGACTGGAACGCGCCCAGCGACGCAGCCTGAGCAAGGATGAATATGCGACAGCCATTGACTCGGCCATTGAAGAGGCCATGGGTCTTTTGCAGACATTTCGAGCGCTGCTGCGCATCTCCGAAATTGAAAGCAGTGCCCGACGCAGCAACTTCGCCATGGTCGACCTGAACCGGATCGCGGCAGATGCCACGGAACTGTTCGAGCCGCTGGCCGAAGAGCGAGGCATGACTCTGGAACTGGTTCCCAGCAAAAAACCGGCAAATCTGTCAGGGGATCCTCAGTTGCTGTTCGATGCCGCCTGTAACCTGCTCGACAACGCCATCAAGTTCTCACCCGATGGCGGCCGCGTTCAGGTCATCGTGGTTGCTGACGCGACCCATAGCGGAATCCGCGTCAAAGACAATGGGCCTGGCATTCCGCAGGCTGAGCGCGAAGCCGTGTTCCGCCGACTATACCGTTCCGAGTCCAGCCGCCACATGGCGGGCAATGGACTCGGCTTAAGCATGGTGTCTGCGGTTGCCCGCCTGCATGACATGACATTACAGGTGCAGGACGCGCAGCCGGGGTGCCAGATCGACTTGGTGGGTAAAGCGCTGTCAGTTTGAGAGCGCGGTATCGCCAGCGTCGGTATTCTGGCTGCTGACCACGGTCAGTGGCATGCCCGGACCCATATTGCGCCATCGGCTTCTGCCATGGCGCTGACGGAAACACCCAATCACTCGATCTGCTCGCTCGACAGCACACGTTTTTTGTTCCCGTGGGCAATAGCCTAATAACCTTTTTCAATTTCGTATTGATAAGCCAGTTTCAGGCAACCCTGAACTTGATGCTCACGGTGATCCCCTATCTGCATGGACATCGAACCTATAAAACAATCCTGTCGAAAAGTTTATGCACCGGGGAACAGCCTGAAAGGTTGCCCGCTTTAGAATGAGCGCAAGCCTGAAGCTTATGCCAGTCACCTTCGAACTGGCATTACCTTAACCGTGGAGATTCCCCAATGAAAACCCTTAAAGCTCTTTTGATCGTCAGCCTGATGAGTGCCTCCGTAGCGGCGTTGGCTGAAGGTGGTGGAGACCGCGTAGTAGCACGGATGGACGCCGCTCGTGAGGTCTCAATGACGCACTACCAGCAGGCCAAACATGACCAGGCCGTAGTGATTGCACAGAAAGCGGTCAACCACGATGTTGAACGTTCCAACTAACAATGAACCGCCCATTCATTCAACGGGGTCGCCATGCGCTTGAAGTGTCATGGGATTCAGTGGGCCGCCGTATAGAACCTGAGGTGAATCGAGGACTTGCTCGCCATATGGCGGCAGGACTCGACGTGGTAACGGCGATAGACGTATCGGGCCCCAGGCGTAGTCCAACCGGCCCGGATTGCACGTTCAAATGGACGAGCGTCATCCCGGTTATGCGCGGCAAGACAGAATGGCAGCGCTGAACCATAAGATCAGTTTCATGTCACCACGGAACATCATTCCGTTACCTGAATCATATTCAAAGCGGAGCAGTTTCCGCGATGGCGCGCGTTACGCGAATGATCATCAACGTGTCAAAATCTACAATCCATTTACCCAAGAAACTCTATTAAAGCCCTCTTCACCTGAGCTAACTACTCACGGGGGCTTCATCAACAAACACAGACACTCAGGCGTACTTCTTACATCAGAGAGACTCACTTAATGAATTAACTCTGGTTTGGCTTTGACGGAACGTTGACCTTCCACAGCGTACATTGCGCCCGCCTGTACTTCGCGCTACCGCTTGTTCGTTGCCCCCTAACATAGACCTGGCGTCCGCAGTGGATATAGGTTGATCCGGGGCGAACGGCGGCTTTTTAAAACGCTGTACTTCATAGTTCTAATCCGATTTCAGGAGCACATCCCCCCTATGAGCACCCCTCTCCATCTGAACAAGTTGCCGGAAATAACCCTGGCGTTCTGGGTGATGAAAATCTGTGCCACCACCCTCGGCGAGACCGCTGGCGATTTACTGTCGATGACACTGAATGTGGGGTATGCGATCAGCTCGCTGATTCTGATAAGCGCCTTCCTGATTACACTTGGCTTGCAGCTGTTTTCGAAGAGCTATAAGCCGGTGTTGTACTGGATCGTTATTCTCTCCACCAGTACCGCAGGCACCACCATGTCGGACTTTATGGATCGCACCCTGGGCCTGGGCTATGCGTCCGGCTCGCTGATTCTGATCAGCCTGTTGATCGCGATTTTTGCCGTCTGGCGATTGAGCGAAAAAAGCCTGTCGGTGAACAACATCCACACCACTAAAGGCGAGCTGTTCTATTGGGCGGCCATTCTGATTTCCAACACGCTGGGGACAGCGTTAGGCGATTACCTGGCGGATGACTCCGGCCTGGGCTTTGCCGGCGGCGCACTGCTGATCGGGACGGCAATTGCCGCAGTGGTGTTGGCCAAGTTCTACACGCGGATTTCCACCGTGCTGCTCTTCTGGTTGGCGTTTGTCCTGACCCGACCGTTCGGCGCGACACTCGGTGACTTCCTGACCAAGTCTCATGAAAAAGGTGGTCTGGATTTTGGCACCGTTGGTTCATCGTTAGTACTGGCCGGTGTATTGGTCGTACTGGTGTTCTTCGCCGCCAAGGCCCGCAGCGCCGAAGAAGTGTACGGCTAAACGGTTTATGGAGCAGTGCGAAAATGAAGCCCCGTGTCGAAAAAACGCACAACATAATGTGGTCACTTTTCCAGCACATTTGAGGACGTGTTCGGAGAGCCCCTAGGGCTTACGCGGCTTGATCCGCGCTGTAGCTTCAGCCACCAGAGGGTCTTCGGGCCAGTAGTGTTTCGGGTAACGCCCCTTGAGGTCTTTTTTTACCTCTAGATAGGTGCTGCGCCAGAAGCTGGCCAGGTCCTGAGTCACCTGCACCGGGCGGCGGGCAGGTGACAGCAGGTGCAGTTTGATAATTTGTCGGCCGCCCGCAATGCGCGGGGTTTCAGCCAAGCCGAACAGCTCTTGCAAACGCACCGCCAGAATCGGTGGATGTTCGCTGTAATCCAGACGCACTGAAGAACCGGACGGCACGCTCAGGTGATGCGGCGCCAGCTCATCCAGGCGTTGCGGTAACGGCCACGGCAGCACGTTGTGCAGGATCGACGATAGGTCCAGGTTGGCGAAATGACTGAGGCGCGACACCTTGCCCAGGTAAGGCTGCAACCAGTTCTCCAGGCTCGCGAGCAACGCCGCATCACGCACATCCGGCCATTCGCTATCGGCCTGTTTGTCCAGATCCAGCTGACGCAGCAACGCCACCCGCGCCTGCCATTGGCGCAGCTCGGGGGTCCACGGCAACAGTTCCAGCCCTTTACGCCGAATCAGTGCCAATAACGCCTGGCTGCGGGCGGATTCGTCGAGGCCGGTCAGTGGCTCGCGACTGAGGATCAGTTCGCCCACCTTGCGCTGACGCTCGGCACGGAACACTCCTTCTCGCTCGTCCCACTCCAGATGATCGAGGGCAATCACTTGTTCTGCGAGTACTGAGTCGAACAGTGCCGGATCAAATTCCGCCGCCAGATAAATACGTTCTTCGCGCTGGCCCTGGCGACTACCGAGGTCGGCGACCACCAGCCAGGGTTGTTTCATCAAGGCATCGGCTTCCGCGAACAACGCGGCGCGGCCGTTGGCCAGGCGATATTCAGCGCCACCGGCACGCCGCTGTTGGGCCACGCGATCCGGATAGGCCAGCGCCAGCAAGGCGCCCAACCAGCGTGGGTGATCCGGATCGCTGACCGGGGTGTTCGCCGCTCCGCGCTGCTGCCGCTGCAAAAGACTTCGGTACTGCCGCGCCAGTTGTTTTGCCCGCTGCACCCCGCCTTGAGCGCCACGCGCCGCACGCTCGGTGCCGGCCAGCAAGGTCAGGCGGGAGTGCAGGTCCGCACCGCCGCCACGCAAGATGTCACGCTCGCCGAGCAAGGCCGCGACGTCACAGGCCAGTTCGCCCAGACCCAACGCCTGACCGCGCAACAGTAAATGCGCGATGCGTGGATGCGCGGGCAGCTCAGCCATGGCCTGGCCGTGCCCGGTGAGTTTCCAGTCTTCACCCGATTTCCGGGTCAGCGCGCCCAACCGGCCGAGCAGGTCCTGAGCTTGCGCATAGGCCGCCGCCGGTGGCTGGTCGAGCCACACCAATTGCGCCGGCGTAACGCCCCAGCGCGCCAGTTGCAAGGCAAGCCCTGCCAGATCCGCCTGAAGAATTTCTGCCGTGCCATAGGCGGCCAATTGATCGTGCTGGGCTTCGGACCACAGCCGATAACACACGCCCGGCTCCAGTCGCCCCGCCCGCCCAGCGCGCTGGGTGGCACTGGCGCGGGAGATGCGCTGAGTGTCGAGACGCGTCATGCCGCTGCCGGGATCGAAACGCGGCACGCGCGCCAATCCCGCATCGATCACCACCCGCACCCCATCAATGGTCAGACTGGTCTCGGCGATATTGGTCGCCAGCACCACTTTGCGTGTGCCGCTCGGCGCGGGCTCGATAGCCGCGCGCTGGGCATTCAAGTCCAGCTCGCCGTGCAACGGACACAGCAAAATATCGTGGCGCTCGCCAAGAACCTCGGCCAATTGTTGATTGACCCTACGAATCTCGGCCTGCCCCGGCAGGAACACCAGCACGCTGCCCGACTCATCACCCAGCGCATCGAGTACGGTTTGCACCACCCTAGGCTCGATAAATTCACCGACCTGAAAGGTTCGCCCCCAGCGCATCGCCACCGGAAACATGCGCCCGTCACTGCGGACAACAGGCGCATCGCCCAGCAGACTGGACAGCCGTTCACCTTCCAGCGTCGCCGACATCAACAGAATCTTTAGCGGTTGCTCGTCCCGGAACAGCCCCCGTCCATTCAGACTCAAGGCCAGTGCGAGGTCGGCATCCAGGCTGCGCTCGTGGAACTCATCGAAGATCAGCAGGCCGACGCCTTCCAGCGCCGGATCGTCCTGCAAGCGACGGGTGAGAATACCTTCCGTGACCACTTCGATTCGGGTCGTGGGACCAACTTTGCTTTCCAGGCGGATCCGATAGCCGACGGTTTCACCGACTTTTTCGCCCAACTCCCAGGCCAACCGCTCAGCCGCCGCTCGCGCTGCCAACCGCCGCGGCTCAAGCATCAGGATGGTCTGCCCGGCGAGCCACGGCTCTTGCAACAGCGCCAGGGGCACACGCGTGGTTTTACCGGCACCGGGCGGTGCTTCGAGCACCGCTTCGTGGCGCGCCGCCAGGGCATCGCGCAAGGCAGGCAGGACAGCATCGATTGGCAGAGAAATCATGGCAGCTCCAGAACAGGCTGCCGATTATACGGGGCCGGCGTCATCGCACGAAGGGCGACTGCAATAGTCTTAGCCATGAAGCATTTGCCTTGTATAGTTACCCCCATCATTCAGGAGATCTTTATGCGCATTCCTTCCCGCATTATCGGCGGCGTTCTGGTCGCTGCCTTACTGACCCAAATGACCGCCTGCGGCAGCATTTTCTTCCCCGACCGCCGTGGACAAATCGACGGCAAGGTCGACCCCCTGGTGATCGGTCTTGATGCCATCGGCCTGTTGTTCTACATCATTCCCGGTTTGATCGCCTTTGGCGTCGACTTTGCCACCGGTGCTATCTATTTGCCCGGCGGCAGCACCGCCCAGGTCAGCCCTAAAAAGCTGCAACCGGCGATCAAGGCTGACGGCAGCGTCGATAACAGCAAACTGCAAGCAATCCTCGAAAAAGAGCTGGGCCGCAGCCTGCCGCTCAATGACCCACGCCTGATCCAGCACCGTGGCAGCGCGCAACAGTTGGCGATGTACGGCCTGCAACCGTCCGCCTGATTTAGGAAAGCACCATGACCCCCCTCCCCGAACACGCGCGCCTGTTGCGTCTGGCGACCCGTGCTTCACTGGCTGTCGCGAGCATCCTGATCGTCACCAAAGGCATTGCCTGGTGGCTGAGTGGCTCGATCAGCCTGCTGGCCGGGTTGACCGACTCGGCGCTCGATGGCGTGGCGTCGTTCCTCAATCTGCTGGCGGTGCATTATGCGTTGCGTCCGGCCGATGACGATCACCGGTACGGCCACGGCAAGGCGGAAGCACTGTCAGGCATTGCCCAGGCGCTGTTCATCGCCACGAGTGCGATGCTGATCGCCTATCAAGCGGTCGAACGGATTCTCCACCCGGAGCCGTTGGGGGCGCCGGGGTTGGGGATTGCGGTGATGGTGTTGTCGATAGTGCTAACGGTGGCACTGCTAATGCTGCAGTACAAGGTCATCCGCGAAACCGGCTCGACCGCCATCCGCGCCGACTCCCTGCATTACCGTTCCGACCTGCTGCTGAACGCCAGTATCCTGCTGGCGCTGATCCTTGCCCTGTTCGGCTGGCAACAACTGGACGCGTATTTTGGTCTGACAATCGCCGTGTACATTTTGTGGAGCGCGGTCCAGATCGCTCGCGAAACCGTGTCGGTGCTCATGGATCAAGAACTACCGCCGGATGTCAGCCAGAGCATGCTGGACATGGCGTGCAGCGTGCCCGGCGTACTGGGCGCCCATGACATACGCACCCGGATATCGGGCAATCATTGGTTCGTTCAGTTGCACCTGGAACTGCCAGGGCATTTGACCCTGTCCGTCGCCCACGCTCTGTGTGACCAAGCAGCCGATGCCATCCAGGAAGCGTTCCCGAAGGCCGAAGTGCTGGTGCACGCCGACCCGCGAGAAGTGCTCGAACCCAGCGTTAGTTGACGCTGTAACCGCGCCCTGCAAGGCAAGCAGCCATCGAACGGCGGTAGATGTCCGCAACCGAGGCCGGAGGCGCATAGGCTGCGGCTGCCGGGTCAAAGTCGCTTTGGTTCACGCCCCACATATGGCACTCGTACATATCCTGCTGTTGCTGCTCGGGACCCTGACCGTTGGCGGGGTAAGCCACGGGATCATAGCCATTGGTTTGCACCTGCTGCGGTGGCGGACCTGGGGCATAGATGGGCTCGATACCCTGCGGCGGAGTGGCGACAACATAGTCCTGAGTCTCCGCCTGATACACGTAATAGGTACCCGCAGCCAGGAAGAACAACGTGCTGCCCAGCCAGACCTCTTGCGAAAACGACGGCAAGCTGCGCACATGAATCCCGTAGGGCGGCGTCACTATCACGTAGCGCGGGCCTTGTGGGCGATACCAGTAACCACCGGAATAAAAGTAATCCTGTCCACGCCAGCCAATACGCGAATGGCTGCTTGGCATACGGTCTATCTCATACCCGGGACGGTACTGCGGGCCTGAGCCCCAACCGTTGCCATGCCCATCGGGCCGGCCTTGCCAATGGTCATTACCAGGTCGCCCGTCGCCACCGCCAGGGCGCGGCGAGTTGCCGCTCTGCCAGTGTTGATTCTGGTTTGAATTGCCCTGACGAGGATTGTCCTGGTAATAACCCTGACGCGGTTGCTGGGTTTGCCGCACCTCGTCGGGGCGACTCTGGATGGGCAGGCGCTGTTGCTGCTCACGTTGTTGATCCTGCTGACGCTGTTGGTCTTGCTGCTGGCGCTGTTGTTGCTGTACTTGCTGCTGCCGCTGTTGGTCTTGCTGCTGGCGCTGTTGTTGCTGTACCTGCTGCTGACGCTGTTGGTCTTGCTGCTGGCGCTGTTGTTGCTGTACTTGCTGCTGACGTTGTTGGTCTTGCTGCTGGCGCTGTTGCTGCTGTACCTGCTGCTGACGTTGCTGGTCTTGCTGCTGGCGCTGTTGCTGCTGTACCTGCTGCTGACGTTGTTGGTCTTGCTGCTGGCGCTGCTCTTGCCCGAATTCTGGGCGGCCCTGGCCCGAATTGCCCGGACGCTCATGATTCTCGCCGTTACGGCCGTTATCGTTTTGGTTCGGCCCTGAATCATTTCGTTCGTCCGCCAGCACCTGAGCGTTGACACTCAAACACAGCAAACTTACACCTGCCAAACGCCAGATGCGCGATTTCATGCTTTCCTCACTATGGTGCAAATGCCCATTGATAAAACTGCTTTTTGGATGCGCCAGAAGCAGCACTTTAACAGCCCATTCGACATGTGGCGGACGCTTTTGGCTAAAGGTCGCGCACATAAAAAAAGGGAGCCAGTGATGGCCCCCTCCGGGAATTTCGTCCGTGCTCAACGCTTTTGGCGCTGGCTCACCTCACGCCGTCTTCTGGACAGTGTGTAGCCCGGGGGCCTGCCCAACCCTGTGGGGTTGGCGGCCGCGGCTGACCTGATTCGGAGAGCCGCGCTGGACGCTATGTCCGGGCAGTGATTCTGGTGTTAAGAATAGGCTTGAGGCAGCAGCAGAGGATTGCGAATATTGCTCAATAAAACATGACTTGCGCAATTTTTAACTTCAGATAGATAATTCAGCGCAATAGATATTATAAAGGGGCATTTAGTGAGCAAACTCGACAGATATGACCTGAACATATTGGCTGAGCTGCAACGTGACGCGCGCATCTCCAACCAGGAACTGGCCGAACGCATCGGCTTGTCGCCATCACCGTGCTCACGACGGGTCAAACAGCTGGAAGACGACGGCTATATTTCCCGCCAGGTTGCGCTGCTAGACCGCAAAAAGCTGGGCCTGAACCTGACCGCCTATGTGCTGATCGGCATGGATCGACACACGCCCGAGCGTTTCGAGCATTTCGAGCAGCAGATTCGCACCCTGCCTCAGGTACTCGAATGCAGTCTGGTGACCGGGATGGACGCTGACTATCAGCTGAAAGTCGTAGTGCCAGACATGGATCATTATCAGAAACTGCTGCTGGGCCATCTGACCCGTATCGACGGCGTCACCAGCGTGCGCTCGAGCTTTGTACTCAATCAGGTGCTGGCCAGTACGGAACTACCGTTGACGCACCTGCGCGGTTAAGCCTCACGCAGCGCCCCGGACTTTCCCGTATAATCGTCGCCCCATTGCCATCCGGTTGGAGATTAATGATGGATATCGATCCTGCGCTATTTGAAGAGTGGATGATGACGATCCTGGTCACCATCCTCGTCGGCTTCATGGGTTTCATCGTCTGGGATCTGGCGAAGAAGTCCAAGGCTGGCAAGTTCGGCACCTTTATTCTGTTCTTCGCACTCGGACTGGGTATCTTCGCCTTTGTGGTCAAAAGCGTTGTGATCGCGTTTATTGAAGCCTGACCGGACAGTCGATCAGCAACAAACCACGCCTCAGAGCGACGCCGGCACTTCCCGCCACTGCCCTTGATCCAGCCCTTCTATAGTCCAGTCGCCGATGCGCACGCGCACCAGCCGCAGGGTTGGCAAGCCGACTGCCGCAGTCATGCGCCGAACCTGACGGTTGCGACCTTCCTTGATCACCAACTCCAGCCAACTGGTCGGTATGCTCTGGCGAAAGCGCACCGGCGGATTGCGCGGCCAAAGCTCAGGCTCGTCCAACTGCCGCGCTTGTGCAGGCAAGGTCGGGCCATCGTTCAGTTCGACACCCTCACGCAAACGCTGCAACTGCTCAGCCGTCGGCTCGCCTTCGACCTGGACCCAGTAGGTCTTCGGCAGCTTGTGTTTGGGATCGGCAATACGCGCCTGTAGCTGACCGTCGTTGGTCAGCAGCAACAAGCCTTCGCTGTCACGGTCCAGTCGCCCAGCCGGGTACACGCCCGGGATCGCAATGAAGTCCTTGAGTGTCGCCCGCCCTTCTCCGTCGCTGAATTGCGTCAGCACATCAAACGGTTTGTTGAACAGGATCAGTTTGGGTTCGGCGGGCGGGGCTTTGGCCACGCGCCGGGTACTCCCTGAGTTGTTGGCGGCAGGACGGCGGGACACTGGGCGTTGGGTGCGGGACATGACGATTCAATATTCGAAAACAGAAAGGGCCACTTTAGTGGCCCTTTCTGTAAATGACTAACCTAACCGATCAATTAACGGAACGGCGGCTCATCGAAGCTGCGCAGTTTGCGTGAGTGCAGCGAGTTGAGTTCGGTGCGCAGCAGGTCCAAGGCGGCGATACCGATTTTCAAATGCTGACTGACCGCACGCTCGTAGAAAGCGTTGGCTGCACCCGGCAGTTTGATTTCACTGTGCAGCGGCTTGTCCGACACACACAGCAGCGTGCCGTAGGGCACCCGCAAGCGATAACCCTGGGCGGCAATCGTGCCGCTTTCCATGTCGACCGCAACCGCCCGTGAGAGGTTGATCAGCGGACGTTCCTGCGCCCAGCGCAATTCCCAATTGCGGTCGTCGTAGGTCAGCACGGTGCCGGTCCGCAAACGCTTCTTCAGTTCATCGCCGCGCTCGCCAGTGACTTGTGCTGCCGCTTCCTGCAACGCGACCTGCACTTCAGCCAGTGCCGGAATCGGGATATTCGGCGGCACGACCCGGTCGAGAATACCGTCGCGGCGCATATACGCATGAGCCAGCACGTAGTCGCCGATGGTTTGCGATTGGCGCAAGCCGCCGCAGTGACCGATCATCAACCAGCAATGCGGGCGCAGTACGGCCAAGTGGTCAGTGATGTTTTTCGCGTTGGACGGGCCGACGCCGATGTTGACCAGGGTTACGCCATGACCGTCGGTCGCTATCAAGTGATAGGCCGGCATCTGGTAGCGGTGCCAGACCACGCCCGCGACGATGGCCTGCGCCTCGCCGTGATCCATGCCTTTGTCGACAACCACGTTGCCTGGCAAGACCATACGCACGAAGCGCGGGTCGTCGCGCAGTTTTTCCAGGCCATGGACGATGAACTGGTCGACATAGCGGTGGTAGTTGGTCAGCAGAATCCACGGCTGCACATGACGCCAGTCGCTGCCGGTGTAATGCACCAGTCGGCGCAGGGAAAAGTCCACCCGCGCGGCATCGAACAGCGCCAGGGGCAACGGGTCGGTGTTGGCCCAATCGTACAGACCGTCGGCAATACCATCGGTCGCAGCGGACAAGTCAGTGCTCGGGAATACCCGCGCCAGCGCTGCAGCAGTGACGCCGGAGCCGGCCAGTTCATCGCCCTGCTCGACCACGTACGGATAAGGAATGTTCTGCTCGCTGACGCCCACTTCCACCGTGATGGTGAAGTCGTTCATCAACGGCACCAATTGCTCGAGCAAATAGTTACGAAACGCCGACGGATGGGTCACGGTGACACTGTAGGTGCCCGGCAACTGGACCTTGGCGTAGGCCCGAGTCGTCAGTGGCACTTCGCCCTGGCACAGATACGTCAGGCGCAATTCCGGGTAGTGGAACAGTTCACGCTCAGCCGCATCCGGCTCGACCCGATCTTTGAGATAGCGCTTGAGCGCCTGACTCAGCGCCCTGGTTGCGCGCTCATGCAGTACAGCAAGCCGGTCCACGGCTTGCTCGGCGGTTTCAACGACAATAAAAGCTTCGGTCACGGTACGCATCCTGTCTGATCTTGCAGACTTGTATCTTGCCTGCATCGTCGGACTAAGGCACTAAGGGCTTTGATGGACAACACGCAAAACCCTGTAGCGGCTACGCTGGATCACCCCACCTGCGGCGACGACCTTGCCACCAGCGCCTCGACATCAATCCCTCGCGGCAACGTGCCATACACCCGGCCCGAGGCTGCCAGTCGACTGGCGATGAACCCGTCGCTGACGCTGGCATTGCCGGCTTCCAGCAAGAGCTTGGCTTGCAGCCCTATGGCGATGTCTTCAGTCAGTTGTCGTGCGCGGTACTGGATGTCAGCGGTGTCCTTGAACGCCGCTTTAAGGTGCTCGATGTGCGCAGCCAACCGTTTGTCGCCGTGGCCATCGCCCAGCTCGTCAAACAACGCATCCAGCACACCGGGTTCTTTGGACAGCGCACGCAGGACGTCCAGGCATTGCACATTGCCAGAGCCTTCCCACGTCGAGTTGACCGGCGCCTCACGGTACAGGCGCGGCAAAATGCTCTCTTCGACATAACCGGCACCGCCCATGCATTCGGCTGCTTCGTTGATCATTGCCGGGGCGCGCTTGCAGATCCAGTATTTGCCCACGGCCGTGACCAATCGGGCGAAGCGTCCTTCTTGCGAGTCTTGCAGATGGTCCAGCGCGCGCCCCATACGCATCGTCAACGCCAGCGCCGCTTCGCTTTCCAGCGCCAGATCGGCCAGGACGTTTTGCATCAACGGCTGCTCGCTGAGCACACGCCCGCCGACGCTGCGATGCGCGCAGTGATGTGCCGCCTGAGTCAGGGCCTGACGCATCAGGGCGCTAGAGCCGACCATGCAATCGAAACGGGTCATGGCCACCATCTCGATAATGGTCGGCACGCCGCGCCCTTCTTCACCGACCATCCAGGCGAGCGCGCCTCGGAACTCGACCTCGCTGGAGGCGTTGGACCAGTTGCCCAGTTTGTTCTTCAGGCGCTGGACGTAGAACTGGTTACGACTGTCGTCAGGACGATGGCGCGGCAGCAAGAAGCAGGTCAGTCCTTTATCGGTCTGTGCCAATGTCAGAAACGCATCGCACATCGGCGCCGAACAGAACCACTTATGCCCAACCAACTCATACGCCTGGCCCGGCCCAGTCACACCGACCGGATAAGCCCGCGTGGTGTTGGCGCGCACGTCGGTGCCACCCTGTTTCTCGGTCATCGCCATGCCGATAGTCACACCCGCCTTGTGGCTGATGCCTACATTGCGTGGGTCATATTCGGTGGCAAGGATTTTTGGCAACCAGATCTCAGCCAGATCAGGCTGGATTTTCAGCGCTGGCACACTGGCAAACGTCATGGTCAACGGACAACCACTGCCAGCTTCAGCCTGACTGTGCAGGTAGCTCATGGCCGCACGTGCGACGTGGGCCCCTGGTTGCGGATCAGTCCAGGGCAGAGACGGCAATCCATGCTCGACCGCCGTGCGCATCAGTTCGTGATAAGCCGGATGAAACTCCACCAGATCGATGCGATGCCCGTAGCGGTCATGACTGACGAACACCGGCTTGTTCTGATTGGCAAGGAACCCGGCCGCCATCAACGGCCCTCCGGCCAGCGCGCCGTAGGTGTCGATCCTCGACTGCGCCCAACCGGCATCGTAACGCTGCGACCACTCTTGCAGGGGCAGGTCGATGCGGTACAAATTGATGCCGTCCAGTGAAGGCGGCTGGTTGGTGACCTCATGGGTCTCGGCGAACTGATGCAGGTTCATTCCTGAGCGCTCCTGTCTTCGCGGACGTGCCAAAGGACACGCCCATGAAACTCAGTGAATCACGCACACAACCCTATAAAAAGTGACATATCCGACTAAATGCCGGCGCTTTCACCCTGCAATTCATCTCAACTTGCTCACCACTGGCCGTGAATAACTGCTGATCCGCACTGCGGCGCCTCTACTTCGCGCTGAAGTTCAACCCGGAGCCTGAAGCAGCTGCCCCGCCCCGGCTCGGACTCATGACTCAAACGGCCGCCCATCCGCTCGACCAATTGCCGGCAGATCGCCAGGCCAATGCCCAAGCCACCGTATTCGCGGGTTATGGAGCCATCGACTTGGAAAAAAGTCTGATACAAGGTCGCCTCATCCAGCCGATGAAAACCAATGCCGGTGTCGATCACTTCAATCAACAAGCTCAGGGTTGCCACATCGTCAGACTGACCCGTCACCCGAACCATGATCGCCCCAGTCTTGGTGAATTTTATCGCGTTATCCAGCAGGCACCCGACGCATTGCTGCAATTTGCCGACATCGCCGAGCACGTTATCAGGCAGCTGCTCATCCAGTTCAATGGCGAAATCCAGGTGCCTATCCTCTGCCAGGCTGGCGTACTGGCCATGCACGCTGGAGAGCAATTGACGCAAACTGAAGGGGCTATTTACCGCGCAAAGCCTGCCGGCCTGCAATTCAGTCAACGTCAAAATCCCATTGATCATACCCATCATGTCTTGGGCAGAGTCGGCAGCGGTCTGTTGATAGAACGTCAGTTCGCTGTCCATCGGTACCGTTTGCATCAATTCCAACGAACCGATCACCCCATTCATTGGCGTACGCAGCTCATGGGTGAGCGTGGCAAGAAACTCGTCCTTCAACCGGTTACTGGTGGCCAACTGCTGATTCAAACGTTCAAGGCTTTGCCCCGCTTCAAAGAGGGTCTGCGCCTGTTGATCCCGCATCATGTTGATTCGGTCAGCCAAGGCCAGCGACAGCAGCGCCACTTCCAGTACCGAGCCGATCTGACTGGAATACATGGTCAGGAAGTTATTGGGCAAATAGCCGAGCAGCATGAACGCATTGATCAGGCCTCCGGTGAGAAACACCGACCAGGCAATGACGAAGTAGCGCGCAACACGCAACCCGTGCAGCCAGGCAGTGATGCCGGTGGCGACCATCACCAGGGTAAACAGCAGCACCAATGCCGTTGCCAGTCGCAGCGCCAAACCGTAGCCGGTAGCCACCGCCAGGACCATGACCACCGAGGCAAAAGCTATCATCAACACGAGCAAGCGATCAAGCCAGCGGCCCCAGACGGGCGTCTGTAAAAAGTGCCGAGAGAACTGACTGGCGAATAACACCGACGCGCCCACCAGAAACGGGGTTGCCGCATTCGCCCACCACGGATTGTTCGGCCACAAGAACTCGATGCCCGCGCCATTCACCGAAATCTGATACAGCCCGAACGAGGCGATATAAAGGATGTAGTACAGGTAACTGGTGTCGCGCACGCTGAGGTAGATGAACAGGTTGTAGACCAACATCCCCAGCAACATGCCGTAAATCAGACCCAACACATAGATGCGCGCAGGTTGCGCTGCGATATAGGCGTGGCTGGACCAGAGGGCGAGTGGCGCCTGGATCGAGCCTTGGCTGGTCAGGCGCAGGTACACCGTCTGCACTTGATTGGCCGGCAGGTCGAGTGCAAAGAGGTAGTTATTCTGTTCAATCTGGCGACTGGAGAAAGGCAGCATATCCCCAGTCTGCCAAGCCACCCGAAAGCGACCAGAAGCGTCGGCGGTGAAGAGGTCGACGTGGTCCATGGGTGGATAGGCCAGCTCCAGCAGCCAATCCCGCTGAACGTCTGGACGTTTGGGGCGAAACTGCAGGTCCAGCTTCAGCCAGAACGCCGAACGTGAATAGCCCGCATTGAGGGTGTCGGCATCCAGCCCACGAAAGAGCGCAGCCGTGGCCGGAGCGCTGACCTCATCGATGGTCGCCTCGCCCGTTACATCTTCGAACACCTGCACCGCCCGCCCTAAAGGCAAGGTACCGGTATCCTCGTCAAACTCGATGGCGCTGGCAAAAAGAGGCACCCAGGCGACCAGCATTATCAGCAAATAGCGCATACAACCCCAGCATGGCCTGTCCGGCTGATCGCAAAGCCCCCTCTCCCTGTGAGACACCGTCAACCTGCAGGTCCTGTTATTAGTATTGAACACGTCAAGGCACGGCTTCATACCCGCGGTCCATTGTGCGTGAGACGGTGTTTTTTGCAAATGTGCTTAGTCGTCCGCAACTGAAGGCACTGTTGCCTCGGTGAGGCTGGCGTGAGCATAGCGGTGAATGACCATGAGGCACCACTCTTTTAATTAAACAAAAGGCTCTATTCCGGGCCTTTCAGGAGAATACGCGCGCAACCGTCGACGTATTCGAGCCATTCAAACAAGCGACGGTCCGGTTCAGCTGTATGAAAAATCCGACACCGGCTAGCGGCTCCGGAAAAAGTTTGGTGGTAAGCTCGCGCACCATGAATACCTATAGCTCCCGCCCCGTTGTCCTCTGTCTCTCCGGCCACGATCCTAGTGGTGGTGCCGGCCTGCAGGCAGATATCGAAGCCCTTCTCGCTCAAGGCTGCCATGCCGCACCGGCAATCACCGCCCTGACCGTGCAAGACACCGTCAATGTCAGCAATTTCCGGGTCCTGGACCGCGAGTGGGTGTTGGCACAAGCCAACGCCGTGCTCAACGACTCGACCGTGGCCGCCGTCAAGCTGGGCATGCTCGGCTCGCTGGAGATGGTCGACACCGTTGTCGAACTGCTCCTGGCGCATCCGCATTTACCCCTGGTCTGCGACCCGGTGCTGCGTGCCGGCGGTGGCGGTCGTCTGGGCAAGGACGAAGTCGGTTACGCCATGCGCGAACGACTGCTGCCACTGGCCACCATCGCGACCCCAAACTTGCCTGAAGCGCGCATCCTTGCCGAACTGCCCGAAGGCACCGCCGATGAATGCGCGGAAAAGCTTCTGCCCTTTTGCCAGCACCTGCTGATCACTGGCGGTCACGGTGACGAAGAACTTATCCACAACCGCCTGTACATCCGCAACGGCGAAACCCGTACGTTCACCTGCCAACGCCTGCCCGGCAGCTACCACGGTTCTGGCTGCACATTGGCCAGTGCACTGGCCGGACGCCTGGCATTGGGGGAACATCTGGTGAGCGCCGTGCAAACGGCGCTCACCTATACTTGGCGTACGTTGCGCGATGCCGAGCAGTTGGGCAAAGGCCAATACGTGCCGCGACGTCTGCCCCTTGATTTCTGCTCGTAAGACCCTGTTTGCCCGTAATGCCGCGCCATGAGGTTTGACCGATGAAACTACGTGGCTTGTACGCCATTACCGACAGCCAACTGCTGGCTGGCAAGTTCCTGTCTTACGTCGAGGCCGCCCTTGAGGGCGGCGTCACTCTGTTGCAGTACCGCGACAAAAGCACCGACGAAACCCGTCGTTTGCGCGAAGCCGACACCCTGCTCAGGCTGTGCGAGCGCTACAACACCAAACTCATCATCAACGATGATGCCGAGCTGGCTGCGCGCCTCGGCGTCGGCGTGCATTTGGGCCAGACTGACGGCTCGATGCCGGTTGCACGTGCCCTGTTACGGCACAAAGCGATCATCGGCGCGACCTGCCATGGCCAACTGGAGCTGGCTGAAAAAGCCAAAGCCGACGGCGCCAGCTACGTCGCGTTCGGGCGTTTCTTCAATTCCAACACCAAACCCGGCGCGCCCACTGCAACCCTTGATCTGCTGGACCAGGCTCGCGCCCGCCTCCATCTGCCGATTGCGGTCATTGGCGGAATCACCCTGGAGAATGCCGCGCCACTGGTGGCCCACGGTGCCGACCTGCTGGCGGTGGTCCACGGCCTGTTCGGCGCGGACAACACCCAGGAAGTCACCCGACGCGCCCGCGCATTCAACGCTTTGTTCAAAACCGCCTGACGCCGATTCAGACCTTTTTCCGATTCAAATAGAGACCCGACCATGTCCCGTTCTGAAATCCTGTTCGCCAACGCCCAAAAACACATCCCTGGCGGTGTCAACTCGCCGGTTCGTGCCTTCAAAAGCGTGGGCGGCACGCCGTTGTTCTTCAAGCACGCTGTCGGCGCCTACGTGACCGACGAAGACGATAAGCGTTATGTTGATTACGTCGGCTCCTGGGGCCCGATGATTCTCGGCCACAGCCACCCGGACGTGCTTGATGCCGTGCGCAAGCAACTGGAACACGGCTTGTCCTACGGTGCCCCAACGGCCATGGAAACCGAGATGGCCGATCTGGTCTGCGCCATCGTGCCGTCGATGGAAATGGTGCGCATGGTCAGCTCCGGCACCGAAGCGACCATGAGCGCGATTCGTCTGGCCCGAGGTTTCACTGGCCGCGACAGCATCATCAAATTTGAAGGCTGTTACCACGGTCACTCCGACAGCCTGCTGGTCAAGGCCGGCTCCGGCGCGCTGACCCAAGGCGTTCCAAGCTCGGCGGGCGTCCCCGCTGCGTTCGCCAAACACACGCTGACCGCCCCCTTCAACGATATCGACGCGGTCGAGCAACTGCTCAACGAAGTCGGCCAGGAAGTGGCGTGCATCATCGTCGAGCCGGTCGCCGGCAACATGAACTGCGTACCGCCAGCGCCGGGTTTCCTCGAAGGCTTGCGCAGGCTCTGCGACAAACATGGCGTGGTCCTGATTTTCGACGAAGTGATGACCGGGTTCCGTGTTGCACTGGGCGGCGCGCAAGCGTTTTACGGCGTGAAGCCGGACCTGAGCACCTTCGGCAAGATCATCGGTGGCGGTATGCCGGTCGGCTGTTTTGGCGGCAAACGCGAAATCATGTCGCACATCGCGCCGCTGGGCCCGGTCTATCAGGCGGGCACTCTGTCAGGCAACCCGCTGGCCATGGCTGCAGGTCTGGCGACTTTGCGCCTGATCAGCCGTCCAGGCTTCCATGACGAACTCAGCAGCTTCACCAGCCGCCTGCTCGATGGCCTGCAACAACGCGCCAACGCTGCAGGCATTCCGTTCGTGACCACTCAGGCGGGCGGCATGTTTGGCCTGTACTTCAGCGGTGCTGACGACATCGTCACCTTCAAGGACGTGATGACCAGCGATGCCGAGCGCTTCAAGCGCTTCTTCCACCTGATGCTCGAAGGCGGTGTATACCTGGCACCGAGCGCATTCGAGGCCGGCTTCACCTCCATCGCCCACGGCGACACTGAACTGCAACTGACCCTCGATGCTGCTGAAAAAGCGTTTGCCGCATTGAAATAAGCCTCAGCCAATCTCCTGTAGGAGCTGCCAAAACGCGGTTTTCTGGAAGAATCTTGATACCGGTTTTCGACCGTTTCACGGTCGATCGCGGGCAAGCGCGCTCCTACAAGGGGATTTATGGGGGCTTGATCGGCCTTTTCCCTCGCAAAATCAGGCACATCAAGCCCGCGCAGCAGAAAAGCTGTAAAGACTTTGTAAGGTTGGCCCTGCTTATTTCATAATGTGCCGCCAGCACGTTCCGCTGGACGGGTACGCCCGCACCTTTTCAGAGGCAAGTCGATTCCCATGAACCGCACCGGCCGGGCCCTTGCTTTGGGCTGCCTGTTGCTTCTTCATCCCCTGCTGGCGAATGCAGGCGGCAACTCGTTGTTAATCCCAGCGGTGGGTCGTTGCACCCTCAATACCCAGCCAGATAATCTGCCTGAGGCGTTGGCGGCATGCCAAAAAGCTGCGCAAGCCGGGGATGCACAAGCACAATTCGAGTTGGGCGAGTTTTACTACGACGGCAAAAACGCACCGCGTGATCTCATCCAGGCACTGAACTACTTTGAGCAGGCCTCGCTGCAAGGCCATGCCCAGGCGCAATACCGGCTGGGTTTGATGTTTTATCGGGGCGAAGGCGTACAAGCCAATAACATTCAGGCTTATATCGTGCTGAAGATGGCGGCGGTCAATGGTGCCGAGGACGCGCTGGATACGGCCGATGAAGTATCTGCACAGATGCAGCGCGATGAGCTGGAAATCGCAACCCAGGTACTGGGACAGATTTTCCGCAATTACCTGCTGGAGTTGCAATCAGCGGAAGGTCGTACGCCGTTCGCGCCATTGCCCTGAGTCACTGATTCAATCCTTGAACCCTGAACCGCCTCTTACTTGTCCGGCATCGGCATCGGGAATGGCATTACATTGCTGGTGCCCCGGGCCTCGCTGATCTTCGCCGTGCCCATGCGCTCGACCTCATCAATGCGCACAATCGAATGCATCGGCACGAAACTGCGCACCACACCTTCGAACTGAGCCTTGAGTTTCTCTTCGCTCGGGTCCACGACCACGGTCGTGCGCTCGCCAAAGACGAACTCTTCCACCTCCAGAAAACCCCACAAATCGCTTTGATAGATTTGCTTGGCGTACATTTCGAACACCTGGCCCTGGTTGAGGAAAATCACCTTGTAAATTGGAGCATCACGTTTGGTCATAACGGCAGGTAACAATCGGGGGATATAAAAGAGGGCGCAAACTATAGCATGTCCACTGGACAGGCAACGCTAGGAACCGAAGGCCGGCGCCACTATAATGCGCGGTTCTTCGAATCACCTGATGATCACGCATGGCCAAGAAGCTTTATATCGAAACCCACGGTTGCCAAATGAACGAGTACGACAGCTCGCGCATGGTCGATCTGCTGGGCGAACATCAAGCCCTGGAAGTCACTGCTCGCGCAGAAGATGCCGACGTCATCCTGCTCAATACCTGCTCGATCCGCGAACGTGCCCAGGACCGGGTTTACTCCCAGCTAGGCCGTTGGCGCGAACTGAAACTGGCCAAACCGGACATGGTGATCGCCGTCGGCGGTTGCGTGGCCAGCCAGGAAGGCGCAGCGATTCGTGATCGCGCGCCCTACGTGGATGTGGTCTTCGGCCCACAGACCCTGCACCGTTTGCCGGAAATGATCGACGCCGCGCGCACCACACGCCTGCCTCAGGTCGATGTGTCGTTCCCGGAAATCGAAAAATTCGACCACCTGCCCGAGCCTCGCGTCGATGGACCGAGTGCCTATGTGTCGGTAATGGAAGGTTGCAGCAAATACTGCACCTTCTGCGTGGTGCCCTACACCCGAGGCGAAGAAGTCAGCCGTCCGTTCGATGGGGTTGTTGCCGAAGTCATGCACCTGGCCGAAAACGGCGTGCGAGAAGTGACGCTTCTGGGGCAGAACGTCAACGGCTATCGTGGCGCGATGCACGACGGGCGCGTGGCCGATCTGGCCGAGTTGATCCGAGTGGTCGCGGCAATCGACGGCATCGACCGTATTCGCTACACCACCTCGCACCCGCTGGAATTTTCCGACAGCCTGATCCTGGCCCACGCTGAAGTGCCCGAGCTGGTCAAACACCTGCACTTGCCGGTGCAATCGGGCTCCGACAGGATTTTGTCGGCGATGAAGCGCAATCACACCACCCTCGAATACAAATCCAAGCTGCGCAAATTGCGGGCCGCGGTACCGGGCATCAGCATCAGTTCGGACTTCATCGTCGGCTTCCCTGGCGAGACCGAAAAAGATTTCGAGCAGACCATGAAGCTGATCGAAGACGTGGGTTTCGACTTTTCGTTTTCCTTCGTCTACAGCCCACGACCGGGTACGCCTGCGGCCGACTTGAAAGATGAAACCCCTGAAACGCTGAAAAAACAGCGCCTGGCAGCCTTGCAGCATCGCCTGAATCAGCAGGGTTTCGAGATCAGCCGACAGATGGTGGGCAGTACTCAGCGAATCCTGGTGACCGATTACTCGAAAAAAGACCCTGGCGAGTTGCAGGGTCGCACCGAGAATAATCGAATCGTCAACTTCCGCTGCGACAATCCCAAGCTGATCGGTCAGTTCGCCGACGTCTATATCGACGACGCACAGCCGCACTCGCTACGGGGGTCATTGTTGCAATAAGCCGACGCACACAACTTTGTAGGCGCTGGCTTGCCTGCGACAAGGTCGGTACGACCTTCCGGCGGTGGTGAGTTCAACGAATCTGCGACTGCTTCGCAGCTGATCGCGGGCAAGCCCGGTCCTATAGTTTTGCGGTGCGCGTTAATCGACCCAACCACCATTAGTAAGTCAGAGCTTTCGTACCTAAGTGAGTGGGGTTATCCTTGATCCCATCTCCATTGCCATAGGGCGGCTAAAAACGACCTTGAACGCACCCATAGCACCTCATCGTTTCATCCTCGAACCTTTTGAGGCCCATCGCTTCGCAAATCTGTGCGGGCAGCTCGACGAGCATTTGCGCTTGATCGAACAACGCCTGGATATCGAAATCCGCAATCGCGGTAATCAATTCGAATTGATTGGCGAACTTAAACACACCACTTCTGCCGAAAACCTGCTGCGCCGTCTGTACCGGGAAACCCAAGGTACGGATCTGTCGCCAGACATGGTTCACCTGTTCCTCCAGGAATCGGGCGTAGACGAACTGGACAACCACCCTGCTGCCGAAGTCGGCGTAGCCTTGCGCACGAAAAAGGGCATGATTCGCCCGCGCGGCTTGAATCAGCAGCGTTACGTCAAAGAGATTCTGAGCAACGACATCAACTTCGGCATCGGCCCTGCAGGTACAGGCAAGACTTATCTTGCGGTTGCCTGCGCGGTGGACGCACTGGAGCGCGAGCAGATTCGACGCATCCTGCTGGTGCGCCCGGCGGTCGAAGCGGGCGAAAAGCTCGGCTTCCTGCCCGGCGATCTGGCACAGAAAATCGACCCGTACCTGCGCCCGTTGTATGACGCGCTGTATGAAATGCTCGGTTTCGAATACGTCGCCAAGCTGATCGAACGTCAGGTGATCGAAGTTGCGCCGCTGGCCTACATGCGCGGTCGCACGCTCAATAACTGCTTCATCATTCTCGACGAAAGCCAGAACACCACCGTCGAACAGATGAAGATGTTCCTGACCCGCATCGGCTTCGGCTCCACGGCCGTCATCACCGGCGACATCACTCAGGTCGACTTGCCCAAGGGCACCAAGTCGGGTCTGAACCATGTCATCGATGTGTTGAAAGACGTGCCGGGCATCAGCTTCACCCACTTCAAGCCCAAGGATGTGGTACGCCACCCGTTGGTGCAGCGCATTGTCGAGGCCTATGAGCGCTTCGAAGATCGCTTCAGCGACGAGCCGCCGGCCAGAGCCTCCTCCAACAGGGACAATCGCCGCGATGCTTGAGCTGGACCTGCAACTTGCCAGTGAAGCGCCTGCCCCTAACGAAAACCAGTTCCGCCAATGGTGTGAACTGGCATTACGTCAACGCAGCGCTGATTCGGAGCTGACCATTCGCCTGGTCGACGAAGCTGAAGGCCGCGAACTCAATCACACCTGGCGCCACAAGGACTACGCGACCAACGTGTTGTCCTTTCCCGCCGATGTGCCTGACGAGTTCCTGGATATTCCGCTGCTCGGCGATCTGGTGATTTGTGTACCTGTGGTGGTTCGCGAAGCGGCCGAACAGGGCAAGACACTCGACGCCCACTGGGCGCATCTCGTCATTCACGGCTGCCTGCATCTGCTGGGTTACGACCACATAGACGATGCCGAAGCCGAAGAAATGGAAGCACTGGAACGAACGTTGCTTGAGGAACTGGGCTACCCCGATCCTTACGCCGACGACGAAACCACTGACCATCATCATCCAGAGACAACCAGCAAGGACCACGAGTAAGGGCTATGAGCGAAGACCGATCGAGCACCGGGCAAAAGTCATGGCTGGGGAAAATCACCCAAGCTTTTGCCCACGAGCCGAAAAACCGCCAGGAGCTGCTTGAACTCCTGCGCGAAGCCCACCAGAACAAGCTATTGGACAGCGAAGCGCTGGCCATCGTCGAAGGCGCCATTCAAGTGGCTGACCTGCAAGTGCGCGACATCATGGTGCCGCGTTCGCAGATGATCAGCATCAAGGCGACCCAGACCCCTCGTGAGTTTCTCCCAGCCGTCATCGACGCCGCGCACTCGCGCTATCCGGTGATCGGCGAAAGCCACGATGACGTTCTCGGGGTGTTGCTCGCCAAGGACTTGCTGCCGCTGATCCTCAAGGAAAACGGCGAAAACGAAAGCATCACCAACCTGCTGCGCCCGGCGACGTTCGTGCCTGAGTCCAAGCGTCTGAACGTGCTGCTGCGTGAGTTCCGCGCCAACCACAACCACATGGCCATCGTCATCGACGAATACGGCGGCGTGGCCGGTCTGGTGACCATCGAAGACGTGTTGGAACAGATCGTCGGCGATATCGAGGACGAACACGATGTCGAGGAAGACAGCTATATCAAACCGCTGCCCAGCGGCGACTTCCTGGTCAAGGCCCTGACCCCCATCGACAGCTTCAACGAGTTCTTCGACAGCGAGTTCTCCGACGATGAATTCGATACGGTTGGCGGTCTGGTGATGAGTGCGTTCGGTCACTTGCCAAAGCGCAATGAAACCACGGAAATCGGTGCGTATCGCTTCCGTATCCTCAATGCCGACAGCCGTCGCATCCACTTGTTACGCTTGAGTCCCATCTCCCGCTAAGGAATGTAAATGCGCTGGATCACCCGCCCCGGCTGGCCCGGTAACCTGCTGGCCATGGCGGCCGGCGCGATTACCACCCTGGCCCTGGCGCCTTTTGATATCTGGCCATTGGCCCTCGTATCACTGGTCGTTTTTTACCTTGGTTTGCGTGAAGTGAATCCCCGCCAGGCCTTGGGCCGTGGCTGGTGCTATGGCTTCGGCTTGTTCGGCGCAGGCACCAGCTGGATCTACGTCAGCATCCACACCTATGGCGAAGCGTCGGCGCTGCTGGCCGGTTTTCTGATGCTGGCGTTCATCGCAGCCATCGCCCTGTTCTTCGCCCTGCCCGCCTGGATCTGGACGCGCTGGATTCGGCGCAATGAAGCGCCGCTGGCCGATGCCCTGGCCTTCGCCGCGCTGTGGCTGGCCCAGGAAGCCTTTCGCGGCTGGTTCCTGACCGGATTCCCTTGGCTTTACTCCGGCTACAGCCAGCTTGACGGCCCTCTGTCCGGCCTTGCCCCGATGGGCGGTATGTGGCTGGTCTCCTTTACCCTGGCGCTGACCGCCGCCCTGCTGTGCAACCTGCCACGGCTGCGGGCGCGCAAAGCGTTTCTCGGTGCTGGCGTGCTGCTGTTATTGGCACCATGGGCACTGAGCCTTGCCCTGAAAAACCACGAATGGACCTCACCGGCGGGCCCACCATTGAGCGTTGCAGCGATTCAGGGCAACGTTGAACAAAGCATGAAGTGGGACCCGGCGCAGTTAAACGCACAATTGGCCCTCTACCGCGACATGACGTTCCGTTCCAGACGTGCGGACCTGATCATCTGGCCAGAGACTGCGATTCCGGTGCTGAAGGAGTCGGCGGAAGGCTTCCTTACAATGCTGGGCAGATTTGCGGCTGATCGCGACTCTGCACTGATCACCGGCGTGCCGCTTCGCCAGCGAGGCGGACACGGCGAGTACCACTACTACAACGCGATCACCGTGGCCGGCGAGGGTGACGGTACGTACCTGAAGCAGAAGCTGGTGCCGTTTGGTGAATATGTACCCTTGCAGGACCTTCTGCGCGGACTGATCACCTTCTTCAATCTGCCGATGTCGGACTTTGCTCGCGGACCAAGCGATCAGGCGCTGCTGCAAGCCAAGGGCTACCAAATCGCACCGTACATCTGCTACGAAGTGGTCTACCCCGAGTTCGCCGCTGGCCTGGCCGCCCAAAGCGAATTGCTGCTGACCGTCAGTAATGACACGTGGTTCGGCACCTCAATCGGCCCACTGCAGCATTTGCAGATGGCGCAGATGCGAGCACTTGAGGCTGGGCGCTGGATGATCCGCGCCACCAACAACGGCGTGAGTGGACTAATCAACCCGTTCGGCAAGATCACCGCGACCATCCCGCAGTTCCAGCAGGGGATTTTGTATGGCGACGTAGTGCCGATGCACGAACTGACGCCCTACCTGCGCTGGCGTTCGTGGCCGTTGACGATTTTCTGTGTATTCCTGTTTGGCTGGGCCTTGTTGGCCGGTCGGATTGCCAAGACAGTCTAACGCTCTACGGTGCTCCCACAGCCGAACTGCGCTGTGGGAGTAGATTCATCCGCGAAGGCGTCGTCATGGCCAGGCCGGACCAGAAGCACATCCAGCCCTACCGATACACCAACGGATACATCAACAAACCCACCGCCTCATTGAGCAACAACCCACTCTGCCAAACCGCTTTGCTCTCTGGCAGCCAGCCTTTGAACGGCCGGGCATTGTCTACGCCAACAAACCCCACTGGCGCACTGATCACCGTAAAACCAGCCTGTTCGAAACTCCAGCGCGCCCTTGGCATGTGCCAGGCCTGGGTCACCAGCACCACCCGTTTGATCCCCAACGGTTGCAACACCGCAGCGGTCATCGTGGCGTTTTCCCACGTGGTCCGGCTGAGCCCTTCTTGCCAGCGCACGGTAACGCCAAAGTCATTTTGCAACGAGTCCGCCATGATCGCCGCTTCACTTGGCGGTTCGTCGTAGTGCAGGCCGCCGGTGGTCAAAATCGGCAGCCCTGAGTCTTTCGACAAACGTGCAGCAAAGCGCATGCGTTCAAGTGCCAGGCCGGTAGGGATGTCGCTGCCCCACGTAAGGTCTTTGCGCTCACGCCCGGAACCCAACACAACAATGGCATCGGCCTGTTGCCCAAGGGTCGCCCATTGGGCTTGCGCCAACGGTGGCTCTTGCTCAAGCCCGCGCGCCGCCCACTCCACAGCAATCGGCAGGCTCATCACCCACAACCCGACAAAACCCAGAACGAAGAACAGCCCGGCGAGGCGCGGGCGAGAACGACGAAACCACCAGGCAAGCAAAAGCAGGAGCAAAAGAATGCCCGGCGGCAGGAGCAATTGTTTGAGCAAGTATCGAATAGGCATTGAGCATCTCCAGAGATGCTCAAAGCCTAGAAGGAATAACGCTAAGCAACAATGCTTATCAAGCAGGCCCGCAGCCTGCGCAGGCTAACGTGTAACGGTTGCTGACTATCACAATCACCTGAAAGACAACGATTTAACCTTTGTCGAAACCTTGTCGCGCTTTTTATCCTTCAACCAGATGACCTCGGCTGAACGACGCGGCGTCGAAATCGACCCTTCAAGCTCCGGTGCAGGAGAAGAACTCCTCCACACATCATCAGCCTTAAAACCAAAAGCGCCCGAGTCCAGATAGGCTTCGATCAACTCGAATTCAGCAAGACTCAGACCACGTAATTCCAGATCAACAGGTACTTCATCACGAAGCCAAACTGCTGTTTTGGCCACATCCAGAGCGATCCCCAGACGATTAATCAAGCGGTCGTATAGCTCGGGTTTTACTGCTGTTTGCTGCAACTCTGCCATCCGCTCACCTCATTGAAGATAAAACATGCACCCTCATTCAACAGCTTAGCGCTGCTCTCCGATTCAGCCCGGTGCCGCGACCAACGGCCTCGGAGGGCACCGACGAAGCAATCAGGGTTTCCCTCGATAGTCGGCGCTCATGTATGCTACGGCGCTTCCTGTAATTCCACTTCCCGCTCTCTTGAGCCCGAACGCACCGCACAGGCAGTCTCAATCTTCCGGCAAGCGGTGCCGACCGATTCAGAGTTGCAACGAAGAGGTTAAGGTCACCCCTTTTTAGTAAAAAGTAGCCATGCACGAACTCTATCAGCCCCGCGAAATCGAAGCCGCCGCCCAAACCTTTTGGGACGAGCAAAAATCCTTTGAAGTCAGTGAACAGCCAGGCAAAGATACTTTTTATTGCCTGTCGATGTTCCCTTACCCCAGCGGCAAGCTGCACATGGGTCATGTGCGCAACTACACCATCGGTGACGTGATCGCCCGCTACCAGCGCATGCAGGGCAAAAATGTCTTGCAACCCATGGGTTGGGACGCGTTCGGCATGCCGGCGGAAAACGCCGCGATGAAAAACAACGTGGCCCCGGCCAAGTGGACCTACGAAAACATCGCCTACATGAAAACCCAGCTGCGAAGCCTGGGCCTAGGCGTTGACTGGTCGCGTGAAATCACCACCTGCAAACCCGATTACTACCGCTGGGAACAATGGCTGTTCACTCGCCTGTTCGAAAAAGGCGTGATCTACCGCAAGAACGGCACCGTCAACTGGGACCCGGTGGACCAGACCGTACTGGCCAACGAGCAAGTGATCGATGGCCGCGGCTGGCGTTCCGGTGCGCTGATCGAGAAGCGCGAAATCCCGATGTACTACTTCAAAATCACTGCGTACGCGGAAGAGTTGCTGGAAGGACTCGACGAGTTGCCGGGCTGGCCTGAGCAAGTCAAAACCATGCAGCGCAACTGGATTGGCAAATCCCGTGGCATGGAAGTGCAATTCCCGTATCACCAGGCTTCGATTGGTGAAGCAGGCGCACTGAAGGTGTTTACGACCCGTCCGGACACCCTGATGGGCGCGACCTATGTCGCTGTTGCAGCAGAACACCCCTTGGCGACCCTGGCGGCGAAAGGTAATCCTGAGCTGCAAGCGTTCATCCACGAATGCAAAAGTGGCAGTGTCGCGGAAGCGGACATCGCCACCCAGGCGAAAAAAGGTTTGCCGACCTCGCTATTCGTCGAACACCCACTGACTGGCGAAAAATTGCCGGTGTGGGTCGCCAACTACGTATTGATGCATTACGGCGATGGCGCCGTAATGGCCGTCCCGGCTCACGACGCGCGCGATTTCGAGTTCGCCACCCAGTACAACCTGCCGATCAAGGCTGTTGTGCGCACCAGCGCTGGCGATGAAACGCCTGCACCGTGGCAGGACGCGTATGGCGAACACGGCGAACTGATCAACTCCGGCATTTTCGACGGGCTGGATTTCGCAGGCGCCTTCGACGCCATTGAAGTCGCCCTGCAGAAAAAGAACCTCGGTCAATCGCGCACACAGTTCCGCCTGCGCGACTGGGGCATCAGCCGTCAGCGCTACTGGGGCTGCCCGATCCCGATCGTGCATTGCGATACCTGCGGTGACGTACCGGTCCCCGAAGACCAGTTGCCGGTTGTATTGCCAGAAGACGTAGTGCCCGATGGCGCCGGTTCGCCGTTGGCGCGCATGCCTGAGTTCTACGAATGCACCTGCCCTAAATGCGGTGCACCGGCAAAACGCGAAACCGACACCATGGACACCTTCGTCGAGTCCTCGTGGTATTACGCTCGCTATGCCTCGCCACACTATGAAGGTGGCATGGTCGACCTGGAAGCAGCCAACCACTGGTTGCCGGTGGATCAGTACATCGGCGGCATCGAACACGCGATCCTGCACCTGCTGTATGCGCGCTTCTTCCACAAGTTGATGCGCGATGAAGGCCTCGTCAGCTCTAACGAACCGTTCAAAAACCTGCTGACCCAAGGCATGGTCATCGCCGAAACGTACTATCGACTTGAGGCCAACGGCAGCAAGACCTGGTTCAACCCGGCCGATGTCGAGCTCGTGCGTGACAGCAAAGCCAAGATCATCGGCGCCACACTGATCAGCGACGGCCAGCCAGTCGAAATCGGCGGCACCGAGAAGATGGCCAAGTCGAAGAACAATGGCGTCGATCCGCAGTCGATGATCGATCAGTACGGCGCCGATACCTGCCGTCTGTTCATGATGTTTGCCTCGCCACCCGACATGAGCCTGGAATGGTCCGACTCGGGCGTCGAAGGTTCACACCGGTTCTTGCGTCGGGTCTGGCGTCTGGCGCAGGCCCATGTCAGCCTGGGTTCAACGGTCAAACTTGCCATCGCCGCCTTAAGCGACGAGCAGAAAGTCATTCGCCGCGCGATTCACCTGGCCATCAAAAACGCCAGTCAGGACGTCGGCCAGCACCAAAAATTCAACACGGCCATCGCTCAGGTGATGACGTTGATGAACGTGCTGGAAAAAGCCCCGCACACGACCGAACAGGACCGCGCACTGCTCCAAGAAGGTCTGGAAACCGTCGCCCTGCTGCTGGCCCCGATCACCCCGCACATCAGCCATGAACTGTGGGGCCACTTGGGTCACAGCGGCGCAATCATAGACGCTGGCTGGCCGGTACTGGATCAGACTGCGCTGGTGCAGGACAGCCTGCTATTGGTCATACAGGTCAACGGCAAGCTGCGTGGACAGATCGAAATGCCTGCCAGTGCTACTCGAGAAGAAGTCGAAGCAGCGGCGCGCATCAATGAAAACGTGCTGCGTTTCACCGAAGGCCTGACGATCCGCAAAGTGATCGTGGTCCCTGGCAAGCTGGTCAATATCGTCGCAAGCTAATGGCATCAAGCGCCCGGTATCGATCGGGCGCTGAACACAACTTTCAGGGGACGCAACGTCGGCCCCTACGGATTCAAGGGGAGCATCAAATGATCAAACGCAATTTGCTGGTGATGGGTCTCGCCCTGTTACTGGGCGCCTGTGGTTTCCAGCTGCGTGGCACGGGTACTAACCAGCTGACGATCAAAGAGATCGATCTGTCTGCGCGTAACGCTTACGGCGAAATCGTGACTCAGTTGCGTCAGACGCTGGAAGGCAGCGGCGTGAGGATTCATTCGGGTGCCCCGTACAAACTGATTCTGGTTGATGAAAACGAATCGCAGCGCTCCCTCAGCTACACCGGCGCGTCAGGTTCGGCCGAATATGAAATGACCACCCAGCTCAACTATCAGATCCATGGCGCTCACGATCTGTCGCTGCTGGACGGCAAACTGCAAGTGCAGAAAGTCTACGTGCATGACGGCAACAACTTGATGGGCTCTGATCAGGAAATGGCGCAGGTTCGTAAAGAGATGCGCAACCAGCTCGTCCAGAACATGATGGTTCGTCTGCAACTGCTGACGCCTACCCAATTGGAGCAACTGCAGCAGACCGCAGACAACAAAGCAAAAGCAGATGCTGATGCCCTGGAAGCTGCGCAGAGGATCGAAAACGAGACACCTCGACAGTCACCTATTGAAATCCCTTCCCGATAAATGCCGCGGGGCCGGTTCGCTGGCTCCGGCATCTTCTGACCTATGAAGCTCACTCCAGCCCAACTCGGCAAACACCTCCAGGGCAACCTTGCCCCGGTGTATGTCGTCAGCGGCGATGATCCGTTGCTGTGCCAGGACGCGGCAGACGCCATCCGCGCAGCCGTACGCCTGCAAGGCTTTGACGAACGCCAAGTGTTCAGCGCCGATGCCAGTTTTGATTGGGGCACGCTGTTGCAGGCGGGCGCCAGCATGTCATTGTTCGCGCAAAAGCGTCTGCTGGAACTCCGCTTGCCTTCGGGCAAGCCCGGTGACAAAGGCGCGGCGGCGTTGATCGAGTATTGCTCGCGCCCGGCCGAAGATACGATCCTGTTGATCAGCCTGCCAAAACTCGACGGTAGCGCGCAAAAAACCAAGTGGGGCAAGGCACTGGTTGAGGGTCCACACACGCAGTTCGTGCAAATCTGGCCGGTGGATGCCAGCCAGTTGCCGCAGTGGATTCGCCAGCGCCTGTCACAGGCCGGCTTGACGGCCAGCCAGGATGCGATCGAACTGATCGCCGCCAGGGTCGAAGGCAACTTGCTGGCCGCGGCTCAGGAAATCGAAAAGCTCAAACTGATGGCCGACGGTGGTCAGATAACCGTCGAAACCGTGCAAGGGGCTGTGGCCGACAGTGCACGTTTCGATGTTTTCGGTTTGACCGATGCCATTCTCAACGGCGAAGCCGCCCATGCGCTGCGCATGCTTGAAGGCCTGCGTGGCGAAGGGGTGGAAACGCCGGTGATTCTTTGGGCACTGTGTCGCGAACTGCGGGTGCTGGCCAACCTGGCGTTGCAGTTCAGCCAGGGCATCCCACTGGACAAGGCCTTCAGCCAGGCCCGCCCGCCGATCTGGGACAAGCGCAAGCCGCTGATGAGCAAAGCCCTGCAACGCTACTCCGCAGAGCGCTGGGGCCAACTGCTGATGGATGCTCAACGCATCGACGCACAAATCAAGGGCCAGGCCGCCGGTTCTGCCTGGAGCAGCTTGAGCCGACTGGCATTGTTGATGGCCGGACAGCGGCTGAATTTGCCTGCTGAGTAAATCCAGATCCCTGCAGGCGCTGGCTTGCGCGATAGCAGACATCTATTAGACAGATCCCTCCGTCAAGCGGATGATTTGCATCGATTCAACCCCCACTGAGAGAGTATCCGCCATGAGCAAGCCGTCCAGGCCCAACAAGGCCAAGTCCATCATCGCCCAGCCGTTGTTCCGCAGTCGTCAGGAACCCGCCGGCAAGGGCAAAGGCAGCTACCGCCGCGAAGCCTTCCAGTCTAAAAGCTGGGAGGCTTCTTACTTTCTGGCCGCCTGAACCTTAGCCAGCCTTGCCAAGGCCCCTTCGAACGTACAGGCATGATAAGGTCTGCGTTTGTCGGTAATACCCTGGACCCAAGCATGCCCTCTAGTTTTTCCCGTCGTTGGCATTTTCGCCAACTGATCACCGCCTCCAGCTTCATCCTGTTAGTCGCCTGCGCGGAAAAACCGACCGCAGCAGACGCCACGCCTCTTCAAGTCGCTAACACCCCTGCGGCCGCCGCTTTGCCTGCGAGCCCGCCCGCCAATCCGCCTGGCGATAGCGAGTTCGATTTTCAGCCCACCATGAGCTTCAGCGATTGGGAAGCCGGTTTCCGAAGCGAAGCGTTGAAGGCTGGCATCCGGGCCGATATTTTCGACAGAGCCTTTGCCGGCGTCGTGCCGGACATGACCGTGGTCAAATTTGACCGCAGTCAGCCCGAGTTCACTCGCCCTGTCTGGGAATACCTGGACGGCGCCATGTCTGCGGTGCGCGTGCGCAAAGGTCAGGCCTTACTCACGCAATACGCCGATGTGTTGCAAAGCATCGAGCAACGCTATGGCGTAGACCGCCAGGCACTTGTCGCGATCTGGGGCATGGAAAGCAGCTTTGGCCAGTTCCAGGGCACACAATCGGTGATTCGCTCGCTTGCGACGCTGGCCTACGAAGGCCGTCGTCCAGGCTTTGCGCAAAGCCAGTTGCTGGCGGCGCTGGAAATTCTTCAGCACGGCGATATCGCACCCGAAAACATGCTCGGTTCGTGGGCGGGTGCCATGGGCCAGACGCAGTTCATCCCCACCACGTATAACACCTATGCCGTGGACTTCGATGGCGACGGTCGTCGCGATATATGGAATACCCCGGCCGACGCCCTGGCCTCGACAGCTCACTACCTGCAAAGCTCGGGCTGGCAAAAAGGTCAGCCATGGGGGTTTGAAGTCAAACTGACGCAAGGCTTTGACTACGCGCTGGCCGATGCCTCAACACGCAAAATCGTAGCCGAATGGCAGCAGATGGGGCTGAAGCTACCGAGCGGCAGCGCCCTGCCCACCAACGTCGCGCAACTACAGGCCGCCCTGCTATTGCCAGCGGGTTACAGAGGCCCGGCATTTCTGGTGCTGGATAACTTCCGCACGATCCTCAAGTACAACAACTCGTCGTCCTACGCCATGGCCATCGGCCTGCTGTCCGAGCGCTTCAACGGCGGCGGCTATGTACTGGGCGATTGGCCGCGCGGAGACCTTCCTCTGAGCCGCTCTGAGCGCATTGAGCTGCAAACCCTGCTGTCATCACGGCAGTACGACGCCGGCGCGTCTGACGGCATCATCGGTGCCAATACGCGCAAAGCAATCCGTAGCGCGCAACAGTCGTTCGGCTGGCCGGCCGACGGTTACCCGACTCATGAGCTGCTGGACAACCTGCGCAAGCCGTAACGCACGGCGGCAGCGGATGTATTCGCGTAAGTCTCAGCGGTAGCCACATAAAAAAACGGGTCGGACATCACTGTCCGACCCGTTTTGCTTTCAGGCTAACGCATCGAAGGCTATTCGCCTCAGATCATGGCCTTGATAGCGGCACCCGCTTGCTCATCGGCATGGTACGAAGAACGCACCAGAGGGCCTGAGGCGACGTTCTTGAAGCCCATTTTGTAGCCTTCTTCAGCAAACCAGGCGAAGACATCGGGGTGCACGAAGCGCTCCACTGGCAAGTGGCTGCGCGACGGTTGCAGGTACTGGCCTAGAGTCAGCATGTCGATATTGTGTTCACGCATACGCTGCATGACTTCGATGACTTCCTCGTTGGTTTCGCCCAGACCCAGCATCAAGCCGGATTTGGTCGGTACGTGCGGGACCATCTCCTTGAAGCGTTGCAGCAAGGTCAGCGACCACTGGTAATCCGACCCCGGACGCGCAGCCTTGTACAGGCGCGGCACGGTTTCCAGGTTGTGGTTGAACACATCTGGCGGCTCTGCAGCCGTGATTTCCAGCGCGATGTCCATGCGCCCACGGTAGTCCGGGACCAGGGTCTCTAGCTTGACGTTTGGCGACAACAGGCGAATTTCACGAATGCAATCGGCAAAGTGCTGGGCACCGCCGTCACGCAGGTCATCCCGGTCAACCGAGGTGATCACCACGTACTTGAGGCGCAGATCGGCGATGGCAACGGCCAGGTTTTTCGGCTCGTCGACGTCCAGGGCTTTCGGTCGGCCGTGGCCAACGTCACAGAACGGGCAACGACGGGTGCAGATATCACCCATGATCATGAAGGTCGCGGTGCCACCGGAGAAGCATTCGCCCAGGTTCGGGCAGGATGCCTCTTCGCATACGCTGTGCAGCTTGTGCTTACGCAGCAGTTGTTTGACGCGGTCTACTTCGGGAGAAACCGGGATACGTACACGAATCCAGTCGGGCTTTTTCGGCAAGTCGACGGTCGGAATGATCTTCACCGGAATCCGCGCGACTTTTTCCGCGCCGCGCAGCTTCACGCCGGCTTCCACTTTCGGACGGGCCGCATGCTCAGCGATGTCGAGCGTCGGGATCAGGGTTGGCGCAGTGTCAGTCGCAATAGTCATAGTCAGTCGATTCCGCCCGTTAGGGTCGTCTGCTCAGCATAGTCGAGGTGTTTGACGAGCTGCGCACGCAGCCGGGCACTTACCTCGGCAAATTCAATCGGGCCTGCATGATCGCGTAGCTGGGTCATTGCCAGCCCCGCATACCCGCAGGGATTAATCCGTCGAAACGGCTCAAGGTCCATGTCCACATTCAGCGCCAGGCCGTGGAATGAGCAACCGTTGCGAATCCGCAGGCCGAGGGAGGCGATTTTCGCTCCATCGACATAGACACCCGGCGCATCCGCTTTCGCTACCGCTGTTACGCCGTAGCTGGCCAACAGTGCAATCAGGCTGTGCTCGATCCGGGTGACCAGTTCGCGCACCCCGAACCCCAGACGCCGTACATCCAGCATCAGGTAGGCGACCAGTTGGCCGGGCCCATGATAGGTCACTTGACCACCACGATCGACCTGTACCACCGGAATATCACCCGGCAGCAACAAGTGTTCGGCTTTGCCTGACTGACCTTGGGTAAACACAGGAGGGTGCTGCACCAGCCAGACCTCGTCACCCACCTCGCGAGCACGCTCGTCGGTGAAACGTTGCATGGCGTGCCAGGCCGGCTCGTAAGCGACCAGACCCAGGTCACGGAAGCCCAGGCTGCCGGACATCAGAGCACCATGTGCACGAAACCCGTAGCGCGCAATGCACTATTGATATCGCGCAATTGTTCTTCGCCAGTCGCGGTGATGTGCAGCTGTACGGTGGTGTATTTGCCATTGCTGCTTTGACGCTCGGCGAGCGTGGCGATATCGAGCGTGGCGTGCTTGGCCAACGTCTCGATCACAAGGGCAGTGAAACCTACGCCGGTATCGCCGATCACCTTGATCGGGTAGTCGAGGCAGGGAAATTCGATTTTATGCGACTTTACGTCGGTATCAGTCATGGCAGTAACGGCCTCGTAAGCCGTGACGAGCGGCACGCACCGCGCTCTGGGTCAGAGCCGGTGCACGCCGGTCGGCAATATCAGTTGAACAAACCGTAGAAGAACAGGCGGATGCTGTCCCACACGCGACGGAAGATTCCACCCTGGTCGACAGCGTCGAGGGCGATAAGGTCGGAAGTGTGCACGATTTTGTCGTCCATTTTCACTTCAACTTTACCGATCACGTCGCCCTTGGCGATAGGTGCAACCAGCTGTGGATTCATAGTCATACTTGCGGCCAGCTTTTTCAATTGGCCTTTAGGCAATGTCATGGTCAGGTCATCAGCCAGACCGGCTTTGACTTGATGCTCGACGCCTTTCCAGACAGCGGCCTGAGCCAGCTCAGTGCCCTTCTGATAGAACGTCTGGGTTTCAAAGAAGCGGAAACCGTAAGTCAGCAGCTTTTGAGTCTCAGCCGCACGAGCCTGTTCACTGTTGGTGCCAAACACCACAGCGATCAGACGCATACCATCACGTACTGCCGAGGACACCATGCAGTAACCCGCTTCGTCGGTGTGACCGGTTTTCAGACCATCAACGGTCTTGTCACGCCACAACAGCAGGTTGCGGTTAGGCTGTTTGATGCCGTTCCAGAAAAACTCTTTCTGCGAGTAGATCGCATAGTGAGCAGGGTCTTCATGGATGATCGCGCGTGCCAGCACGGCCATGTCATGGGCCGACGAGTAATGCTCCGGGTTTGGCAGACCGGTCGGGTTCATGAAGTGGCTGTTGGACATACCAAGGTCGCCGGCGGTTTTGTTCATCATGTCGGCGAAAGCATCTTCGCTGCCGGCAATGTGCTCGGAGAGCGCGACGCTGGCGTCGTTGCCCGACTGGATGATGATGCCGTGCAGCAGATCGCTGACAGTAACCTGGGTGCCCACTTTGATGAACATCCGCGAACCGCCGGTGCGCCAGGCGTTCTCGCTGACGGTCACTGGATCGTTTTCACCGATCTGGCCGCGACGGATTTCCAGGGTCGCAATGTAAGCCGTCATCAGCTTGGTCAGGCTTGCGGGTGCCAAACGCTGGTCGCCGTTATTCTCGACCAGAACGTTACCGCTGGAGGCGTCCATGAGCACGTAGGCTTTGGCGGCCAGTTGCGGCGGCGATGGCATCATCTGTTCAGCCGCCCAGGCGGCAGGGGCGATGATAAGCGGGACTAGCAGGCACAGGCGTTTTGCAAAGGTGGTGATGTTCATCCGTCTCTCGAAATTGCTAATGGGCAAACATGCCCTCGCGGGCAAAGCTAATCTGACTGGCGAAAAAATGACGTTTTCATCCGGTCTGCGACGCCAGGCATTACCCCTGGCTTACAAAACAGCCTGATTGATCAGGCTGCCCTGTGAACAGTTGCATGTATCGCTTGCTCTGTCGGCAAGTCACCGTCGGCCAAACAACTGCACATCAACCCTGAACCAACCCGGGTTGAATTATTAATCCGACGTCACCACGCTCGGCTGGCCAAGATTGGCCGACCGGACGCTGGCTTGTAATTGCTGGGCTTCACCCTGAGTGTCTATCGGGCCCATCCGCACCCGATACAGCGTTTGCTGACTGCGTACTGTCGAGCTGACGAACACTGGAGTTTGCACCATCCCGCTCAACTTCGACCTCAGGAGTTCCGCAGCGTCCGGGTTGGCGAAAGCGCCCACCTGGAGATACAGCCCAGAGGCTTGTGCGGAAGCGTTTTTTTTGCATCAATTTGCATGGCCGGAACTGCCACAGCGTGCTGCTGGGGCGGTGGCGTATATTGCTCGACCGTTCCAGTGGAAGCCGTAAAGGCAGGCGGCGCAGCCTGGGCGATGACTTGCGGTTGTTCAAGCATCAGCGGCGCTGGACGTCCGCGCTGCGCCCACCATTCCTGGGGGTCGATACCTTCAACCTTGACCCGCGCAGTACCGATTTCGGCGTAACCGAGCTTTTTAGCGGCCGCGTAGGACAGGTCGATAATCCGGTCGGAATAGAATGGCCCACGGTCATTGACCCGCAGGATCACGCTCTTGTTATTGTCCAGGTTGGTCACGCGAACATAGCTGGGCAACGGTAACGTCTTGTGGGCGGCACTCATGCCGTACAGGTCGTACTTTTCACCGTTGGCCGTGTCCTGGCCGTGAAACTTGGTGCCATACCAGGACGCGGTTCCCGATGCTACGTAGCGCTTGGAGTCAGACAACGGGAAATAGGTCTTGCCCAGCACGGTGTAGGGGTTGGCCTTGTACGGACCGTTATGCAGGGTCGGCACTGCATCCGGAATCCGCGAGACATCGACATCCCACCACGGCGCACCATCTTTGTGCGCACGGTTGATATCCAGACCTGGGGCCGAACGCACAGCCGTACTCTGTGGCGAGCGGCTGGTCGAACAGCTGGCCACCAGGATGGTCAAGGCTGCGAAGGCCAGGAACTTTAGTGGTTTGCGAATCGGCAATGCCCGCATTACTTGACGCCCCGTGCTTGGACCAGCAGTTCAGACAGTTGATGCACGGCCATGGCGTACATCACACTGCGGTTGTAGCGCGTGATTGCATAAAAATTCTTCAGGCCCATCCAGTATTCAGGGCCATTTTCACCATCGAGCCGGAAAGCGGTCACCGGCATATCATCGCGCAGCGCATCATGACTCGACCACCCCAACGCTCGCAACTCCCCAACATTCTTTACCGGATCGATTCCAGGGCTCAAACCTTCGTCGGCATGCTCACCGCGCACCGTCGCCAGGCTCACAACCGGCTCGCCCGCGACCCAACCGTGACGTTTGAAATAGCTGGCAACGCTACCGATCGCATCGTCCGGATCGGTCCAGATATTGATGTGGCCATCACCGTCGAAATCCACGGCATACGCCCGAAAGCTGCTGGGCATGAACTGCGGCAATCCCATAGCACCGGCGTACGAGCCTTTAAGCGTCAGGGGGTCGACTTGCTCTTCACGGGCCAGCATCAGGAACTCGCGCAGCTCCTTGCGGAAGAAGTCGGCACGCGGCGGATAGTCGAAGCCCAACGTCGACAAGGCGTCTATTACGCGGTAGTTGCCGGTATTGCGACCATAAAACGTTTCCACGCCGATGATCGAAACGATGACTTGTGCCGGTACGCCGTACTCCTGCTCGGCACGTGCAAGGACCGCTTCGTGTTGACGCCAGAAGTCCACGCCACGCGCAATACGCGCATCAGTGACGAAAATCGGCCGGTAGTCCTTCCATTGTTTTACCCGTTCGGCCGGACGAGAAATTGCGTCGAGAATGGCCTGTTTACGTTCTGCTTCGCGAAAAACAGCCATGAGCTGTTCACCGGCAAACCCATAGTCGCGGGTCATTTCGCCGACGAACTCAGCCACTTGCGGCGAGCCGTCGTAATCGCCTGCGGCCGCCTCCTGCACTGAACCAAGGATGCCCACCAGGCCGACCAACGGAGCATATCGAGCAGCCCAGCTACGCATTACTTGCATTGAGTTGTTCACCTTAATCAAACCTGTGCGATCCACTTACGATGGGTATGGACCGACATCAAAACCCCAAACGCTGACAACAGTGTTACCAGCGAGGTTCCGCCATAGCTAATGAATGGCAATGGGACACCTACAACCGGCAACAGGCCACTGACCATACCGATGTTGACGAAAACGTAAACAAAAAACGTCATTGTCAGGCTACCGGCCAACAATTTGCCAAACAGCGTCTGAGCTTGAGCGGTGATCACCAGCCCTCGACCGATCAACAGAACATAGATCAGCAACAGGGCGCAAATACCCACCAAGCCAAACTCTTCACCCAACACAGCAATAATAAAGTCGGTGTGGCTTTCCGGCAAAAAGTCCAGGTGCGACTGCGTACCCAGCAACCAGCCCTTGCCAAATACGCCGCCAGAACCAATCGCCGCCTTGGACTGAATGATGTTCCAGCCAGTGCCCAGCGGGTCACTTTCCGGGTCGAGGAACGTCAGGATTCGTTGTTTCTGGTAGTCGTGCATGAAGAAAAACCACATGCCGACCGCCACCGGCACGGCTGCGGTGAGCACACCAATGATCCAGCGCCAGCGCAGGCCGGCCATGAACAGTACAAACGTACCCGACGCCAGGATCAGCAAAGAAGTGCCCAGGTCCGGCTGGCGCACGATAAGGATGAACGGAAGACCGATCAGCCCCAGGCTCAAGGCCACGTGCTTCAAGTGCGGCGGCAACGTGTGCTTGGCCAGGTACCAGGCGATGGTCGCCGGCATGATGATTTTCATGAATTCGGAAGGCTGGAAGCGAATGACGCCGGGGATGTTGATCCAGCGGGTCGCGCCCATGGCGTTGTGGCCCATGACGTCCACCACCACCAGCAGCATCAGCCCCACTACGTAGGCGGCCGGTACCCAGCGCGCCATGAAACGCGGCTCGAGCTGCGCGATGATGAACATCGACACCAGGCCGATACCAAAGGAGGTCGCCTGCTTGATCAGCAGATCCCAATTCTTGCCACTGGCCGAATACAGCACGAACAAACTGCCGGCGGCCAGGGTCAGCAACAGGATCAGCAGCGGCCCATCGATATGAATGCGCTGGAGGAAACTGGCGCGACGGCGCATCACGTCCTCGCTGGAAAGGATGCGGTCGAAATTACTCTTCACGGGCCGAAGCCTCCGCATTTGAGGTGCTGGCGTACTCAGGTTTGAGCAAACCGTCCGGGCCAAGCAACCAGGCATCCATCACCTGGCGGACCACGGGGGCCGCGACGCCAGAACCGGACTCGCCGTTCTCCACCATCACTGCCACGACTATTTTCGGGTTATCCGCCGGGGCGAAGCCGACGAACAGGGCATGGTCACGGTGACGCTCCTGAATCTTGGAGCGGTCATACTTCTCACCCTGCTTGATTGCCACCACTTGAGCGGTACCGCTTTTGCCGGCAATTCGGTATTGCGAACCGATCGCAGCCTTGCGCGCAGTACCACGGGCGCCGTGCATCACTTGTTGCATGCCGTGATTGACCTTGTTCCAGTCCGAGGCGTCACGCAGCACGATGTCCGGCATCGGGTTTGCGTCTACCGGCGGCAAGCCCTCGATGGTTTTTGCCAGGTGCGGACGATTCCACTTGCCCTTGTTGGCCACCAGTGCGGTCGCTTGCGCCAGTTGCAGCGGGGTCGCCTGCATATAGCCCTGACCGATACCGAGGATCAGCGTCTCGCCAGGAAACCAGGCCTGACGCCGGGTAATCCGCTTCCAGTCTCGCGACGGCATCAAGCCTGGCGACTCTTCGAACATGTCCAGCGACACCTTCTGCCCGATCCCGAACTTGTTCAGGTACGACGACAGCCGGTCGATGCCGAGCTTGTGCGCCAGGTCGTAAAAGTAGGTGTCGTTGGAGCGCATGATCGCCGTGTCCAGATCGACCCAGCCATCGCCCGTGCGGTTCCAGTTGCGATATTTGTGGTCGTAGTTCGGCAATTGGTAATAGCCCGGGTCAAACACCCGAGTGGATGCCGTGACGACGCCACTGTCTAGCCCGGCGATAGCAACAGCCGGTTTGATCGTCGAACCCGGCGGGTACAAGCCACGCAGAATACGGTTGAACAAGGGCCGGTCAATGGAGTCCCGCAGCTCGGCATAGGCTTTAAAACTGATGCCGGTGACAAACAGGTTAGGGTCGAAACTCGGCTGACTGACCATCGCCAGCACTTCGCCAGTACGCGGATCAAGCGCGACCACCGCACCGCGACGCCCGGCCAATGCAATTTCGGCGGCTTCCTGCAGTTTGATGTCGAGGCTCAGGACGATGTCTTTGCCTGGCGAAGGATCGGTGCGCTTGAGCACACGCAATACTCGCCCGCGGGCGTTGGTTTCAACTTCTTCGTAGCCCACCTGACCATGCAGCTCCGGCTCGTAGAAACGCTCGATGCCGGTTTTGCCGATATGGTGGGTGCCGCTGTAATTGACCGGGTCGAGCACCTTGAGCTCTTTCTCGTTGATCCGCCCCATGTAACCCACCGAGTGCGCGAAGTGCGCACCCTGCGGATAGTGGCGAACCAGCTGCGCAACCACCTCAACGCCGGGCAGACGGAACTGGTTGACGGCAACGCGGGCAATTTGCTCTTCAGTCAGCTCAAACAGAATGGGCACCGGCTCGAATGGCCGTCGCCCCTGCTTCATGCGCTTCTCGAACAGCACCCGATCATCAGGCGTCAATTCCAGCACGCTGACAATGACGTCCAGCACCTGCTCCCAGTCGCCAGAACGCTCGCGGGTCATGCTCAAGCTGAAACTGGCCCGATTATCGGCGACGACCACCCCATTGCGGTCGTAGATCAACCCACGGGGTGGCGGAATCGGCTGAACATGAACCCGGTTGTTCTCCGACAGGGTCGAGTGATACTCGTACTGGATGACCTGCAGGAAATACAGCCGCGCAATCAGCACGCACACCAACACCACCACCGCCACAGCCCCGACCACGACTCTGCCGCGCACTAGGCGGGCATCTTTCTCATGGTCCTTGAGGCGAATCGGCTGGGACATTTAGGGCGTGTTCACACGACTACTTGTGATAAGGGTGCCCGGACAGAACAGTCCAGGCGCGATACATCTGCTCACCAATGAGGATGCGCACGAGTGGATGCGGCAAGGTCAGCGGGGACAACGACCAGCGTTGTTCGCTACGCGCGCAAACCTCCGGCGCCAGCCCTTCCGGGCCACCGACCATGAGATTCACCGTGCGCGAATCCAGGCGCCAGCGATTGAGTTCGACCGCCAATTGCTCGGTGCTCCACGGTTTACCGTGCACTTCGAGGGTGACGATACGCTCGCCCGGCTGCACTTTTGCCAGCATGGCTTCGCCTTCCTGACGGATGAAGCGCGCCACGTCGGCATTCTTGCCCCGGGTATTGAGCGGAATTTCCACCAGTTCGAGCGCCAGTTCGGATGGCATACGCTTGGCGTATTCATGCCAACCTTCTTCCACCCACTTTGGCATGCGCGAACCGACAGCGATCAAACGCAGACGCACAGCAACCCCTTACTCTTTGTCAGACGGCGTGTTGTCGAATGACATTTTGTCGGCTGCCATTGGGTCAAACGGGTTCGCATCGTGGCTGCCATGGCTTGCACGGCTTTGCTCGGCACCATGCCACAGACGCTCAAGGTCGTAGAACTGACGGGCGCTGGCGGTCATTACGTGCACGATGATGTCGCCCAGGTCCAACAGAACCCAATCGCTGTCGCCCTTGCCTTCTTCACCCAGTGGCTTGAAGCCCTGAGCCTTGACCTTGTCGCGCACGTTCTCGACCATCGAGGCGATGTGGCGGTTGGAGGTACCTGTGGCGATGAGCATGTAATCAGTGATGCTGGTCTTGTCGCGCACGTCGATCGCCAGGATGTCCTGGGCCTTGATGTCTTCCAGTGCAGCCGTTGCCAGCTTGATCAGGATTTCGCTATTTTGCTTCGTCATAAAAAACTCATTCAGCTCGTGTGTATGAGGACCTGAAACGCCATCTAGAGAGGCTGTTTCAAAGGGTCCCCTGAGTGTTCGGCGCATGGTACAGCCCGTGCGCGTCGATATAGGCCAGTACCGCGTCTGGCACCAGAAAACGTACCGACTTCCCGCTGGCCAGCAGTTGGCGGATCTGGGTGGCAGACACCGATAACGGCGTCTGCCAGACGAATGTAATGTGTCCACCCGGCCCTTTCAGGGCCTTCGGATCGCTGACTGCGCGCCCCGCCAGCAAGTTACGCATGGCGTCAGGCGACTCGCTGTCGGCGTCCGGGCGTTGCAGCACCACGATATGGCAGTGCTCCAGCAGTTCTTCCCAGCGATGCCAGGTCGGTAGCCCGCAAAAGGCATCCCAACCCAATAACAGGAATAACTGGTCATCTGCGGCCAACTCGGCCCGCATCAGTTCCAGGGTGTCGATGGTGTACGACGGTTTGTCCCGTTGCAGCTCTCGGTCATCCACCGTCAAAGGAGGCACACCGGCCACCGCGCACTTGACCATCGCTAGTCGGTGCTGCGCACTGACGCTTGGCATGTCGCGATGAGGCGGCCTGGCACTGGGTGTCAGGCGTAACTCATCAAGCCCCAGCAACTCGGCGACTTCCAGCGCACTGCGCAAATGGCCGATGTGCACGGGGTCGAACGTGCCGCCCAGCATACCGATACGTCTGGGCAGGCCTGGCGTCTGTGGCACCTGCGCAGCGGGTTTTTCGGGATCGGCCAAGTCAGACAGGCTCCTGGCCACGCAACTGACCATCGCCGACCACGATGTACTTCTCGCAGGTCAAACCTTCCAGACCGACCGGACCGCGGGCGTGCAGCTTATCAGTAGAAATGCCGATCTCGGCACCCAATCCGTATTCAAAGCCATCAGCGAAGCAGGTCGGGGCGTTAATCATCACCGAACTGGAGTCCACTTCGGCCAGGAAACGCCGAGCCTGGCCCTGATGATCAGTGACGATGGCATCGGTATGGTGCGACCCATAGCGGTTGATATGTTCGATGGCCTGATCCAGATCCGCCACCACAAGGATCGACAAAATCGGCGCAAGGTATTCGGTGTTCCAGTCTTCTTCGGTTGCTGGCAGGGCATCAATCAGCTCGCGGGTGCGTTCGCAACCGCGCAGCTCGACACCTTTTTCGCGAAATTGCGCGGCCATTGGCGGCAAAAACTCGGCAGCAACAGCCTGATCCACCAACAAGGTTTCCATCGCGCCGCAGATGCCGTAACGGTAGGTTTTGGCGTTGAAACTGATGCGCTGAGCCTTGGGCAGATCGGCGTGGGCACTGACATAAACGTGGCAGATGCCGTCCAGATGCTTGATCACCGGCACCCGTGCATCGCGACTGACCCGTTCGATCAGGCCTTTGCCGCCGCGTGGAACGATCACGTCGACGTACTCGGGCATGGTGATCAGCGCGCCGACTGCCGCACGATCCGTCACTTCAACCACTTGCACCACGGCCGCCGGCAAATTGGCAACCGCCAGGCCGCGCTGAATGCAGGCGGCGATGGCACGGTTGGAGTGAATGGCTTCAGAGCCACCACGCAGAATCGTGGCGTTACCCGACTTCAGGCACAGGCTCGCGGCATCGATCGTCACATTCGGACGCGACTCGTAAATAATCCCCACCACACCCAGCGGCACACGCATCTTGCCGACCTGAATGCCCGACGGCCGATAGCTCATGTCGCGAATCGCGCCAATCGGGTCCGGCAGGCTGATCACCTGGCGCAAACCTTCGATCATGCTATCGATGCGTGCCGGCGTCAGGGTCAGACGCTCGAGCATGTACGGCGAAAGGCCGTTGGTCCGACCGGCCGCCAAGTCCAGCTCATTGGCGGCAGACAATTCGGTCCGGGCGTCATCGAGAGCGTCAGCGGTGGCTTGCAAGGCGCGGTTTTTCTGCGCGGTGCTGGCGCGGCCGATCACTCGCGAAGCTTCGCGGGCGGCGCGACCCAAACGGGTCATGTAGTCAAGAACGGACTCAGTCATGGTCTCAGAGGTCTTGGCGGAGAGGAAAGCGGCCGATTATAGCTGTCGAGCCCGTGTAACGACAGCGGTGGCAGGCGGATGGTCGATAACCCGAGCAAAGTAGGGATAAAAAGCCCTCTGGAGCACCCAAAACCTCACGCCGGCACCTGATATAACGCCTTCGCGAAGAGGCCCCGCAGCCATACTCATCAATACCCGGCACACCGTCATTCAGCTTTGATTAAGACAGTTGTTGTTATCATCGCCGCCCTGATTGCCATTCGACGACCGTAAGCACCGATGCCCACCCCCCTGCCGGACTCGTTTTTCCACCGAGATGCGCAAGTCCTCGCCCGGGCGTTACTGGGCAAAGTGATTCGTCATCGCGTGGGCAATGGCCCAGATGCGTTGTGGCTGTCGGCTCGGATCATCGAGACGGAAGCCTACTACTGCGCAGAAAAAGGCAGCCACGCGTCATTGGGCTACACCGAAAAACGCAAAGCGCTGTTTCTCGAGGGCGGGCACATCTATATGTACTATGCCCGCGGCGGCGATTCGCTGAACTTCAGCGCCGAAGGGCCGGGCAATGCCGTGCTGATCAAGTCCGCGTATCCGTGGGTCGACGAACTTTCCGACGGCAACAGTCTCGCGCACATGCTCTTGAACAACCCTGATGCCAAGGGAGCACTGCGTCCGCCCGAGCGTCTGTGTGCCGGTCAAACCCTGCTGTGCAGGGCCCTGGGGCTCAAAGTCCCGACTTGGGACGCCAAACGCTTCGACCTTGAGCACCTGTTCGTCGATGATGTCGGTGCCGAGCCCAAGCAGATTATCCAGACCACACGACTGGGCATCCCCGAGGGCCGCGACGAGCATCTGATGTACCGTTTCGTCGACGCCGCCTACGCCCGGTATTGCACGCGGAACCCGCTGCGACGCGGCCAGGTCGAAGGCCGCGATTACTTTTTACTCAAGCAAGGAAACTGAGACATGGGCCCATGGCTCGATGGCATTACCGGCTGGCTGAGCGCAAACCCCTCGTGGTTGGGTCTAGCGATTTTTTTGGTGGCGTTCCTTGAATGCGTGGCCATCGCCGGGATCATCGTGCCGGGCACCGTGCTTCTGTTCACTGTCGCGGTGCTGGCCGGCAGTGGTGCCTTGTCACTGGGCGAAACACTTTTACTGGGCTTTTGTGGCGGCTTGCTGGGTGACGGTCTGTCGTATTTTCTCGGCAGGCGCTTTCACCAGAACATCCGCCGCCTGCCCGGGCTGCGTCATCACCCGGAATGGATAGGCGGTGCGGAGCTCTACTTCCAGCGCTACGGCATTGCCAGCCTGCTGGTCGGACGCTTTATCGGGCCACTGCGACCCATGTTGCCCATGGTCGCAGGCATGTTCGACATGCCTTTCCCGCGTTTTGCTGCTGTCAGCGTGATCGCGGCCGCTGGCTGGTCCCTCGCGTACCTGCTGCCGGGCTGGGCCACCGGCGCGGCCATGCGCTTGCCACTGCCCGAGGGCTTCTGGTCACAGGCAGGGATGATCGGTGGTGGGTTGGCGGTGTTGCTCGGCGTCAGTATCCACAGCAGCTTTGGCGGGAAGCGCTATGCAACCCCGCTGATCGCCGTGTTGAGCCTTGTCATGCTCGCTGGGGTATTTCTCGGCTGGCCCTACCTGACGCACTTCGATCAGGGCTTGATGGCATTGGTGCAGGAACATCGCAGTGAAGCGGCTGATCAGTTCGTGGTGATGATCACTCGGCTGGGCGACTTCAAAACCCAAGTGGCCGTCGTCAGCCTGTTGTTGGTGCTGTTGCTGGCAACCCGGCAATGGAAACAGGCGATGTTTGCTGGCGCAGTGACCGTGGGCTCGGCACTGGCCAATACAGGAATGAAAGGGTTCTTCGCCCGCACGCGTCCCGACGTACTGATCGACCCGCTCACCACTTACAGCATGCCCAGCGGGCACAGTTCGGGGTCATTCGCGCTGTTTATGGCGTTGGCAGTATTGGCGGGACGCGGTCAGCCGGTACGTTTGCGCCTGACCTGGTTATTGCTGGGCGGTATTCCGGCGCTGTCGATTGCCATGTCGCGGGTCTATCTGGGGGTGCATTGGCCGTCTGATGTGCTGGCCGGGGCCCTGCTCGCGTTCTGCCTCTGCGCAGCCAGCCTGTCCTTCATACAGCGTAAAACACCGCTTGAGCCCATGCCCGTAAGGGTGTGGTGGCTGATCCTGCCAGCGCTGGTCACCTTGTACGGTTACTTCGCCCTGCATTCACTGTCCCACGCGGCGCTGCGTTATCAGTACCTGGCCCCCACGGGCGCGATTAACTAACGCGTCAGGCCTGCACGTCACCCTGTATTTCATCGAGCAGGTCCTGAATCGCGTCCAGGCGCTCCTGAGCATCGTTGAGTTCCAGTAACTCGACCTTGTCTTCTTCGGTGAAGGGCAGCAGATAAGCCAGCTGATTGGCCAGCGATTGCTGCCCGCTGGCCGTAACGCCCATGTTCAACGCGGCAACCATCGGGTGCTCGGCCAAGGCGGCAAGCAAGGCCACCAGATCGGCGTCCGCTTCCTGCAACGGGCGCTCCGGCAGTTCATCCAGCCACTCAACGTCAGCCATAATCAGCTGGTCACGCTGCACCTGAGTGCTGACCACGCGGAAACGGCGCCCACCTTCCACGCGAATCCCCAGCAAGCCGTTGTCCTGCTGCTGAAAATCCCGCACCAACGCTTCGCAACCTACCAGCGCATAGCCCTCTGGCGCCTGCCCGACTTCTTCGCCGTCAAGAATGCATACCACGCCAAAGCCTTCGCCCTGCTTCATCCCGCGGCTAACCATGTCCAGATAGCGTGCCTCGAACAGCTGCAAATCGAGCATGCACCCCGGGAACAGCACTGCGTTGAGAGGAAATAATGGCAACACCATGGAAGCCTCCTTAAACGACCAGCGTAACGGCCAATGGCAGGAATACCGCCGTGCCGACGCCCATCAAACTCATTGCCAGGGCGGCGAACGCACCGCACTCCTCACTTTCCTGCAACGCCACCGAGGTGCCGACGGCATGCGCGGCCAAACCGAGGGCCATGCCGCGCGCAGCCTGATTCTCCACCCCAAGAAGGGACAGCAGACCAGGGCCAAAAATCGCGCCGATCACCCCGGTAATCAACACGAACACCGCCGCCAGTGGTGCGACGCCACCAATCTGTTCGGCCACCAACATGGCAATCGGCGACGTCACTGATTTGGGCGCCATGGTCATCAAGATCATGTGGTCGGCACCGAACAGCCAGCCCAGCGTCACACCCAGGGATGTCGCCAGCACTCCGCCCACGATTAGCGTAGTAAAGGTCGGCCAGAACAGCTGGCGAATACGTCGCAGGTTCAGATAAAGCGGGACCGCCAGTGCAACCGTCGCAGGCCCCAACAAAATACTGAGGATTTCCGTGCTTTTGCGGTACTCGGCATAGTTCAAACCGCAGCTGACCAGAATGCCGACCACCAGCAACATCGAGATAAGCACCGGCTGCAAAAATATCCAGCGGGTTTTTTCGTAAGCGGCCAGCATCAACTGGTACGCCCCCAGCGTAATCGCAATGCCGAACAGTGGATGATGGATCACCGCGTTCCAGGCGCCATTCCAATCCATGTTCATGAGGACTCCCCGCGTCGCGACTGGCGCAGAACCAGCTTCTGCATCAGCCAGCCGACGAACGCCAAGGACAGCAGCAACGACAGCACTAACGATCCGACGATGGCCCAGAAATCGGCGGCAATCTCGGCAGCGTAGACCATCACCCCCACGGCGGGCGGCACCAACAGCAGCGGCAGATAACGCAACAAGCTGCTGGCGGCCAGACTCAATGGCTCACTGACTTCGCCGCGCGTCATCAGAAAAATCAGTAACAACACCAGACCGATGATCGGCCCGGGCAGTATTGGCAAGAACAGGTGATTGAGCGCGGTGCCCACCAATTGGAACAACACCAGCCATGTCAGACCCCGTAGCAACATAAGAAACTCCAGCAAATTCGCGACGCCATTATAGGCACGCTGTGGCAATGGCTGATAAATCAGCATTCGCCAAAGGCATACATCCTTGACCATCCCTAAAGCCCATGCTGATCTTAGGCCTTGGCACGGTGAAAAATCCGACGCCTATAAACACTGAGCGCGATAGCCATACCCACAAAAACCAATGACAACAAGGAGAGTATCTATGCCCTTTGTACCCGTTGCAGAGCTGAAGAACTATGAAGGCAAGGAACTGGGACGTTCCGAGTGGTTCACTATCGACCAAGAGCGCATCAACTTGTTTGCCGAAGCCACCGGCGACTTCCAGTTCATCCACGTCAACCCTGAAAAAGCCGCGAAAACCCCCTTCGGCAGTACCATCGCCCACGGCTTTCTGTCGCTATCGCTGATCCCGAAGTTGATGGAAGACCTGCTGGTAGTGCCCGAAGGGCTGAAAATGGTGATCAACTATGGCCTGGACAGCGTGCGTTTTATCCAACCGGTAAAAGTGAACTCACGGGTTCGACTCAACGTAACCATGACTCAAGTCACCGAAAAGAAACCAGGCCAATGGCTGCTCAAAGCCACGGCAACGCTGGAAATAGAGGGCCAGGACAAGCCAGCCTTCGTCGCTGAACCCCTGTCGTTGTGCTTCGTGTAAGACCACTAAAAAGCGAAACAGCTATTACCGGCTGTTTCGTTGCCTCTATAAAGCAACCACATAGCTGCGTCATACTGCCCGCGGCTGTGTGAAAGCGACTGTTCAGGGACGTCTTCAACACGCTTGGATTTTTATCTTCAGGATCGACCATGCGCGCGTTCGCCCCTCTTGCCCCTCTGGCACTCATTCTTTTACTCGCGGCTTGCGGCGAGGGCGAACCACTGTCGCCCCCAGACGCACGTCTGCCCGACGGCGGCCGTTACCGCGGCGATGTCGTCAATGGCCTGCTGCAAGGTAAGGGCCGAGTCGACTATCCCAACGGCAGCTGGTACGCAGGTCAGTTCCAGAAGGGGCTGTGGCAGGGTGCCGGCGAATGGCACGCCAGTAATGGCGACGTCTACCGCGGCCAATTCCAGAACGGTCTGTTTCACGGTTTAGGCACGTTGACCACCAGCACCGGCAATTATGTCGGCGGCTTCAAGCTGGGCCGACGCGAGGGTGAAGGCACGCTCAAAGAGCCAGGCATGGCCTATAGGGGCGAATTCAAGGCTGACCAATACGACGGCCTCGGTCACCTCGAACTTGATGACGGCAGCCAATATCAAGGCCTGTTCGCGCACGGCAAACCCAATGGCGAAGGCCAGCGCAGCGACGCCAGTGGCAATCAATTCAGCGGCAAATTCGTCAACGGTCAACTGGAAGGCAACGGCAGCTTCAACAGCGCCGAGGGTGATCAATACGTCGGCGGTTTCCGCAACAACCAACTGCAAGGCAAAGGCCGCTACGAAAACAGCGACGGCGATGTCTGGATTGGGCAGTTCAAGGACGGCGCGCTCAACGGTAAGGGCGAACTGATCGGTGCAGATGGCAGCCATTATCAGGGTCAGTTCAGCAACTGGCGCTTCAACGGCGAGGGTGTACTGCACCTGGTCGATGGCAGCACCTATCAAGGTCCGTTCGCCGACGACACCTATCAAGGCAAAGGCACCTTGACCCTGGCAGATGGCAGCGTTCAAAGCGGCACCTGGACCAACGGTCTGCGTGTGCGTGACGCGCAAGGCAATCTGTTGCCCGATGCACTTGAGGTCGGCTTGCTCGCCCAAGGCCCCCTGTTGGAAAAAGCCCTGGCCGCAGTGCCCGCCTCCACTCCCGCTGTCGAATTGTACAGCCTGGTCGTGGGTGGTGACGGCAAGCAGAGCGTATTCATGCGCGAAGCAGATTACGTGAACAACCTGCTGGCCACGCGCTTCGGCGCCTACGGGCAGATCAGCCTGGTCAATCATCGCGATCACATGAACGACCGGGCACTGGCGACCCGCGAAAGTATCAGCCGCGCGGTTCAGACCCTGGCGCAACGCAGCGGGCCGGAAGACCTGGTGTTCATCTACCTGACCAGCCACGGCACTCAAGAACATGAACTGGTGCTTGATCAACCACGGATGGAACTGGCCGACCTGCCCGCCGATGAGCTGGCCGTCGTCCTCGCACCGTTAAAAGACCGCGACAAAATTATCGTGATCTCCGCCTGTTATTCCGGTGGTTTCATTCCGGTGCTCAAAGACGAAAAAACCGTAGTGATCACCGCCTCGCGTGCAGACAGGGTGTCTTTTGGCTGCTCGGAAGAGGACGATTTCACTTACTTTGGCGAAGCCATGTTCGCAAAGGCATTGGTTGAAACAGACAACCTGCAACAAGCGTTCAACGACGCCAAATCGTACGTGGCGGCCCGCGAAATAACCGAAAGCTTTGAGGCATCGGAGCCGCAGATCTGGGCGCCCAAAGGGGTTCTTGCGCACTGGCAGCAGTTGCGCAAGAGCCAGGCGCAGAGCGCCCTGAACACATCGTTGAGCAGCAAGGAAGCGAAGACCACGGGCAACCGCTAGACTGCGTTGTAAAAAGGGAGAAACACTATGTACCTGACCCCTCAGCACATCCTGCTTGCCGGAGCCACCGGCCTGACCGGTGAACATTTGCTTGATCGCTTGCTCAGCGAACCGACGGTCAGCCGCGTACTGGCACCGACCCGTAAACCCCTGAACAAGCACCCTCGCCTGGAAAATCCGGTGGGTGAACTCAATGCACTGCTGCCAACGTTAAGCGGGCGGGTCGACATCGCCTTTTGCTGCCTGGGCACCACGATCAAGCAGGCTGGCTCGCAGGAAGCGTTTCGCGCGGTCGATCTGGATATGGTGGTGGCCTTCGGCAAGCGAGCTCGCGAACTCGGAGCGCGGCATCTGGTGGTGATCAGCGCAGTCAATGCCGATCGGCGATCCAGCGTTTTCTACAACAGGATCAAGGGCGAAATGGAATATGCACTCAAAGCTCAGGATTGGCCGCAACTGACCATCGTCCGACCATCACTGTTGCTTGGCGAACGCACCGAACAGCGTCTGGCCGAACAACTGGCAGGCCCATTGGCAAAACTGATTCCCGGCAAATACCGTGGCATAGAAGCCTGCTGCCTGGCCCGAGCGCTTTGGCGCCTGGCGCTGGAAGACCAGGACGGGGTGCGGATCGTCGAAGCAGAAGAGTTGAACAAACTGGGCAAGTGAGCCCGACAGCACGTCAGGTTCAGACGTCTACAAGCCGCCCGTCGCCTGAAACCCCACGCCCAGCACGGTCAGCAGCGACAGCGGTAAAAGCAGGGTGTCGAGCAACGCGCTGGCGGGCAGGTCCACGCCTGGATAGCTCGGTGCCTCGGCACCGAAACGATCCATCTCGCAGCAACCACCCTGTATCGCATACCAATCCAGACGCGCACCCGAATACACAACGGGGGCCCCAGGTTTGGCGGCATCAAGCGTTCGAGCCGTGGCACACCCAGTCAGCTGTAGCACCAACAGGGTCAACAGCAGGCGCTTATTCATCTGCACTCAGGTGATGCTCGCCCCAGCGCGGCAACATGTCTTGAGGGATATTCAGCACATTGAGAATCCGCGCGACAACAAAGTCGATCAGATCATCAATGGTTTGCGGCTGATGATAGAAACCCGGTGACGCCGGCAGAATCACCGCACCCATGTTCGACAGTTTGAGCATGTTCTCCAGATGGATACTGGAAAACGGCGCCTCACGCGGCACCAGAATCAATTGGCGACGCTCCTTCAACGTCACATCCGCCGCACGCTCGATCAGGTTGTTGCAGGCCCCGGTCGCAATCGCCGACAAGGTGCCCGTGGAACAGGGCACCACCACCATCGCGCTGGGCGAACCCGAGCCAGAGGCCACGGGCGACATCCAGTCTTCCTTGCCATACACCCGAATCTGTCCCGCCGCTGCGCCGGTGTACTCGGTCAGAAACGCTTGCATCATCAGGGTTTTCGGCGGCAGCGAGACATCGGTCTCGGTGGCCAACACCAACTGGGCCGCCTTGGAAATCAGGAAGTGCACTTCCCTGTCTTCACGCACCAGACAGTCGAGCAGGCGCAACCCATACTGCGCGCCAGAAGCACCGGTCATCGCCAGGGTGACGCGTTCCGGGCCACTCATTTCAACGCCTCAGCCAACTTGCCGTGCAAGCCGCCGAAGCCGCCGTTACTCATAATGACGACCTGTGTACCCGGTTTAGCCAGGTTTTTCACCTGGGCGATGATCGCCTCAAGGGAGTCGCAAACCACCGAAGGCACCGTGCACAATGCAGCAGTGGCGGCCAGGTCCCAGCCCAGATTGGCCGGCGCGTACCAGATCGCCTGATCAGCCTGACGCACACTTTCCGGCAAGCCGTCGCGGTGCGCACCGAGCTTCATGGAATTGGAGCGCGGCTCGATAATCGCGATCACCGGCGCATCGCCAACGTGTTTGCGCAGGCCATCAAGGGTGGTGGCAATCGCAGTCGGATGATGAGCAAAGTCATCATAGATAGTGATGCCGTTGACCTCGGCGACCTTTTCCATGCGGCGTTTGACGCTTTTGAACAAGCCCAGCGCTTCGATACCTTGCTTCGGCACCACGCCAACATGCCGCGCGGCCGCCAGAGTGGCCAACGCGTTGGCTACGTTATGCTGACCGGTCATATCCCACTCGACCACGCCCTGAACTACGCCTTCAAAGGTGACTTCGAAACGCGAGCCGTCATCGCTGAGCAGACGCGCCTGCCATTGACCGCCCTCACCGGTGGTTTGTACCGGCGTCCAGCAGCCCATTTGAATCACTCGCAGCAACGCCGGCTCGGTGGTCGGATGGATCACCAGGCCTTCGCTTGGGATAGTTCGCACCAAGTGGTGGAACTGCCGTTCGATGGCTGGCAGATCGGGGAAGATGTCGGCGTGATCGAACTCCAGGTTGTTCAGAATCGCAGTACGCGGACGGTAATGGACAAATTTTGAGCGCTTGTCGAAGAAGGCGCTGTCGTACTCGTCAGCCTCGACGACAAAAAACGGGGTCTCGCCCACACGCGCCGACACGGCAAAATTCTGCGGTACACCGCCGATCAAGAAGCCGGGGCTCATGCCAGCATGTTCCAGCACCCAGGCGAGCATGCTGCTGGTCGTCGTCTTGCCATGCGTTCCGGCAACGGCCAATACCCAGCGCCCTTGCAGCACGTGATCGGCCAGCCATTGCGGGCCGGAAACATAAGGCAGGCCTTTGTTCAGCACGTACTCTACCGCCGGGTTGCCTCGCGACAGCGCGTTGCCAATAACCACCAGATCCGGCGCAGGGTCAAGCTGTGCCGCGTCGTAGCCTTGGGTCAACTCAATGCCCTGAGCCTGCAACTGCGTGCTCATCGGCGGGTAGACATTGGCGTCCGAACCGGTGACCCGATGGCCCAACTCTTTGGCGAGTACCGCCAGCGAACCCATGAAAGTACCGCAAATACCGAGAATATGAATATGCATGATCGACCTCGTAAACTATGGGCGCAGGTTAGCGTAGAGGGCGACAAATCACACCTCGAGTTTAAAATCCGGATTTGTTGCTCCCACAGTCGTACAAGGAGCTGACTTGTCTGCGAAACGATCGACCCGCTGTTTGGCCTAACGCGCGATCCCGTGCTTGCGCAATTTCCGGTACAGCGTATTTCGGCTGACCCCCAACTGTTCGGCGGTGTGGGTCATGTGCCAGCGCTGGGCGTCCAGGGCTGACAGCAGGGCGATGCGCTCGGCGTCGTCCAGCGGGTGTTCGCCCATCAGTGCAAGAGCCGGCGCGGATGCGCTTTGCCGAATGGCGAGCGGCAATTCATCGAAGCCAATGTGCTGGTCATCGCACAGTGCCGCCAAGGTGCGCAGGACATTGCGCAATTGCCGCAGGTTGCCCGGCCAGGCGAAGTCCAGCAGCGCCTGGCGGGCGTCCGCGTCGAGGATCACGGTCTCGCCGCCCGCCTCTTCTTCCAGAAGAAAATCCAGCAACTGCGATTTGTCGCTGCGCTCGCGCAACGGCGGCAACGCGATCTCCAGGCCGTTCAAACGGTAATAAAGATCTTCGCGAAAGCTGGCATCGGCCACGCGCTCCAGCAAGTTGCGGTGAGTCGCGCTGATGATCCGTACATTTACCGCTTGCGGCTCACCCCCCAAGGGCACCACCAAACGGTCTTCCAGCACCCGCAACAGCCGGGTTTGCAGCGCCAGCGGCATGTCACCGATTTCATCGAGAAACAACGTACCGCCATCGGCCTGTTGCAGCTTGCCGCGCATGCCTTCCTTGCGCGCACCGGTAAAGCTGCCACCGCGATAGCCGAACAGTTCACTTTCGATCAGGCTTTCGGGAATCGCCGCACAATTAAGCGCGATGAACGGTTTATCGCCGCGCACGCTGGCTTGATGCACTGCTTTGGCAAAAGCTTCTTTGCCGGAACCTGTTTCGCCATTAATCAGCAAAGGCACATCGCGTTCGAAAACCCGCAGTGCGCGACGGAAATCATTCTGCAGCGCTGCATCGCCCAGGCAGATCCCACTCAAGCGCGGCGGCGCCCCCGTCGGGCTGACCGGCAACGCTGTCGGCACGCTATGCGGTTGGCTGCGCAGTCGTGCGAATAAGCGTCGGCCTTCGCGGGTACGCAACGGCCAACTGGCACTGGCCTCAACACTGGCACGGCCGAGCAACTCATCCAGTGAGCAATCGAACACGCTCTCGACTGATTGCCCGAGCAAACCACCGCGCCCGAGGCCCAGCAGGTTCAAGGCACTCTGATTGACCGCACTGACCCGCCCCTCATCATCGAACGCCAGCAACCCCTCGCTGAACAAACCGGCGGACTCGACCTGCACGTGAAAACGCAACAGCCACTGATTGTCGAAGTGGCGCAGGAAATAGCAGCTCTCGATCATCTTTGCCGACAAATTGACCAGGGCCATGGTGTGGAACTGGCTTTGCCGGGACACGTCATGGCGTGCAGACGAGACGTCCAGCACCGCCAGCAAGTCGCCATGAGGGTCGAAAACCGGACTGGCCGAGCAGGTCAGCCCGGTGTGGCGTCCGCGAAAATGCTCCTCCTGATGAATGGTCAGGGACTGGCGTTCGACCAGACAGGTGCCGATGCCGTTAGTGCCTTCACAGGCTTCGCTCCAGTCGGCGCCCAACCAGAGCCCGGCGCGTTCGAATATCTTGCGTTCAGTAGGGGCGGTCACGCAGTTGAGGATCACCCCACGCGCATCAGTCAATAAAATTGCATGCCCGGCACCCGACAACTGCTGGTGCAGGCTGGTCATTTCGCCACCGGCAATGCTCAGCACTTGCTGCATGCGCTCACGGCTTTCCAGCAAACGGTCGTGCTCAAGGACAGTCGGCGCAATGGCCAGTGCGGGGTCGAGATGATAGTCCTCAAGACAACGCAACCAGGACCGCGCAATGGAAGGATCGCTGCCCGGCCCGCGCAACTGCGCTTTGCCTTGGGTGACCGTCAGCACTTGTCGAGCGTGCCGTGTCAGGTGATTGCTGTGCACTTTTTATTATTCTCCTTTTTTGCGGTGCTTTTGCGGAGGTGCAGCCCAGCATCCTCCTCGCGACACGGCATTGCAATGTCGACCAAACCGATGAGTCACGCGCTGTACCGATAGCGGTACAAAGTGTCACATCCTCCGTATCGGATACGCGACAACACTGGCGCTTTGCCCTCACGAAAACCGCCGAAAGCCTTATAAACCGTGCCGTACAGGGCGCTGGCCCGACCTTTGCTCTACGCTTAAGGTAAGCGCTACAGCGCGTCTTCCCCTATAAACACAAAAGTCAGGAGACACTCACCATGCGTTACGCCCATCCCGGTACTGAAGGCTCTATCGTCACCTTCAAAAATCGTTACGGTAACTACATCGGTGGCGAGTTTGTGCCGCCGGTCAAAGGCCAATATTTCGAAAACACGTCGCCGATCACCGGCAAGCTGATCGCTGAATTCCCACGCTCCAGCGCCGAAGATATCGAAAAAGCCCTGGATGCCGCCCATGCCGCTGCCGCTGCATGGGGCGCAACCTCGGTGCAGGCGCGTTCGCTGGTGCTGCTGAAGATCGCCGACCGCATCGAAGCAAACCTGGAGCTGCTGGCCGTCACTGAAACCTGGGACAACGGCAAAGCCGTTCGTGAAACCCTGAATGCCGACATCCCGCTGGCCGCCGATCACTTCCGCTACTTCGCGGGCTGTTTGCGCGCTCAGGAAGGCAGCGCTGCCGAAATCGACGGCAACACCGTGGCTTATCACATCCATGAGCCGCTGGGTGTGGTCGGGCAAATCATCCCGTGGAACTTCCCACTGCTGATGGCGGCCTGGAAACTCGCGCCGGCCTTGGCTGCAGGTAACTGCGTAGTGCTCAAACCTGCCGAACAAACCCCACTGGGTATCAGCGTGCTGATGGAGTTGATCGGTGATCTGCTGCCACCCGGCGTATTGAACGTGGTGCAGGGTTATGGCCGCGAGGCTGGCGAAGCGCTGGCCAGCAGCAAACGCATCGCCAAAATCGCCTTTACCGGCTCGACGCCCGTGGGCTCGCACATCATGAAACTGGCGGCGGAAAACATCATTCCGTCCACCGTGGAGCTGGGTGGCAAGTCGCCGAACATCTTCTTCGAAGACATCATGCAAGCCGAGCCCGAGTTCATCGATAAAGCTGCTGAAGGCTTGGTGCTGGCGTTCTTCAATCAGGGCGAAGTCTGCACCTGCCCGTCGCGGGCACTGGTGCAAGAGTCGATTTACCCGGAGTTCATCAAAGCAGTGATGAAAAAGGTCGGGCAGATCAAACGCGGCGACCCGCTGGACACCGACTGCATGGTCGGCGCTCAGGCGTCGGAGCAGCAATTCGACAAGATTCTCTCGTACCTGGAAATCGCCAAGGGCGAAGGCGCCGAGCTGCTGACTGGAGGCCAGGTGGAAAAGCTCAGCGGCGACCTGTCCACCGGTTACTACATCCAGCCGACCCTGCTCAAAGGCAATAATCAGATGCGGGTGTTCCAGGAAGAAATTTTCGGCCCAGTGGTCAGCATCACCACGTTCAAGGACGAAGCCGAAGCCGTGGCCATCGCCAACGATACCCAGTTCGGTCTGGGCGCTGGCGTATGGACCCGTGACATCAACCGCGCCTACCGAGTCGGCCGTGCCCTCAAGGCTGGCCGCGTGTGGACCAACTGCTACCACCTGTATCCGGCGCACGCGGCATTCGGCGGCTACAAAAAATCCGGCGTCGGCCGCGAAACCCACAAAGTGGCTCTTGAGCACTATCAACAGACAAAAAACCTGTTGGTGAGCTACGACACCAATCCGCTGGGTTTCTTCTAACCCCTTAGCCTCTCGTCAGACCTTCTCCCCGTGCCAGTTGCGGCGTAATCCGCAACTGGCACGGGGGTTGCGTGCGTGCTGTACCCATTACTGAAAGTCCATCAATCGAACAATAAAAATACACGCGAGGACTTATGACTTCTACAACACAGCTCAAACCGACACTCGGGACCCTGCATTTATGGGGCATCGCTGTTGGCCTGGTGATCTCCGGCGAATACTTTGGCTGGAGTTACGGCTGGGGCGCGGCGGGTACGCTGGGTTTCCTGATCACCACGTTGATCGTGGCTACGATGTACACCTGTTTCATCTTCAGCTTCACTGAATTGACCACCGCCATTCCTCACGCGGGCGGCCCCTTTGCCTACAGTCGACGGGCCTTCGGTGAAAAAGCCGGACTGATTGCCGGGATCGCCACGCTGATCGAGTTCGTCTTCGCCCCACCCGCCATTGCCATGGCAATCGGCGCTTACCTGAACGTGCAGTTCCCGGAACTGGACCCGAAACACGCGGCGGTTGGCGCCTATTTCGTGTTCATGACCCTGAATATCCTTGGCGTCAGCATCGCGGCCACCTTTGAACTGGTGGTGACTGTTTTGGCGGTTGCCGAGCTGTTGGTGTTCATGGGCGTGGTTGCGCCGGGCTTCAGCTTCAGTAACTTCGCGCTCAACGGCTGGTCCGGCTCCGACACGTTTACCATTGCGTCTGTGCCCGGTATTTTCGCCGCCATTCCTTTTGCGATCTGGTTTTTCCTCGCCATCGAAGGCGCGGCCATGGCTGCTGAAGAAGCCAAAGACCCGAAACGGACAATCCCCAAGGCCTATGTCAGCGGCATTCTGACCCTGGTGTTCCTGGCCATCGGGGTGATGGTGATGGCAGGCGGCGTGGGCGACTGGCGGCAACTGTCGAACATCAACGATCCGCTGCCGCAGGCGATGAAAGCGGTGGTCGGCACGAACTCCAGCTGGATGCACATGCTGGTGTGGATTGGCCTGTTCGGCCTGGTAGCAAGCTTTCACGGGATCATCCTTGGCTACTCGCGGCAGTTCTTCGCCCTGGCTCGCGCCGGTTACTTGCCCAAAGGCCTGGCCAAACTCTCGCGCTTCCAGACACCGCACCGCGCCATTCTGGCAGGCGGCGTGGTCGGCATTGCCGCAATCTACAGCGACGGCCTGGTCAACCTGCAAGGCATGACCCTGACCGCTGCCATGATCACCATGTCGGTGTTCGGCGCCATCGTGATGTACATCATCAGCATGCTTAGCCTGTTCAAACTGCGCAAAACCGAACCGCTGCTGGAACGCACTTTCCGCGCGCCCGGTTACCCGATCGTGCCCGGCATCGCCCTGCTGCTGGCGCTGGTGTGCCTGGTGGCAATGGCCTGGTTCAACGCGCTTATCGGCTTGATCTTCCTTGGCTTCATGGTTGTAGGCTTCATCTACTTCCAACTGACCGCCAAGCAGCGTTCCGATGCGCCGGCTGATGCGATGCTCACCGGTATATAAGTTGCACCTGTGCCGGGCTTGCGTCCGGCACAGGCCCTATTAAGGTGCAGGCCCGGCGCTTTAGAGTGATCAGGTCCGTAGAACCACAGGAGGACTCCGTCCATGGCTGCTTTTGCCCATACCGTCGGCGCCCAGACCTACCGTTTCGACAGCCTCAAGGACGTCATGGCCAAGGCCAGCCCCGCGCGCTCCGGCGATTTCCTCGCGGGCGTTGCGGCGCTCAATGATGGCGAGCGTGTGGCCGCGCAGATGGCACTGGCCGACATCCCGCTCAAGCACTTCCTTGAAGAAGCCCTGATCCCTTACGAAGACGATGAAGTCACCCGACTGATCATCGACACCCACGATAAACAGGCGTTTGCCGTCGTCAGCCACCTCACGGTCGGCGGCCTGCGCGACTGGCTGCTCAGCGATCACGCCAACGAAGACAGCCTGCGCGCCCTCGCCCCCGGCCTGACCCCGGAAATGGCGGCGGCCGTGTCGAAGATCATGCGCGTGCAGGATCTGGTGCTGGTGGCGCAGAAAATTCGTGTCGTCACCCGTTTTCGCGGGACGATGGGCTTGCGCGGACGTCTGTCGACACGACTGCAACCCAATCACCCCACTGACGAACCGGCCGGGATTGCCGCGAGCATCCTCGACGGGCTGCTGTACGGCAATGGCGATGCCATGATCGGCATCAACCCGGCCACCGACAGCACGTCATCGATCTGCACACTCCTGGAAATGCTCGACGCGATCATCCAGCGCTATGACATCCCGACTCAAGCCTGCGTGCTGACCCATGTCACCACCTCGATCGAAGTGATCAATCGCGGCGTGCCGCTGGATCTGGTGTTCCAGTCCATCGCCGGCACCGAAGCGGCCAACGCCAGTTTCGGCATCAATTTGAATCTACTGCAGGAAGGTTATGAAGCGGGCCTGAGCCTCAACCGCGGGACCCTCGGGCACAACCTGATGTATTTCGAAACAGGCCAAGGCAGCGCCTTGTCGGCCAACGCCCACCACGGCATCGATCAGCAGACCTGCGAAACCCGCGCCTACGCCGTGGCCCGACATTTCAATCCGTTCCTGGTGAACACCGTGGTCGGCTTTATCGGCCCCGAATACCTGTACAACGGCAAACAGATCATCCGTGCCGGTCTTGAAGATCACTTCTGCGGCAAGTTGCTCGGCGTGCCAATGGGCTGTGACATCTGCTACACCAACCATGCAGAAGCCGATCAAGACGACATGGACACCCTGCTAACGTTGCTGGGGGTGGCCGGGATCAACTTCATCATGGGCATCCCCGGCTCCGACGACATCATGCTCAACTACCAGACCACCTCGTTTCACGATGCCCTGTATGCCCGGCAGACCCTGGGCCTGAGGCCCGCCCCGGAATTCGAGGCATGGCTGGCAAACATGGGCATCTTTACCCAGACCGATGGCCGCGTGCGTTTCGGCGACAACCTGCCGCCGGCCTTCCGCCACGCCCTGGCACATTTAGGATGAGTGAGCTGCCCATGGCCGAGCTACCCATAGATAGACTGCCTGAAGAGCAGGCCGCTTTACCCACCGACAGCCAGAACCCGTGGCTGGAGCTACGCCGCCTTACGCCCGCGCGGATCGCCCTCGGGCGCACCGGCACCAGCCTGCCCACCCGTGCGCAGCTGGATTTTCAGTACGCACATGCGCAAGCCCGCGATGCCGTGCACTTGCCATTCGATCACGCAGGGCTCCGCGCCCAAATGGCCGAACGCGGGCGCGACACCCTGCTGCTGCACAGCGCGGCGCTCGACCGTCACAGCTACCTGCAACGCCCTGACCTGGGCCGACGCTTAAACGAAGCCTCCGCTCAACAGCTGCGCGACTATGCCCTGGCCCACCCCGGCGGCGTCGATCTGGCCGTGGTGATCGCCGACGGCCTGTCAGCGCTGGCCGTCCATCGACATGCCCTGCCGTTTCTGGCGCGGATGGAAGAACAGACTTTGTCCGAAGGCTGGTCACTGTCTCCGGTGATTCTGGTAGAGCAGGGCCGAGTGGCGGTGGCCGACGAAATCGGCGAGCTGCTCGGGGCAAAAATGGTAGTGATCCTGATCGGCGAACGCCCTGGGCTCAGCTCGCCGGACAGCCTGGGCCTGTATTTCACCTATGGCCCGAAAGTCGGCCTGACCGATGCCTATCGCAACTGCATTTCCAATGTTCGCCTGGAGGGTTTGAGCTACGGCATGGCCGCTCACCGCCTGCTTTACTTGATGCGTGAAGCCTGTCGACGCCAGCTTTCAGGGGTCAATCTAAAGGATGAAGCCCAACTTCACACCCTGGAATCGGATGCACCACTCCCGGTGAGCAGTAACTTCCTGCTGGCGAAGCCCAAAGACTGACGGTCATTGGATTGCGCTTTCTAAATGCTTTAGGCAGCATCGAAAACGACTGGCTGAGCGACCTGTTCGCTGTCATCCCCCATTGTGAAGTTGAGGCCCAACGTATGCGGATCATTCAAGCCACCCTGGAGCACCTGGACCTGCTGAGCCCGCTATTCGTCAAATACCGCGAATTTTACGGCGAGCTGCCTTTCCCCGACTCCTCCCGCGCCTTTCTGGAAAAGCGTCTGCGCCGCAAAGAGTCGGTGATTTACCTGGCATTGCCCGATGACGACGACAGCAAGCTGCTTGGCTTCTGCCAGCTTTACCCAAGTTTCTCGTCGCTGTCGCTCAAGCGCGTGTGGATTCTCAACGACATCTACGTCGCCGAAGAGGCTCGCCGCCAGTTGGTCGCCGACCATCTGATCAAGAAAGCAAAAAAGATGGCCAAGGAAACCCACGCGGTGCGCATGCGCGTTTCCACCAACAGCAACAATGACGTGGCGCAGAAAGTCTACGAGTCCATTGGATTCAAAGAAGATACGCAGTTCAAGAACTACGTATTGCCTATCAACGAGGATTGACTCACGCCCATTTACCGACAGGAAATCGCCCACAGATCCGGCGGGCGATTGCCTACGAACAAACTGATACGGTCTGACCGGTCGGCAACCGCTCCTCCTCCCCGCTTAAAAAACATTCTATTGACATACTTCGCGACAAACTGATCGGGCATTAGAGGGTTGCCCCCCTATAATGCTGCCCATATCGCCTCAGCATTCCCCTTAGCACACGACCCAGAATCTGGTCATTTACACAGGTGCCGTACATGGACTTCAACCCGATCGACATTATTTTGCATCTCGACGTATACCTCGACATGCTCGTAACCAACTACGGCGTCTGGATCTACGCGATCCTGTTTCTCGTCATCTTCTGCGAGACAGGGTTAGTGGTCATGCCATTCCTGCCCGGTGACTCATTACTGTTCATCGCTGGCGCGGTTGCCGCCGGTGGTGGCATGGACCCGGTCCTGCTCGCTGGCCTGCTGATGCTGGCGGCAATTCTCGGTGACAGCACTAACTACGTGATCGGCCGAACAGCAGGCGAAAAACTGTTCAGCAACCCGAACTCGAAAATTTTCCGGCGCGACTACCTGCAACAAACTCATGACTTCTATGATCGCCATGGCGGCAAAACCGTAACGCTGGCGCGCTTCCTGCCCATTATCCGCACCTTTGCCCCCTTTGTTGCAGGCGTGGCCAAGATGCCCTACCCGCGGTTTTTCGGTTTTAGCGTACTGGGCACTGTCGCCTGGGTTGGCGGGCTGGTCACCCTGGGTTACTTCTTCGGCAACGTACCGTTCATCAAGAAGAACCTGTCGTTGCTCGTAGTCGCTATCATTCTGCTATCACTGATGCCGATGATCATCGGCCTGGTACGTGGCCGTCTGGCCCGTTCAGCTGCTGCGCGCTGATACTTGATGTGGTCGCTTGGCTCATGGCACAGGCAGCGGATACTCGACCAGCATCCGGTCGATCAACAGGTCTGGAATCGCGTCCGGCAACGGCTGGCGATTCTCGACGGGTTAAATGCCGAGGAGGATCAGCGCCTGCGCGAACGCAGCGTGCTGTTCCTTCAGGACAAGCACCTGACCGCCCTGCCCGGCGTAGAACTGGACGACGAGCAACGTCTGTTTCTCGCCGCTCAGGCACAATTGCCGCTGCTCAACCTTGATGAGTTGAACTGGTATCAGGGCTTCCATGAGCTGGTGCTGTACCCGGACGACTTCATCAGCCCGCAACGTCATCGCGACAGCAACGGCGTCGAGCATGAATGGAACGGCAAACACAGCGGCGAGGCCTGGTCCCAGGGGCCGGTAATCCTGGCATGGCCGGGGGTGTTGTCCAGCGGGGGCTGGCACGCCTACAACCTGGTTATCCATGAACTGGCGCATAAACTCGACATGCTCGATGGCGCCGCCAATGGGGTGCCGCCGCTGCACAGCGACATGCGCGGCAGCGACTGGGCCAGCGTCATGCAAACGGCTTATGACGACCTGAACCGACAACTGGAACACCACCCGCACGCCCAACCGACCATCGATCCGTACGCCGCAGAAAACCCCGCAGAATTCTTCGCCGTCACCAGCGAGTACTTCTTCAGCGCACCGAACCTGTTGATCGCAGCCTATCCAGCCGTCTATGAACAGCTAAAAGCCTTCTACCGACAAGACCCCCTGGCACGCCTGCGGCAACTTCGCCATGACCATCCCGCCTACAAGACCCACTACTAAGGTCTAGGGGCCAATCGCCATGCGTGGCAACCGGCTCTGAGTATGCCTATAATCGCCACCACTTTTTGGTCGATTCGACCAAAGCCTGACTGGTCAACTACGGGGGCAACGCCCAATGAGCTACAGCAAGATTCCGGCTGGTAAAGACCTGCCGAACGACATCTACGTCGCGATCGAAATTCCGGCCAACCACGCGCCGATCAAATACGAAATCGACAAAGAAACCGATTGCCTGTTCGTTGACCGTTTCATGGCCACCCCCATGTTCTACCCGGCCAACTACGGTTTCATTCCTAACACCCTGGCTGACGACGGTGACCCCCTCGACGTGCTGGTCGTAACCCCTTACCCGGTTACGCCAGGCTCGGTTATCCGCGCCCGTCCGGTCGGCATCCTGCACATGACAGACGACGGCGGCGGCGATGCCAAAGTCATCGCAGTCCCGCACGACAAACTGTCCCAGCTGTACGTCGACGTCAAAGAATACACCGACCTGCCTCCCCTGCTGCTTGAGCAAATCAAGCACTTCTTCGAGAACTACAAAGATCTCGAAAAAGGCAAATGGGTGAAGATCGAAGGTTGGGGTGATGCAGAAGCAGCCCGCACTGAAATCATGAAGTCGGTTGCTGCCTTCAAAGGCTGATCGACGACGGTTGCTGCGTCAGTAGCACCGTGAAAGAGCCCTGGCTTCTTGATGTGAAGCCAGGGCTTTTTTTCGCCTCGAACTTCTGTTGTTTACCTGTCACGAAACACTGATGGAAACCCCCTACAAAGCACCGCCACGCCTGTAGTACGCGCACTCATTTGGTGATTTGACGCACCGCTCATTTGAACACCTCGTTTATTTAAACAAGCTCGTGACCTCCGTAAACTCGGTGCTTATGAAGACATCAGGTGATCGCTTACGCGCCCTCCTTCGGGAGTGCCATCTCTCAGCCACGGACTTTGCCGCCAATCGCAAAGTGACGCCGCAGCACGTGAACAACTGGTTCAAGCGCGGCATCCCCATGGCCCGACTGGTGGAAGTGGCTGAATTATTGACCGTCAACCCCCAGTGGCTGCGCTCGGGTGATGGGTCCAAACACCCGAGAGAACGCACCGAGAACACCTATAACAACAGCACTTCAGTTGCCATCCGGGCCGACGCCCCCCAGTCCTCCGAAGACGTAAGCGTGCCATTGCTCAAGGAAATCGCATCCACCCTCGGCCCTGGACGAACCGTCGTCGCCGAAGCCCCCGACCAAAAAGTCCGCCTATCACTGCACACCCTGCAAGCCATGAACATCGACCCCAGCAACGCCGTGTGTGCCGCGATCATCGGCAACAGCATGGCCGAGACAATCCAGGACGGCTCGATCATCGGCATAGACCGCGGAACGACACAAGTCATCGACGGCGAAATGTACGCCCTCGAACATGACGGCATGCTCCGCGTGAAATACCTCTATCGCTTGCCCTGCGGCGCCATGCGCCTACGCAGCCATAACAGCGCCGAATACCCGGACGAGTTTTTTAGCGCCGAACAAATCAAGAAACAGAATATTCGGGTCATGGGCTGGGTATTTTGGTGGTCAACATTAAACACCCGTCGACGAACGGCATCGTTTCAGTAATCACGCTAAACAGCGTGTTCACGATTGAGCGAGAAACTACCTCCTCGATCACGCTCCAGGCGCAGAACGAGAATGATCTATCCAAACGCTGGGCATCAGGCACTAACCCAAGTATCCTACGCGCCTCGTTTTAGACGCCCCGAACGATACGTTCGCGTCGCCCCCCATTCAGTCGCCCCCGTTGCGGGTCGCACATTTTGAAGGCGGTTGCGGTTTACCAAAAATAAACCAAAACCGTCCCCGAGAAGCCGGCCACAAGCCGGCTTTTTAATTGTCCGAAATAAACCTGTCCCATCCGAGATTCCACCTGATAGCCTAGCTATTTCGGAGGTTTCAGGCACTCCCTTGCCCGATGGGGTTCAACGCCACTTGACCTCATCCGACGATGAAGTGGGGGACAAAAGGGACGACAGGGGAAATCCAATGGGTAAGCTGAATCCGAGACAAGTCGAAAACCTGACCGAACCCGGCACCTACGGAGATGGTGATGGGCTTCGCTTGGTCGTCAAACCTACCGGGCGTAAATCCTGGCTACTTCGCTTCCAACTGGCAGGCCGCCGCAGGGAGATGGGCTAGGACTCACTCCCTGAAGTGAGTCTCAAGAAAGCCAGGCTTGAAGCCAGCGCCAAACGCAGCCAGTTGAGTGATGGTGTAGATCCTCTAGCCGCTCGCGACATCGAACGCGTGGCTCAACGCGAAGCTCAGAGAGCCATCGAGGCAAAACAGCTGAAGTTCGAGACACTCGCGAAAGAGCGCTGCGAACTCCAGCAACCGCCCGATGTTGGGAATCACAACACCTCGCTCAATGCGGGAAACGGCTTCGTTGCCAACTCCCAAACGCTCGGCCACTTCCTCCTGCGTCAAGCCACTACGTATGCGCTGTTTGGCAATTGCACGGCCCACCACACCCGCCATGTATTTCTGATCAGCCGCTATCACGACCCCTCCCCATCTCGACCTAGATGGTTGGGCATCGCCTCATTGACATGAAGGACATAGCACGATGACAATCAACTTCTAAGGTTGGTTACTCCATTTATGCCCACAGCAAAAAAACAAAGGAGTTTCTCACGCAAGCAATGAAAGGCAGTGAGCAACGGCTTTGCACAGAAAAAGTCGAGCGCAACGGACTCAGATCGAAGCAGCACGGATAAACTGTTAGAGCGGCTGCAAGTGAAGAACGTAGATGAACGCAAGGACAACATCCCTGTGTGCAAGTCGGTGCTGATCAGCACCGAATTTAAACTTTGTGGGATCGTATCAAGCGTAAGTAAAATTTATCCAAACGCACAGATAACGGAACATCAGGAAGCGCTATATCTACCAACTTCCAACATCTGGACCAATATTTGCAATCACTACCATTCTATTAAGTGGTTGCTCCGACCCACACCTAGAATACCAAAATGCTCAAATTTCGAATGGTCTTATCTACGAAAACAAGGCTAACGAGCCCTTTACAGGAACCCTGAATAATACATCTCCCTCGACACAAGAAAACGTAAGTTTTCAGATTATGTTAAACACCTACGACGCAAACATGTCTAACGTCTATGGTGGCGTTTATGGACTCCTTAACCCGCAAGCAATAGATACCAAAAACTAAGATGTACGACAGGCGTAAAAATAGGCTATCTTGATGGCAATATCACCTGCTTCACCCCGTCCACAACCACAAAGCAATACGAAGAAAATTACACAAAAGGCACGCTTGACGGAACTGTAAAGTTTTATGCCGTCGATGGAGAAACAGTACTTACCGAAGGAATAATAAACAAAGATTTGATTGACGGCGATTTCAATATTTACAGCCCTACTAACAGAAATGTCATCGACGAACATCATTACAACAAAGAATCCCCGGACGGCATCCAGAGGACCCATGACGATAAAACGCGAGCGATAACGTCAGAACAATCTGTCAGCTCAAACATAAGCAATTATATAAAAACATTTACACCAGAAGGAAAACCATTAGGGGAAATTACTGTTGAGCGCGATGGAGTCACCATCAAAAATAAACGATGGGACCCAAAAACCGGAGTATTGATTGACGAGCTCATGAGTAAAAATTGCAATTACGCTGGCCCTAGTAAACACGGGGACAGTAATGGAGCACTCGTTAGCAATGGTATTTATGGCCCTGCGGTTATCAATCGCTTATGAGTGAAATCGTAGCACCTAAAGTTGATACTAAAAAGTGCCTCGGCATGTGGACTGACGCGTACCACAAAGAAGAAGGTGAAGAAGCGATGATCTCAGCTGACCAAATTGGTGAATGGGAACGCTGGTGTAGTGACGGAAAATCACCTAGCGTTCCGCGCTCACAATTAAAGCGCCTCCTGCCTGTGAGGCTATTACCTCAAGGGCTCGCCGTATTTTTTTTCAAAACATCCTCCCCTTGGTGTTCCAGACATAGTGAGTCGGTTGCGCATTCCGCAGTGCCAGCAGCAAAACGACTACAGTTGTAATATGTCTTCACTCTCGGTGTCAGCGATTCATTGAATGTTCAACGACTTGAAATATAAGTGCACGATATCGACAGACGGTATTGAAACAGAAGGGTGCGCAAGAAACAGGTGGTTGTCCATGGCTGTGCATTGATTTCTATGCAGTGCATGATTATAATTTTTGCCCCTTTTTGAGAGAAGGGCCAGGTTTTGTTTTTTTGAGTGAAGGGTGGACAGGCAGTGTCATATTCAGCATCAACGCTTGAATCGCGTTCGTTTCGTCGAGATATTAATGGGTTGCGTGCTTGGGCCGTAATTGCTGTTGTGCTTTATCATTTCGGGATTGTTGGTTTTGGCGGTGGGTTTGTCGGTGTTGATGTGTTTTTTGTTATTTCAGGGTTTTTAATGACTGGGATTATCAGTAGAGGGTTGCAAGGCGGTAATTTCTCCGTGTGGTCCTTCTACTGGGATCGGGGTAAACGGATTGCACCCGCATTGATTGCTGTGTCGGCAGTACTGTTAGTGGTCGGGTGGTTTTGGTTAATGCCCGATGATTATAAAAAACTGGCTCGCCATGTCAGTTGGTCGGTATTGTTTAAGTCGAATCTTGGTTACCTACAAGAAGCTGGGTACTTTGACAGTGCCGCTCGAGAAAAATGGTTATTGCATACGTGGTCGCTATCGATTGAGTGGCAATTTTATCTTATTTTTCCTCTGATAATAGCCGCCGTGTGGAAAGTCATCCCTAAACGGGGTGCATTGGTCGCCACCCATGTAATATTCTTGTTAATGTCTTTTGTGATATGCGTCATTCTCACTCGGCAAGACAGCGCGAAGGCATTTTACCTTTTCCAGTCTCGCGCGTGGGAGTTACTGCTGGGCGGTTTGGTTTTTTTACTTTTTCATCACCGCAGACTCTCCTCCCTGATGTGCAAAATTGCCGAGGGCCTGGGGTTGCTACTGATTTTAGCCTCCATTGTATTGCTCGAGGCCTCTAATGCTTGGCCGGGTATGCAAGCGCTACTTCCAACGCTGGGGGCATCGCTTGTTCTGGTCGCTCAGCGAGATGATTCTATTTGGACGGGGAGCGGGGTCGCCCAATGGCTGGGCACCCGGTCATACTCTATATATCTGTGGCATTGGCCTTTGGTTGTAGGGTTGGCCTATGTTAGTCAATTGCATAGCGCTGTTTGGACCCTGGCTGGGCTGTTGTTGGCACTCCTGACGGGCGAACTGTCTTATCGTTGGATTGAAGTCCCGACGCGCCGTGCGTTGCAGGTGGCGAGGCCGCGCTATGCAGTGAGCTGTCTGTTGTTGGTAGTGCTGTCGGTTTATAGCGTTGGCCAGTGGCTTCGACGTGATGGGGAGCCGAGTCGTTTGCCTCCTGACGTGGCGTCAGTTGAAGCGCAAAAAAACAATCGCAATCCTCGTATAGACGAGTGTTTACATCATGGTATTCCTTGCGTGTATGGTGGCTCTGATATTAAGGCGATTTTGGTTGGGGACAGTCATGCTGATGCAGTAGTCACGGCGGCTGAAGCGGCACTTCCCAGCGTGAAACAAGGTATCTACTTTCAGGCAGCCTCTAGCTGTTTATTCATACCTGAGACCAATTACCCTAACGCTCGAGATCGTGGTGAACCTTGCTCACGCATGATTGATAATATTCATGAGAAGTTGGCAAGTGATATGCTGGGTGCGCCACTTATTGTGATAAATCGAACGTCTATGTATGTGTACGGCCATAACGAGGAGGGTGCAGAGCCACAAGAGCGCAAGACGCAGGTTTTTTGGAATGTGCTGTCGGATGTCGCGACGCCAGAATACTTGGAAGACTTTAGTCGTCATTATATCGATACGGCGTGCTCTCTGGCCAAGGACCGCCCTGTGTACCTAGTGCGACCGATACCGGAAATGCTCGCGAAGGTGCCCACTACAATTGGAAAGGGCTTGATCATGGGGCAGGCACATGATGTGGTAATAAGTCGTGCAGACTATCAGGCTAGAAATGCTTTCGTTTGGAGTATTCAGGATAAGGCTCGCGAGCAGTGCGGTATTAAAATCCTAGACCCACTGCCGTATTTGTGTGACGCAAATTTCTGTTATGGCAGTAAGAATGAAAAGCCACTTTATGTCGATGACAATCATCTGAGTGAGTATGGCAACCGATTGCTGATACCCATGTTTTCTGAAGTGTTTACTCAAGGGGCTGTTGCGGTGAGCGGTGTGCAGAAGGATTAGTTATTTCGATAGGATCATTGTGCGCGCAGTGGATAGGCGACACCGAGTGCCTCACGGGCTAGCTATCTCTCAGCCATTACATAAAAGCCCCTGAATCCATTGATTTAAGGGGCTTTTTATGTTCTGGTGAAAAATTCTGCCTGCGCAATCGCCTTAGCTTAGTTATCAGTTTTTTTATCGAGCTTTCATGATTGGGGCCGTCCTCGAAGGTTTGAGAGCAATGAACTCGACCGGCGTATTACCGTCCACATGAGCCATCGGTCATGTGAAAAATCAACGACAATACGAGATGGGGGGACAAAACGAAGCCTCAATAATAATTCTTTAAAAACATGACTTTATGCAACTAAAAAGCCGGCCACCAGCCGGCTTTTTAATGCCTGCGGGAAAGCCATTCTCATCTACGGGAAACCGCGACGGCCCTGCTAAAGCGCCCGCTCGGCTGGCGCTAAAAATTGAGGGTCGGTAGTGCCGGTGCAGTGCTTGCATATGCCAGACGGCGGAGTTAATTGCCGAGGAGAGTTCTGCAGTACAAAACCCTCTGCATCAGTATTGGATTAGCACGTTGCTTTCCCGATACCTGGTTTCCGTCATCGGTTTCTCGGCGCCAACAACTCAGAACGACCAACCTGCTCTCGGTTGCGTTCAGGTGCTCGAGGGTCTGAGAAGCCCGCCTCGGTGATGGCGGTATCCAGCCCCCGAAAGTGCGGGGCCGCTCTTGGGCTGCGTAGCGTCTCCATCCCCTCGTTCCAGGCATGCACCATGTGTTTGGCCACATCGCGCCAAGCGGGCTCGTTCTTTGCGGCCTCGATCACTTCCTTGCCCACGGCGACAGCAGACTCGCACAGTTGCTCGACCATTGCAGAGTACTGGCGCGCGGCAATACCTAAGCGGCCATTAGAAAAGGTCTCGAGCGTACGTACCGGCGTCCAGATTTGCCGACCGCCGACGGACAAACCTGGCGGGTTCGGTTGAAGCCCAGATAAGGCGTAGTGTCGTCCGAGCCTTTAATGATATGAAAACCGGTGCGCAGGGTGGGATTACCCAATGGCAAAGCGTCATGTGCAACATTCTGTGCGATGAACTTGGGCACAACGCCCGAAATGGCTGCACGTGCGTACCGACGTACCAGCGTCGCAAAATGCTCGGTCGTGTTTTCAGCGCTCAGCAGATGGCCTATTTCCAACGGCTCCATTTCGATGCCAGGCATGACGCCTTCAGGCGTCACCGTCACTCGGCCAATTCCCGCGCCGCCAATTACGGCCAACAGTGACAAGTCAGTGCCGTCAAGCAACGCACCAAACTCTTCGCGGATTACCCCCAGCAAATACCCCTCAGGCAGGTTCTGCCGAAAAAACGGGAAAAGATCGCGAGGCCAGCGCCAGGGGGCTTCACGGACGGGCAACGTCAAGCTGACAAAATCCTCCGCAGTTGTACCTGGAAGGCATTTTCAAGACGTACTCATCACGCTCTCGATAGAGCTTGGCGACCGTTTTTCCGCTGACATGGACATCTAGAATCATGAATCAACCCCCCCTGAACGCTGCTCGGCCAGAATGGCCTCGACCGTACGTTCATGACCGGCCTTCACCAGCTTTAAGTCATACCCGGCGGCTTCCAATAAACGGACAAGAGCCGAGACGCTCATATCACCTTTAGCCATGGTTTCCATACGCACCACCGTCGAACGTGATACGCCGGCACGGCTGGCCAAGGCATCCTGACTCAAGCGAGCCTCACCTCGCGCCTGTTTCAGCATTTCGGACACATCAAACAGGGTGCTCATTTGTAGCCCTCAAGCATCAACTCGTGTGTTTCTAGTGAACGAATGCCATAACGTCATCAACCCATCTTTCCGACGGTTGCCGTAATTCCCACGCCAACTTGATGCGTATGCACACTTTTACGAAGGCCCACCCAGACCACCCGCTTATGAGTGGCAAAAAACGCAACACCTATCCGAATAAGTGCTACCAATCTCCTGCATCTGTTATCGTCAGCGGACTTCATCTCCTCCTCGCCAGCATTTCTAGCGGCAATCTGTGAGCATGCTCTGCGGCGCTGCCTTTTCGGTTCGCTGGTGTGATTGTTTACGGAAAGAATCCAATGGACGAGTGCAGTTCAGGCGATGGTGCACGACTGTTACGCGCCGAAGGTATAGTCGAGTCCCGTCGGCAGGAGACGTTGCTCAAGACTGGCGCCTTGCAGGACGCTATCTTTAATAGCGCCTATTTCTCCAGTATTGCCACTGACGAAAAGGGTGTGATCCAGATTTTCAACGTCGGCGCGGAGCGCATGCTCGGCTATGAGGCCCAGGATGTCGTCAACCTGATCACGCCGGCCGATATCTCTGACCCTGCAGAGTTGATCGCGCGCGCTGCCACGCTCAGCCTGGAATTGGACACACCTATCACTCCTGGCTTCGAGGCCCTTGTATTCAAAGCATCGCGGGGCATTGAGGACATCTACGAGCTGACCTATATCCGTAAGGACGGCAGTCGTTTCTCGGCCATTGTCTCGGTGACTGCTCTGCGCGATGCCCAGGACGACATCATCGGTTATCTGTTGATCGGCACTGACAACACAGCACGCAAGCAGGAGGAAGCCGCCCAGGCATTGCTCGATCAGCGCTTGCGCGATCAGCAGTTCTACACGCGCTCCCTGATCGAATCCAATATCGATGCGTTGATGATGACCGATCCCCAAGGGATCATCTCCGACGTCAACCAACAAATGATGGCCCTCACCGGTCGTACCCGTGATGAGCTGATCGGCGCACCCTGCAAAAAATTCTTTACCGATCCGGTGCGCGCGGATGCAGCCATCAAACGCGTACTCAGTGAGCACAAGGTCAGCGACTATGAGCTGACGGTGCGCGCGCATAACGGCACGGAGACGGTAGTGTCTTACAACGCCGCCACGTTTCATGACCGCGACCGCAAGCTACAGGGGGGTTTCGCCGCAGCCCGTGACGTGACCGAGCGCAAACGCTTCGAGCGCACCTTGGAGGAAAAGAATATCGAGTTGGAACATGCCAACCGCATGAAGTCGGAATTTCTGGCCACCATGTCGCACGAATTACGCACGCCCCTGAACGCCATCATCGGTTTTTCCGAGGCGCTCAAGGATGGTCTGGCGGGTGAGATGAGCGCGACTCAGTTCGAATATGTCGGTGATATTTTCACCAGCGGCCAGCATTTGCTGTCTCTGATCAATGACATCCTCGACCTGTCCAAGGTTGAAGCCGGGATGATGGCCCTGGAACTGGAAGCGGTTGACCTGCAGAGTTTGCTGGGCAATAGCTTGTCAATCGTCAGGGAAAAGGCGGCGGCCCAGCGCATCCGTCTTGAGCTGGACACCGCTGAAGACTTCGGCGTACTCGTGCTGGACCCGCGCAAGACCAAGCAAATTGTCTACAACTTGCTGGCCAACGCGGTCAAGTTCAGTGCGAGCGGTGGCCGTGTCATCCTCTCGGCCCGCCGGGTTGATCGCGATGTGGTGGGAACACTGGCTGGCGAGTGGCCGGTGTACGGCTTCCCCCTCGCCGACAGCGAACATAAGCAATTCCTTGAACTCTGTGTGAGCGATACAGGCATCGGTATTTCCCAAGAGGACATGGCCAAGCTGTTCCAGGCGTTCAGCCAGATCGACAGCAGCCTGGCACGAAAATTCGAGGGCACGGGACTGGGGCTGGCGATGGTCAAGCAACTCGCCCAATTACACGGCGGCAGCGTGGCCGTTGCCAGTCTGGTTGGGGCCGGCGCACGCTTTGTGGTCTGGCTGCCATTACGTGATTCAGGACAAACCCCGCGACCGCAGGTAACAAGAGCGACAACGCCATGGCCCATGTACTGATCGTTGAAGACAATGCAGCCAACATGAAGCTGGCCCGGCTGCTGCTCAGCAATGCGGGCCATACCGTGTTGTGTGCGGTGGACGCGGAAACCGGCCTGACACTCGCGCGCGAGCAACAACCGGACTTGATCCTGATGGACATTCAGTTGCCCGGGATGGACGGGCTTGCCGCTACCGCCTTGCTCAAGCAGGACTCTGCCACGGCCAATATTCCCGTCATAGCGCTGACGGCGATGGCCATGAAGGAGGATAAGGAAAAGAGTCAGATCGCCGGCTGCGACGGTTACATCGCCAAGCCTCTGCGCTACCGGGAACTGTACGCTGCGATCGACACGTTGTTGACCAACCGCGCAGGGCCGAGCGCCCCTCACATGACTCCGCCCGAGCCAAACCCATGATCAGTTCATCTGCAACCGTATTGATCGTCGATGACGACCCCCAGGTACGCAAGCTGCTGGAATTGCTATTGCAGCACGAGGGCTATCGGACCCGCACCGCAGTGAGTGGCGAACAGGCGTTGGCAACGATCAAGTACGCCCAGCCAGACCTGATTCTGCTCGACGTCATGATGCCTGGGATGGATGGCTGTCAGGTCGCCAGCCATCTCAAGGCCAACGCCGAGACCTCAAGTATTCCAATCATCATGCTAACCGCGTTGAGCGACCGCAGCTCGCGCCTGGCTGCTCTGGAAGCCGGCGTCGAAGAGTTCCTGAGCAAGCCGGTGGACCGGGCCGAACTGTGGCTGCGTGTGAGAAATTTGCTGCGACTCAAAACGTTTGGCGACTTGCTTCGCAAACACAGCGCAAAACTGGAGGATCAGGTACAGCAACGCTCTGCAGATCTGCAGCAGTTTCGCGCGGCGATGGACGTCACTGCGGACGCGATCACACTTATCCATCGCAGCACCTTGCGCTTCGTCGAATTCAATGCGAGCGCCTGTGACATGCTCGGGTATAGCCGCGAAGAACTGTTGCAGATGTGCCCCGGTGAACTGGACGGCTCTTCCACGGCGGATTTGCAGGTGCTGTTTGACGATATTATCACCGGCCAAAATGCCAATGAATTGACCGAAACCCAATTGCGGTGCAAGAACGGCTCGCACGTGCAGGTCGAGATTCGCCGTCAGGCTTATCGCTCGGGAGAGGAATGGATCATCGTCGGGGTCGTGCGCGACATCACCGAGCGCAAAGAGGCCGATAAGCGCCTGCTGCATATGGCCCATTACGATGCCCTCACCGGCCTGCCCAACCGCACCCAGTTTTATGCCACCCTGCAAATCACCCTCGCTCAAGCCGCAGACAACGGATGGCAAGTGGCGGTCCTGTTCATTGATCTGGACCACTTCAAGAACGTCAATGAAACCTTCGGGCACGCCATCGGCGACGAACTGTTACGCCAGCTCAGTAATCGTCTGGTGCAATGCGTGAACATCAGGGACACCGTCGGACGGCTGGGCGGCGATGAGTTTGCGCTCATCCTGATGACGCAGGACGGCCAGAAAGGCGCGACCTCAATGGTCAACAAAGTCCGCGAGGAACTGCGTGTACCCTTCCATCTAAAGGGCCATGAAGTCTCGGTGACCGCAAGCATCGGGATTGCCCTCTACCCCGACGATGACGCCGCTCCTGATACCTTGATCAAATTCGCCGACACCGCCATGTATCGGGCCAAGCAAGCCGGTCGCGACAGCTATCGATTCTTTACCGCCGAAATGAACACTGAGGTATTGGCCCGCCTTGATCTGGAAACAGCCCTGCGCAAAGCCGTGGAGAATGAAGAGTTCGTCCTGCACTATCAGCCCAAAGTGCGCCTGAGCGACGGGCGCGTCTGCGGCCTGGAAGCCTTGTTGCGCTGGGAACGTCCCGGTCATGGTTTGATTTCACCCAATGCCTTTATTCCGGCCCTGGAAGAGACCGGGATGATCATCCAGGTCGGCAAATGGATAATTGCCACTGCCTGTCAGCAGATCGCCCAGTGGCAACGCTCGGGCATCGGCCCGGTTCAAGTGTCAGTAAACGTTTCGGCCCGCCAATTCAATGAGGGCGAGTTGTGGACCGATATCATCCGCGCCCTCACGGACAACCATGTTGCAGCCGATTTACTGGAACTGGAACTGACCGAAAGCTCACTCATGATCAATACCGAGCGCACCATCGTCAGCCTGCAAAAATTGCGCGGCCTGGGCATCAAGGTGTCCATCGATGACTTCGGCACCGGCTATTCGAGCCTGTCCTACCTGCGCCGGTTTCAAATCGATACGCTGAAAATCGATATCTCCTTTATTCGTGAAGTTACCGTCAACTCGGAAGACGCCGCCATCGTCCTGGCCATCATCCACCTGGCGCATAGCCTGAAACTGGATGTGATTGCCGAAGGCGTGGAAACCGTCGAGCAAATGGACTTCCTGCTACGCAACCACTGCGATCAGATCCAAGGCTATCTGTTCAGTCGTCCGCTGGGACTGCATGCCATCGATCAGTTACTGCGCGAGGATAAACGTCTGACATTGCTGGCCCCATGCAAAGTGCGCCAGCCGCTGTAAATTCAGCGTTACAGCCGATCCCTATCAAACAACCGAAGCCCCAACTGTTGCCACGCAAACAGTCATAAAGCACTTTGCACCCACAGCAACAGATCGCCCTCTCCGCTTCTACAACTAATCCTATATAAATCAGTAGGTTGCTCTTCTGGTACACCTTTTGCTCTTTCTTGGCTGTCGACGTTTTTCTCACAGACTTGCCCAAGCAAGCCCCGATAACAAAGCCGTACTTGCCCTGCGTTGCACGCCCCGTCGCTCCTCACCTTGCTCGAGGCCAGTGACGCCCACCCCTGCAACGAGGATTGTGTTCATGAGTCTCGATATTTTCTGGTTTCTACCCACCTCCGGCGACACCCGGTACCTGGGCAAGTCCGACAGCGGTCGCCCGGCCACCAACGAATACATGCGGCAGATCGCTGTGGCCGCCGAGAACCTTGGTTATGACGGTCTGTTGATCCCGACTGGCAGCAGTTGCCTCGACCCGTGGATCACCGCCGCCAGCCTGGTGCCCGTGACCCAGCGCATCAAACTGTTGGTTGCGCTGCGCACTTCGCTCGGCAACCCCACCGCGTCTGCGCGCCAGGCTGCGACCCTGGACCAGGCGTGCCACGGACGCCTGCTGCTCAACGTGGTGCCCGGTGGTGACGCCACCGAATTAGCCGCCGATGGCATTTTCCTCGATCACGATCAGCGCTACGAAGCCGCCGATGAATTCCTCACCATCTGGCGCCAACTGCTCAGCGGCGAAACCGTGGATTTCGCTGGCAAGCATGTGCGGGTAGAAGGCGCGCAAAACTTCTTCCCTCCGGTCCAGCGCCCTCATCCGCCGCTGTATTTTGGAGGCTCCTCACCGGCCGCCCATGAACTGGCAGCCAAGCATGTCGACGCCTACCTGACGTGGGGCGAGCCGCCCGCCGCCGTGGCCGAGAAGATAGCCGACGTGCGTGCACGAGCCAAAAAATATGGCCGTACGGTGCATTTCGGCGTGCGCCTGCATGTGATCGTGCGCGAAACCAACGAGCAAGCCTGGGCCGCCGCCGAGGAACTGATCAGCCACCTCGACGACGACACCATCGCTGACGCGCAACAGAACTACGCGAAGATGGACTCCGAAGGCCAACGGCGCATGGCCGCCCTGCATGGCGGGCAACGCGACAAGCTGGAAGTGTCGCCTAACCTTTGGGCCGGTGTTGGCCTGGTCCGCGGTGGTGCGGGTACCGCACTGGTCGGCGATCCACAGACCGTCGCCGCACGCCTGCTGGAATACGCTTCCCTTGGCGTCGACCGCTTTGTCCTGTCTGGCTACCCCCATCTGGAAGAAGCCTTCCGCTTCGCTGAACTGGTGTTCCCGTTGCTGCCGGGCAAGCAGCCGGTCACCGTGAGCGATCAGGTATTGACCGGGGGTGCGTTCGACGTTCGCGCCGGCAAGAAACCAGCAAAAGATGAGGCCGCCGCATGAAAGTCATCGATATGCGCTGCCGGCCGGCGTACCTCCATGACTTCTTCGGTGCCACACCCGGCTCCCCGGAATACGCCACCGCACGTTGGCTCAATCGCCGAGTGGGCACTCGCGGCAACGATGAGCACTTCGCCCGCTCGCTGACGCCCGAGGGTTTCCTCGACGAAGTACGCGATGCTGGGCTGAGCAAGGCGGTGGTGGTCGGCCGTCACACCCCTAGCCAGCATCTGCCCAACGATCTGATCCACGTCATCGTTCAGGGCCATGACGAACTGCTCGGCATCGGCAGTATCGACCCCGCGCTGCAAGGCATCGACGGTGCTATTACCGAAATCGACCGTGCGATCAACCGGCTCGGACTGGTTGGCATCGACCTGGAGCCGGGCTTCGGGGCGCCTGCTCGTCATCCGGACGATGCGCTGTATTGGCCGATCTACGAACACCTGGACCAGCGCGGCATCCCCCTGTTCCTGATGAGCGGCCCGACCACCCCCGACCCGGCGTTCAACAACCCTGGGCACCTGGCAAAAGTCGCCCAGGCGTTCCCGCAACTGTCCATCGTCTGCTACCACGGCTACTGGCCGAACGTGCAGCAGGCCATCGGCGTCGCCTTCCGCTACCCGAACATTTATCTGGTGCCGGACATGTACCTGTTCCAGCCCGGCAGCGAAGCCTATGTCCAGGCGTCTAACGGTTTTCTTGCTGACCAGTTGCTGTTTGGCTCGTCCTACCCGTTCAGGCCGATTCGCCAGTCCATCGACGACGCCCAGGCCCTCGGTTTCAACGCATCAGCACTCGACAAGCTGCTTTATGGCAACGCCGCAAGGCTGTTCGGACTGTAACGCCGTCTGGATAAACGTCGGGTAAGCACCTGTCTATAAGGGGGGCTGCCCGGCGCATGAACCTCGGTGACGGCCTGTGCCCTAGCCAATCAAGGAGTCACCTGTGACCACCCCAAACGATCCCTTGCAGATCGCCCGTCGTCTGGCGGCCGGATTTGCCATGACCGCTGCCGAGCGTGACGAACGCGGCGGCACCCCCAAGGCCGAGCGCGACGCCCTGCGTGATAGCGGCTTGCTTGCCCTCAGCATTCCCCGCGAGTTCGGCGGCACGGGTGCCAGCTGGAGCGAAGCCCTGAATATCGTTCGCGAGTTCGCCAAAGTCGACAGCTCCATCGCTCATGTCTTTGGCTTCCAGCACCTGATGCTGGCCACCGTGCGTCTGTTCGCCAGGCCAGATCAATGGCAACCCTTGCTGGAACAGACCGCCCGCAAGAACTGGTTCTGGGGCAACGCCCTCAATCCTCTGGACACCCGCACGATAGCGACCCGTTTCGACGGCTGGCGCGAGTTCTCCGGCACCAAAAGTTTCTGTTCCGGCTCCAGCGACTCCGACATGCTGATCGCCTCGGCGCTGGATGAAAGCTCCAGTGGCAAGCTGCTGATTGCGACCATTCCCACCGACCGTGCCGGCATCACTCTGCATGGCGACTGGAACAACATGGGCCAACGCCAGACCGACAGCGGCAGCGCCAGCTTTGAACGCGTGCGGGTCGAGGATAACGAACTGCTCCTCGACCCGGGCCCGTTGAGTACGCACTTTTCCAGCCTGAGGCCATTGCTCGCGCAACTGACCTTCGTCAACCTGTTCCTGGGAATCTCCGAAGGCGCCTTCGAACAGGCTCGCGACTATACGGTTAATGAGGCGCGCCCCTGGTTCAAGGCCGATGTCAGTAAAGCCGTTGACGACCCGTACGTGCTGGCCCACTACGGGGAATTCTGGGCGGGGCTGGAGGCCGTTCGCGCACTGGCCGAACGGGCCAATACACGGTTCGACCACGCCTGGAATAAAGCCGAGGACCTGGAAGCCGAGGAACGCGCGCAACTGGCCCTCGCCATCGGCAGCGCCAAAGTCTACGCCACGAGAATCGGCCTGGACGTGTGCAACCGTTTGTTCGAAGTCACCGGCGCACGCGCGACCAACGCGTCGCGGCGCTTCGATCGCTACTGGCGCAACCTGCGCACGCAGACCCTGCACGACCCTGTGGACTATCGCATCCGCGAACTCGGCGAGTGGGCGTTGAAGCAGACCCCGCCTACTCCCAGTTTTTATTCCTGAGCCCTAACCTCGCAGGAAATTGATTGCCGGGCCGGGCTTGCTTCCCGGCCTCTCCGAGCACCGAACCGTACTGTTGGCTATTGCCCAATCAAACAGCAAAGTGTTGCCCGACCAACACTTGCAGGCTCTAAAAACAGCCAGAGCCCTTGTATTACCCGGCTTTCCTGACTCGGCACGGACTGTGCAATCTCGACAGAAACAATCATTCATGTGCCGCGTGCGCTTAATGAACCTATCGAGTAAGGAGTTAACCGACTATGGCATCTCGCATTATTCTCAATGCATTCGACATGACGTGCGTTAGCCACCAGGCCGCTGGCACTTGGCGTCACCCAGAAAGCCAAGCGTGGAAATACAAGGACCTCGACTACTGGGTCGACCTGGCGAAGTTGCTCGAGCGCGGTTATTTCGACTCGCTGTTCATCGCCGATGTCGTGGGTGTCTATGACGTTTATCGGGGCTCGGTGGAAACCTCGCTGATTGATGCCGATCAAGTGCCAGTGAACGACCCGTTCTTTCAGGTACCGGCCATGGCCACCGTGACCAAACACTTGGGTTTCGGTGTGACCTCCGCGCTGACCTACGAGCAGCCGTATGCCCTTGCGCGCAAGTTCTCCACCCTTGACCACCTGACCAAAGGCCGCGTGGCCTGGAACGTCGTGACCTCCTACTTGAACAGCGCGGCGGTCAATCTCGGCCTCAAGCAGCAGATCTCCCACGACGAACGCTATGACATCGCCGACGAGTTTCTGGATGTCACCTACAAACTGTGGGAGGGTTCCTGGGATGAAGACGCGGTGCTGCGCGACCGTGAGAAAGGCATCTTCACCGACCCGAGCAAGGTTCACCCCATCGGCCACAAAGGCAAGTATTTCGACGTGCCCGGCATCCACCTGTCCGAGCCGTCGCCGCAACGCACCCCGGTAATTTTCCAGGCCGGCGCTTCCACCCGTGGTCGCGCCTTTGCCGCCAAGCATGCCGAAGGCGTGTTCATCAGCCCGGCCACTCCAGAACAGGCGCGGGAGGTCTCCGATGACATCCGCAACCGCGCCGTAGAGGCAGGCCGGACACGCGATTCGCTGAAAATATTCACGCTGCTTACGGTGATCACTGCCGAAAGCGATGAGGCTGCGCAAGCCAAATACCAGGAATACCTGGGCTACAGCAATGGCGAAGGTATGTTGTCGTTCTACGGCGGCTGGACCGGCATCGACTTCTCCGAGTACGACCCGGATCAACCGCTGGAAGCCATCGACAACGACAGCATTCGCTCGGTACTGGAACTGCTCGCCACTGCCGACCCACACCGTAAATGGACACCGCGCGACATCATCAAGCACCGCAGCATTGGCGGCCTTGGCCCCGTACTGGTGGGTGGCCCGAAAACCGTGGCCGATGAACTGGAACGTTGGGTGGATGTCGGCGGTATCGACGGTTTCAACCTGGCCTATGCCATCACACCCGGATCGTTTGTGGACTTCGTCGAGTACATCGTCCCCGAATTGCAACGCCGGGGGCGTGTGCGCACCTCGTATGAGGGCAGCACCTTGCGAGAAAACCTGCTCGACAGCGACTCGGCGTACGCCGCGGCCGACCACCCTGCCGCTCAGTATCGAGGTGCGTTCAAGAACGGGGCAAACGCCACCGACCAGACCAAACCGTCCAAGTTTTCCAACCTGACCTGACGCGCAGTATCGTCCAAGAGGAGTTCAATCAATGTCTAGCCATCAACCGTTAAACCCGCTGTCGCTTGGTACCGATTACGAGCAGCTCGCTGCGCGCTTCAGGCCGATTTTCGCGCGTATTGCCGAAGGCGCGGTGGAGCGTGAACGCAACCGAGTGCTGCCCTTCGAGCAGATAAAATGGCTGAAAGAGGCCGGTTTCGGCGCTGTGCGCATCCCGGTTGAACACGGCGGAGCCGGTGCCTCGCTGCCACAACTGGTCCAGTTGCTGATCGAGCTGGCCGAGGCCGACTCCAATCTGCCGCAGGCGCTGCGTGGTCACCTGGCCTTTGTCGAGGACCGTCTTAACGCCCACGCCACAAGCGCCCAGGACGTCTGGTTCAAACGCTTCGTCGCCGGTGAACTGGTCGGCAACGCCTGGACCGAGGTGGGCGGCGTGAGGATCGGCCAGGTCATCACCCGCGTCAGCCGTCAGGGCGAGCAGTGGGTCGTGAATGGCACCAAGTACTACAGCACCGGCAGTCTCTTCGCCGACTGGATCGACCTGTATGCCCAGCGCGATGACAACGGTGCCGATGTGATCGCTGCTGTCAGGGTCCAGCAACCGGGCGTCCGTCAGAGCGACGACTGGGACGGCTTCGGTCAGCGCACCACCGGCAGCGGAACGTCGGTATTCGAGAACGCCGTGGTCGAAGAAGAGAACATCATCGACTTCTCCACCCGCTTCAAATACCAGACAGCCTTCTATCAACTGACGCTGCTGGCCGTGCTGGTGGGTTCCGGTCGCGCTGCCGTGCGCGACATCGCCGAGGAAGTGCGCACGCGTACGCGCATCTTCAGCACGGGCAACGCGTCGTCCGCCAGCGCAGATGCTCAGGTCCAACAAGTCGTGGGCAAGGCGTCGGCCCAGGTCTACGCCGCCGAAGCAGCTGCAATCCGGGCCGCGCACGCCTCGCAGCGGGCCTACGTCACCCGCTATGGCAAGGACGAGCAAGCGGAACGCGATGCCAACATCGCCGCAGAGCTGGAGTCTGCCCAGGCGCAGGTGGCGATCGCCGAGCTGGTGCTGCGCGCCACCAGCGACCTGTTCAATGCACTGGGCGCATCGGCCACCAGCACCACCAAGCAACTCGACCGGCACTGGCGCAATGCCCGCACAACGGCGTCGCACAATCCGCTGATCTACAAGGAGCGCATCATCGGCGACTGGGAGATCAACGGCACCGAGCCGCCTTATGTCTGGCAGATCGGAGGGGGCAGCAAACAGACTGCCTGATAAACCGGGTATCGCCCACTGACTACAAAGGCCAGCGCTTGCGCTGGCCTTTGTCTATTCCGCGCAGCAGAAAACGACTGTCTGGCCAGCAACAGAACTTCATCAGCACTGTCACTCGACAGACACTTTCGCGCAATCATATAGAAATAAACTCGTTTAAAAACAATAACTTAATATCTGGCATAAAGCCTGCAGAAGGTCTTGTGCTGCCCTGCATACCGGATGTACGGACGTGGTGGAGCAAACCCTATCGGCGTTTAAAACGCTGTCCGTTACACCTGGAATCAAGGAAGTGCTTTATGCAGTATCGCTGGCTAAAACGTACAACCCTCGGGGCCCTGCTATGTGTCGCGGCGCCACTGGTCTACGCAGAAAGCCCGTGGCAAGTGCGCGTAGGTATCAGCGACATCGTGCCTACCTCCGACCCCGGCAACATCACGCCCGGGACCATAGACATCAATAGTTCTATCGGTCCCACCTTCAACATCGCCTACTTCATCACCCCTAACTGGGCCATCGATGTACTGGGCGGCCTGCCGTTCAAACACGACATCAAGCTCAACGGAGAGAAGGTTGGCAGCACCCGCCACTTGCCGCCGATTGTTTCGCTGCAGTACCACTTCTTGCCCGGCGCCAAAGTACAGCCCTTCGTAGGCGTAGGCATCAATTACACCTACTTCTTCGACGAGCATCTGGACAACGGCGCCAAACTTGAACTCTCCGACTCATGGGGTGCGGCCTTTCAGGCCGGTGTGGATGTGGCCATCGACGAGCACTGGAGTCTGGGCGCTGACGTGCGCTACGCGAAGATCAACAGCGACGTAAAAATCGCTGGCACCAAGGTCGGCAGTGTCGACGTCGACCCCACCATCTACAGCCTTAACCTCGGCTACCGCTTCTAAAGGAAATCATCATGAGCTCATTACCTAAAGTCGATACTGCCAGCCCGAGCGATCCGTACCTGCAGATCCAATCCAAAACACCCGCCACTCGCCTGGAAAGCGAGGCCCAGGCCATCAATGCCGCCAAGCGCCTAGCCAGCCAGTTCGCTCAGGAAACCATCCAGCGCGACCGCGAACGCCGACTGCCATTCGCCGAGCTGGACGCTTATTCGCAAAGCGGCCTGTGGAGCATCGTCGTGCCCAAACAGTTCGGCGGTTTAGGGGCCAGTTACCGTACCGTGGCCAAAGTCTTCAAATTGATCGCGGCCGCCGACGCCTCGCTAGGCCAATTGCCACAGAACCATTTCGTCATTCTCGTCCACATCGCGCTGGACGGTACTGAGGAGCAGAAGCGCTTTTTCTTCGACCTCGCGCTGTCCGGCACTCGTTTCGGCAATGCCTTCTCCGAACGTGGCGGGCGCAACGTTGCAGAGTTCCAGACCAAAATCAGCGCAGAGGGCGACGACTTTATCGTCGAAGGGCAGAAGTTTTTCTCCACCGGCGCCTTGCTGGCGCACTGGATTCCTATCGTCGCGGTCAATGATGAAGGCTTGCCGCATCTGGCCATCGTCCCGCGCGATACCTCGGGGCTCAAGGTGGTCAACGACTGGTCCAGCTTCGGCCTGCGGACCACCGCAAGTGGCACGGTGTTGATCGACAAGGTCCGCGTGCCGGCCAGTCATGTGATCCCGATCTGGCGCGCATTTGCCAACCCTACAGCTGCCGGGCCGATCTCCCAGTTTCTCCAGGCAGCCATCGACGCCGGTCTGGCCCGTAGCGCGCTGGAAGACACCCTGAAATATGTGCGCAGTTTCACTCGCCCCTGGATCGATTCAGGTCAGGAAAAGGCCACTGAAGACCCGTATATCCTGCAACAAATCGGCGACATCCAGGTGCGCCTGCGCGCCGCGGAAGCGGTCCTTGATCTGGCTGCCGACGCCATTGACCATGCCTTGCTCGATCCGAGCGAAGACAGCGTCGCAGTGGCCTCGATCCGCACCGCAGAAGCCAAGATACTCACCACCGAGGCCGCCATCCTGGCCAGCAACAAGTTATTTGAGCTGGCGGGCACCCGCGCCACGCTGGAGGAATACGGCCTCGACCGCCACTGGCGAAACGCACGCACCCATACCCTGCACGACCCCGTGCGCTGGAAATTCCACGCCATCGGCAACTATGTCCTGAACGAGATCAAGCCGCCGCGTCATCCCTGGCTGTAAGCCTTACACCTCGTCGGCACAGTCGCACTGGCGAGGTGTATCCCCCACGAAAAGGCCTCCCCGAGCAGACAAAGCGCGTCCCTTTGGCGTAGCGTTATGGCCTCTGAGCAGCGTCCTTGATTTGCCCCGAAGCCGTTGCTCTGCTAGTGTCGCGCCGGTTTAACGTCTACCGAGATAGCCGCCATGGCCCGCAAGAAAGCTGCACCGGATTTCGAACAGTCCCTCGCTGATCTGCAAACGCTGGTTGAGCGCCTGGAGAACGGCGAGCTGTCGTTGGAGGATTCGTTGACCGCCTTCGAACAAGGTATCCGCCTGACCCGCGACTGCCAGGGCGCCTTGGCGCAGGCCGAGCAGAAGGTGCAGGTATTGCTCGAACGCGACGGCGAACTGACTGAAGAGCCCTTCGACGAGGATCAGCCAGAATGATTTCCACCTATCAGGCCCGCAGTCAGGCCCGCGTCAATGCGGCGCTGGATGGCCTGTTCCAGGCACCAAGCCCCGAACTGACCCGACTGTATGCTGCCATGCGCTACAGCGTGATGAACGGCGGCAAGCGTGTCCGGCCGCTGCTCGCTTATGCTGCCTGCGAAGCCTTGGGCGCCAACCCGGAGCTTGCCAACGGCGCGGCCTGCGCGGTGGAACTGATCCACGCTTACTCGCTGGTGCATGACGATTTACCGGCGATGGACGACGACGATCTGCGTCGCGGCCAACCCACTACCCATAAAGCCTTCGATGAAGCCTGCGCGATTCTTGCCGGTGACGGTCTGCAAAGCCTGGCATTCAGCGCATTACTCGACTCCGCGTTGTCGCCGCAAGATACCGAAACCCGCTTGAACATGGTCAGCACCCTGGCCCTGGCCGCAGGCCCGGCGGGCATGGTCGGTGGTCAGGCCATTGATTTGGGCTCCGTGGGCCTCAAGCTCGATCAGGCCGCCCTGGCCTTCATGCACCGGCATAAAACCGGTGCCTTGATCGAAGCCAGTGTAAAGCTCGGCGCTCTGGCCAGTGGCCGCGCCGAGAAAGCCGACCTCAAAGCCCTGCAAATTTATGCACAGGCCATTGGTCTGGCCTTTCAGGTGCAGGACGACATTCTCGACGTCGAAAGCGATACCGCCACCCTCGGTAAACGCCAGGGCGCCGATATTGCCCGCGACAAACCGACCTATCCGTCTCTGTTGGGCCTGGAAGCTGCCAAAGGCTACGCTCTGGAGCTACGTGATCAGGCGCTGCAGGCCCTGCGACCTTTCGACGCGTCGGCGGAGCCCTTGCGCGAACTTGCCCGCTATATCGTTGAGCGCCGTAGCTGAAATACACCGCAACAACAAGCTCACAGACAACCGTCAGATCTGAAAATCCACGAAATTAAAGCCACTGTCTGATCATCCTCTGCCGTGCTTCGTGGGCAGCTTGCGCTGCATCAGGTAAACTGCCGCCTCTTTTACTTATAACGATTCGCCTGATGCCCACGACGTTCAAAGAGATTCCCCGCGAGCGCCCCACTACGCCCCTGCTCGACCGCGCGGCAACGCCGGACGGCTTGCGTCGGTTGGGTGAGGCTGAGTTGGAAACCCTGGCTGATGAACTGCGCCAGGAGTTGCTCTACACCGTCGGCCAGACCGGCGGGCATTTTGGTGCCGGCCTGGGTGTCATCGAGCTGACTATCGCGCTGCACTACGTCTTCGATACCCCGGACGACCGCCTGGTCTGGGACGTGGGCCATCAGGCCTACCCACACAAAATTCTCACGGGCCGTCGGCACCGGATGGGCAGCCTGCGTCAGAAGGACGGCATCGCAGCCTTCCCGCGTCGCAGCGAGAGCGAGTACGACACCTTTGGTGTTGGCCACTCCAGCACGTCCATCAGCGCAGCGCTGGGCATGGCCCTGGCTTCCCGCCTGCAAGGCAGTTCGCGCAAGTCCATCGCCGTGATCGGTGACGGCGCCCTGACAGCCGGTATGGCCTTCGAGGCGCTGAACCATGCGCCGGAAGTGGCCGCCGACATGCTGGTGATCCTCAACGACAACGACATGTCGATCTCGCGCAACGTCGGCGGGCTGTCGAATTACCTGGCGAAAATCCTCTCGAGCCGCACTTACGCAAGCATGCGTGAAGGCAGCAAAAAAGTGCTGTCGCGCTTGCCTGGCGCGTGGGAAATCGCCCGTCGTACCGAAGAATATGCCAAAGGCATGCTGGTCCCCGGCACCTTGTTCGAAGAGCTAGGCTGGAACTACATCGGCCCGATCGACGGCCATGACCTGCCGACGCTGATCGCGACGCTGCGCAACATGCGTGACCTCAAAGGCCCACAGTTCCTGCACGTGGTCACCAAAAAAGGCAAAGGTTTCGCCCCGGCGGAAGCGGACCCGATTGGCTACCACGCGATTACCAAGCTCGAGCCTCTGGACGCCCCGGCCGTTGCACCGAAAAAAGCCAGCGGGCCGAAGTATTCCGGTGTGTTTGGCCAATGGCTGTGCGACATGGCCCAGGCCGACCCACGCCTGGTCGGCATAACGCCCGCCATGAAAGAAGGCTCGGACCTGGTCGAGTTCAGCGAACGCTACCCGGCGCGCTACTTCGACGTCGCCATCGCCGAGCAGCATGCGGTCACGCTGGCGGCGGGCATGGCCTGCGAAGGCGCCAAGCCGGTGGTGGCGATCTACTCCACCTTCCTGCAACGCGGCTACGACCAGTTGATCCATGACGTGGCCGTGCAGAACCTCGACGTGCTGTTCGCCATCGACCGCGCAGGTCTGGTGGGTGAAGACGGTCCGACCCACGCTGGCAGCTTCGATCTGTCTTACCTGCGCTGCATTCCCGGCATGCTGGTCATGACCCCCAGCGACGAGAATGAACTGCGCAAAATGCTCAGCACCGGTTTCCTGCATTCAGGCCCGGCGGCGGTGCGTTACCCACGCGGCACCGGCCCGAATGCGCTGATCGACAGCAGCCTTGAACCGCTGAAAATCGGCAAAGGCGTGGTGCGTCGCATCGGTCAGAACGTCGCGATACTGGTGTTTGGCGTGCAACTGGCCGAAGCCCTCAAGGTCGCCGAAACGCTGGATGCCACCGTCGTCGACATGCGTTTCGTCAAACCACTGGATGAAGCGCTGGTTCGAGAGATGGCGGCCAGTCATACCTTGCTGGTAACGATCGAAGAGAACGCGATCATGGGTGGCGCGGGCGCTGCGGTCAGCGAGTTTCTCGCCCGCGAAAACATCCTCAAGTCGGTGCTGCACCTGGGCTTGCCGGACAGCTACGTCGAGCACGCCAAGCCTGCGCAAATGCTGGCTGAATGCGGGCTGGATGCGCCGGGTATCGAAGCATCGATCCAACAGCGTCTGCACCTGATCGAACAGGCTTCACGCTAAGCCTGCCCCTCTGAAACGACGCACACTCGTTAACCCGGGTCGTGCGTCGGCTTTGCATTATGCGACCTTTATGACTCTGCGCCGCCTTGCCCTGACCCTTTCGTTATTCCCCGCCACGCATGCGCTGGCCGAGACCCTTGAACGCGATGCCGCGCTGAAACTGCCGGACATGCTGATCAGCGCCAACCGCCAGGTTGAAGAGCGCAGTACCAGCAGCGCCGCGAGCAGCGTATTCACCCGCGAAGACATCGAGCGCCTGCAACCCAGCAGCGTCAACGACCTGCTCAGCCGCGTGCCCGGCGTGCAAGTCGCACCGAGCGGCGGTCGCGGCAGCCTCCCGGGGATTTTCATTCGCGGGACCAAGTCGGCGCAGAGCCTGGTACTGGTCGACGGACAACGCATCGCCAATGCCACCTCGGCTGACAGCAATCTGCAGTTTCTCAGCGTCGATCAGATCGAGCGGGTGGAAGTGCTGCGCGGCTCACGCTCGGTGATCTACGGCGCAGACGCGATTGGCGGGGTGATTCAGATCTTTACCCGGCGTGGCGCCGAGCAGGGACTTAAGCCACGGTTAAAGGTGGGTTACGGCAGCAATAATAGCTGGCAGCACAGCATGGGACTGTCCGGGGGCGATCAGCAGACGCATTTCAACCTTGGCGTCAGCCTTGATGAAACCGCCGGGTTCAACCGGTCCCAGCGGTCTTTCGCCAGCGACGGCGATGACGATGCCTATCGCAACAAATCGCTGAACCTGAACCTCAGCCATCAGCTCGGCGACGACATCGAGATCGGCCTGAACCTGCTGGATAACCGCGGCAAGACCGAGTTCGATAACAGCTTCGGCCGCTATGATCCCGCCACGCAGAGCAGCGTCGGGCAAAAGCCCTACAGCAAGTTCGACCTGAGCAGCGTCAGTACCTATTTCGACGTGCGACTCACCGAGCGCTGGAAATCCCGCCTGGAGCTGGGCCACAGCGAAAACCGCGACACGTCCCTCGACACGCTCAGCGACGACCGCAGCGTCTTCAATACCTACAGGGACTCGGCCAACTGGCAGAACACCCTGACGCTCAATGATCGGCACAGCCTGATACTGGGCACCGATTGGTACGAAGATCGGGTCAACAGCAGCACGGTATTCGATGAAGACAGCCGCTGGAATCGTGCCGCGTTTATCCAGCATCGCTATCAGAGCGAACATTTTTCAACGGAGCTTGGGCTCCGTCATGATCAGAACCAGCAGTTCGGCGGACAGAACACCTGGAGCGGCACGCTGACGGTGCCGATTAATCCCGACAACGATGTGCTGCTTTCGTACAGCGAAGGGTTTCGTGCACCGACCTTTAACGACCTGTACTACCCCGACTTCAGCAATCCCAACCTGAAGCCCGAGCATTCAAAAAGCTACGAACTGCAATGGCGCAGCCGCCTGACCGAGGCCAGTCGCCTGGAAGCATCGCTGTACCGCACCGACTTGCAGGACGAAATTGAGCTGGACAGCAACTACCGCCCGCAAAACCTCGCCTCGGCACGAATCAACGGCTTCGAAGCCGCGCTGCATCAAGAGCTGTTCGGCTGGCAAAGCAGCTTGGGGCTGGCGATTATCGACCCGCGCAACCGTGACACCGGCCATACCCTGAGCCGCCGTGCCCGACGCACGTTCAGCCTGGATATGGATCGTCAATTCGACCGGCTGGGCCTGGGCGCCACCTGGCAAGCCATCAGCCACAGCTACAACGACGAGAACAACCTGCAGCCCATCGGCGGTTACGCCCTGTTCGGCTTGCGCAGCAGTTGGGCGGCGAGTAATGAAGTCAAACTGGAACTGAAACTCGATAACGCTCTGGACAGACGCTACAGTCGAACGCTCTACAGCTTCGAAGGCAACAACTACGGCTATCGCGAAGAAGGCCGCACCTGGATGCTGAGTTTGACCTGGACACCGGAGTTGTAGCCACCACTCAGCGCCCAGCCGACTTGCCCTGAAAGTCTGGAGGCGCAATGAAACCAAAACCAACATAAGCCTGATGTTGTTCCGTGGCTCCCTCCTCCTTCTCTATATTCGGAAGCCTCCTACAACCGACTTGCCCCCCTTGGCAATAGACTGTCCAGCCAGCGAAGAAAAGGACTTACGCGTATGGCTAATCACGGTTACATGACCCTGGCAGGCGAGACTCAAGGGCTGATTTCAGCGGGCTGCTCAACTCAGGATTCCATGGGCAACAAATATCAGTCAGACCATACCGATGAAATAATGGTGCTGTCTTGCAACCACACCTTGGCCGGGACCAGCGGTTATAGCTTTTGGGGTAAAGAGGGATGAACCCCAACCGTTATGACCTCTGGGATGTCCACCAAGCTGCGGGCCAAGTGCTGGCGCAAGCCCATAGCCTCAGTGCTCGCCACCTTAGCCACGGCATGCCGCGTGTGCACTTCAATCGGGAAGTGGCCTATTACGCAAAGCGCATTGTCGATGATGTCGAGCTCGGCCATAAAACCCCCGAACAAGGCATACAGGCACTGCTGCAAGAACGGAACGACCTGTTAAACCAGGCACAGGCCGTGGTACGCAACGGCCACGTTGCAATAAGCGATGCGGTCAAGCGCATCCCGGCATACAGACTCACCCAACCCGTATTACAACCCGACCCCGAGCGCTTATTGCGCTTTGTCCATGCTCAACACCTCAACACGCCTGATGAGAAGGCTCAGCGCACAACACAAGCGGCAGCCCCGCCACCTCCCGTCGAAACGTATAAGTTTTTCCCCCGAGAACAATGGCCAGAGCCCATCGAGCTACACGACCCAGGGTTCTACATCGTCCCCAAGAGCACAACGGCGGAACAGCTGGAAGCGCAGCTGTTCACCTCACGCAACCCGGCCGTGATTGCCAAATTCAGGGCCCTTAACCCTGGGTTGGATCAGGTAAAAGCGGGGCAGATGATCGTGCTAAGCGATCCCGAAAATCCACGATGCACCCGCGAAGAAGCGCTGCTGATGGAAACGGCACGCAGGGTGAATCAGGCGTTGGCGGACCTTAGCCCGGAAGAAGCGGATTTCATGGCCCGCCACCGTGACGAAATCGAATCCTTCCTCACGCATGGCGCCACTGCGGTCGGCGTAGGAACGGCGGTTTTCGCCAAGAATCTGGACGAAGTGAAACTTCTGCTGAAAAAGATAGAAGCCTTGCATACGCGCACCTTTGAGCAGCATGGACACCTGCGTTCACCCGAGTTTTTTGCCAAGCGCAAGGAGCTGTTTGCTCAGCTCAATACCCAACTCACCTCGCTGACCAAGAAAAGCATCGGCTTCCCCGACCACCCGAAGCTGAAAACTGCTCTGGGTATTTCCAGCCGCAGCCTGGTGCATCGCGCAGGAAGAGCGGGCGGGTTCGGCCAGAACCCCGGCTATGCCACTCGCATTACCGCCGTGGCCAAGGCCTCCAAGTACGTCCAATACGGAGGCTGGGTCGGCACCGCTGTCGGCGGTGGCGCCTCGTACATGAAGGTTCAAGACGTGTGTAGAGCGGGTGATGCCGAGGCTTGTGAAAAGGTGAAATACACCGAAGGTGGGGGCTTTGCAGGTGGGGTCGCGGGTGGTGTTGCCGCTGGTGCGGCTTTAGGCGCTGTTGGGACTGGCGCTATCTGCGCCGCTATCGGGCCGCCCACTGCCGGGGTAGGAACTCTTATGTGTGGCCTTGTGGTCGTCGTAGGAGTCGGCGGAGTTTCTTTTGCAGCAGGTGCTCTTGGAGGGAAGGGCGGTGACGCAATAGGTGAAGTAATCTACGAGGCCACCAAATGAGCGTGAGTACCGCTGACAAAATTTTCCTCTGCGTCGGTTTAATCGATTTTGGAGGGCTTTTCATTTGGATTGGTATAGCGCTGCATCTGGCCTACACCAGGATGGACCTGATGTTGGTTCACCTGAAAAACTGCCCCGCGGTTATGATTCGCGTGTTTTTAATAGATACGGGCCCTTGGGGGCGCCTGCATGTATTTGGGTTAATAATGGGGCTGATGGTCGTGCCTAGTGTTTTTCTCCGCAATGGAGCGGCAAGCGCCGAGGACCTAAAAAATTTCCCGGCTGCCTTAAAACACAAACTGGTTGTTATGCAGTGGGTCAGTTGGGCGCTCCTATTGGTAATGTGTGGACTTGGGGTATACGCCATGTTCGGTCGTGGCTAGTGCTTCAGTCCTTACATACAAGCACCTTTGAGAAGCATGGACATCTGCGTTCACCCGAGTTTTTTGCCAAGCGCAAGGAGCTGTTTGCTCCGCTCAATACCCAACTCACCTCGCTGACCAAAAAAAGCATCGGCTTCCCCGACCACCCGAAGCTAAAAACTGCCTTGGGTATTTCCAGCCGCAGCCTGGTAAATCGCGCGGGGCGAGCGGGCGGATTCGGCCAGAATCCCGGCTACGCCACCCGCATAGGCGCCGTCGCCAAGGCTTCCCAGTACGTCAAATACGGTGGCTGGGTCGGCACCGCCGTCGGCGGCGGCGCCTCGTACATGAAAGTTCAAGACGTGTGCACGGCGGGCAATACCGAGGCCTGCGAAAAAGTGAAATACACCGAAGGCGGAGGTTTTATCGGCGGGGTTACAGGGGGTGCTGCCGTTGGTGCGTATTTAGGCGCTGCTGGGACTGGCGCTATCTGTGTTGCTCTCGGGGTGCCCACTGCTTGGGTAGGAACGCTTGTATGCGGCATTGTGGTAATCGGAGGAGGCTCTTTCGCAGCGGGTGCTATCGGAGGGATGGGAGGTGAACTAATAGGAGAAGCAATTTACGAGGTCATTCAATGAGCGTAAGTACTGCTGACAAAATCTTCCTCCGTGTCGGTTTAATCGATTTTGGAGGGGCTAGCGCGGAGGATCTAAAGAACTGTCCTACCGACCTTAAACGCAAACTGATCATTTTGCATCGGACCGGCTGGGGACTGCTATTGGTGATGTGTGGGCTCGCAGCGGTAGCCAAATCTGGTCTTGTTTAACACTTCGGGTACATGGCTGTTTACCGGCGCTGGGTTCGTTCAACCGAGTCGAGATTGCGGCACTGGTTGGGAACAATGATTGCGGCACAAAAACGGGACGGGATCTCCTGCGGGGATCAGCGCTTGGTTCCGTTGGTGTAGAGCGCCATGCTTTCGCAAAGCTTTTCGATGGCATCGAGCATCTGCCCGCTGGGTCGCTCCAGGCCGTTGTCCGGAATCTGTAACAGTTGCCCATGAGCAACGGCTGCGATCTGCGGCCACACGCGCCAGGCATCGAGCTGTGCGGTGCTGCTTGCCAGGATGACATCGGGATTGCGTTGCAACACCGACTCCAGGCTGATCTGCGGTGCCGCCAGCGGCAGGTCGGCGAACACGTTTTCACCCCCGCACACCTTCAGCGCATCGCTGATGATCTGCCCGCCGCCAACGGTGTACAGCGGGCGATCCCACACTTGGTAGAACACCCGCAACGGCACCTCTCGTCGGTAACGCTGACGCAGTGCGTTCAACCGGGTGCTGAACACCTGAGCCATTCGTTGTCCGGCTTCCGCGCGCCCCAACTGCGCCGCGACGTGCTCAAACTGAGCCGCCAACTGGTCGAGACTTTGCGGTTCGACGGTATAGGTCGGGATACCCAGGTGCGTTAATTGCGTGCGCTGGGCAACCCCGACACTGCCGGGCCAGAGCAACAACAAATCAGGCTTGAGGCTGAGCAGACGCTCCATTTCCAACTGGCCGTAGCGACCGACTGATGGCAGCCCGGCCACCTCGGGCGGACGTTCGCCGCCATCGAGCACGCCGACCAGCAGGTCGCTTGCGCCCAGTTCGACAACGATTTCAGTGAGTGATGGTGCGAGGCTGACCACACGTTCGACAGCCTGTGCCGGACTGACGAACGCCAGCAGCAGGCAAGCGAAGAGCCGGTTCATCAGCCCAATTGGCGGGGGATGCGATAGAGGTACAGCAGCACCACGCTGGAAAACGCCAGCAGGAACAACGGCACCGCCTCCAGCCCGACGAATACTGCCAAGGCGGAGATCCATGCCGGCAGGCCGGCAGCAAGAAATGCGGTGCGACGACGGGCGGCGAGTTCGATCCAGGCAGCAGGTTCTTCAGGGCTATTCAGGGATTTTTCTGTGGCGATCAAGGCGCGTTTGTAGGCGCCAAAGAAGCGCAAACTGACAAACATCGATGCGATGCCGGCAATAAAAATCGGCATTGCCAACACCGGAATAATGGCTTCGTTGCGGCCGAAAAACCCGTTGACCACCACCAGCGGCGCCAGCGTCAGGAACAGTTGCCACCACCAGGCCAGTGCCAGGCGACGACGCACATTACTGCGCGTCACGCGCGATCTGCCTCGTCCAGATGCTCGTTGCCCATCATGTGGCCGAGCTTGCCGGCCTTGGTCGCCAGGTAGACTTTGTTGTGCGGGTTATGCCCGGTGTGCAGCGGCACGCGCTCGGCAACGGTAATCCCCATGTCGGTCAAGGCTTTGACCTTACGCGGGTTGTTCGTCATCAAGCGCAGGGATTTGACACCCATGTGTTCGAGCATCGGCAGGCAGATCGCGTAATCACGCTGATCGGCGGCGAAGCCCAGACGTTCGTTGGCTTCAACGGTGTCGGCGCCGCCGTCCTGCAACTCATAGGCGCGGATTTTGTTCAGCAAACCAATGCCGCGGCCTTCCTGTCGCAGATACAGCAACACGCCGCGACCTTCAGCAGCAATGGCACGCAACGCAGCTTCCAGTTGCGAGCCGCAGTCGCAGCGCTGACTGAACAGGGCATCACCGGTCAGGCACTCGGAATGCAATCGGCCCAGCACTGGCTCGCCATCAGCCACATCACCGAGGCTGAGTACGAGGTGCTCACGCCCGGTTGCCTGCTCGAGAAAACCGTGCATGGTAAATTGCGCAAAAGGGGTGGGTAGCTTGGAAGCGGCAACAAAGACGACGGGCACCGTTGTGCTCCTGATCATATTGAGGACTGGAGATTCGCAGAGACAGCATTGTAACAGCAGCGTCTGACACACGCTTAGGCTGAATTATCACCTATCAAGATCGATAGACTCGATCAGTCATTCGCAGACGCCTGAGACGTTTAAGCGAATGCCCACATGAGCGCCTGCATCCCCAGCCAGGCAAAAACGCCGGCCAGCACATCGTCGAGCATGATTCCCACGCCGCCGTGTACGTTTTGATCGATCCAGCGAATCGGCCACGGCTTGAGAATGTCGAAGAAGCGGAACATCAAAAACCCCGCCAACAACCAGTACCATCCTTCCGGTACCAGCCAAAGGGTTATCCACATTCCGACCATTTCGTCCCAGACGATGCCTTCGTGGTCGTGCACACGCAGGTCATCGGCGACCTTGCCGCACAGCCAGAAGCCGAACAGCATGGTGATGCCCAGCATCAGCCAATAGCCCCAATCGGGCAGCATTTGCCACAGAGGAATGAACGGCAGGGCGACCAGGGAGCCCCAGGTACCTGGCGCCTTGGGCAGCGTACCGGAGCCGAAACCGAACGCCAGAAAATGCCAGGGATTGGTCCACACCGAGGGTGGAACCTGATCCGCAGGGACCTGCTTTGGATGATCTGTCACGGAGTCTCCCGAAAATGTTGATAGCCCCGTGTCGACGGAGTGACGTCCTGCCCAGCGCCATCGATCAAGGCCACACCCTGCCCCGCCACAACCCGACCGACCACATGCACCGAAAATCCGGCGGCGAGCAGCCCGGCCAGTTGCGACGCTGGCAGCGTAAACGCCAGGACATAATCATCGCCCCCGCTAAGCGCCGCGTTCCGAGCTGCTTCCAGCCCAAGAAACGTTGTGAGGGGGGCTGACAGAGGCAACGCATCGCGCTCGACCACCACACGCACGCCGGAGGCCAAGGCAATATGCCCACAATCGGCCAATAGCCCATCGGAGATATCCAGCGCCGCCGTGGCCTTGCCGCGCAAGGCCAGACCCAGCGCCAACTGTGGCTGCGGCGACCAGTATTGCGCCAGCAACGCGTGAGCGATAGAGGCCTCGGCACTGCGCTGGTTCAACACCAATGGCAACGCTCCCGCCGCATCGCCCAGTGGACCACCGACACACAGTAGATCACCCGGTCGAGCGCCACTGCGGGTCAGCGCCTGACCCGCAGGAACGCGTCCAAACACGGTCATGGTCAGGCTCAATGGCCCACGGGTGGTGTCGCCACCCACCAGGCTCAGCGAGCAGCTCTGCGCCATCAGGTTCAGACCGTGCGCAAAGGCTTGCAGCCAGTCAGGATCGACGTCGGGCAGTGTCAGGGCGAGGGTGAATGCCAGTGGGGTTGCGCCCATGGCGGCCAGATCGCTGGCAGCCACCGCGAGGGCACGTTGACCTAGCAGGAAGGGATCGCAGGCCTCGGGGAAGTGCACCCCGACAACCAGGGTGTCGGTAGAAATCGCTAGCTGTTCGCCGGGCGGCACCGCCAGCAAGGCGCAGTCGTCGCCGATCCCCAATACGACTCCCTCACCCGTCTGCGCACACGGCGCAGCGGCGAAAAAATTGCGGATCAGCTCGAACTCACCCATAGGATGCAGGCGCCGGGGATCTGGAATAGAAAGGTACCAAGCAAGGCTCAGGCACTTCTCATCCAGAGCCTCTTAGCGCTTGTAAGCCTTCACTTCGGCTTCGCGCAAGCGAGGAGCCAGTTTGTCCAGAACGCCATTGACGAATTTGTGGCCGTCAGTGGAGCCGTAGACTTTCGCCAGCTCGATGCCTTCGTTGATCACAACGCGATACGGCACGTCGACACGCTTGAGCAGCTCGTAGGTGGACAGACGCAATATCGCCAGTTCAACCGGGTCAAGCTCTTCGAGGGTGATGTCCAGGCAAGGCACGAGAGCCGTATCGATCTCGGTCTTGTTGGACGGTACACCGTGCAGCAATTCACTGAAATACGTGGCATCGACATTAGTGAAATCGTTATCGACGCGAAACTGCGCCTCGATTTCATTGATCGAATGACCAGCCATGTGCCACTGATACAACGCCTGAGTCGCAAGCTGACGCGCTTCGCGACGCTTGGCGCTTTTGCTCTTGGCGACTGCAGGATCTTTTTCGTCGCGCGGGTTGAACTGGTCGCTTTCGTCGGAAATCATTTGGCCTCCAGCTGAGAAAGCAGGCTGACCATTTCGATAGCACACAGTGCAGCTTCGGCGCCTTTGTTACCGGCCTTGGTGCCGGAACGCTCGATGGCTTGCTCGATGGTGTCAACCGTCAACACGCCGAAAGATACCGGCACGCCAAACTCCATGGAAACCTGAGACAGGCCTTTGACGCATTCGCCTGCCACGTATTCGAAGTGCGGCGTACCGCCACGGATCACAGCGCCCAGGGCGATGATCGCGACGTATTCGCTGCGCTGAGCAACTTTTTGCACTACCAGCGGAATTTCGAAGGCACCCGGCGCGCGGATGATGGTGATGTCGCTTTCGCTCACGCCATGGCGAACCAGTGCATCAACGGCACCGCTCACCAGGCTTTCGACGACGAAGCTGTTGAAACGGCCAACCACCAGGGCGTAGCGGCCTTGGGGAGCGATGAAGGTACCTTCGATGGTCTTCAGGGTCATTCGGGTGAGTCTCGTCTTAAAGAGCAAGCACGCCCAATCGGCGCGCTTTGAGGGATTTTAGGCCACCAATTACAGACTGTCGGACAGAACGAGTGAAAGTCTTTCAGGCTTTCACACAGCGTCCAACCGGTCTTTATTCGGAGGGCACGTATTCTACAACTTCCAGATCGAAACCGGATATCGCATTGAACTTCATTGGCGAACTCATCAGGCGCATTTTACGCACGCCCAGGTCACGAAGAATCTGCGAACCGGCACCGACGATGCTGTACGTGGTCGGGGTTTTCACCGGCACGTTTTCGGCTGTGTCACGAATATGCGCGAGCAAGACGTCACCATTGAGCGGATGACCCAGCAACAGCACCACGCCACTGCCCGCCTCGGCGACCGCGACCATTGCAGCCCGAAGGCTCCAGCGGCCGGGCTGCTTGACCATCAGCAAGTCGCGCAACGGGTCCATGTTGTGCACGCGAACCAGGGTCGGTTCTTCGGCGCAGATGTTGCCCAGGGTCAGCGCCATGTGCACGTCACCTTCGACCGAATCGCGGTAGGTCACCAGATTGAACTGGCCCAATTCGCTGTCCAAAGGCTGCTCGGCAATCCGCTGAACGGTACGTTCGTGGATCATCCGGTAATGAATCAGGTCGGCGATGGTGCCGATCTTGATCCCATGTTCGGCCGCAAAAGTTTCGAGTTCGGCGCGACGGGACATGGTGCCGTCGTCGTTCATCACTTCGCAGATCACGCCGCTCGGTTCGAAACCGGCCATGCGCGCCAGGTCGCAGGCAGCCTCGGTGTGGCCAGCTCGCGAGAGAGTGCCACCGGCCTGAGCCATCAGCGGGAAAATATGACCAGGACTGACGATATCCTCGGCCGTGGCATCTTTCGCGGCAGCAGCCTGCACCGTGCGGGCGCGGTCGGCAGCGGAGATACCCGTGGTAACGCCGGTAGCAGCCTCGATGGAGACCGTGAACTTGGTGCCAAAACCGGAGTTATTACGCGGCGACATCAACGGCAGCTTGAGGAGTTCGCAACGCTCACGGCTCATCGGCATGCAGATCAGGCCACGGGCATGCTTGGCCATGAAGTTGATGTGCTCGGCCTTGCAGCACTCGGCGGCCATGATCAGATCGCCTTCGTTCTCACGGTCTTCGTCATCCATGAGGATGACCATCTTGCCGAGGCGGATGTCTTCAACCAGTTCTTCAATGCTGTTGAGCGCCACAAGGCACCCCCTTTCGGTTCAGGATTTGAGGTAGCCATTGGCGGCTAGAAAGCTTTCGGTGATGCCGCCTGATGAGTCGCTCGGCTCTGCGGCCTTGTCTCCCAGCAACAGACGTTCCAGATAACGCGCCAGCAAGTCCACTTCAAGGTTGACCTTACGACCCGGCCGGTATTCGGCCATGATCGTTTCAGCCAGGGTGTGCGGGACAATCGTCAGTTCAAACTCAGCGCCATTGACCGCATTCACCGTCAGGCTGGTGCCGTCGACGGTGATCGAGCCTTTGTGCGAAATGTACTTGGCCAACTCACGCGGTGCGCGGATACGGAACTGGATAGCGCGCGCATTTTCTTCGCGGGACAGAACTTCACCGACACCGTCGACATGCCCGCTGACCAGGTGACCACCCAGCCGCGTGGTCGGCGTCAGGGCTTTCTCCAGATTGACCGGACTGCCGGTCTTCAGGTCGACGAAAGCGGTGCAATCGAGAGTTTCGCGGCTGACATCGGCCCAGAAGCCGTCACCGGGCAACTCGACGGCGGTCAGGCAGACGCCGTTCACCGCAATACTGTCGCCGAGTTTTACGTCGCTGAGGTCAAGCTTGCCAGTGGCCACATAAACGCGGATATCCCCGCCTTTGGGGGTCAGAGCGCGGATACTGCCGATCGATTCGATAATGCCGGTAAACATGTGGTCCTCCACGAGAACAAGGCCAGCGCTATGCGATGGCCGGAAATTATACGCTGCCAGCGGTCACGGGGATGGCAATCACTCGCCAATCGTCACCCACCGCGCGCATTTCGACGATTTTCAGCGCTGGCGCCTCACTCATCTGCGCCAACGGCAGATCGAGCAGCGGCCGAGCCGTTGAACCGAGGAACTTGCCCGCGATAAAAATCTGATACTCATCGACCAACCCCAGCCGCGTGAACGCGCCAGCCAATCGTGGGCCTGCTTCAACCAGCACTTCATTGACGCCACGAGCGGCCAGTTCGTGCATCAGCTTGCGCAAATCAACATGCCCTTCGCTGTTGGCCAACGCCAGCATTTCATGGCCCTGGTCGTGATAACGCTCACGCGCCTCAGCCGCCGCGCAGGTTACGACGAGCGTGTTGCCAGCCTGAAAGAATGGCGCGTCGAGGGGCACGCGCAAGCGCCCGTCGATCAACACCCGCAGCGGCGGCCGGGTGACGGCCAGCGCAGTCAGTTCGGCACCCAGGCCCAACTCATCCGGACGCACCGTCAGGCGCGCACCGTCTGCCAACACCGTGTCGGCGCCAGTCAGCACCACACTTGATTGCGCACGCAAGCGCTGCACCGCTGAACGCGCGGCAGGGCCGGTGATCCATTGGCTTTCGCCGCTGGCCATCGCCGTGCGCCCGTCGAGGCTCATCGCCATTTTGACCCGCACGTAAGGCAGGCCGTGTTCCATGCGTTTCAAGAAACCTTTGTTCAGCACCCGGGCTTCGCCTTCGAGCACGCCGCTCTGCACGGAAATCCCTGCCGCCATCAACCGCAGCAGGCCTTTGCCTGCAACTTCAGGATTAGGGTCCTGCATGGCCGCAACCACGCGCGCGACCCCGGCATTGACCAATGCATCGGCACACGGCGGAGTCCGCCCCTGATGGCTGCAAGGTTCGAGGGTGACGTAAGCGGTGGCGTCGAGGGCCTTGTCGCCCGCCTGTCGCAGCGCATGCACTTCGGCGTGCGGCTCACCGGCGCGAACATGCCAGCCCTCGCCGACGATCTGTCCATCGCGCACGATCACGCAACCCACGCGAGGGTTGGGGTGCGCGGAGTAAATGCCTTTGCGCGCCAATTCCAGTGCGCGCGCCATGTAATGGTGGTCCAGAGCGCTCTGCTCAGTCGATGGCAGGCTCACTCTTTCACCGGTTCGCGGGCCAGACGGTCGATTTCTTCGCGAAACTCATTGAGGTCCTGGAAGCGCCGGTAAACCGAGGCAAAGCGGATATACGCCACTTCGTCGAGCTTCTGCAGCTCAGACATCACCAGTTCACCGACCACCAGCGATTTGACCTCGCGCTCACCGGTCGCCCGCAGTTTGTGCTTGATCCGCGCCAATGCGGCTTCCAGGCGTTCGACGCTGACCGGGCGCTTTTCCAGCGCCCGCTGCATGCCCGCGCGCAGTTTTTCTTCGTCGAAAGGCTGACGACTGCCGTCTTGTTTAATCAGGCGTGGCAGCACCAGTTCGGCGGTTTCGAAGGTGGTGAAACGCTCACCGCAGGCCAGGCATTCGCGACGGCGACGCACTTGCTCGCCCTCGGCGACGAGGCGCGAGTCGATGACCTTGGTGTCGTTGGCACCGCAAAAGGGACAGTGCATGGTGGCAGGCAACAAAAAAAGGGAGGCTCATGGTAGGGCGAGTCGTCATTTATTTCCAGCGCTGCAACTAATTGCGGCGTTCTCCTGGCGCATCCCATTGGCAAGACAATACTCAAGGTTTGCGGTATATAGTCGCGCGGCAGGCGGTGTGAAATTTATACGGCTGGGCAATACTGCACGACGCGCCTCGGTCGCCCCCTGATTTTTTTGTTCTGTTGGAGCTGTTCATGTCGCTACGACCGCTTGTTTTGCTCAGTCTTGTCGGCCTGCTGGTCGCCTGTAGCAGCGAGCCACCCAAACCTGTCGCGGCCAAATCACAACCGACGCAAGTGATTAAAACCGCTGCCAGTCTTGGCCCTTTACTGCCTTATCAACGGGAACTGAGTGGTCAACTGCTCGGCGTACCGGCTGGCGCGGAAGTCGAGCTGGCGCTGCTGTTGATTGATGAGCGCAGCCGCCCGCAACGTTTGCTGGCCAGCACCAAGCTGATCGGCAACAACCAGTCCCTGCCGTTCCAGCTGCGCTTCAACCCGGAATCCTTTCCGGCGGGTGCGCGCGTCGAGTTGCGCGGCCGTGCCAGTCAGTCCGGCCAGTTGACCCTGCACCTGCCCTCGGTGCGTATCAATGAAGCCATCACCCAGGCGATGGGCCCGTTGCAGTTCGTACCGGCGCCATGACCCCTCCGCATGACCTGCAACGGGCGTTGAGCGAACTGCTCGGCGACGCGCAGCTGGTTGCCACTGAGCTGCCGGGCACTGCCTTGAAGCTCTGGCTGATTGATGCCGACAACATGGATCGCGCCTTCAGCCCGGAAGAAACCCGGCGCATTCTTGAAGATCCGCCGTATTGGAGTTTCTGCTGGGCCAGCGGTCTGGCATTGGCCCGTTTTCTCGCCGAACAACCGCAGTGGGTGGCGGGCAAACGCGTTCTTGATTTCGGTTCAGGCTCTGGCGTAGCCGCGATTGCAGCAGTAAAAGCTGGCGCGCTGGAGGTGGTGGCCTGCGACCTGGACCCACTGGCCCTCGCCGCGTGCCAAGCCAATGCCCGGCTGAATGACGTGCAACTGAGCTACTCGGCAGATTTTTTCGCCGAGACCGACCGCTTCGACCTGATCCTGGTCGCCGACGTGCTGTATGACCGCGCCAACCTGCCATTACTGGATCAATTCCTCAGTCGTGGCCGCCAGGCATTAGTGGCCGACTCGCGGGTGCGCGACTTTCAGCACCCCGCTTATCTGCGATTAGCGATGCTTGAAGCCCACACCCTGCCCGACCTGGCCGAGCCTGCGGAGTTTCGTAACGTCAGCCTTTATCACGCGTGCCGCGACCCGGCCTGACGCGCACCGCTTTCGACAAAACGCCGCGACCTTTATAGTTGCCGCCATTGAACGACTTCCGAGACTAGCGATGAGCCAGGACACCCCGTACATCTTCGACGCAACCAGCGCCGACTTCGACCAACTGGTTATCCAGAAGTCATTCCTCACGCCGGTGCTGGTGGATTTTTGGGCTGAATGGTGCGCGCCGTGCAAAGCGATGATGCCGGTCCTCAAGCAAATCACCGAGGGTTACCGGGGTGAGTTGCTGCTGGCCAAGGTCGACTGCGACGCAGAACAGGACATCGTCGCCCGCTTCGGCATCCGCAGCCTACCAACCGTGGTGCTGTTCAAGGACGGCCAGCCGGTAGACGGCTTTTCCGGTGCGCAGCCGGAGTCGGCTATTCGGGCAATCCTGGAACCCCACGTAAACATGCCGCCACCTGCCCCGGCCGACCCGCTCAAACAAGCACAAACGCTGTTCGCTGAAGGCCGGATCGCCGACGCCGAGAGCGTGCTCGTAGCCTTGCTGGGCGAAGACAACACTAATGCGCTGGCGCTGATTCTGTACGCCCGCTGCCTGGCCGAACGCGGCGAACTGGCAGAAGCGCAGAGCGTGCTCGAGGCGGTCAAAGGTGACGCCCATAAAGCCGAGCTCGCTGGCGCACATGCACAACTGACCTTCCTGCGCGAAGCAGCCGACCTGCCCGACGTCGCCGACCTGAAGACCCGCCTGGCGCAGAATCCTCTGGATGATGAAGCCGCTTATCAACTGGCGATCCAGCAACTGTCCCGCCAGCAATACGATGCGGCACTGGATGGCCTGTTAAAGCTCTTCATCCGCAACCGCAACTACGCCGAAGGCCTGGCGCACAAAACCTTGCTTCAGGTGTTCGACCTGCTGGGCAACGATCACCCGCTGGTCACCACTTACCGTCGCAAGCTGTTTGCTGCACTGTATTAACTGACCCAACTATAGAGCGGTGCATCTGTGCCGCTCACAACGTTGACCTCGGCACTGTGACGCATGCGCACCATCAGGCGTTTTCCCGCTGCCGTGCTGCCCGTCAGGCCTTCCAACTGGTTGAGTAAGTCCGGCCCGCTCATTTGCCCGGCCTTGCGCAGTAATTCTTTGGCGATTTGCCAGACCGCGTCGTCTTGATTGACGGGCAACGCAGCCGCCTGCTCAGTCGCAGGTTTCATCGTCTGCAATTGCGCACCCAGCCGGGCCCAGTCGCCCTCATCCAATTCCAAGGTCAAGTCCACGGGCCACTCGCCGATGGTTCCACGGATACGCAGCATGGGTGTTGTTCCTCAATGTGTGGTTCGGTGCGAGCATTCGCACGAAGGTGAATTTACCATCGCATGCAATGTGTCAGCGCCTTAAAATTGTTATAAGATCACATAACATCTTTCCACATCCATGCCATGCCCGGAGATTCTTTATGCGCCGCCTGCTGCTCGCCCTGCCTTTTGCCCTGCTTCCACTGGCCATTGCTCATGCCGCCGAAGAAAAAGAGCATGCCAGTCTCGGCGCTCACGAGCACGGTGTCGCGCAGCTGGATATAGCACTCGACGGCAAGACGCTGGAATTCGAGCTGCGCAGTCCTTCGATGAACATCGTTGGCTTCGAACATCCTGCCAGCACCGATGCAGACAAAGCCAAGGTCGCCGAGGCCCGCGAACTGCTGTTGAAGTCGCAGGCGCTGTTCAATCTGCCATTGGCGGCCAAGTGCGCAGTGATGACACAAAAACTGGAAAGCCCGCTGTTCGGCGACAAACCGGATGCCGACGATCATGATGACGACCATGAAGGCCATGATGATCACGCCAAGGGCGAAGGTGAAGAGCACCACCACGAGCACAGCGAGATCCATGCGCATTACCAATTCATGTGCGACACACCGTCCGCACTGAAGAAGCTCGACCTGACGCAACTCTTCAAGACCTTCCCCGCCACCCATAAAATTCAGGTACAACTGATCGCCCCGAGTGGTCAGCAGGGTGTTGAAGCAACGCCAGAAAACGCCACGCTGAAGTTCTGATAACCCCCGGTGGACACACCTCAAATGACCCAAGCACTTATCGAGTTGTCCGATCTTGGCTTTTCCTGGCCCGGTCACGCACCGTTGTTGGATATCCCTGCATTTCGTCTGGAGCCAGGTGAAACCTTGTTCCTGAAAGGCCCCAGTGGCAGTGGCAAAACCACCTTGCTGGGGCTGTTGGGCGGCGTGCAGAAACCCAACCGAGGCAGCATTCGCCTGCTGGGTCAGGAGCTGACACAACTATCAGCCGGAGGCCGCGACCGTTTCCGGGTCGATCACACCGGGTATATTTTTCAGCAGTTCAACCTGCTGCCGTTCTTGTCAGTGCGTGAAAACGTCGAGTTGCCCTGCCGCTTCTCTAAGCTGCGCACCGCGCGCGCGACCCAGCGCCATGGCAGTGTCGATCAGGCCGCCGCAACGCTGCTCGCGCATTTGGGCTTGAAAGACCCGGCACTCCTGAGTCGCCGCGCAGACTCGTTGTCCATCGGCCAGCAACAACGGGTCGCTGCGGCCCGGGCACTGATTGGCCAACCGGAATTAGTCATCGCCGACGAACCAACGTCCGCACTGGACGCCGATGCCCGCGAGGCGTTTATTCGCCTGCTGTTCGCCGAGTGCCGCGACGCCGGAGCCAGTCTGTTGTTCGTCAGCCATGACCAAAGCCTAGCACCGCTGTTCGACCGTAACCTGTCGCTGTCCGAACTCAATCGCGCCGCCGTCGCCGCAGAGGTCTGAGATGTATTTGTTTCGCCTAGCCATGGCCAGTCTGGCTAACCGCCGATTCACGGCCTTTCTCACTGCATTCGCCATCGCCCTGTCAGTCTGTTTGTTGCTGGCCGTCGAGCGCGTGCGCACTGAAGCACGCGCCAGTTTTGCCAGCACCATCAGTGGCACCGACCTGATCGTCGGCGCCCGGTCTGGCTCGGTCAACCTGCTGCTGTATTCGGTGTTTCGCATCGGCAACGCCACCAACAATATCCGCTGGGACAGCTTCGAGCATTTCGCCAACGACCCTCACGTGAAGTGGGCGATCCCGATTTCCCTCGGTGACTCCCACCGCGGCTATCGTGTCATGGGCACCAACGAGTCCTACTTCGAGCACTACCAGTTCGGCCGCCAGCAACATCTGGAGCTGGCCGACGGTCGTCCGTTTGCCACTGACCCTTTCGAAGTGGTGTTGGGCGCCGAAGTCGCCGACGCCTTGAAGTACAAGCTGGGCGATAAGCTGATACTGGCTCACGGCGTCGCGGTCGTCAGTCTGGTCAAACACGACGACAAGCCGTTCACGGTGGTCGGGATTCTCAAACGCACCGGCACCCCGGTGGACCGCACGCTGCACATCAGCCTCGGCGGCATGGAAGCGATTCATGTCGACTGGCACAACGGCGTACCGGCCCACGGCGCCGGGCGCGTCAGCGCTGATCAGGCACGCAACATGGACCTGACGCCGACAGCGATCACTGCATTCATGCTTGGCCTCAACAGCAAAATCTCGACCTTCGCCGTGCAGCGCGATATCAATGAGTTCCGGGGTGAACCGATGCTGGCGATTCTGCCCGGCGTGGCCCTGCAGGAGCTCTGGAGCCTGATGGGCACCGCCGAAAAAGCGCTGTTCGTGATTTCGCTGTTCGTGGTGCTGACCGGGTTGATCGGGATGCTTACGGCAATCCTGACCAGCCTCAATGAAAGAAGGCGCGAAATGGCGATCCTGCGTTCGGTAGGCGCTCGCCCCTGGCATATCGCAAGCTTGTTGATTCTCGAAGCCTTCGCTCTGGCCTTGACTGGCGTGGTCAGCGGCCTGGTCCTGCTGTACGTTGGAATCGCGGGCGCTCAGGGTTACGTGCAGTCCAATTACGGCCTGTTCTTGCCGCTGTCGCTGCCCACTGAATACGAGTGGACCCTGCTCGGTGGTATCCTCTGCGCCGCGCTGTTGATGGGCACCGTGCCAGCTTGGCGCGCGTACCGCCAATCGTTGGCTGACGGCCTGTCGATTCGTTTATGAGGACATCTATCATGTCGCGCCCACTGCTTGCGCTGTTGCTGCTGATCGCGCCCTTACTGGTCACGACGCCACTCTTGGCTGCGCCGCCAAAGGACTTGACCTGGGCGCAGATGATTCCGCCAGACGCCCCGGTGATCGCCCCACAAACGGCGCCGATCCATAACTTGTCCGGCATGGCCGATGCGTTGTCTGCCGAAGCCGCGCCTGCTGCAAAGCAGCAATCGCCGTCCGCACCCGTGGTCAATTCACTGGACGGTCAACAGATCAGGTTGCCAGGTTATATCGTGCCACTGGAAGTCAGCGAAGAAGGTCGGGCCACCGAGTTTTTGCTGGTGCCCTACTTCGGGGCCTGCATCCACGTACCGCCACCGCCCTCTAATCAGATCGTCCATGTCACCAGTAAGGTCGGCGTAAAACTCGATGAGTTGTATCAGCCTTACTGGATCGAAGGCACGATGAAGGTCGAAGCCTCCACCAGCGAACTGGCCGATGCAGGCTACAAAATGGAGGCCGACAAGATTTACGTCTATGAGTTGCCTGAGTCCTGATATTTTTTTGCCTCATGGCAATTTCATTGCGCTGGGTCAAAAGGACCCATCCATGCACGCCCTATCATTAGCCATCGCCACAACTAATGTCTAATGGAGCAATCATGCACAAGTCACTGCTCAGCGCGTCCCTGTTCGCGCTAGCGCTCAGCGCACCTCTCGTCCACGCCCACGAAGCCGGTGACATCATCGTCCGTGCGGGTGCGGCAAGAGTTTCCCCAGATGACTCTAGCGGAAATCTGAAACTCGACGGTACTAAAATTTCGGGCACGAAAGCGACCGTAGACGGCGATACTCAGCTCGGTCTCGCAGTGGCTTACATGCTCACCAACCACTTCGGCCTTGAGTTGCTGGCGGCTACGCCGTTCAAACACACCGTTGCAGTTAAAGGCCTCGGCGCGCTGGATGGCAAGCTTGCAGACATCAAAGAATTGCCACCGACCTTGTCGTTGCAGTACTACCCGATGGAATCTACATCCAAGTTCCAGCCTTACGCTGGCATCGGCTTGAACTACACCATGTTCTTCGGCTCAGACTTGACCAGCGAACGCAAGGATCAAGGCTTCAGCAACCTGAAACTGAAAAATTCCGTCGGTTTGGCCGGTCAAATTGGCGCGGATTACATGCTGACAGACCACATTATGCTTAACGCCTCGGTCTGGTATATCGATATCAACACCACAGCAACCACAGACCTGGGTGCTAACCGCGTCAAGGTCAATGTTGACGTTGATCCATGGGTTTACATGGTTGGTGTCGGTTACAAGTTCTAACGCGCCCCGAAAGGCACGTATAAAAAAGGCACCTTCGCGGTGCCTTTTTTGCGTCAGCGAATTAACGCCCGAGCAAGCGCGCCAGACCGACGCTGAGTGGCGTTGGCTCAGGGAACTTGAAGCGTTCAAGCAAGCGTCGATTGTTGGCCCGTGAATGGCGGATATCACCGGAGCGCGCCGGCAGGTAGGTGATTGCAGGCAATTCACCCAGCACCTGCGACAAAGCCATCAACAACTGATTCAACGTGGTGGCCTGATTGAGGCCAACGTTGATTGCGCCTGCCTCGACATCCGGCAGTTCCAGCGCCTGCACCAGTATCGACGCCAGATCGCCGACATAGACAAAATCCCGGGTCTGTTCACCGTCGCCGAAAATCGCGATCGGCAGCCCTTTTTCAGCACGTTCGCAAAAAATGCTGATCACCCCGGAATAAGGCGAAGACGGATCCTGACGCGGACCAAAGATATTGAAAAAACGGAACACCACCGGTTCCAGACCATGCTGGCGACGGTAGAAATCCAGGTAGTACTCGCTCGACAGCTTGTCCGCCGCATAGGGCGTCAAGGGTGCCTTGGGCGTGTCTTCGAGAATTGACTCACCTTCGCCATTATTGCCATAAACAGCAGCACTGGAGGCGAACAACACACGTTTGATCCCCGCCTGCCGCATGGCCTCGCAAACGTTCAGGGTGCCGACAAAGTTACTTTGGTGCGTGCGCACCGGGTCGTCCACCGACGCTTGCACCGATGCCACCGCCGCGAGGTGCGCAACAGCCTGGCAGCCTATGGCAGCGCGCGCGACCAATGCCGCATCGGCGACATCGCCTTCGATCAATTCAACGCGCGGATTATCCAGCGGCAGATTACTGCGTTTGCCGGTGGACAGGTCGTCCAGAACACGTACCGCATAACCCTTGTCGAGCAAGGCATCAACCAGGTGCGAGCCAATGAAGCCGGCGCCGCCGGTGACTAAGACAGGTGCATCAACCATGACGATAATAACGGTCCAGTAGGCTTGGCAGACCCGCACGCCAAGCACGAGGCTTGATGCCAAAGGTATGAAGGATTTTCTTGCAGGCCAGCACCCCGTGTTGCGGCTCTTCGCTGGCATCGGGACTCGCGGCGTGAGCCCGCGCGGTTGGAGCTTCGATGGCCAGTGGGTGCAACAACCTCGCTTCGGTCAGGATCGCCTGCCCCAACGCCAGTGGCGTGGTCGCTTCGTGGCCTGCGTAGTGATAGGTGCCCCACAGCGGCGCCGCACAATCGAGTTGTTTGAGCACGGAAATAATTACCCGCGCCGCATCATCGACCGGTGTCGGATTACCGCGACGGTCATCGGCCATCGGTATTTCTTCAGTCAACTCAGCCCGTGCAAGGAAACGTCCGAGCACACCATCCCGGCTGTCATCGAGCAACCAACCGAAACGCAGCAGCACATGTTGCGGGCAGGTCGCGCGCACGCTTTGTTCGATGCGCCACAACGCCTGACCGCGCTGACCCAATGGTATCGGTTCGTCTTTTTCGCTGTAGGCGGTTGCTCGCGAGCCATCGAATACTCGATAGCTGGACGGTTGCAACAGCACGATATTGTGGTGCTGGCACAGTTCGGCAAGGCGCTCGACAGAGCGTTCCTGGACAGCCAAACGTGCCTCGCTCACTGTCTCCGCCTGAAACCAGTCGAAGTAGTAAGCAAGATTGATCAAGGCATCGGGGCGGGTGTCGTCGAGCAGTTGCGTCAGGCTCGCAGCGTCCCAACCGGCTTCCGGTGGACGTGGCGCGAGGAAACCAATGTCTTCCTCGGCACCCAGACGAATCAGCGCCTGCCCGAGGGCATTCCCGCCGCCCAACAGCATAAGGCGCATTCGCATAGAGTCAGCAGGCTCGGTGTCAGAATCAGTTCAAAAAGAGTCAAAAAACGTCTGCAAACATAACACGTTGGAACCTATCCCCCAAGAGGTGCAAGGCCTGCCGGGGTTTGCAGCCGTGCCAGCCCAGACAAGTGATCCCGCAGATCGGGCCAATCCTGCGCCCTCTTGCATCTTGATCACGCCGCCCGCATAAATCACTGATGACTCTTCTCAGCCTTCCGGACCCGGTTCTGGGCGCGTTCCACCCCGCCGTCAGTGCCTGGTTTCACAGCACATTCCCGGCGGTGACGGCCGCGCAGGCGCAGGCGTGGCCGCTGATCAAGGCGCGGCGTTCGACCTTGATCGCCGCGCCCACCGGCTCCGGCAAAACCCTGACCGCCTTCCTTGCGGTACTCGACGATCTGGTGCATCAGGGCCTGAAGCATGGCGGCGAGCTGCCAGACCAGACGTTTGTGGTCTACGTGTCGCCGCTCAAGGCGTTGTCCAATGACATCCAGATCAACCTGCAGAATCCGCTGACCGGCATCACCGAACAATTGGCGCGCATGGGCCTTCCCGAACTGCACATCAGCACTGCCGTACGCACCGGCGATACACATCAAAAAGAACGCACGGCGATGCGCAAGACCGCGCCGCATATTCTGGTGACCACCCCCGAATCCCTGTATGTGTTGCTCGGTTCGGACTCAGGTCGGCGCATGCTCGCCAGCACCCGTACAGTGATCGTCGATGAAATCCACGCAATTGCCTCAAGCAAACGCGGCAGTCATCTGGCGTTGAGCCTGGAGCGATTACAGGCGCTGTGCCCCGAGCCGTTGCTGCGCATCGGTCTGTCCGCCACGCAAAAACCCATCGAACGCGTCTCACGCTTTCTAGTGGGCAGCGATCCAGTCGAACGGCCCTGCGCAATTATCGATATCGGTCACGCCCGCCCACGCGATTTGGGGATCGAGGTGCCACCTGTGCCACTGGGCGCGGTCATGGCCAACGATGTCTAGGAGTTGGTGTACGACCGCCTGGCGCAACTGGCCCGCGAGCATCGGACCACGCTGATTTTCGTCAACACCCGGCGCATGGCCGAGCGCATGGCCCGGCACTTGAGTGAGCGTCTTAGCAAACACGCCGTCGCCGCACACCACGGGAGCATGGCGAAAGAACATCGACTGGACGCCGAACAACGCCTCAAGCGTGGCGACTTGCAGGTGCTGATTGCCACTGCATCGCTGGAGTTGGGCATCGATATCGGTGACGTCGATCTGGTCTGCCAGATTGCATCGCCACGCTCCATCTCGGGGTTCCTGCAACGGGTCGGCCGCTCCGGGCATCAGGTCGGCGGCACGCCAAAAGGCCGCTTGTTCGCCACGTCACGCGACGACTTGATCGAATGCACCGCACTGCTCGATTGCGTGCGGCGTGGCGAACTCGACACCGTGATCATCCCCCACGCGCCACTGGATGTGTTGGCGCAGCAGATCATCGCCGAAGTCAGTTGCCAGGAATGGCAGGAGCAAGCGCTGCTGGACATGATCCGCAAGGCCTCGCCCTACGCCACCCTTGATGACCAACATTATCAGGCGCTGCTGCGCATGCTCGCCGAAGGTTACAGCGGCCGTCAGGGCGTACGCAGTGCCTACCTGCACCGCGACGCGTTGACTCGCACCCTGCGCGGGCGACGTGGCAGCAAACTGACCGCTATCACCAGCGGCGGCACGATTCCGGACAACGCCGATTACAGCGTCATACTGGAACCGCAAGCCCTGAACATTGGCACGGTGAACGAAGACTTTGCCGTGGAAAGCATCGCTGGCGATATCTTCCAGCTGGGCAATACCTCATACCGCATCCTGCGCATTGAAACCGGTCGGGTGCGGGTCGAGGATGCGCAGGGCCAGCCACCGAACATCCCGTTCTGGCTCGGTGAAGCACCGGGGCGCAGTGCCGAGCTGTCGTTTGCCGTGGCGCGCCTGCAAGCGCAGATCGATGAGCTACTCAGCGCCAGCCCCGGCGATCTACAGCCGTGCATCGACTGGCTGATCGGTACCCTCGGACTCGATCTGGCCAGCGCCGGGCAAGTGGTCGATTACCTGGCGCGAGCCCGCCTGGCGTTGGGCGCCTTGCCGTCGCAAGACACCCTGATCATGGAGCGCTTCTTCGATGAGTCGGGAGGCACGCAACTGATCATCCACACGCCGTACGGCAGCCGCGTCAATCGCGCGTGGGGCCTGGCGTTGCGCAAACGCTTTTGCCGCACCTTCAATTTCGAGCTGCAAGCCGCCGCCAGCGAAGACGCTATCGTGCTGTCGCTATCGACCAGCCACAGCTTCGAGCTGGATGAGGTTTGGCGTTATCTGAACGCCAACAGCGCCGAGCATCTGCTGATTCAGGCCGTACTCGATGCGCCATTGTTTGGCGTGCGCTGGCGCTGGAACGCCAGCACCGCGCTGGCCCTGCCGCGCTACGTCGGAGGACACAAGGTCGCGCCGCAAATACAACGGATGAAAAGTGAAGACCTGATCGCGACCGTGTTTCCCGATCAGATCGCGTGCCTGGAGAATGTGGTCGGTGAACGTGAAATCCCCGATCACCCACTGATCGAACAAACCCTCGACGACTGCCTGCACGAGGCCATGGATTGCGAAGGCTGGCTGGCGCTGCTGCGGCGCATGGAACAGGGCCAGGTGCGGTTGATCAGCCTTGACCTCCCCGCGCCCTCGCCCCTCGCGGCGGAAATTCTCAGTGCGCGACCTTACGCCTTTCTTGACGATGCACCCTTGGAGGAGCGCCGCACGCAGGCGGTGCTCAACCGGCGCTGGAGCGACCCGCAATCAACCGATGACTTGGGCGCACTGGACGCTGACGCGATTGTTGCAGTGTGTGAGGAAGCATGGCCGCAGCCGCAAAACATTGATGAGATGCACGAGGCGTTGATGAGCCTGAGTTGCATCAGCGGTGCCGAAGCACGTCAACATCCACACTGGCTGGCGTGGCTGGAAACCCTGGCAACTTCCGGGCGCGCAACACGCCTGCAGGTCAGCCCCGAGCATGCGTTGTGGCTGACACTGGAACGTTTGACGTGCCTGCGCGCGGTTTATCCACAGGCAGAAATGCATCCGTCGTTGCAGGCGCTGCCCGGTTTCGATGACCGCTGGAACGAAGACGAGGCCACGCTGGAAATCGTTCGGGCGCGCCTCGGTGGCTTAGGCCCGTTACCGCTGCATGAGATCGCCGAGCCCCTGGCCTTGCCCATCGCCAACGTGGCACAGGCGCTGGCTCGACTGGAAGGCGAAGGGTACGTGCTGCGCGGACGATTCAGCCCCGGCGCGACCGAGGATCAATGGTGCGAACGCCATCTACTGGCGCGCATTCATCGCTATACCGTCAAACGCTTGCGCCGGGAAATCGAACCGGTGTCGCTACAGGATTTCATGCGCTTTTTATTCGACTGGCAGCACCTGTCCAGCACCACCCGCAGCCAGGGAAAAGCCGCATTGCCCGAGATCGTGAATCAACTCGAAGGCTATTCGGCGGCTGCCAGCACCTGGGACAGTGACATTCTTCCGGCCCGACTCAAGGACTATTCGCTGACCTGGCTCGACGAGTTGTGCCGCTCGGGCAAAGTGGTGTGGACGCGATTGGCGCCGCGCAATAAAGCTGGCGCTGCAGCATTGCGCAGTACGCCTATCGTGCTGCTGCCCCGAAACCAGGTGAATCTGTGGAGTGAGCTGACCGAGCAGCCTTCGCCTGCAGCGTTATCCCTGCGAGCGCAGAAAGTTCACGCAGCATTGGTCAGTCATGGCGCACTGTTCTTCGATGAGCTGCTGCACGAAGCCCATCTACTGCGCACCGAACTGGAAACCGCATTACAGGAGTTAGTCGGTGCCGGGCTGGTGAACGCCGACAGCTTTGCCGGCCTGCGCGCCTTGATCACTCCCGCCAGCAAACGCTCTGCACACACCAGCCGCCGCAACCGTGGCGCGTTTATTGGGGGCATGGACGATGCCGGTCGCTGGGCCTTGCTCCGCCGTTCACCTGCGCCAGCCCCCAGTAACACCCCTAGACCGCAACAGACTGCCGCGCCGACCCTGGAACATATCGCCATGACCCTGCTGCGCCGATACGGCGTGGTGTTCTGGCGCTTGCTGGAGCGCGAGGCCGATTGGTTGCCCAGCTGGCGCGAACTCTTGCGCACCTTCCATCGACTGGAAGCACGTGGCGAGATTCGAGGGGGGCGATTTGTCAGCGGCCTGGCGGGCGAGCAGTTCGCCTTGCCTGAAGCCATTCCGCTGCTACGGGAAATCCGTAAACGCCCGCTCGACGGTAGCCTGATAAGCCTGTGCGGGGCCGACCCACTGAATCTGGTCGGCACGCTGTTACCCGGCAGCAAAGTCCCGACACTGGCCGGTAACCGCCTGATCTACCGCGATGGCATCCCGGCAGCAGCGATCATTTCCGGTAAACCACAGTATTGGTTGGAGCTGGATTCGGTGACGGCGGCACAGATAAGGGATCGGTTGTTGCACTGACCCAAGCGTCTAGGTCACCGCCGGACTCTCCGAGCCATCACTGTTGGTCACTGTCGGTTTGGGCGGCACAGGCGGTTCATCCGCATTGGCTTCAGCATGCGGGCTCATCACCACCTGTGGAAACGTCTGGGCGAAGCGCACATCTGGGGTTTTATCCACAAGCTTTTTCAACCGTTCGTTGAAGGCGCGACTCACGCTGTATTGGCCGCCCGACACAGTGCGAAATTGCGCGGTCAGCACAACGCCATTGAGGTCCATCCGATCCAGGCCAAACACTTCCAGCGGCCCTTGCAGATTGCCCTTGAGTAACAGGTCGTCGCTGATCGAACCCCCTGCCTCGCGAATCAACGCGGTGGCAGAGTCGATGTCGGAATCGTAGGTGAACTGGATGGCAAAAAAGGCATACGCAAACTGACGCGATTGGTTGGTCACGGCTTTGATCTGACCGAACGGCACCGAGTGCACGAATCCTTTGCCGTCGCGCAGGCGCAGGGTGCGGATGGTCAGGCTTTCCACCGTGCCGGAGTGGCCTGAGTCGAGCACCACCCAATCGCCGATGGAAATAGTGTCCTCAATGATGATGAACAGCCCAGTGATCACGTCCTGCACCAACTGCTGCGAACCGAAACCGATGGCCAGGCCAACCACCCCGGCACCGGCCAACAGCGGCGCGACGTTGATCCCTAGATTGGCCATCGTGGTGATCGAGCAAATCACCACCAGGATAATTTTTATCGCGTTGCGCAGCATTGGCAGAATGGTTTTTATCCGGGTGCTGGGCTGGTGCGCAGAGCGTTTGTTGAGCGGTGGTTTCAGGGCTTCCTGAATCGCCGTGTCGAGGACTACCCACAACAACCAGGTCACCAACAGAATCAGGCCAATGCTGCTGAGCGAGTCACTGATCACCCGGCCGACCGTGTTGCGTTGGGCGAACTCGAACAGCGAAAAACCCCAGATCCGCCCGAGCACCTCAATGAACGCGACCGCGAGCGCAATCCGCAGCACGGCATGACACAGACTCAGCAAGCGCTCTTTGTAGACATGCCCACCACGCTCGGCGGCATCGGCCGGTTTGAACAGGTGCTGGAACACCGTGCTCAAAAATACCGTGGCAATCAGCAATACAGTGGTCAGCAGGGCACAGCGCAGGGCTTTCTGGCTGTCTTCGCCAGCACCGATCAGATGGATCGCCGAAACCAGAATCATCAGCAGGATCGGCAAGTACCAGAGGCCGGAAAAAATCTTCAGCGATTCTTGCAGCGCCGGTTGGTGCAGGCGGCCACTCAAGGATCGATTACAAATCAGATGCGCCACTGGCCGACGCAGCTTGATCACCAGCATGCAGAACACCACCGAGGCGAACAGTCCGGTAAATACCGCAATGCTGCTGGTGACGTTACTGCCTAACTGCCGGGAAATCTGCGGGCTGGTCAACGCGTCGCTCAGGGCCGCGAGAAAACCGATCAGAAACAAAGGCCGTGGGCTGTATTGGCGAATGATCTGTACCGCAGCGCGTTTGTGCCCGGAATTGAACATCACGATCACGCACAACAACACCGAGGTCGAAACAATCCCGCTGCTAGTCGCATAGGCAAAACACAGCGCCAACGCACGCCCCACCGACGCCGACATGAAGTGACTGACATACAACGTCAGCGGCAGGCTGATCACCGCCGGAAGGGTGTAGGGCACCAAGTAATTCAACAGCGCCTGGACCCGGTAGCGCTCAATAAGAACCCGATGCCGATTGAGGCGCGAGGCTATAAAGCGGCCCAGTGAAAACAGAATCGCGAACGCACCTATCCACACCGCCGACAACATCAGGAAGTCCCCGGCGATACTGACGTTCGAACGTGAGGAACGCTGATTGACCAGATTGTCTATCTCGTCGGCGGCTCGGCCCGCCCGCAAACGCCAGGAGTCGACCAGATCGTTATTCAGATCAAGTTGGCCTTGGACGTTATCAATACTGGAACTGATGGCGCCGAGCAAACCGCCTTGCACCAGAATTTCCGGAGGTATCGGGGCTGCAGGAGCCGGCGCGATGCTGGCAGGCGCCGCAGGGGCAGCCGAGGCCGGCGCTACGGCAGGCGCATCAGAGGCCTGGAGGTTGAAAGTGCCCGCGCAAAACAGGATGCACAACAGCGTCACGGTCTTGAACTTCAACAAAGCGCGGCTCCCCCTTCCATTTGATTATCCAGTGAGTATGAAGCTTCTAGACACTGATCGACATTTACCCTGCAAGTTCGTTTTACTCGCAAAGTGAATCCACCTGCCGATAGAGCCGGTCGATCATGCAGTCACCAATAGCTATTGGATAAAAAATGGCCAGCCTTCTAGGCTCTGGATACTCAGACCCTGCACGACGAAGGTCAATCCAACATCGCGCTCTTGAGCCCAGAGCAACGAGGTGCAATTGTCAGACCGGATCTTGATGGACAGCTTTTCTCGCAAGGTCGATTACCTGCGAATATCAGTGACCGACCGTTGCGATTTTCGCTGCGTCTATTGCATGGCCGAAGACATGGAGTTCCTGCCGCGCCAACGCATTCTCACCCTCGAAGAGATATACCAACTGGCCGAGCGCTTCGTTGCGCTGGGCACGCGCAAGATTCGCCTGACCGGCGGCGAGCCATTGGTGCGACGCGGGGTGGTCGACTTGTGTCGGCAAATCGCCGCACTGCCCGACTTGCGCGAGCTGTGCATGACCACCAACGGCTCGCAACTGAGCGCGCTGGCGGGCCCCCTGTTCGACGCCGGGGTCAACCGGCTGAATATCAGCCTCGACAGTTTGAACCCCGAACGCTTTCGTGAGCTGACCCGCACCGGCGATCTGACAAAGGTCATTGCCGGAATCGACGCAGCGAACGCGGCGGGCTTTCGGCGCACCAAGCTCAACTGCGTGGTCATGAAAGGCCGCAACGATCACGAGATCAACGACCTGGTCAGCTTTGCCATCGACCGTCAGCTCGATATCAGCTTCATCGAAGAAATGCCGCTGGGCACCATCCTTGAGCACAGCCGCGCAGAATCGTTCTTTTCCAGTGATCAGGTCCGCGAACTCATCGCCGAACGCTACACCTTGATCGACTCGACGGAATCGACCCAAGGCCCTTCGCGTTATTGGCGCCTGGCTGAAGCACCTGATATTCGTCTGGGCTTCATCTCGCCACACAGTCATAATTTCTGCGCGACCTGCAACCGTGTGCGCTTGACCGTGGAAGGCCGCTTGCTGCTGTGCCTGGGTAACGAACACTCGGTCGACCTCAAGGCCGTGTTGCGCGCTCATCCGGGGCAGCCGGAGAAGCTGGAAAAGGCCATTATCGACTCGATGCAGATCAAGCCCTACCGCCACAACTTCGACATCAATGACGAAGTTCAAGTTGTGCGTTTCATGAACATGACCGGAGGCTAGCGGGTCCTGTCTGTTCTCAATCGCTTCAATTGCTCCAGGACCCTCAGTCCATGATTGTCAGACCCAAACCGAACCTGCTGCAGATCCTGACGTCACTTAAAGGGTCCATCGCAAAGCACATCGTTGTTCGCAGCTTGCTGGTCACCCTGTTGGCCTCGGCCATCGTATGGGTCGAAACGCTGCACCCCGCCTATTTTTCCCGCGTCAGTGCCACGCCCTTCACGCTGCTCGGGCTCTCGCTGTCGATTTTCATGAGTTTCCGCAACACCATGTGCTACGACCGCTGGTACGAGGGGCGCAAGTTGTGGGGGGAAATGATCATGGACATGCGCTCAATGATCCGCGAAACCCAGGTCATTAAGGACCTCGCCGAACGCGGGAGTATTCTGCGTAATCTGTGCGGCTTCTCCCATGCCCTGAACGCCCACCTGCGCGGGGAAGACGAGTTGGCTGAGGCCCGCCCCTGGCTGGACTTCGCGCCAGCGCCCAGCACCCCGAATATCAGTGAACGCATCCTGCGTCACGTTGGCCAACAATGTTCTGATCTGGCCGTGGCTGGCAACATCAGTGAATGGCGCTACACCCTGATGGAAACCCGCCTGAGCAACCTGACACGCACCCTCACCGCGTGTGACCGGATCAAAACCACACCGCTGCCCTTTCCCTACACACTGCTCCTGCACCGGACGATTTATCTGTTCTGCATCCTGCTGCCCTTCGCCATGGCCGAGCCTCTGGGCTGGATGACACCTGTTTTCACCGCGATCGTCAGCTACACCTTCTTCGGGCTCGACGCCATTGGCGATGAACTGGAGGACCCATTTGGTCGCAACGAACACAACCTGCCTACCGATTTTATTGTGCGAACCATTGAGCGTGAAGTGCTGGACGCGCTGGGTGAGACCGATCTACCGCCCGTGCTCGAACCTGTGGATTACGTACTGAGCTGACTGGCGCCTTGGCACTGTCCATGGGATCGTCGCCGTATCAATTTTTTGAGTGCTGCGCATGAACGCTTCATCGAATGACCACGCAGAGCAAGGTGTGCCCTGCTCGATTCTGCTGCTGGCCGGTGGACGCGGGCAGCGCATGGGCGGGCAGGATAAAGGGCTTATCCTGTGGAACGACCGGCCCTTGATCGCTTATGTGCACGACGTTGTCAGGCCGCTGACCGATGACTTGATCATCTCCTGCAACCGCAATCAGGATCGCTATCAGGCATTTGCGGATCAGTTAGTGGGCGATGAACAGCACGACTTTCCAGGACCGCTGGCCGGGGTCCTGGCGGGGCTTTCGGTGGCGCACCATGCCTGGGTGCTGGTTCTGGCGTGTGATGCGCCGAGGATTGATCGCCCGCTGATCGAGCAGCTATTGAGCCGTGCAGGCCTGACGTCTTCACCGTTGATGGTGCGACAGGCCGGGCAATGGCAACCTATGTTCAGTGTGATCCCCACGTCCTTGCTGCCTGAGTTGCGCAAGCGCTGGGACCAAGGGGAACGTAGTTTGATGCGGGTGTTATTGGCACATGATTTACAGGCGCTTGACTGTGCGCCCGATGATCTGCGGCTGACCAACTTTAACACCCCGGACTTGCTGACCTGACCGCCTGCGGGCAGCGAACATCAATCCAGCTCGGCCAAACACTTTTCCAAGATATCCAACCCTTCATTGAGCACATCAAGCTCGGTGGTCAGCGGCGGGAGCAGGCGGATGATATGCCGGGCCTTGCCGCTGGGCATCAGCAGCAGTCCATTGTTTCTGGCGGTTTCAAGGAGCGTGGCCAACTGGGCTGTTGCGGGCTTTCCTTCCGGTGTGATCAGCTCGATCCCGCGCATGGCGCCGACCCCGGTCAGACGCCCAAGGAAGGGCGACAATTTGCTGTCAAGCCAACCCTGATAACGACTCATGATCGCGTGTTCTTGTGCTTCGCCCCACGAGGACAGATTGGCGTCAGTCATCTGGTCCAGGGTGGCCAGGCCCGCAGCACACGCCATTGGATTGCCCGAATACGTGCCGCCCAACCCGCCTTTGGGCAATGCATCCATCAAAGCCTTTTTACCAACTACCGCGCCGAGCGGCATACCGCCAGCGATGCTTTTCCCCAACAGAAGCAAGTCTGGCTCGATGCCCAGCCGGGAGAATGCAAAGCGCTGGCCGGTGCGTCCAAACCCTGACTGGATCTCATCGATGATCAGCAGAATGCCTTTTTCATCGCAGAACGCACGCAAGGCTTTGGCAAACTCGACGTCCAACGCAAGGAAGCCGCCTTCGCCCTGGACCGGCTCCAGAATGAAACAGGCTACCTCTTCAACGTCGATTTCGACGCTGAACAATCGATCCATGGCGCTCAACGCTTCTGCGGCGGTGACCCCGTTATCCTTGCTCGGGTAAGGCAAGTGATACACCGGCCCCGGCAGCACGCCGACCTTTTGTTTGTAAGGTGCTACTTTGCCGTTGAGGTTCAGGGTCGCCAGCGTTCGCCCATGAAATCCGCCATCGAAGGCGATAACCGCCGTGCGTCCTGTGTAAGCACGAACAATCTTCAGCGCATTTTCTGCAGCCTCGGCACCGCTGTTGGTCAGCATGCCGACGACCGGATAACTGACTGGAATGAACGCCGCGAGCCGTACCATGAATTGTTTGTAAGGCGCGTGGGGCACCGCGTTGAAGCAGTAATGCGTCAGCTTGGTCGCTTGCTCGCGGATGGCGTCGACGATACGCGCGTTGCAATGCCCAAGGTTCAACACGCCAATGCCACCGACAAAGTCGATGTAGCGCTTGCCGTCGTCATCCCACACCTCGGCGTTCTTGCCGTGATCCAGGGTGATGGGGTGGACCCTGGATATCGAACCGCTGATTGATGCGCTGCTCATACAGAAAATGCCCCGTAGAAAATTCCTCGGCCATATAAGCGAGGAATGCTTACGCGTCACAAGCGAAATAAAATCGCGGGGTTATTCCTGATTTTCGGGATGTGCCGTGGCGACCCAAGACCTGCGGCCTTCACGAGGATCCGCGAACGGGTCAGCCACCGAATACTTGCGAAGGACTGCGCAGGGTCGGGTCGAACGGGTTGATCTTCGGCCCGATGGCTGATGCCTCGCGCTTGAGCAACTCCACGACCGTTGGCAACCGGTCCGGCCCCAACCGCTCGCTGAGTGTCGCCACGCTGAGCGCGGCCACGGCATGCCCATCGCGGTTCAGAATGGGCACGGCCAGACCGGCCATGCCAGGCAACGCCCCGGTGTTGCGAGCCGCATAACCCAGGCGACGAACACTCTCCACCTCCGAACGCAGGAACACCTCGTCATACAGGTGGAAGTCCTTGAGCCTGGGCAGTTTGTAGCGGATCACAGTCTCGCGCTCTTCTTCAGGCAGATACGCCAGAATCGCCAGGCTGCCCTGACCCACTCCCAAGGCCACGCGCCCGCCAATGTCACCGGTAAACGTGCGAATCGGATACGGCCCTTCGCTGCGATCCAGACAGATCGCATCGAAGCCACTGCGCGCCAGCAAAAATAGCGAATCGCCCAACGAAGCACTGAGCCGGAGCATGGAGGGCCTGACCAGATCACGCAGGTTGCCGGTATTCCCCGCGCGGGCGGCCAAGGCAAAGAACTCCAGACTCAGGCGGTAGCGCTTGCTGCGCCTATCCTGCTCGACCATGCCTTCTTCCATAAGGCTGCGCAGCAGACGATGCGTGGTCGGTTGCGACAAGCCGACCTGCTGCGCCAATTGGGTCACCCGCTCACCACCGTCCGGGGCCGTGCCGAGCATACGCAGCACGGCGAAGAGCCTTGAGACGCCACCGACGCCCACTTCTTTCACCTCTTCATTCCGATCAGTGGAATTCATTTATCAAAATCCTTCATAGAAATCTGCTCACTGAATGAAAGTGAAAAAATACTCCTTTCAGTGAAATTCGCTCTTTCGTCCATCCTAGGCTTCGTCCTAATCTGAGTCCACAGGGGCGAATCGAACAATATTTGGCAGCCGACTCAGATCGAGCGCCAGCGCACCCGCAGCATCCCTTCGCATCTGCCCATTACAAAAAAGCGTGTTTCGACGCGCCCTATAAATACAGGTGGAACGCAGACATGGCTTTTCTCCAGCTCGAAGGTCTCAGCAAACGCTACGGTGCAATCGACGCCGTCGTCGCCACACATCTGGCGGTGGAAAAAGGCGAATTCGTTTCTCTGCTCGGCCCTTCCGGTTGCGGCAAGACCACCACCCTGCAAATGATCGCGGGTTTCGTCGACGCCACCGCCGGGCGCATCGTCCTGGACGGCCGCGACATCACCGACGCCAAACCGAGCAGCCGTGGCTTGGGGGTCGTGTTCCAGAGCTATGCACTGTTCCCGCACATGACCGTGCGCGACAACGTTGCATTCGGCCTGCGCATGCGCAAAGTCCCGGCGGCGGATATCGCCCGGCGGGTGGCCACGGTATTGGACTTGGTGCGCCTGGCCCCACATACCGAACGCTATCCCCGAGAACTGTCCGGTGGTCAGCGCCAGCGCGTGGCCCTGGCCCGCGCTCTGGTAATCGAGCCACCGGTGTTGTTGCTCGATGAACCGCTGTCCAACCTCGACGCCAACCTGCGTGAAGAGATGCAGTTCGAAATCCGCCGCATTCAGTGCGAAGTCGGGATCACCACCTTGATGGTGACCCATGATCAAGCCGAAGCACTGTCGATCAGTGATCGCGTGGTGGTGATGCAGGCCGGGCGAGTGACCCAGATCGACGAGCCGTACAAGCTCTATGAACACCCTCGCACGCGTTTCATTTCCGGCTTTGTCGGCAAGGCCAACATGCTCGCAGGCGACTTCGATGACGCAGGTTGCCCGCAAGTACGCCATAGCAGCGGCGACGGCGCACTGACCCTGAGCCTGCGCCCGGAAAAAATCGACATGCTGGACGCCGGCAACGGCCGTCTGCAGGGGCGCGTCCTGGTCCGCTACTTTCTGGGCAGCCAATGGCTGTATCGCATTGAAACCGCCTTGGGCGAATTGACCGTAGTGCGCCGCAACGACGGCAGCGCGCCGCTGGTCGAAGGCACCGCCGTCGGGCTCGACTGGCAGGCCGAACTGTTGCGCGTACTGGCTGCCGACGAGGTGCATGCATGAGCACCCTCGCGGCCATGCGCCGGGGCGGACGCGGCTATTTGTTGTCGACACCCGCGATGGCGCTGTTCGTGTGCCTGTTGATCCTGCCGCTGTGCCTGACACTGGTGCTGTCATTCAACGTTTTTGATTACCAGCTCGGCGTAAAAAACGACGCCTACACCCTCTCCCACTACATCGACCTGTTCAGCGATTCGTACTTCTACGAGATCTTCTTTCGCACGTTCTGGATCAGCGCGCTGGTGACCCTGCTGTGTGTGCTGATTGGCGTGCCCGAGGCCTATATTCTCAGCCGCATGGGCACCCCGTGGCGCTCGATTTTTCTGATCCTGATCCTGACCCCCCTCCTTATTTCAGTGGTGGTACGGGCTTTCGGCTGGAGCCTGTTGCTCGGTGCCGATGGCTTGGTCAATCAGGCCATTCAAGCGCTCGGCGGGCGTCCGGTGAAACTGCTCTATACGCCGTTCGCAGTGGTCATCGCCCTGGTGCATGTGATGCTGCCCTTCATGATCATTCCGATCTGGACCTCGCTGCAAAAACTCGACCCGGCCGCCGAACAGGCGGCGCTGTCCCTCGGTGCCAGTCAGGCCAAGGTCATGCGTTTGGTGGTGTTGCCCCAGGTGATGCCCGGCGTGCTTTCGGGGACCCTGATCGTGTTTGGCCTGTCGGCCAGTTCGTTCGCCATCCCCGGCCTGCTCGGCGGACGACGGCTGAAAATGGTTGCCACAGTGGTCTATGACCAATACCTCTCGGAGCTGAACTGGCCCATGGGCGCGACCATCGCCGTGGTGCTGCTGTTAGCCAACCTGCTGATCATGCTGAGCTGGAACCGCATGGTCGAAGGTCGCTATAAAAAAACGTTGGGGGAATAAGGCATGTCTAAAAATGGTCCTCTGTCTCTGGGATTTCATACGCTGGTGGTGCTGTTCATGATGGCGCCGCTGGTGGTGGTATGCCTGGTGGCCTTCACTCCAGAGAACACCCTGAGCCTGCCGACTTCCGGTTTCTCTCTGCGCTGGTTCAGGGCGGTATTCGAACGCGCAGACTTTATCCACGCGTTCTACAACAGCCTGATCCTGGCCTTCGTCGCCGCGACTCTGGCGACCTTGATTGCGGTACCAGCCGCGCTGGCGATCACCCGCTATAAATTCCCCGGCCGCGATTTTTTCAACGGACTGTTCCTCTCGCCGATCATCATTCCGCACTTGGTACTGGGCGTGGCGATGCTGCGTCTGTTCGCACTGATGGGGGTCAACGGCAGCTTCTTCTGGCTGATGCTGGCTCACGTTGTGATCATCACCCCGTACGTGTTGCGCCTGGTGATCGCCGCAGCCATCGGGATTGATCGTAGCGCCGAGCAGGCCGCCGAATCCCTTGGCGCCAGCCGCCTTACCCTGTTTCGTCAGATCACCTTGCCGATGATTCTGCCGGGGGTAGCTGGCGGCTGGCTGCTGGCGTTCATCAACAGTTTCGACGAGGTCACCCTGTCGATCTTCGTCAGCTCACCCGCGACCCAAACGCTGCCGGTGCGCATGTATGTGTACGCCACCGAATCCATCGACCCAATGATGGCAGCTGTCTCGGCGCTGGTCATCGCCCTGACCGCAGGCACCATGATTCTGCTCGACAGGGTCTATGGCCTGGACCGGGTTCTGGTCGGTAAACATTGAGGGGGGGCACTGAGATGGCGTTGTTCAAACGACTGGCCGAACTTGATCGTCCACGCCTGGCTTTTACCCTCGACGGTCAGCCGGCCAATGGCTTGCAGGGAGACACCCTGTTGACCGCCGTATTGACCTGTGCCGAGCACGTGCGCGGCAGCGACTTCAGTGCCGAACCGCGCGCGGGCTTCTGCATGATGGGTGCGTGCCAGGATTGCTGGGTACGCCTGGGCGACGGCCGCCGCGTGCGCGCCTGCTCAACCTTGCTCGAAGCAGGCCAAGACGTCAGCCGTGAACCAGGGCGCAGGCCATGAGCGAACATAAGGTGGTCATTGTCGGTGCCGGCCCGGCAGGGATTCGGGCCGCGCAAACCCTGCTGGCCCATGGGGTCAAGCCTTGCCTGGTGGACGAAGCCCCGCGCGGTGGCGGGCAGATTTATCGGCGCCAACCCGCGAATTTTCAGCGTTCGGCACAGCAAGTGTACGGCTTCGAGGCCTCGAAAGCCGACGCGGTCCATCGCACCATGGATGAGCTGGCAGCGCAGATCGACTACCGCCCTGAAACACTGGTGTGGAATGCCGAAAACGGCCGCCTGGATACCCTGCACAATGGACACGCCAGCGGATTGGAGTACTCACGAATCATCGTCGCCACTGGCGCCACCGACCGCGTTCTACCGGTGCCGGGCTGGACCTTGCCGGGGGTATACACCCTGGGCGCCGCACAGATCGCCTTGAAATATCAGGGCTGCGCCATCGGTGAGCGAGTGGCCTTTTGTGGCAGCGGCCCCCTGCTGTATCTGGTCGCGTATCAATACGCCAAGGCTGGCGCCAAGGTCGTGGCAGTGCTCGACAGCGCCCCCTTCAGCGCCCAATGCCAAGCATTGCCTGCTTTGATCGGTCAGCCCGGCACCTTGGCCAAGGGCCTGTATTACCGCAGTTGGTTGACCGCTCACGGTATCCCGGTGCATCAGGGCGCAACACTTGAACGCATTGACGGCGAACAACGGGTCAGTGCTGCGCTCTGGCACAAAGGTAAGCGCCAACAACGCCTGGAGTGTGATGCCATCGCGTTCGCCCACGCGTTGCGCAGCGAGACGCAACTGGCCGATCTACTGGCCTGCGAATTCCTCTGGAGCGCATTGAACCGTGCCTGGTTGCCACGTCGCGACAGTGCCGGGCGCAGCAGTGTTGAAGGGGTATACCTGGCGGGCGACGGTGCCGGCATCATGGGCGCTGACGCCGCAGAAATGGCCGGAGAGCGTGCCGCCCTGGCGCTGCTCGAAGACAGCGGACACAACGTCGACAGCGCGCGCGGTACACATCTGGAACACAAACTCGCGGCCATCGAACGCTTTCGGCATGGTCTGGAAACAGCGTTCCCCTTCCCCACACATTGGGCCGCTGAAGCGCCCGATGAATTGATCCTGTGTCGCTGCGAAGAGGTCTCGGTCGGCGACGTGCGGACAGTGGTCGATGAGGGTCATTGGGAACTCAACCGGGTCAAGGCCCATTGCAGGGTTGGTATGGGCCGGTGTCAGGGCCGAATGTGCGGCGCGGCAGCGGCAGAAATCGTCGCCCAACGCAGCGGCCGGGCGCTGGACAGTATCGGTCGGCTGCGCGGTCAGGCACCGATCAAGCCGTTACCGTTCGGCGTGGAGATCGAGCCATGAGCGCAGTGATCGAAACCGATGTGGTGATTCTCGGCGGCGGCATTGTCGGTGCGTCGGCAGCCTTGATGCTCGTCCGCATGGGCAAGCGCGTGGCACTGCTGGAGCGTGACTTTTGTGGCTCACATTCCAGTGGTGTGAACTACGGCGGTGTGCGCCGTCAGGGTCGACCGCTGAGCCAATTGCCATTGTCCCAACGCGCCCACCAGATCTGGGGCCTCTTGCATGAACTGATCGGCATCGACGGGGAGTACGTGCGCTCAGGGCATCTCAAGCTCGCCCGCAGCCATGAAGACATGGCCGCGCTGCAGGCCTACGCCGAGGACAGCCAAGGCTTTGGCCTCGGCCTGCAACTGCTCGACCGTGCCGAGTTGCGAGCACGCTTCCCCTGGGTCGGCGATGTGGCAGTCGGTGCCTCGCTGTGCCCCGATGACGGCCACGCCAACCCACGACTCGTCTCTCCGGCCTTTGCCCGCGCCGCGCAACGCTTGGGCGCGCAAGTGTTCGAGCAGGCCAACGTCATCGACGTCGCGCACGATGGGCAGATGTTTCAGGTGCGTAGCGCCAAGGGTTTAACGGTCCGCGCACCATGGCTGCTCAACTGTGCGGGTGCGTGGGCTGGCACCCTCGCCGCCAAGTTCGGCGAACCGGTGTCGATGCAGTCAGGGCATCCGGCGATGCTCGTCACCGAGCCATTGCCCATGGTCATGGATGTGAGTACCGGCGTGGAAGGCGGCGGGATTTATGCGCGCCAGGTCGCACGCGGGAATTGCGTACTGGGCGGCGGCCAGGGGTTCGCGTTAGGCCCGGAGTCGGCTCGCCCTGGACAGGCCGCCGTGCTGGATATCCTGCGCAACGCCGCCGAGCTGTACCCCTTTTTGACAGGCGCTCAGGCGATTCGTACCTGGAGTGGCACCGAAGGTTATCTGCCCGATCGCGAACCGGTGATCGGCGCCAGCACCACTCAACCCGGCTTGCTGCATGGCTTCGGCTTTGCCGGTGCCGGTTTCCAAATCGGCCCGGCAGTGGGTGAAGCCTTGGCCGAGTTGGTCTGTACCGGCGGCACAACACAACCCATCACAGCGTTTTCCATCAGCCGCTTTCAACCCGCCGCGTTTACGCCAAACCGGTCGCTGCACGCGGGGACCGTCATTCAATTGCCTAGAGGAAGGTCACTTCAATGAAGAACGTCAAACGTATCGCCCTGTCTTGTCTACCCTTGGCCAGCCTGCTGCTCACGGCACCGGCGCATGCCGAACCGACGCTGTATCTGGGCATGAACGGCGGCACCATGGAACGCGTCTATGCCGACAAGGTTTTGCCGGCTTTTGAGAAGGCCAATAACGTCAAGGTGGTGATCGTACCCGGCACCTCTTCTGACATTCTGGCCAAGGTCCAGGCCAGCAAGGACAACCCGCAACTACACGTCATGTTCCTCGACGACGGCATCATGTACCGCGCCATCTCCATGGGCCTGTGCGGCAAGCTGCAGCCAAGCGCGGCGCTGGCAGACATTCCGGCCAAGGCTCGGATCAAGGAAGAAGCCGCAGCAGTAACCCTGGGCGTCACCGGCCTCGCCTACAACACACGAATGTTCAAGGAGAAAGGCTGGAGCGCTCCCACCTCGTGGATGGACATGGCCGACAGTCGTTACAAGGACAAAGTAGTCTTCCAGTCCCTGGCTTCGTCGACCTATGGCCTGCACGGCTTCTTGATGTTCAACCGTATCCAGGGCGGCAGCGAAACCAACGTCGAACCGGGCTTCAAGGCCTGGCCGAAAACCGTCGGCCCCAACGTACTGGAATACATCGCCAGCTCAGCGAAGATTTCCGAAATGGTGCAAACCGACGAAGCCGCCCTCTTCCCCCTGACACCGACCCAGGTCTCCACCCTGAAACTGCTCGGCGTGCCGGTTGAATACGCACAACCCAAAGAAGGTGCGGTGGTACTCAACGTCGCCGAATGCACCATCGCCAACAACAACCAGCCCGAGCTCGCGCAAAAACTCGCCGCCTACCTCCTGAGCCCGGAAGCGCAGGCCCCGGCACTGGAAGAAGGCGACCAAATCCCCTCCAACCCAAAAACCCCAACCACCGATAAAACCCGCAGCCAGGTCGCAGCGATGAACGCATACCTGGAGACGGCCATCTCGATTGATTGGGATCAGGTTAATCAGCAACGCCCGGAATGGAATGCGCGCTGGAGCCGGACGATCGAGCGGTAGAGAGCAACACCATGTAAGAGCGCGCTTGCAACTATGCGTCCCGCCGCGATCGGCTAACAGAGTCGGAAAAGTAGTGGATTCACTATCGCACCGGGCAGAGCCGATTTATCACGAGCAAGCGCGCGCCTACACGTCACTAAGTTCTATATAACCTCACTTCCGATGACAGCGGGATCATCCTCACCTAATAACTCAACATACTCATAGAACACTCAGCCGGAGAAAAACCATTACTCATCACTGCGCCTCGTATTCAACCCGCTCCTTGTACGGCACGTATAGCCGCCTTGAGTTCCCGTTCTGAACATACGTAGAATCTGTCACCCTTCTGATAAAGTATTTTTGTCGTCAACACGGCAACTGATGTGTCAGACATCTCAAGCCGATAATGTTTGTCGAAGTATAATTTTGGTGAAAGCAGACTCTGGTTGGCCCATTCGTCCAGCAGGGCGGCACACACCATACATAGAATGCCAGCCTCAATCATGGACCCACGATTGAGGCTGATCAGATGCGAAATCATTGTGCTGAGCTTTGAATCAAAAATGATAGCGGTAGGGCTTACAAAGAAGCCTGTCAAACCAAAAGCAATAATTACAAAGCCGATAGCGTACAAAAAACGCCACGGACAACAGGCACGATCAAAATAGTCAAGGTAGTTCCGTTCAAAACCCTTTACTTCAAAATATCCTGGAAACTCAGAAACACGAACCTTAATTAGGCCACCTCTTGCCCACTCCATTTCCAACCGCCGCCTAAAAAAAGAAAATCATAGCAAATGGCTGGTTTATAGCGGCACATCTAATTATTAAAAATAATTTCCAGGAGTATTCCCACATGAACCATCCATCAATCCATGTTGACATAATTAGCAATTAACAACTTGTGCAGTAAGTGGCGCAGTACTTTAAGTAACCGTATAACTCAGTCATCCAGAAAACCAAACCGAAACCTATTCGAGTAGGGCGGCTCCCACCGGTAGATGGAGGTCAATGAATCGCAGACATGGGCTACGCACAAACCAAAAGGCCCGTAGCGTTGGACGCTACGGGCCTTTTTTACAGCTGAGGAGCTATATCCTAGAACGGAATATCGTCATCAAAGCTGTCGAAATCCGGAGCCGGTTGCGGTGCGGCCTGCTGCTGTGGCGCAGGACGCGATTCGCGTTGTGGCTGGGATTGCGGTTGGGATTGCGGTTGGGACTGCTGCGGACGCGACTGTTGAGGGCGCGGCGCGGAGTTGGACATGCCGCCTTGACCCTGTGGAGCGCCTTCGCCTTGTGGACGGCCGCCCAGCAGTTGCATGGTGCCTTGCATGTCGACGACGATTTCAGTGGTGTAGCGCTTGATACCGTCTTTTTCCCACTCGCGGGTTTGCAGCTTGCCTTCGATGTACACCTGCGAACCTTTGCGCAGGTATTCGCCGGCGATTTCAGCAACCTTGCCGAACATCGAAACACGGTGCCATTCAGTCTTTTCGACCTTCTGACCGGTTTGTTTATCGGTCCACTGTTCGCTGGTCGCCAGACTCAGGTTGGTCACGGCGTTACCGTTAGGCAAGTAGCGAACTTCGGGATCCTGGCCGCATGTACCGACCAATATGACTTTGTTAACCCCACGGGCCATAACGTTCTCCTAGGCTTCGCACGCTGTCGGCGCCGGGTCGTTGACCAAGCGCTCAAGGGACGTGCGATCCAATAGTTCGGTGTCTAATTTGATATAGATGGCAGCTTCATCAGCCACCACCACTGCATCTGTTACTCCGGTGACGGCCATCAAACGCTCAATCAGGCCGGCTTCGCGCTGTGCTTCTGGCGTCAACGGCACACGCAGGCTCGTCACGTACGGTGGTTCGCGCATAGTAACAGCAAAGGCGAGCCATATGGCACACAGGCCAGCCCCGCCGAGGAACACAATGCTCAATCCACCGTGCTGAAATAACCAGCCGCCAAGAATGCCGCCAGCCGCCGAACCGAGGAACTGGCTGGTGGAGTAAACCCCCATCGCCGTGCCTTTTCCGCCTGCCGGTGACACTTTACTGATCAACGACGGCAACGAGGCCTCAAGCAAGTTGAACGCGGTGAAGAACACCACCGTCCCGATCACCAAAGCCCGCAACGTATCGCCGAATGCCCAGAAGAATAGCTCAGTCAGCAGCAGCACGCTGACCGCCCCGAGCAATACACGTTTCATCTGGCGCTTCTTTTCACCATAAATGATGAACGGGATCATCGCAAAGAACGAAATCAGCAACGCGGTCAGGTAGACCCACCAGTGCTGTTCCTTGGGCAAACCGGCTTTTTCGACCAACGCCAGAGGCAAGGCAACGAAGCTGGACATGAGCATCGCGTGCAACACAAAGATACCTAAATCCAGGCGCAGCAAGTCGGGATGACGCAAGGTCGGGCCCAACGCCTGACGTGCAACGCCCGATTCGCGATGCTGCAGTGGTCCGGTCGACTTCGGCACCATGAAGGCGACGATCAGAATCCCTACCAGCGCCATCCCGCCCGTGGCCAGAAACAGCCCCGACAGGCCGAACGCGCGGGTCAGCAAGGGGCCGACGACCATGGCAACCGCAAAGGAGAGACCGATGGTCATGCCGATCATGGCCATCGCTTTGGTGCGGTGCTGTTCGCGGGTAAGGTCCGAGAGCAACGCCATCACCGCCGCCGAGATGGCGCCAGCCCCTTGCAGGATCCGTCCGGCGATCACGCCCCAGATCGAGTCCGCATTGGCCGCCAGCAAGCTGCCAAGAGCAAAGATGATCAAGCCCAGATAAATTACTGGCCGCCGACCGATCCGGTCGGAAATCATCCCGAATGGAATCTGCAGCACCGCTTGGGTCAGGCCATAAGCGCCGATAGCCAGACCGATGAGCGCAGGAGACGCGCCCGCCAGGTCCATGCCATAGGTGGCCAGCACCGGCAAAACCATAAACATGCCAAGCATACGGAAGGCGAACACCAGCGCCAGACCGCTTGCTGCGCGGGTCTCGCTGCCACTCATGCGTTCGCTAAGGGGATCGTGCATGGAAAAACCTCGTGTGAACCGGCAGCGATTCTACCAGTCCCATCGATGTAGAGCACATACGCGACGCTTTGCCGCGTAATGGTATGGAGCCGTATACTCCCGTGTTTAAGCCCGCCAAGCGAGGCCGCAGTGGACAAGATCCTGATACGTGGGGCGCGAACCCACAACCTGAAGAACATTGACCTGACCCTGCCACGCGACAAATTGATCGTCATTACCGGTCTTTCCGGTTCTGGTAAATCGTCGCTAGCCTTCGATACGCTTTACGCCGAAGGGCAGCGGCGCTATGTCGAGTCGCTTTCCGCGTACGCTCGGCAGTTTCTGTCGATGATGGAAAAGCCGGACGTCGATACGATCGAAGGGCTGTCGCCGGCGATTTCTATCGAACAGAAATCCACGTCGCACAACCCGCGTTCGACGGTGGGCACGATCACCGAAATCTACGATTACCTGCGCCTGCTGTATGCGCGTGTCGGCCAGCCTCGCTGCCCGGACCACGATATTCCGCTGGAAGCGCAGACCGTCAGCCAGATGGTCGACCTGGTACTGGCGCAACCTGAAGGCAGCAAACTGATGCTCCTGGCGCCTGTGGTTCGCGAGCGCAAAGGCGAGCACCTGGCGATCTTCGAAGAGCTGCGCGCTCAAGGCTTCGTCCGCGCACGGGTCAACGGCAGGCTATGTGAACTCGATGAACTGCCCAAGCTGGATAAACAGAAGAAGCACTCCATCGACGTGGTGGTTGACCGGTTCAAGGTTCGTGAAGACATGCAGCAGCGTCTGGCCGAGTCCTTCGAAACCGCGCTGAAACTGGCTGACGGTATCGCCTGGGTCGCGCCGATGGATGACGAGCCGGGCGAGGAAATGATTTTCTCCGCACGGTTTGCCTGCCCGATCTGTGGACACGCCATCAGCGAGCTGGAGCCCAAGCTGTTCTCCTTCAATAACCCGGCTGGCGCGTGCCCGACCTGCGACGGCCTGGGTGTGAAGCAGTTTTTCGACATCAAGCGTCTGGTCAATGGCGAGTTGACGCTGGCCGAAGGCGCGATTCGTGGCTGGGACCGGCGCAACGTCTATTACTTCCAGATGCTCGGCTCTCTCGCGAGCCACTACGGGTTCAGCCTCGAAGTGCCGTTCAACGAGTTGCCCGCCGATCAGCAGAAAATCCTCCTGAATGGCAGCGGCACGCAGAACGTCGACTTCCGCTATCTCAATGATCGCGGCGACATCGTCAAGCGTGCGCATCCGTTCGAAGGCATCGTGCCCAATCTCGAGCGGCGCTATCGCGAGACCGAGTCGGCCACAGTGCGCGAAGAGCTGGCCAAGTTCCTCAGCACTCAGCCCTGCCCGGATTGCCGTGGCACCCGTCTGCGTCGTGAGGCGCGGCATGTCTGGGTAGGCGAAAAAACCCTGCCGGCCGTGACCAGTCTGCCCATCGGCGATGCTACCGAGTATTTCAGCACGCTGAAGCTAACCGGACGGCGCGGTGAAATTGCCGACAAGATCCTCAAGGAAATTCGCGAGCGCCTGCAGTTCCTGGTCAACGTCGGCCTGGATTATCTGTCCCTGGACCGCAGTGCAGATACCTTGTCTGGCGGTGAAGCCCAACGTATTCGCTTGGCCAGCCAGATCGGCGCGGGCCTCGTCGGGGTCCTGTATATCCTAGACGAACCGTCCATTGGCTTGCATCAACGGGACAACGACCGGCTGCTGGGCACGCTCAAGCATCTGCGTGACATCGGCAATACGGTGATCGTGGTCGAGCATGACGAAGATGCTATTCGCCTGGCTGACTACGTGGTGGACATCGGCCCTGGTGCCGGTATTCATGGCGGGCACATCGTTGCGCAAGGCACGCCGGCCGAAGTCATGGCGCATCCTGATTCACTGACCGGCAAATACCTGTCAGGCCGGGTGAAGATTGAAGTACCGGCCAAGCGCACGCCACGCGACAAGAAGCTGAACCTGACCCTCAAGGGCGCGCGTGGCAACAACTTGCGCAATGTCGATCTGGAAATCCCGATCGGTCTGCTGACCTGCGTGACCGGTGTTTCCGGCTCGGGCAAGTCGACGCTGATCAACAACACACTGTTCCCGCTCAGCGCCACGGCCCTGAATGGCGCAACCACGCTAGAAGCCGCGGCGCACGACAGCATCGATGGCCTTCAGCACCTGGATAAAGTCGTCGATATCGACCAAAGCCCCATCGGTCGAACCCCGCGCTCCAATCCGGCAACGTATACCGGGTTGTTCACACCTATTCGCGAGTTGTTTTCCGGTGTTCCAGAGTCGCGCTCACGCGGGTACGGCCCGGGACGTTTCTCGTTCAACGTGAAGGGCGGCCGTTGTGAGGCGTGCCAGGGCGATGGTCTGATCAAGGTCGAGATGCACTTTCTGCCGGACATCTACGTGCCTTGCGATGTGTGCAAGAGCAAGCGCTATAACCGCGAAACGCTGGAAATCAAATACAAGAGCAAGAACATCCACGAAGTGCTGGAGATGACCATCGAGGAAGCTCGGGTGTTCTTCGATGCCGTACCTGCACTGGCGCGCAAACTGCAAACGCTGATGGATGTTGGGCTGTCGTACATCAAGCTGGGGCAGTCCGCGACCACGCTGTCGGGCGGCGAGGCGCAGCGGGTCAAGCTGTCACGCGAGTTGTCCAAGCGTGATACGGGCAAGACGCTGTACATCCTCGATGAGCCGACCACCGGTTTGCACTTCGCCGATATTCAGCAGTTGCTCGACGTGCTGCATCGTCTGCGCGATCACGGGAATACCGTAGTGGTGATCGAGCACAACCTGGATGTGATCAAGACCGCTGACTGGTTGGTGGACCTGGGTCCGGAAGGCGGTTCCAAGGGCGGCCAGATCATCGCCTGCGGTACCCCGGAGGAAGTCGCAGAGATGAAGCAGTCTTACACCGGCCACTACCTCAAACCGCTGCTGCTTCGGGATAAAGCCGACGCAGTCTAGCCGGTGCGCTAACGAAAAAGCCCTGCCGCATTTTTTCTGCGGCAGGGCTTTTTTATGGCTGTGGTGCGGGAATCAGAACTGCGATTGCAGGTAATTCTCCAGACCGATCAACTTGATCAGGCCGAACTGCTGTTCCAGCCAGTACGTGTGATCTTCTTCGGTATCGGCCAACTGAATGCGCAGGATTTCGCGGGTTACGTAATCCTTGTGCAGCTCGCAGAGCTCAATTCCCTTGCAAAGCGCGGCACGCACCTTGTACTCAAGGCGCAAATCGCTGGCGAGCATCTCAGGGACCGTGGTGCCTATGTCCAGATCATCGGGACGCATGCGCGGCGTGCCTTCGAGCATCAGGATCCGGCGCATCAAGGCATCGGCGTGCTGGGTCTCTTCTTCCATTTCGTGGTTGATACGCTCGTAGAGCTTGCTGAAGCCCCAGTCCTCGTACATCCGCGAATGAATAAAATATTGATCGCGGGCTGACAGCTCCCCCGTCAGCAGCGTATTGAGGTAATCGATTACATCCGGGTGACCTTGCATCGCCCTCATCTCCCTGCTTGAAAGGCTGTAGTTTGAACCAACCCGCCGGGGAGGTCACTTCACAAAAAGCCAGAAAATGTGAAAACACGGCGAAAGCCGAACAATCAAATGCGAAAAGCCGCCCCCTTGAGGGCGGTTCTGTATATCGCTTCAACTTAGACCTGGTTCAGTTGCACACCAAGGGCTTTGGCGACGCCTTCGCCGTACGCAGGATCGGCCTTGTAGAAGTATTGCAGCTGACGTTGCACGACATCAGCCGTCACACCGGCCATCGCGCCGGCGATGTTGCCGATCAAGAGTGCTTTCTGTGCATCGTCCATCAGGTTGAAGAGCGCACCCGCGTGGCTGAAGTAGTCACCGTCCTGACGATGATCGTAACGTGTGGCCTCACCGCTCAGCGCCAACCCGGGCTCAGCATAACGCGGGGCCTGCTTAGGGGCGTCAGCGTAGCTGTTGGGTTCGTAGTTAGGCGTTCCACCACCATTGCTGCCAAAGCTCATGGCGCCATCACGCTGATAGCTGTTAACCGGGCTCTTTGGCGCATTGATCGGCAATTGCTGGTGGTTGGTACCGACCCGATAGCGCTGTGCGTCAGCGTAAGCAAAGACACGCCCTTGCAGCATGCGATCAGGCGACAAACCAACACCAGGCACCCTATTACTTGGCGCAAACGCGGCCTGTTCGACTTCGGCGAAGTAGTTCTGCGGGTTACGGTTCAGCTCCAATTCGCCGATCTCAATCAGCGGGTACTCTTTCTGCGACCAGGTTTTGGTCACGTCAAACGGGTTCTCGTGATGGGCGGCCACCTGAGTCTCAGTCATGATCTGGATGCACACCCGCCATTTCGGGAAGTCACCCTTCTCGATCGCGGAGAACAGATCGCGCTGGGAGTAATCCGGGTCAGTACCTGCCAGGCGCGCGGCATCAGCAGGTGCCAGGTTCTTGATACCTTGCTTAGTCTTGTAGTGCCATTTGACCCAATGACGCTCACCCGTCGCGCTGATCAGGCTGTATGTGTGACTGCCGAAGCCGTGCATGTGACGGTAGCCATCCGGAATGCCACGGTCCGAAAACAGGATCGTGACCTGGTGCAGCGCCTCGGGCGAGTGCGACCAGAAGTCCCACATCATTTGCGCGCTTTTCAGGTTGGATTGGGGCAACCGTTTTTGGGTGTGAATGAAGTCAGGGAATTTAAGTGGGTCACGGATAAAGAAAACGGGCGTGTTGTTCCCGACGATGTCCCAGTTGCCTTCTTCGGTATAGAACTTGATCGAAAAACCACGCGGGTCGCGCTCGGTGTCTGCCGAACCACGCTCACCACCGACGGTAGAGAAGCGCATGAAAATTGGAGTCTGCTTGCCCACGGACTCAAACAATTTAGCGCTGGTGTACTGAGTGATGTCGCGATTGACCGTGAAAGTACCGTGAGCACCCGAGCCTTTCGCGTGCACGCGGCGCTCCGGGATATTCTCGCGATTGAAGTGTGCAAGTTTCTCGATCAGGTGAAAATCGTCGAGTAACAGTGGGCCACGCGGGCCTGCGGACCGGGAGTTTTGGTTATCAGCGACAGGAGCGCCACTGGCAGTCGTAATCGTTTTATTCAGGCTCATACGAAATCTTCCTCTCTAACGTGTCCAACCGGCTAAACGGCCTGAGAGGAGTATTGGGCAATTTTGTTACGCCATCAAATTCATTAAATTATAAATATCGATAGATTTTACTAATCATTCAGACACAAAAAACCGGGCACTAGGCCCGGTTCTTTGTACAGACTGACGTCTTATTCAGCAGCTTCTACAACACCACCAACCGGACGATCAACCAGTTCGACGTACGCCATAGGCGCGTTGTCGCCAGTGCGGAAACCGCACTTGAGGATGCGCAGGTAGCCACCCTCACGGGTTGCATAACGCTTGCCCAGGTCGTTGAACAGCTTACCAACGATGGCTTTCGAACGAGTACGGTCGAAGGCCAGACGGCGGTTAGCCAAGCTGTCTGTCTTAGCCAGGGTGATCAGCGGCTCGGCAACGCGGCGCAGTTCCTTGGCTTTCGGCAGTGTAGTTTTGATCAGCTCGTGCTCAAACAGCGACACCGCCATGTTTTGAAACATGGCCTTGCGGTGTGAGCTGGTGCGGCTCAGGTGACGACCACTTTTACGATGACGCATGGTTCATTCCTTACCAAACACAACGTTCGGTGATTACGACGATCAGGCAGTCGCCTTGTCGTCCTTCTTAAGACTTGCAGGCGGCCAGTTGTCGAGGCGCATGCCGAGGGACAGACCACGGGAGGCCAGAACGTCCTTGATTTCAGTCAAGGATTTCTTACCCAGGTTCGGAGTCTTCAACAGTTCTACTTCGGTGCGCTGAATCAGGTCGCCGATGTAGTAAATGTTCTCCGCCTTAAGGCAGTTGGCCGAACGTACAGTCAGTTCCAGATCGTCAACCGGACGGAGAAGGATCGGATCGATCTCGTCTTCCTGTTCGATAACCACTGGCTCACTGTCACCTTTGAGATCGACGAACGCAGCCAACTGCTGTTGCAGAATAGTTGCAGCGCGGCGAATAGCCTCTTCAGGATCCAGGGTACCGTTGGTTTCCAGATCAATAACCAGCTTGTCCAGGTTAGTACGCTGCTCGACACGGGCGTTTTCCACCACGTATGCGATACGGCGAACCGGGCTGAACGAAGAGTCAAGCTGCAAGCGACCAATGCTGCGGCTTTCGTCTTCATCGCTCTGACGCGAATCGGCCGGTTCATAACCACGACCACGAGCTACGGTGAGCTTCATGTTCAAGGCGCCGTTAGACGCCAGGTTAGCGATTACGTGATCGGGATTAACGATCTCGACATCATGATCCAGCTGAATATCGGCAGCGGTAACCACCCCCGAACCCTTCTTCGACAAGGTCAGCGTAACTTCGTCTCGACCGTGCAGCTTGATAGCCAGACCTTTAAGGTTCAACAGGATTTCAATTACGTCTTCCTGTACACCTTCGATGGCGCTGTACTCATGGAGTACACCGTCAATCTCGGCCTCGACTACTGCACAGCCGGGCATTGAGGACAACAGGATGCGTCGCAACGCGTTGCCCAGGGTGTGGCCGAAACCACGCTCGAGAGGCTCGAGCGTGATCTTGGCGCGGGTTGGACTGACAACCTGCACATCAATATGGCGGGGTGTCAGGAACTCATTTACCGAAATCTGCATGGATGCACCTATTTTCTAGCCCTTACTTGGAGTAGAGCTCGACAATCAGGCTTTCGTTGATGTCGGCGGACAGATCACTGCGAGCTGGAACGTTTTTGAAGACGCCAGATTTTTTCTCAGTGTCTACTTCTACCCATTCTACGCGGCCACGTTGGGCACACAGATCGAGAGCTTGGACAATGCGCAGTTGGTTCTTTGCCTTCTCGCGAATAGCGACCACGTCACCAGGGCGAACCTGGTAGGACGGTACGTTAACGGTTTTGCCGTTAATGCTGACCGATTTATGCGATACCAGCTGACGGGATTCGGCACGAGTAGAGCCAAAACCCATACGGTATACAACGTTGTCCAAACGGCATTCGAGCAATTGCAGCAGGTTCTCACCAGTAGCGCCTTTCTTGCCGGCTGCTTCTTTGTAATAACCGCTGAATTGACGTTCGAGAACGCCGTAAATACGACGGACCTTCTGCTTTTCACGCAGTTGGGTGCCGTAATCGGATTGGCGACCGCGGCGTTGGCCGTGGATACCTGGGGCTGCTTCGATGTTGCACTTGGATTCGATAGCGCGGACGCCGCTCTTCAAGAAGAGATCGGTGCCTTCACGACGTGCAAGTTTGCATTTTGGACCAATGTAACGAGCCATTTCTTACAGTCTCCTGGATTACACGCGGCGCTTCTTCGGCGGACGGCACCCGTTGTGCGGGATTGGCGTCACGTCGGTGATACTGGCGATCTTGTAGCCACAGCCGTTCAAAGCACGGACAGCGGACTCACGACCTGGACCTGGACCCTTGACGTTAACGTCGAGGTTCTTCAGGCCGTATTCCAGCGCAGCTTGACCAGCACGTTCAGCAGCTACTTGAGCAGCGAACGGGGTGGACTTGCGAGAACCACGGAAACCCGAGCCGCCGGAGGTAGCCCAAGAAAGCGCGTTACCTTGACGATCGGTAATGGTGACGATTGTGTTGTTAAAAGACGCGTGGATGTGGGCGATGCCATCAACCACTGTCTTTTTAACTTTTTTACGAGGACGAGCAGCAGGTTTTGCCATGACTAAATTCCTGTCGTTGCGCTGGTGCGATTACTTGCGGATCGGCTTACGCGGACCTTTGCGAGTACGCGCGTTGGTCTTGGTACGCTGACCGCGTACTGGAAGACCACGACGATGGCGAAGACCGCGGTAGCAGCCCAAATCCATCAAGCGCTTGATTTTCATGTTGATTTCGCGACGCAGGTCACCTTCAGTGGTGAACTTTGCCACTTCGCCACGCAGCTGTTCAATCTGCTCGTCGCTCAGATCTTTGATCTTCACCGCTGGGTTAACCCCAGTGGTTGCACAAATTTTCTGTGCAGTGGTGCGACCAACACCATAGATGTAGGTCAACGAGATAACAGTATGCTTGTTATCTGGAATGTTAACGCCTGCAATACGGGCCATTCAGTGGGACTCCAATTGACAGCTACCTACGCCCCGGAAGCCAAGAAATAGGGCGCGAGATAATATCGCTGTAATAACAAATAATCAACCCAGCAGCGCACTAGCTGCTGGGCTTTAAGCACAAATCACACTCAGCCTTGGCGCTGTTTATGACGTGGTTCCGCGCTGCAAATTACTCGAACAACACCTTCGCGGCGAATAATCTTGCAGTTACGGCACAGCTTTTTCACCGATGCACGAACTTTCATCACCAACTCCTCGAACCTTATGGGTGCTTCAGCGCAGCATGCCGCTACCGTAGCCCTTCAGGTTGGCTTTCTTCATCAGGGATTCGTACTGGTGCGAAACGAGGTGCGATTGTACTTGGGACATGAAGTCCATCACAACCACTACGACGATCAGCAACGAAGTCCCGCCAAGGTAGAACGGTACGTTTGCCGCAACCACCAGAAACTGGGGAAGCAGACACACGGCCGTCATATAAAGAGCACCGAACATGGTCAAGCGGGTCAGAACGCCATCAATATAGCGCGCAGACTGCTCGCCTGGACGGATGCCCGGAATAAAGGCACCGGACTTCTTCAGGTTTTCCGCTACGTCTTTCGGATTGAACATCAACGCCGTATAGAAGAAGCAGAAGAAAATAATCCCTGCACTAAACAGCAGAATATTCAACGGCTGACCAGGAGCGATCGACTGCGAGAGGTCCTGCAACCAGCCCATACCTTCAGACTGGCCAAACCAGGCACCCAACGAAGCCGGAAACAGCAAAATGCTGCTCGCGAAAATAGCTGGAATTACACCGGCCATATTCACTTTCAGCGGTAAGTGGCTAGTCTGCGCAGCGAAGACCTTACGGCCCTGCTGACGCTTGGCGTAGTGAACGGCAATACGACGCTGACCACGCTCAATGAACACCACAAAACCGATAATCGCTACTGCCAGCAAACCGATGGCAACCAAGGCGAAAATGTTGATATCACCCTGACGTGCAGACTCGAAAGACTGCCCAATCGCTCTCGGAAGACCGGCGACGATACCCGAAAAAATCAACATCGAGATACCGTTACCAACACCGCGCTCGGTAATCTGCTCACCCAGCCACATCATGAACATCGCGCCAGCCACAAACGTGGATACCGCAACGAAATGGAAGCCAAAGTCACCAGTGAACGCAACGCCCTGCCCTGCCAGACCAATGGACATGCCAATAGCCTGAACAAGAGCGAGGACGACAGTGCCATAGCGGGTGTATTGACTGATCTTACGACGACCAGCCTCACCTTCCTTCTTCAACTGCTCCAACTGCGGGCTCACGGCGGTCATCAACTGCATGATGATCGATGCCGAAATGTACGGCATGATCCCCAGTGCAAAGATACTCATCCGTTCCAGCGCGCCGCCGGAAAACATGTTGAACAAGCTAAGAATGGTCCCCTCATTCTGTCGAAACAGGTCCGCCAGCCGGTCCGGGTTGATACCAGGAACTGGGATGTGCGCGCCTATCCGGTAGACGATAATCGCCAGGAGTAGAAAACGCAGTCGAGCCCAGAGCTCGGATAACCCGCCTTTGCTGAGCGCTGAGAGAGCACCTTGCTTAGCCATTTATTCCTCGAACTTGCCGCCAGCTGCTTCGATAGCCGCACGCGCACCTTTGGTGGCTGCGATACCTTTGATGGTGACAGCGCGAGTAACCTCACCGGACAACATGATTTTCACACGTTGTACGTTTTGGTTGATCACGTTGGCATCCTTCAGGGACTGCACGGTGACGATGTCGCCTTCCACTTTAGCCAGTTCGGACAAACGCACTTCTGCGCGATCCATAGCTTTCAGGGAAACGAAACCGAATTTCGGCAGACGACGATGCAACGGCTGTTGGCCGCCTTCAAAGCCCGGAGCAATAGTGCCACCGGAGCGGGAGGACTGACCTTTGTGGCCACGGCCACCGGTCTTACCCAAACCACTACCGATACCACGGCCCGGACGATGCTTTTCGCGACGGGAACCCGGCGCTGGACTCAGATCATTGAGTTTCATCGATTAACCCTCGACTCGCAGCATGTAGTAAGCCTTGTTGATCATCCCGCGATTCTCGGGAGTATCCAGCACTTCTACAGTGTGACCGATGCGACGCAGACCCAAACCCTTAACGCACAATTTGTGGTTAGGGATGCGACCGGTCATGCTTTTGATCAGCGTTACTTTAACGGTAGCCATGATCAGAAGATCTCCTTGACACTTTTACCGCGCTTGGCAGCAATAGATTCAGGAGATTGCATAGCTTTCAAACCTTTAAAAGTGGCGTGAACCACGTTTACCGGGTTAGTCGAGCCGTAGCACTTGGCCAGTACGTTCTGAACACCAGCAACTTCCAACACTGCACGCATAGCGCCGCCAGCGATGATACCAGTACCTTCAGACGCAGGCTGCATGTACACCTTCGAAGCGCCATGAGCAGACTTCATTGCGTACTGCAGAGTGGTACCGTTAAGGTCCACCTGAATCATGTTGCGACGAGCAGCTTCCATTGCTTTCTGGATCGCAGCAGGCACTTCACGTGACTTGCCACGGCCGAAACCAACACGCCCTTTACCATCACCCACCACGGTCAACGCGGTGAAAGTGAAGATACGGCCGCCTTTAACGGTTTTAGCAACGCGGTTCACTTGAACCAGCTTCTCAATGTAGCCTTCGTCGCGTTTTTGGTCGTTATTTGACATAACTTAGAACTCCAGCCCGCCTTCACGAGCAGCATCAGCCAGCGCCTTGACGCGGCCGTGGTACTTGAAGCCAGAACGGTCAAAAGCCACTTGCGAGACGCCTACGGCTTTCGCACGCTCAGCGACCAGCTGGCCAACCTTAGTGGCCGCGTCGATGTTGCCAGTGGCTCCATCACGCAGTTCTTTGTCCAAAGTCGAGGCGCTCGCCAAGACTTTGCTGCCGTCGGCCGAGATGACCTGGGCATAAATGTGCTGCGAAGAGCGGAACACGCAGAGACGCACGACTTCTAGCTCGTGCATTTTCAAGCGTGCTTTGCGAGCGCGACGCAGTCGGGTAACTTTTTTGACGGTCATTTGCTATGCCCTACTTCTTCTTGGCTTCTTTACGGCGGACGACTTCGTCTGCGTAACGCACACCTTTGCCTTTGTACGGCTCAGGACGGCGGAAGTCGCGGATCTCAGCGGCCACTTGACCAACCAACTGCTTATCGATACCTCGGATGAAGATATCGGTCTGGTTGGGAGTCTCAGCGGTGATGCCATTCGGCAGGTCGTATTCCACTGGATGCGAAAAGCCGAGAGCCAGGGACAGCACTTTGTCTTTTGCTTGCGCTTTATAACCGACACCGACCAGCTGGAGCTTACGCTCGAAGCCTTGGCTTACGCCTTGGACCATGTTGTTAACCAGTGCACGAGTGGTGCCGGCCATTGCACGAGTCTGTTGATCGCCATTGCGAGCAGCGAAACGCAGCTCACCAGCTTCTTCAACAATCTCAATGGACGAATGGATGTTCAGATCTAGAGTGCCCTTGGCACCCTTCACCGAAAGCTGCTGGCCGACGAGTTTAACTTCGACGCCTGCTGGCAACTTAACGGGGTTCTTAGCTACGCGTGACATGCTTATCCCCCCTTAGAACACTGTGCAAAGAACTTCGCCGCCGACACCGGCAGCGCGCGCAGCACGATCCGTCATCACACCTTTGTTGGTGGAGACGATAGACACACCGAGACCGCCACGAACTTTTGGCAGATCATCGACGGACTTGTACTGACGCAGGCCTGGACGGCTAACGCGCTTCACTTCTTCGATGACTGGACGGCCTTCGAAGTACTTCAGCTCGATGGATAGCAGCGGTTTGATTTCGCTGCTGATCTGATAACCCGCAATGTAACCTTCGTCCTTGAGGACTTTGGCTACAGCTACCTTCAACGTGGAAGATGGCATGCTTACGACGGGCTTTTCAGCCATCTGGGCATTACGGATACGAGTTAGCATGTCCGCTAACGGGTCCTGCATACTCATGGGCTAGACGCTCCTGTTACAAAAATAATTAGCCTTGCGGCTACAGCTTGTCGCCGAGAAACTCCGGGCAAATGAAAGCACGGGCTCAGGCGAGCCGATCATTCTAGACACACCCCGGAAATGAATCAAGCCCCAAAAGGGGCTTGATTCAAAATCACGCTTCACACAGACCAATCTTTTACAAGATTGACCCGTGCGAGACGAGATGGACGCCTTACCAGCTAGCCTTGACCAGACCAGGAACGTCGCCACGCATTGCTGCTTCACGCAGCTTGTTACGGCCAAGGCCGAACTTGCGATAGACGCCGTGTGGACGGCCAGTGATGCGGCAGCGGTTACGCATGCGCGCAGCGCTTGCGTCACGTGGCTGCTTCTGCAGAGCTACTTGAGCTTCCCAACGTGCTTCTGGACTTGCGTTCAGATCAACGATGATAGCTTTCAGTTCTGCACGCTTCTTGGCGTACTTGGCAACCGTGAGCTGACGTTTCAGCTCGCGGTTTTTCATGCTCATCTTGGCCATTGTCCTACTCCAATCAGTTGCGGAACGGGAACTTGAAGGCACGCAGCAATGCGCGACCCTCGTCATCCGTACGAGCAGTGGTGGTCAGGGTAATGTCCAGACCGCGAAGAGCATCGATCTTGTCGTAATCGATTTCCGGGAAAATGATCTGCTCTTTAACGCCCATGCTGTAGTTACCACGACCATCGAAGGACTTGGCATTCAGGCCGCGAAAATCGCGAACCCGAGGCAGGGAGATCGACAGCAGACGATCCAGGAATTCGTACATACGATCGCGACGCAGAGTGACTTTAACGCCGATCGGCCAACCTTCACGGACTTTAAAGCCAGCGATGGATTTCCGAGCGTAAGTCACAACGACTTTCTGACCGGTGATCTTTTCCAGGTCAGCAACAGCGTGCTCGATGACTTTTTTGTCACCGACCGCTTCGCCAAGACCCATGTTAAGGGTGATCTTTGTAACGCGCGGAACTTCCATCACGTTCGAAAGCTTAAGTTCTTCCTTAAGTTTCGGAGCGATTTCCTTCCGGTAAATCTCTTTTAGTCGTGCCATGGTCTTCTACCTAGCAGTGTTCAAGCATCAACCGCTTTTTGGGTCGACTTGAAGACACGAATTTTCTTGCCGTCTTCAACTTTGAAACCAACGCGGTCAGCCTTGTTGGTTGCGCCGTTGAAAATGGCGACGTTAGAAGCGTGCAATGGCGCTTCTTTCTCGACGATACCGCCCTGAACGCCCGACGCCGAGTTAGGCTTGGTATGACGCTTAACCAGGTTGAGCCCACCAACGACCAGACGGTCGTCAACGAGAACCTTAAGCACCTTACCGCGCTTACCTTTGTCTTTGCCGGCGATCACGATGATCTCGTCGTCACGACGAATCTTTTGCATGTCGGATCTCCTTACAGCACTTCTGGGGCGAGCGAGACGATCTTCATGAACTTCTCAGTACGAAGTTCACGGGTCACTGGCCCAAAGATACGGGTGCCAATCGGCTCTTGCTTGTTGTTCAACAGAACAGCAGCGTTGCCGTCAAAGCGGATGATGGAGCCGTCAGCACGACGAACACCATGGCGAGTGCGGACTACTACTGCAGTCATCACTTGGCCTTTTTTCACCTTGCCGCGCGGAATTGCTTCCTTGACGGTCACTTTGATGATGTCACCGATACCAGCGTAACGACGATGGGAGCCACCCAGCACCTTGATGCACATAACGCGGCGTGCGCCGCTGTTATCGGCCACATCGAGCATGGATTGAGTCTGAATCATATAATTTCTCCGACCCCTAGTCCTTAGACTTCCACAGCGCGTTCGAGAATATCAACCAATGCCCAAGACTTGGTCTTGGCCAGCGGACGAGTTTCACGAATCGTGACTTTGTCGCCGATGTGGCACTGATTGGTTTCGTCGTGCGCGTGCAGCTTAGTCGAACGCTTAACATATTTACCGTAGATCGGGTGCTTTACGCGACGCTCGATCAGAACGGTGATGGTCTTGTCCATCTTGTCGCTGACAACACGGCCAGTCAGCGTACGGACGGTTTTTTCGGCTTCAGCCATGATCACTTACCTGCCTGCTGGTTAAGCACAGTCTTCACGCGAGCAATGTCACGTTTAACTTGCGAGAGCAGGTGAGACTGCCCCAACTGGCCAGTTGCTTTCTGCATACGCAGATTGAACTGGTCGCGCAGCAGGCCGAGCAATTGCTCGTTCAGCTGCTGTGCTGATTTTTCACGAAGTTCATTCGCTTTCATCACATCACCGTCCGTTTAACAAAGGAGGTGGCGAGTGGCAGCTTCGCAGCAGCCAGGGCGAAAGCCTCACGCGCCAGCTCTTCAGTAACACCCTCGATTTCATACAGGACTTTGCCTGGCTGAATCTGGGCAACCCAGTACTCAACGTTACCCTTACCTTTACCCATCCGAACTTCGAGTGGCTTTTTGGTTACAGGTTTGTCCGGGAATACACGGATCCAGATTTTGCCGCCACGTTTAACGTGACGGGTCAGTGCACGACGCGCTGACTCAATCTGACGAGCGGTGAGACGACCACGAGCAACAGACTTCAGCGCATATTCGCCGAAGCTGACTTTGCTACCGCGCTGAGCCAAGCCACGGTTGTGGCCTGTCATCTGCTTGCGGAACTTCGTACGCTTTGGTTGCAACATTTGGCGTACCCCTTACTTAGCAGCTTTTTTACGAGGCGCTGGTGCTTGTGGTTTCAGCTCTTCTTGGCGACCACCAATTACTTCGCCTTTGAAGATCCAAACCTTTACACCGATCACACCATAAGTGGTGTGAGCTTCGTAGTTGGCATAGTCGATGTCAGCACGCAGGGTGTGCAGTGGCACACGACCCTCGCGATACCATTCAGTACGTGCGATTTCAGCACCGCCGAGACGACCGCTCACTTGGATTTTGATGCCTTTGGCACCAATGCGCATGGCGTTCTGAACAGCGCGCTTCATAGCGCGACGGAACATTACGCGACGCTCCAGCTGCTGAGCTACGCTCTGCGCAACCAGCATACCGTCAAGCTCCGGCTTGCGGATCTCTTCGATATTGATGTGCACAGGCACACCCATTTGCTTGGTCAGGTCCTGACGCAGTTTCTCAACATCTTCACCTTTCTTGCCGATCACGATGCCGGGACGAGCGGTGTGGATGGTGATACGTGCAGTCTGAGCCGGACGATGGATATCGATACGGCTTACGGACGCGCTTTTTAGTTTGTCTTGGAGATACTCGCGCACCTTCAGATCAGCGAACAAATAGTCCGCATAAGTCCGACCGTCTGCGTACCAGACGGAGGTGTGCTCCTTGACGATTCCCAGGCGAATGCCAATGGGATGTACTTTCTGACCCATCTCTTCGACTCCGTTACTTGTCAGCAACCTTGACAGTGATATGGCAAGACCGCTTGACGATGCGATCAGCGCGGCCTTTGGCACGCGGCATGATTCGCTTCAGCGAACGCCCTTCGTTGACGAAAACGGTGGAGACCTTAAGGTCATCAACGTCTGCGCCTTCGTTATGCTCGGCGTTGGCTACGGCCGACTCCAGCACTTTCTTCAGGATCTCGGCGGCTTTCTTACTGCTGAAAGCCAACAGGTTGAGCGCTTCGCCCACCTTCTTCCCGCGGATCTGGTCGGCGACCAAGCGGGCTTTCTGGGCGGAGATTCGAGCGCCCGACAACTTAGCGGCTACTTCCATCGTTCCTTACCCCTTAACGCTTGGCTTTCTTGTCTGCCACGTGCCCACGATAAGTGCGGGTACCGGCAAACTCGCCTAGTTTATGGCCGACCATGTCTTCGTTCACAAGAACTGGGACATGTTGACGACCGTTATGCACAGCAATGGTCAAACCGACCATTTGCGGCAGAATCATAGAACGGCGCGACCAGGTCTTAACTGGTTTGCGATCATTCTTTTCCGCCGCCACTTCGATCTTCTTCAGTAGGTGAAGATCGATAAAAGGACCTTTTTTCAGAGAACGTGGCACTGTCGTATCCCTCTATTTACTTGCGACGACGGACGATCATTTTGTCGGTACGCTTATTACCACGAGTCTTCGCGCCCTTAGTCGGGAAGCCCCACGGCGATACCGGATGACGACCACCAGAGGTACGACCTTCACCACCACCATGTGGGTGGTCAACCGGGTTCATGGCAACACCACGAACGGTTGGGCGAACGCCACGCCAGCGTTTGGCACCAGCTTTACCCAGCGAACGCAGGCTGTGCTCGGAGTTCGAGACTTCGCCAAGCGTTGCACGGCATTCAGCCAATACTTTACGCATTTCACCAGAGCGCAGACGCAGGGTCACGTAGACACCATCACGCGCTACCAGCTGAGCAGAAGCACCAGCGGAACGAGCGATTTGCGCGCCTTTACCCGGCTTCAACTCGATGCCGTGTACGGTGCTACCCACTGGAATGTTGCGCAACTGAAGAGCGTTGCCCGGCTTGATCGGTGCCAAGGCACCTGCGATCAGCTGGTCGCCAGCACTAATGCCTTTAGGGGCAATAATGTAGCGGCGCTCGCCATCTGCGTACAACAGCAGGGCGATGTGAGCAGTACGGTTTGGATCGTATTCGATACGCTCAACGGTGGCACTGATGCCATCTTTGTCGTTACGACGGAAATCGACCAAACGATAATGCTGCTTATGACCACCACCGATGTGACGAGTGGTAATACGGCCATTGTTGTTACGACCACCAGTCTTCGATTTCTTCTCGAGCAGCGGTGCGTGAGGAGCGCCTTTATGCAGCTCCTGGTTGACCACCTTGACCACAAAACGGCGGCCAGGGGAAGTCGGTTTGCATTTAACGATTGCCATGATGCACCCCTTCCTTACTCAGCACTGCTGCTGAAATCGAGATCTTGGCCCGGTTGAAGGGAAATAATCGCCTTCTTCCAGTCATTACGCTTGCCCAGACCGCGAGCAGTACGTTTGCTCTTACCCAGAACATTCAGGGTAGTAACACGCTCTACTTTCACGCTGAACAGGCTTTCGACGGCCTTCTTGATTTCCAGCTTGGTTGCGTCAGTAGCAACCTTGAAAACGAACTGGCCTTTCTTGTCAGCCAGAACCGTAGCCTTCTCGGAAACGTGCGGGCCGAGTAGAACTTTAAATACGCGTTCCTGGTTCATCCCAGCAGCTCCTCGAATTTCTTCACGGCCGACACGGTGATCAACACCTTGTCGTATGCGATCAGACTAACTGGATCGGAACCCTGTACGTCACGAACATCAACGTGCGGCAGGTTACGAGCAGCCAGGTACAGGTTCTGATCAACAGCATCAGACACGATCAAGACATCAGTCAGACCCATGCCATTCAGCTTGTTCAGCAGGTCTTTGGTTTTCGGCGCTTCAACTACGAAGTCCTGAACCACGACCAGACGATCAGTACGTACCAGCTCAGCAAGGATGGAGCGCAATGCTGCGCGATACATCTTCTTGTTGAGTTTCTGGGAGTGATCCTGAGGACGAGCAGCAAAAGTGGTACCGCCGCCACGCCAGATTGGGCTACGGATAGTACCGGCACGAGCACGACCAGTACCTTTCTGACGCCATGGGCGCTTACCGCCACCGGAAACGTCTGAACGGGTCTTCTGGGCCTTGCTACCTTGACGGCCGCCGGCCATGTAGGCCACGACTGCTTGGTGAACCAGCGTCTCGTTGAACTCGCCGCCGAACGTCAGTTCGGAAACTTCGATCGCCTGAGCGTCATTTACATTTAATTGCATGTCAGCTTCCCCTTAACCGCGAGCCTTGGCTGCCGGACGTACAACCAGGTTGCCGCCAGTAGCGCCAGGAACAGCACCCTTGACCAACAACAGATTGCGTTCAGCGTCCACGCGCACCACTTCCAGGGACTGCACGGTCACGCGCTCAGCGCCCATATGACCGGACATTTTTTTGCCCTTGAATACACGACCAGGAGTCTGGCACTGGCCGATTGAGCCCGGGACGCGGTGGGATACGGAGTTGCCGTGAGTATTGTCTTGGCCACGGAAATTGTGGCGTTTGATCGTACCCTGGAAACCTTTACCTTTGGACTGACCGGTCACATCGACCATCTGACCAGCGGCGAAGATTTCTGCATTGATTACGTCGCCAGCCTGGTAGTCGCCTTCTTCAAGACGAAACTCCCAAACACCGCGACCAGCAGCAACGTTCGCTTTTGCGAAGTGACCTGCTTGAGCAGCAGTCACACGCGAAGCACGACGCACACCGACAGTGACTTGCACTGCACGATAGCCATCAGTTTCTTCGGTTTTGAACTGGGTGACGCGATTCGGCTCGATCTCAATGACCGTAACCGGAATGGAGACACCTTCTTCGGTGAAAATACGGGTCATACCGCATTTACGACCGACTACACCAATAGTCATGTTGTAAACCTCATGAGTGTACGGGGCTTTCACCCGCTATGGCCGCCCATTTCAGAGCGTTACACGACTAAGACCCGAGTCTTAGCCGAGGCTGATCTGTACTTCCACACCGGCCGCAAGATCAAGCTTCATAAGTGCGTCAACGGTTTTATCCGTTGGCTGGACGATGTCCAGAACGCGCTTGTGAGTACGGATCTCATACTGGTCGCGCGCGTCTTTGTTGACGTGCGGAGAAACCAGAACAGTGAACCGCTCTTTACGGGTAGGAAGTGGAATCGGACCACGCACCTGTGCACCAGTACGTTTCGCGGTTTCCACGATTTCCTGGGTGGATTGGTCGATCAGACGATGGTCAAAAGCCTTCAACCTGATACGGATTTGCTGATTTTGCATTGGATTTCAGACTCCCAGCTGCTATTCCCACCGGACGCAATACGCCCGTTAAAAGGAGGCGCAATTCTATAGACGGCCCAACCTAGTGTCAACCCAATAAAAAAGCCCCCGCAAGCGGGGGCCCTTTTATCAATCAACGCTTACGCGAGGATCTTGGCTACTACGCCAGCGCCGACGGTACGACCGCCTTCACGAATGGCGAAACGCAGACCTTCTTCCATCGCGATGGTTTTGATCAGGGTAACAGTCATTTGAATGTTATCACCTGGCATTACCATTTCAACGCCTTCTGGCAATTCGCAGTTACCGGTCACGTCAGTTGTACGGAAGTAGAACTGTGGACGGTAGCCTTTGAAGAACGGAGTATGACGGCCGCCTTCTTCTTTGCTCAGAACGTAAACTTCTGCGGTGAACGTGGTGTGCGGCTTAACCGAACCCGGCTTGACCAGAACCTGGCCACGCTCAACGTCTTCACGCTTGGTACCGCGCAACAGCACGCCGCAGTTCTCGCCAGCACGACCTTCGTCGAGCAGCTTACGGAACATTTCAACGCCGGTGCAGGTAGTGGTGACGGTGTCACGCAGACCAACGATCTCGATCGATTCCTGGATCTTGATGATCCCACGCTCGATACGACCTGTTACCACGGTGCCACGACCAGAGATCGAGAACACGTCTTCGATTGGCATCAGGAACGGCTTGTCGATCGCACGCACTGGATCTGGGATGTAGCTGTCCAGAGTCTCAAGCAGCTTAAGAACCGAAGTGGTACCCATTTCGTTATCGTCCAGACCTTCCAGCGCCATACGCGCGGAACCGATAATGATTGGAGTATCGTCACCCGGGAAGTCGTAAGTGCTCAGCAGATCGCGCACTTCCATCTCAACCAGTTCCAACAGCTCAGCGTCGTCTACCAAGTCAGCCTTGTTCAGGTAAACAACGATGTACGGAACACCTACCTGACGGGACAACAGGATGTGCTCGCGAGTCTGAGGCATAGGACCATCAGCTGCCGAGCAAACCAGGATAGCGCCGTCCATCTGCGCAGCACCGGTGATCATGTTCTTCACATAGTCAGCGTGACCTGGGCAGTCAACGTGAGCGTAGTGACGGATCTTGGTGTGGTATTCAACGTGAGCAGTGTTGATGGTGATACCACGAGCCTTTTCTTCCGGCGCGCTATCGATGCTGCCGAAATCAGCTGCTTTACCACCAAACGCTTCTGCAGCCACTCGAGTCAGAGCAGCAGTCAGAGTGGTTTTGCCATGGTCAACGTGACCAATGGTGCCAACGTTGACGTGCGGGAGGGTACGTTCAAATTTTTCTTTAGCCACGACAATTAACTCCTAGCCTAAAGGGGCTGAATCAGCCTTGTTTTTTAGTGACAGCTTCGACGATATGCGCCGGAGCTACATCGTATTTTTTGAATTCCATAGAGTAGCTCGCGCGACCCTGAGACATGGAACGGACGTCGGTCGCATAACCGAACATCTCACCCAACGGAACCTCGGCGCGAATCACTTTGCCGGAAACCGTATCTTCCATACCCAAGATCATGCCGCGACGACGATTCAAGTCGCCCATCACGTCACCCATATAGTCCTCAGGTGTAACAACCTCTACAGCCATGACCGGCTCAAGCAGAACACCACCACCTTTAGTGGCCAACTGCTTGGTCGCCATGGAAGCAGCCACCTTAAACGCCATCTCGTTGGAGTCGACGTCATGGTAAGAACCATCGAACACAGTAGCCTTCAGGCCGATCAGCGGATAGCCGGCAACAACGCCGTTCTTCATCTGCTCTTCGATACCCTTCTGGATAGCCGGGATGAATTCCTTAGGAACCACACCACCCACTACTTCGTTCACGAATTGCAGACCTTCCTGACCTTCGTCAGCAGGAGCAAAACGAATCCAGCAGTGGCCGAACTGACCACGACCGCCGGACTGGCGAACGAACTTGCCTTCGATCTCACAGGCCTTCGTGATTTTTTCACGATAGGAAACCTGTGGCTTACCGATGTTGGCTTCGACGTTGAACTCACGGCGCATCCGGTCTACCAGGATGTCCAGGTGCAACTCGCCCATGCCAGAGATGATCGTTTGACCAGTCTCTTCATCAGTTTTGACGCGGAAAGATGGATCTTCCTGAGCAAGTTTGCCCAGAGCGATACCCATTTTTTCCTGGTCATCCTTAGTCTTTGGCTCAACGGCAACCGAAATAACGGGTTCCGGGAAGTCCATACGAACGAGGATGATCGGCTTGTCGCTCGAGCAAAGGGTGTCACCGGTGGTGACGTCCTTCATACCAATCAAGGCCGCGATGTCACCAGCGCGTACTTCCTTGATCTCTTCACGAGTGTTCGCATGCATTTGCACCATACGACCAACGCGCTCTTTCTTGCCCTTGACCGAGTTGATCACGCCGTCGCCGGAGCTCAACACGCCCGAGTAAACGCGCACGAAAGTCAGAGTACCCACGAATGGGTCGGTAGCAATTTTGAAAGCCAGAGCCGAGAACGGTTCGTCGTCGTTTGCATGACGTTCCATAGCGACTTCTTCGTCATCCGGGTCAGAACCCTTGATGGCTGGAATGTCAGCTGGAGCCGGCAGGAAATCGATAACGGCGTCTAGAACCAGGGGAACGCCCTTGTTCTTGAACGAAGAACCGCAGACAGCAAGAACGATCTCACCAGCGATAGTACGCTGACGCAGAGCAGACTTGATCTCTTCGATGGTGAGCTCTTCACCTTCGAGGTACTTGTTCATCAACTCTTCAGTGGCTTCGGCCGCAGCCTCTACCATGTTGCCGCGCCACTCTTCAGCCAGCTCAAGCATGTCCGCCGGAATTGCTTCGCGGCGTGGAGCCATGCCCTTGTCAGCATCATCCCAGTAGACCGCTTCCATGTTGATCAGATCGATCTGACCCTGGAAGTTATCTTCAGCGCCAATAGCGAGCTGAATAGGGACTGGAGTGTGACCCAGGCGCTGCTTGATCTGAGCGACAACGCGCAGGAAGTTAGCACCCGCACGGTCCATCTTGTTTACGTAAACAAGACGCGGAACACCGTATTTGTTGGCTTGACGCCATACGGTTTCCGACTGAGGCTCAACACCCGAAGTGCCACAGAACACAACGACAGCGCCATCAAGTACGCGCAGCGAACGCTCTACTTCAATAGTGAAGTCAACGTGGCCAGGGGTGTCGATGATGTTGAAGCGATACTTGTCGAACTGCTTGGCAGAACCCGACCAGAAGGCCGTGGTTGCAGCGGAGGTGATAGTGATACCACGCTCCTGCTCCTGCACCATCCAGTCCATGGTCGCGGCGCCATCATGCACCTCGCCCATTTTGTGGTTTACGCCAGTGTAAAAAAGGACGCGCTCGGTGGTGGTGGTTTTACCAGCATCCACGTGAGCTACGATACCAATGTTACGGTAGCGGTTAATCGGAGTAGTACGAGCCATAAAGCCCTCGCAAAATTAGTGATGCCGAAATTAGAAGCGGTAGTGCGAGAAAGCCTTGTTGGCTTCAGCCATACGGTGCACGTCTTCACGCTTCTTAACTGCAGCACCTTTACCTTCAGCAGCGTCCATCAATTCGCCAGCCAAACGCAGAGCCATAGACTTTTCGCCACGCTTGCGCGCGAAGTCTACCAACCAGCGCATTGCCAGGGCGTTACGACGGGACGGACGAACTTCGACCGGAACCTGGTAAGTAGCACCGCCTACACGGCGCGACTTCACTTCGACCAGCGGAGCGATGGCGTCGAGAGCTTTCTCGAAGATTTCCAGGGGGTCGCTATTCTTGCGTTCTTTAACCTTTTCCAGCGCGCCATAAACGATACGCTCGGCAACGGCTTTCTTGCCGCTTTCCATCACGTGGTTCATGAACTTGGCCAGAATCTGGCTGCCGTATTTTGGATCGTCAAGCACATCGCGCTTGGCTGCTACGCGTCTTCTTGGCATGGATAAGCCCTCAAACGGTCTTCAGGTTAGCTCGGGACCACAGCGCTCTTGCGAGGTGCGCCCGACCTTACTCTTATCGACTCAGAAAAATAGAAATCTGCAATTTATCGCAAAAAACGGCCGATTACTTCGGACGTTTGGTACCGTATTTCGAACGACCTTGGTTACGACCTTTAACGCCGGAAGTATCCAGGGAGCCGCGAACGGTGTGGTAACGAACACCTGGCAAGTCTTTTACACGACCGCCACGAATCAGTACGACGCTGTGCTCTTGCAGGTTGTGACCTTCACCACCGATGTACGAGGAAACCTCGAAACCGTTGGTCAGGCGCACACGGCATACTTTACGCAGTGCCGAGTTTGGTTTTTTCGGCGTAGTTGTATACACACGGGTGCATACGCCACGACGTTGCGGGCAGTTCTGCAGCGCAGGTACGTCGGATTTCTCGACGATACGCTTACGCGGCTGACGTACCAGCTGGTTGATAGTTGCCATCTACTAGCTCCACTGTTGTCTTGCGACGCTATTGTCTTACAAGAAAAGCAAAATGGCAGGACACGAGTCCCGCCAAATTTAGGGGTACAAGAGTCTAAAGAGGATCCTGCCCCCAGTCAAGACAAAGCCCCAACCTCCCCGACCATGAAGACAACAGCATAACGCCATTGCCTTTTGGCCGGGAGGGCCAGGGCTTCAATCTTAATTACCGCTTGAGTTCAACGCTTCGGTCAGTGCAGCTTCGACTTCACTGGCGCTAACACGCAACGGTTTGTCTGCTTCACGGCGACGTTTGCGCTCGCTGTGATAAGCCAGACCGGTACCGGCCGGGATCAAACGACCCACGACCACGTTTTCTTTCAGGCCGCGCAAGTAGTCGCGCTTGCCGGTTACAGCCGCTTCGGTCAGTACCCGCGTTGTCTCCTGGAAGGAGGCTGCGGAGATGAACGACTCGGTGGACAACGATGCCTTGGTGATACCCAGCAACACACGAGTGAACTTGGAAACGAATTTCTCGTCCGCGCTCAGGCGCTCGTTCTCGACCAGAACATGCGTCAACTCCATCTGGTCGCCCTTGATGAAGGTTGAATCGCCAGACTCGGCGATCTCAACTTTACGCAGCATCTGACGAAGAATCGTTTCGATGTGCTTATCGTTGATTTTCACGCCTTGCAGACGATAAACGTCTTGGATCTCGTTAACGATGTACTTGGCCAGCGCACTCACACCCAGCAGACGCAGGATATCGTGTGGATCACTCGGGCCGTCGGAGATGACTTCACCGCGGTTCACTTGCTCGCCTTCGAAGACGTTCAGGTGACGCCACTTTGGAATCAGCTCTTCGTACAAGTCGCTGCCATCGTTCGGGGTAATGACCAGACGGCGCTTGCCTTTGGTCTCTTTACCGAACGCGATGGTGCCGCTGACCTCAGCCAGAATGGAGGCTTCTTTCGGACGACGCGCTTCGAACAAGTCGGCAACACGCGGCAGACCACCGGTGATGTCACGGGTTTTCGAAGTCTCTTGCGGGATACGGGCGATAACATCACCGATCGCAACCTGCACACCATCCGCAACACCGACCAGGGCGTTAGCCGGCAGGAAGTACTGAGCCGGTACGTCGGTACCTGGCAGCAGCAGATCCTTGCCATCCACACCGACCATCTTAACGGCAGGACGGATGTCCTTACCGGCAGCTGGACGGTCTTTGGCGTCGAGTACTTCGATGTTGGTCATACCGGTCAATTCGTCTGTCTGACGCTTGATCGTGATGCCTTCTTCCATGCCCACGTAGGTCACGGTACCTTTCATCTCGGTGACGATTGGGTGAGTGTGCGGATCCCACTTGGCCACGATTGCGCCAGCGTCGACCTTGTCGCCTTCCTTCACCGAAATCACAGCACCGTACGGCAGCTTGTAACGCTCACGCTCACGACCGTAGTCATCAGCAATAGCCAGTTCACCAGAACGAGACACTGCAACCAGGCAACCATCAACTCGCTCAACGTGCTTCAGGTTGTGCAGGCGGACAGTACCGCCATTCTTCACCTGAACGCTGTCAGCAGCAGAGGTCCGGCTTGCCGCACCACCGATGTGGAACGTACGCATGGTCAGCTGAGTACCCGGCTCACCGATCGACTGCGCAGCGATTACGCCGACAGCTTCACCGATGTTCACCTGATGCCCGCGAGCCAGGTCACGACCGTAGCACTTGGCGCAGATACCGAAACGAGTTTCGCAGCTGATTGGCGAACGTACGATCACTTCATCGATGCTGTTCAGCTCGATGAACTCAACCCACTTCTCGTCAACCAGGGTGCCTGCAGGAACGATGACATCATCGGTACCCGGCTTGAACACGTCACGGGCGATAACTCGACCCAGTACGCGCTCACCCAATGGCTCAACGACGTCGCCGCCTTCAATGTGCGGCGTCATCAGCAGACCGTGCTCGGTACCGCAGTCGACTTCTGTAACCACCAGATCCTGAGCCACGTCTACCAGACGACGAGTCAGATAACCGGAGTTCGCAGTTTTCAACGCGGTATCCGCCAAACCTTTACGAGCACCGTGAGTGGAGATGAAGTACTGAAGTACGCTCAAACCTTCACGGAAGTTCGCAGTGATCGGCGTTTCGATGATCGAGCCATCCGGCTTGGCCATCAAGCCACGCATACCTGCGAGCTGACGAATCTGTGCAGCGGAACCCCGTGCGCCGGAGTCAGCCATCATGTACATCGAGTTGAAGGATTCCTGATCAACTTCGACGCCATGACGGTCGATGACTTTCTCTTTCGAGAGGTTCGACATCATCGCCTTGGAAACTTCGTCGTTGGCCTTGGACCAAAGGTCGATCACCTTGTTGTACTTCTCGCCCTGGGTTACCAGGCCTGAGGCGTACTGACTTTCGATCTCTTTAACTTCTTCGGTCGCAGCGTCGATGATGCGAGCTTTTTCATCAGGGATAACGAAGTCGTTAACACCAATGGAAACACCCGAAATAGTCGAGTAGGCAAAACCGGTATACATCAATTGGTCAGCGAAAATAACGGTCTCTTTCAAACCAACCACGCGGTAGCACTGGTTGATCAGTTTGGAGATCGCTTTTTTCTTCATCGGCTGGTTGACCACGTCGTACGACAGGCCGGCCGGAACCACCTGGAACAACAGCGCACGGCCGACGGTTGTGTCGACGATACGGGTGTTCTTGACGCTGCCACCATCACGATCATTGACGGTTTCGTGGATGCGGACTTTGACTTTGGCATGCAGCGCGGCTTCGCCGGCACGGAACACACGGTCAACTTCCTGCAGATCCGCGAACACACGACCTTCGCCCTTGGCGTTGATCGCTTCACGCGTCATGTAGTACAGACCCAATACAACGTCCTGCGACGGAACGATGATTGGCTCACCGTTGGCTGGCGACAGGATGTTGTTGGTCGACATCATCAGCGCACGCGCTTCGAGCTGGGCTTCCAGCGTCAGCGGTACGTGAACGGCCATTTGGTCGCCGTCGAAGTCGGCGTTGTACGCAGCACAGACCAACGGGTGAAGCTGAATAGCTTTACCTTCGATCAGAACCGGTTCAAACGCCTGGATACCCAGACGGTGAAGAGTCGGTGCACGGTTGAGGAGAACCGGGTGTTCGCGAATCACTTCAGCGAGAACGTCCCAAACCTCTGGCAACTCGCGCTCAACCATTTTCTTCGCGGCTTTGATGGTGGTGGCGAGGCCACGCATTTCCAACTTACCGAAAATGAACGGCTTGAACAGCTCGAGAGCCATTTTCTTTGGCAGACCGCACTGGTGCAGACGCAGAGCCGGGCCTACGGTAATTACCGAACGACCCGAGTAGTCAACACGCTTACCGAGCAAGTTCTGACGGAAACGACCTTGCTTACCCTTGATCATGTCAGCCAGGGACTTCAGAGGACGCTTGTTCGAACCAGTAATGGCACGGCCACGACGGCCGTTGTCGAGCAAGGCATCGACCGCTTCCTGCAACATACGCTTTTCGTTGCGCACGATGATGTCCGGTGCGGACAGATCAAGCAGGCGCTTCAAGCGGTTGTTACGGTTGATCACTCGACGATACAGATCGTTGAGGTCGGACGTCGCGAAACGACCACCGTCAAGCGGAACCAAAGGACGCAGATCTGGCGGCAGAACCGGCAGAACGGTCAGCACCATCCACTCAGGAAGGTTGCCGGAACCCTGGAAGGCTTCCATCAACTTCAAGCGCTTGGACAGCTTCTTGATTTTGGTTTCGGAGTTGGTTTGCGGAATTTCTTCGCGCAGACGGCCAATCTCGTGTTCCAAGTCGATAGCGTGCAGCAGTTCACGGACAGCTTCAGCACCCATACGGGCGTCGAAGTCATCGCCGAACTCTTCGAGTGCTTCAAAGTACTGCTCGTCGTTGAGCAGTTGACCCTTTTCAAGGGTGGTCATGCCTGGATCGATAACGACATAGCTCTCGAAATAGAGAACGCGTTCGATATCACGCAGGGTCATGTCCATCAGCAAGCCGATACGGGACGGCAGGGACTTCAGGAACCAGATGTGGGCAACTGGCGAGGCCAGTTCGATGTGAGCCATACGCTCGCGACGAACTTTTGCCAGCGCGACTTCTACGCCGCACTTCTCGCAGATCACACCACGATGCTTCAAGCGCTTGTACTTACCGCACAGGCACTCGTAATCCTTTACCGGGCCAAAGATCTTGGCGCAGAACAGGCCGTCACGCTCAGGTTTGAACGTACGGTAGTTGATGGTTTCCGGTTTTTTAACTTCACCGAACGACCACGAACGGATCATCTCAGGCGATGCCAATCCAATACGGATGGCGTCGAACTCTTCGACTTGACCCTGGTTTTTCAGCAAATTCAGTAGGTCTTTCAAGGCCTTTCCTCCTGGCGGAGCAGGGAGCAGGCAATACAGCCCTGCTCCCAATTCGCGTCACGTGTTATTCGGTTTCCAGATCGATATCGATACCGAGCGAACGAATTTCTTTGATCAACACGTTGAAGGACTCGGGCATGCCCGGCTCCATACGGTGATCGCCGTCCACGATGTTTTTGTACATCTTGGTCCGACCGTTCACATCGTCCGACTTCACTGTGAGCATTTCTTGCAGAGTGTAAGCCGCGCCGTATGCTTCCAGCGCCCACACTTCCATCTCCCCGAAACGCTGACCACCGAACTGAGCCTTACCACCCAGCGGCTGCTGGGTAACCAGGCTGTAAGAACCAGTGGAACGCGCGTGCATCTTGTCGTCCACCAAGTGGTTCAGCTTCAGCATGTACATGTAGCCAACTGTTACCGGGCGCTCGAATTTGTTGCCGGTACGACCGTCGAACAGCTGCATCTGGCCGCTTTCTGGCATATCAGCCAGTTTAAGCATTGCCTTGATTTCGCTTTCCTTGGCACCGTCGAACACCGGAGTTGCCATTGGCACGCCGTTGCGAAGGTTCTTCGCGAGATCCAGGATTTCCTTGTCGGTGAAGTCTTCCAGATTTTCCTGGCGACCGCCGATTTCGTTGTAGATCTCGTTGAGGAACTTGCGCAAGTCTGCGACTTTACGCTGCTCTTCAAGCATACGGTTGATCTTCTCACCCAAGCCCTTGGCAGCAAGGCCCAGGTGGGTTTCAAGGATCTGACCGACGTTCATACGCGAAGGTACGCCCAGCGGGTTGAGGACGATATCGACCGGTGTGCCATTGGCATCGTGCGGCATGTCTTCAACTGGCATGATCACGGAGACCACACCTTTGTTACCGTGACGACCAGCCATCTTGTCACCCGGCTGGATGCGACGGCGGATTGCCAGGTAAACCTTGACGATCTTCAGAACGCCAGGTGCCAGGTCATCGCCCTGCTGCAGCTTGCGTTTCTTGTCTTCGAACTTGTCATCCAAAAGACGGCGACGATCAACGATGTAAGCCTGAGCCTTCTCGAGCTGCTCGTTCAGAGCATCTTCAACCATGCGCAGTTTGAACCACTGACCATGCTCGAGACCGTCGAGAATTTCGTCGGTGATGTCCTGACCCTTCTTCAGACCTGCGCCGCCTTCAGCCGTACGGCCTACCAAAGCGGAACGCAGACGTTCGAACGTAGCGCCTTCGACGATACGGAACTCTTCGTTCAAGTCCTTACGGATTTCGTCGAGCTGGATCTTCTCGATGGACAGAGCACGAGCATCACGCTCAACACCGTCACGAGTGAAGACCTGAACGTCGATGACAGTGCCCTTGGTACCCGTAGGTACGCGCAGGGAAGTGTCCTTAACGTCGCTCGCCTTCTCACCGAAGATCGCACGCAACAGTTTTTCTTCTGGTGTCAGCTGGGTCTCGCCTTTCGGAGTGACCTTACCGACCAGAATGTCGCCAGCGCCGACTTCAGCACCGACATAAACGATACCGGCTTCATCAAGCTTGTTCAGTGCAGCTTCACCCACGTTCGGAATGTCTGCAGTGATCTCTTCAGGCCCAAGCTTGGTGTCACGAGCCACACAGGTCAGTTCCTGAATGTGGATCGTAGTGAAACGGTCTTCTTGAACAACACGCTCGGACAGGAGGATGGAGTCTTCGAAGTTGTAACCGTTCCACGCCATGAATGCGATGCGCATGTTCTGACCCAGAGCCAGCTCACCCATATCGGTGGACGGACCGTCAGCCATGATGTCGCTACGCTCAACCCGATCACCCTTGCTCACCAGCGGACGCTGGTTGATGCAGGTGTTCTGGTTGGAACGGGTGTATTTGGTCAGGTTGTAGATGTCTACACCAGCTTCACCGGTTTCAACTTCGTCATCAGCAACACGAACCACGATACGGCTGGCATCGACCGAGTCGATCACGCCGCCACGACGAGCCACGACGCAAACACCGGAGTCACGGGCAACGTTACGCTCCATCCCGGTGCCGACCAGCGGCTTGTCGGAACGCAGGGTCGGTACCGCCTGACGCTGCATGTTCGAACCCATCAACGCACGGTTGGCGTCGTCATGCTCGAGGAACGGGATCAGCGAGGCCGCTACCGAAACTACCTGCTTCGGCGAAACGTCCATCAGCGTCACGTCTTCAGGCGCCTTGACGGTGAATTCGTTGAGGTGACGTACCGCAACCAATTCGTCGATCAGGTGACCGGTGTCGTTCATCGTGGCCGAAGCCTGAGCGATAACGTGATCCGCTTCTTCGATAGCCGAGAGGAACACGATTTCGGTAGTCACCAGTGCGTCTTTAACCACACGGTACGGGCTTTCGAGGAAGCCGTACTGGTTGGTACGCGCATAGGCAGCCAAGGAGTTGATCAGACCAATGTTCGGACCTTCCGGCGTTTCAATCGGGCATACACGACCATAGTGAGTCGGGTGTACGTCACGAACTTCGAAGCCGGCACGTTCACGAGTCAAACCACCAGGGCCGAGTGCAGAGACACGACGCTTGTGGGTGATCTCGGACAGCGGGTTGTTCTGGTCCATGAACTGCGAAAGCTGGCTGGAACCGAAGAACTCTTTGACCGCGGCTGCGACTGGCTTGGCGTTGATCAGGTCTTGAGGCATCAGACCTTCGCTTTCCGCCATCGACAGACGCTCTTTGACCGCACGCTCTACACGTACCAGGCCAACGCGGAACTGGTTTTCGGCCATTTCGCCAACACAACGAACACGACGGTTACCCAAGTGGTCGATGTCATCGACGATGCCTTTCCCGTTACGGATATCAACCAGCGTCTTCAGGACGGCGACGATATCTTCTTTGCACAACACACCCGAACCTTCGATCTCGGTACGACCGATACGACGGTTGAACTTCATCCGACCGACTGCAGACAGGTCATAGCGCTCAGGGCTGAAGAACAGGTTGTTGAACAGCGTTTCGGCTGCATCTTTGGTCGGTGGCTCACCAGGACGCATCATGCGATAGATCTCGACCAGCGCTTCCAATTGGTTGCTGGTGGAGTCGATCTTCAGCGTGTCAGAGACAAACGGACCGCAATCGATATCGTTGGTGTACAACGTTTCGACACGGACAACCTGAGCCTTGGCGATTTTTGCCAGAATCTCGGTGTTCAGCTCCGTGTTGCATTCGGCAATGATTTCGCCGGTCGCTGGATGCACGATGATCTTGGCGGTAGTGCGACCCAGGACATAGTCCATAGGCACTTCCAGCTCTTTGATCCCGGCTTTTTCCATCTGGTTTACATGGCGAGCGGTGATCCGACGACCTTGTTCGACAATGACTTTGCCTTTGTCGTCCAAGATGTCAATAGCCGCAATTTCACCACGAAGACGCTGAGGAATCAGCTCCAGATTCAGGTTTTCACCCTGCACATGGAAAATGTTGGTGGTATAGAACGCATCGAGCACTTGCTCAGTCGTATAGCCCAGCGCGCGCAACAATACGGACGCAGGCAGCTTACGACGACGGTCGATACGAACGAACACGCAGTCTTTCGGGTCGAACTCGAAGTCCAGCCACGAGCCGCGGTATGGAATGATACGCGCGGAATAAAGCAGCTTACCGGAGCTGTGCGTCTTACCGCGGTCGTGGTCGAAGAACACGCCCGGGGAACGGTGCAACTGGGAAACGATTACGCGCTCGGTACCGTTGATTACGAAGGTACCGTTCTCAGTCATCAGGGGAATTTCACCCATGTAGACTTCTTGCTCTTTGATGTCCTTGATCGCTTTATTCGACGATTCTTTGTCGAAAATGATCAAACGGACCTTGACCCGCAAAGGCACAGCGTAAGTCACACCGCGCAGCACGCACTCTTTGACATCAAATGCCGGTTCGCCCAAGCGATAACCCACATACTCCAGCGCAGCATTGCCGGAGTAGCTGATGATCGGGAAAACGGATTTGAAGGCTGCATGCAGACCGACGTCGCGGAACTGATCTTTGGTAGCTCCCGCTTGCAGGAATTCGCGATACGAATCCAGCTGGATGGCCAGGAGATAAGGCACATCCATTACGTCCGGCAACTTGCTAAAGTCCTTGCGGATACGTTTTTTCTCAGTATATGAGTAAGCCATCAGCGTTCCCCAGCTTGGTCACCTGCTTGTTTGGCTTCTCCCGACGGGAGCAGCCAGAAAATCGTGCAAACCCCTTGGTTTGCACCACCCGCATCGGGTGGCTCTTACACGTTACAGATGCTGACCAGGCCAGCCATCTATAACGGAAAAAGGCCGGTGGCAAGAGCCACCAGCCATCAGCCTTTCGCTTAACGCTTGGGCTGGATACGCAAAGTCGATGCTTATTTCAGCTCGACTTTAGCGCCTGCTTCTTCCAGAACAGCTTTGGCTTTGTCAGCAGCATCTTTCGATACAGCTTCCAGAACGATGCCAGGAGCGCCGTCAACTACAGCTTTGGCTTCTTTCAAGCCCAGGCCAGTCAGTTCACGTACAGCCTTGATCACGTTAACTTTCTTCTCGCCAGTTTCGGTCAACATAACGTTGAATTCAGTCTGCTCTTCAACAACAGCGGCAGCAGCAGCTGGGCCGGCGGAAGCAGCGGCAGCAGAAACGCCGAATTTTTCTTCGAAAGCTTTGATCAGCTCAACAACCTGCAGAACGGACATTTCAGCTACGGCGTTGAGGATATCGTCTTGAGAGATAGACATGACTCTAATTCCTGATTTGGGGACGGCCTACGCGGCCATCGAAATAAACAAAAATACGCGAGAAGAAGTGCTCAGCCTTAAGCTGCGGCCGCTTCTTTTTGTTCGCGAACAGCCGCCAGAGTACGAGCCAACTTGCTGGTAGCGCCTTGAATCACGCTCATCAGCTGAGAAATAGCTTCGTTACGGGTCGGCAGAGTTGCCAGTACGTCGATCTGATTAGCTGCGAGGAACTTGCCCTCGAACGCAGCTGCCTTGATCTCGAACTTATCCTGACCTTTGGCGAATTCCTTGAACAAACGGGCAGCAGCGCCAGGGTGTTCGTTGGAGAACGCAACCAAGGTCGGGCCTGTGAACACGTCGTTGAGCACGTCATATTGAGTGCCTGCAACGGCGCGTCGCAGCAAGGTGTTACGTACAACACGTACGTAAACGCCTGCTTCACGGGCCTCTTTACGGAGTCCGGTCATAGCGCTTACTGTCACACCGCGGGCATCAGCCACGACAGCGGACAGAGCTACTTTGGCAGCCTCGTTGACTTCAGCGACGATGGCCTTCTTGTCTTCGAGTTTAATTGCCACGGGTTAACTCCTGCTTGTTACCGTTTCATCCAACCGAGGTCGGATGTCGTTTTGGTGTCTGATTCGGTAAGGAACCGGGAGCACCATCTGCGTAGGCTTGAGGTTTAAGACTTTCGCCGCCTACGGTCTTGGATAGCCCCCGCCAGGCAGGGACCCCAATCTTTCATAGGTGCAGTCGCCTGCACCCATTTGTCTTACGCGTCCAGCGAGCCTTGGTCGATGACCAGACCTGGGCCCATAGTGGTGCTCAGGGTAACGCGCTTGACATAAATACCTTTCGAAGAAGCTGGCTTGATACGCTTCAAATCAGCGATCAGCGCTTCAACGTTTTCCTTCAACTTGACAGCGTCGAAACCGACTTTGCCAACGGAAGTGTGGATGATGCCGTTTTTGTCGGTGCGATAACGAACCTGACCAGCCTTGGCGTTTTTAACCGCCGTGGCTACGTCTGGCGTCACAGTGCCGACTTTAGGGTTAGGCATCAGGCCACGTGGGCCGAGGATCTGACCCAACTGACCAACAACACGCATCGCGTCCGGGGAGGCGATAACAACGTCGAAGTTCAGGTTACCGGCTTTCATTTCGGCGGCCAGGTCGTCCATACCAACACGATCAGCGCCAGCAGCCAGAGCAGCTTCAGCAGCAGGGCCCTGGGTGAACACAGCAACGCGAACAGTTTTGCCAGTGCCGTGCGGAAGCACGGTTGCACTGCGAACAACCTGATCGGATTTACGCGGGTCAACACCAAGGTTAACCGCAACGTCAACAGATTCGCTGAACTTGACCGTCGACAGCTCGGTCAACAGAGCAGCTGCGTCTGCGAAGTTATAAGCTTTGCCCGGCTCAATTTTAGCCGCGATAGCTTTTTGGCGCTTAGTCAACTTAGCCATTACACACCCTCCACGTTAAGGCCCATGCTACGAGCAGAGCCAGCGATGGTACGCACAGCGGCGTCCATATCACTTGCTGTCAGATCCGCGTTTTTGGTTTTCGCGATTTCTTCCAGCTGAGCACGGGTCACGGTGCCAACCTTAACGGTGTTCGGACGAGCGGAACCGCTAGTCAGACCAGCAGCCTTCTTCAGCAGAACCGAAGCAGGTGTGGATTTGGTTTCGAAAGTGAAGCTACGGTCGCTGTAGACAGTGATGATCACTGGAGTCGGCAGACCTGCTTCAAGACCCTGAGTACGGGCGTTGAAAGCCTTGCAGAATTCCATGATGTTCACGCCATGCTGACCCAGAGCAGGACCAACAGGTGGGCTTGGGTTAGCCTGAGCGGCCTTCACTTGCAGCTTGATGTAAGCGGTAATTTTCTTGGCCATGAGGCACTCCAATTACGGGTTCAGACGCCTAAAAAGGCTCCCCGGTTACTTGCGCGTTTATCCCAGTGACGACAAAACCCCACAGCCTAGGGCTGCGGGGTTGGGATTTTCGTTCAGCTATGCCTTTTCGACCTGGCTGAACTCTAACTCTACCGGAGTAGAGCGACCGAAAATAAGCACAGCCACTTGGATCCGGCTTTTTTCGTAGTTAACTTCTTCAACCGTGCCGTTAAAATCAGCGAATGGACCGTCGGTGACACGAACAACTTCACCTGGCTCGAACAGTGTTTTTGGCTTCGGTTTGTCGCTACCATCAGCGACGCGACGCAGAATCGCTTCTGCCTCTTTATCAGTGATCGGTGCTGGCTTATCAGCAGTACCGCCGATGAAACCCATCACACGAGGAGTGTCCTTGACCAAGTGCCAAGTACCCTCATTCATATCCATCTGTACCAGCACATAGCCTGGAAAGAATTTGCGCTCGCTTTTGCGTTTCTGGCCATTACGCATTTCAACCACTTCTTCAGTGGGAACCAGAATTTCGCCGAAGCCTTCTTCCATGCCAGCCAGCTTCACACGCTCAAGCAGAGAGCGCATGACATGCTTCTCATAACCGGAGTAAGCATGCACTACGTACCAACGCTTAGCCACGGGACACCCTTAGCCGACAATCAAAGAAACAAGCCAACCGAGCAGGGAATCTAAACCCCACAACAGCAGCGCCATAACCAACACAACAGCCACAACAATCAATGTGGTCTGCGTAGTTTCTTGGCGAGTAGGCCAAACGACTTTACGAATCTCGGTACGAGCTTCCTTTGCCAACACGAAGAAAGCTTTACCTTTTCCTGTCTGCAAACCAACAAAGGCAGCAGCAGCAGCAATAGCAAGCAATACAAGCACGCGGTACAGGATCGGTTCCGCTGAGTAGTACTGATTGCCGACAACACCTACGACCACCAAAACGGCTACCAGGAGCCATTTAAGCAGGTCAAAGCGAGAGTCTTGGGCTTCAGCCTTGGGAGTCATCTACGAGGATCCTGTGAAAAGAAAGCCAGATTAACACCGAGTGAATCTGGCAGGTCAGGAGGGAATCGAACCCCCAACCTACGGTTTTGGAGACCGTCGCTCTGCCAATTGAGCTACTGACCTAAAAGCAAAATTAGGCCGACCATTATGCCGGCCCAACAAGAGTTTTTCAACAACTTACTCGATGATTTTAGCTACGACACCCGCGCCGACGGTACGACCGCCCTCACGAATAGCGAAACGAAGACCATCCTCCATCGCAATCGGCTGAATCAGGGTGACAACCATTTTCACGTTGTCACCAGGCATTACCATCTCAATGCCCTCTGGCAATTCACAGTTACCGGTCACATCCGTTGTACGGAAGTAAAACTGTGGACGGTAACCTTTGAAGAATGGCGTATGACGACCACCCTCTTCCTTGCTCAGAATATACACTTCACCTTCGAACCTGGTATGCGGCCTGACAGAGCCCGGCTTGGCCAAAACCTGACCTCGCTGAACATCATCACGTTTGGTGCCGCGCAACAGTACTCCGACATTCTCGCCCGCACGACCTTCATCGAGCAGCTTCCGAAACATTTCAACACCCGTACACGTCGTCTTTATGGTGGGAACGATACCGATAATCTCGATCTCTTCCTGCACCCTGACGATGCCACGCTCAACGCGACCCGTTACAACCGTACCGCGACCCGAGATCGAGAACACATCTTCGATCGGCATCAGGAACGGCTTGTCGACTGCACGCTCAGGCTCTGGAATATAACTGTCCAGAGTATCAACCAATTTACGGACGGCTGTCGTGCCCATTCCGCCTTCATCCTGACCATTCAACGCCATCAAAGCGGAACCAATCACGATCGGGGTTTCATCACCCGGAAAACCGTACGCACTCAGCAGATCCCGGACTTCCATTTCGACCAATTCAAGCAACTCTTGATCGTCAACCATGTCAGCCTTATTCAGGAAGACAACAATATATGGAACCCCAACCTGACGAGACAACAAAATGTGTTCACGAGTCTGCGGCATTGGACCATCAGCCGCAGAGCACACTAGGATCGCGCCATCCATCTGAGCAGCTCCGGTAATCATGTTTTTCACATAATCAGCGTGGCCAGGACAGTCAACATGAGCGTAGTGACGGATCGCAGAATCATATTCAACGTGCGACGTGTTGATTGTAATGCCGCGCGCCTTTTCTTCAGGAGCATTATCGATTTGAGAGAAGTCACGAGCAGAACCACCGAATGCTTCAGCGCATACTTTGGTCAGAGCTGCAGTCAAGGTCGTCTTTCCATGGTCAACGTGACCTATGGTACCAACGTTCAAGTGCGGCTTCTTGCGTTCGAACTTTTCTTTAGCCATCGACACCATCTCCAATAGAAGAATGAATCTTGACCGCTTAAAACAAAGGCAGATATTTTCATATCTGCCTTGGTAATGGAGCTCTTGAGCAGATTCGAACTGCTGACCTCACCCTTACCAAGGGTGTGCTCTACCAACTGAGCTACAAGAGCGAAACACATTGCACCAACAGCAAACTTGGAGCGGGTAGCGGGAATCGAACCCGCATCATCAGCTTGGAAGGCTGAGGTTCTACCGCTAAACTATACCCGCGGCGCTTGCTGCTAACGCTGAAATTTGGTGGAGGGGGAAGGATTCGAACCTTCGAAGTCGTAGACGTCAGATTTACAGTCTGATCCCTTTGGCCGCTCGGGAACCCCTCCTGAACGAGGCAGCATTTTCAACTCATGCTACCCTTCTGTCAACTATTTTCTCATTAAAAACCTGAGGTTACATTCGCTGACAACAACTCTACAGGTGACGCTGTTAACGCCACGCTGCGAAGCGGGCGCCATTCTATGCAAACTAATCCGTAGTTGCAATGCCCTCACAAGACATTATTTTGTTTTTTAGCTGTGAGAAGTCCTGAGTGAGTTCCTGAATCAGGCCCTCATCCACAAGCCGTCGACTCGACGGAGCAACCCTCAACCAATAACCAGCCGTAGAACCTGCCGCGGGAGACTGAAACTGCGACTGTATATCGAGGCTCGTTAACCGCTGCTCAACCAGGCGTGCATCCTCCTGACGAACAAAACCACCCAGATACAGGCACTTTTCCTCCGCCTCATGGGGAGCAGAAGGGTTTTCGCGCGCAGCATCAGACTCACTCAGCAGATGAATATCTTGCTGAGAACCTCGATACAACGACAAGGAAATAACCTCCTTGGCCCGCAGAGGTGCTTCCTGCTGATGCCATATGTAATAGAAGGCATTGAGCATCAATAGCAAAAGAAATAGCCAGCGCATAGCAACCTCAAGGCAATGGACAAGCCAGGGCCAGCCCCACGAAAACCAGATCAGGCATCATTCGCGCGTCCGGCAAAATCCCCCCAATCAAATCCGCATCGCCGCCCGTAACAAAAACGGTGAAATCGTCCTTCCAATGATCGCGAGCCATGCTCAATTGAGTCAGTACAAAACCTCGCGCCATCAACGAACACCCACGCTCCACCGCCTCAGCTGTCGAGCGTCCTGGGGCGAAGTTGATCAGTGCGCGCTCCGCAGCAGCATCGTCGTAGCGAATCCGTCGTGTATGTGTACGCAGCTGATTGCGCATCAAGGGCATACCCGGACAGATAAAACCTCCCAGGTGCTGCCCATCGGGTGCAACAAAATCGGACGTGATAGCAGTCCCCAGATCCAGCACCAAGCACGCGCCACCTGCCAGATGATACGCACCCACTATGGCAAGCCACCGATCCAGGCCTAGCAGCTCATATTCGTCATAACCATTTGTTACGCCGGCCATAAGCCTCGCAGGAGCGGCATACATGACGTCTATCGAAAAGGCCTTGACCAGAACAGCGACCAACTGGGCCGTTTCCTCGTTGCTGCGCACGCTTACCAATCTACAGCGAGCCAAGCGCAGACCCGGCACCTGATGAAGAGCCCGTAGCAGCGCCTCATCACAATCGACAATACCTCCCACGACTGCCGATGGAGCATCCTCGTGAATTACCCGCCATTTGATGAAGCTGTTACCGCAATCAAGTTCAAGAATCATCACGCAGCCTCAAACTGAGCTCACCACCACTAAAAGTTTTCTCCTGCGAACCCACCCTCAACCGCAGAGCACCTTGCGCATCAACCCCTAAAACCACACCCTCAACGCTACTGGCTCCCGCGAGCAGCGTAACGGCTCGCCCCTGCCATAAGTGCCCCTGCTCCCACTCAGCCTGAAAAGCGGGGAATCCATTTTGCCGATGAATACTTAAATAGCGCTCAAGCGTGCGATTCAGTCGCGCGATCAAGTCATTACGATCTGACAAGACGCCGGTTTCAAGTCGGACAGAAGTCCAAAGCTGATCGACTTCGGACGCCGCTTGCATATTTACGTTGATGCCTATGCCTATTACAACGTGACAGACATCAGCGGGATCTCCCACCAACTCTAATAGAACGCCTGCAATCTTGCGCTGCCCGACAAGAATGTCATTCGGCCATTTCAGGCCGGCATTCTCGACCCCCACTCCACGGAGGGTCTGCATCACCGCCAGCCCCACAAGCAGGCTCAAGCCCTCAAGCTGGCGCATACCGCCCTCAACTCTCAAGACCAGGCTGTAGTAGATATTCTCCGCAAATGGACTTACCCATTTACGCCCGCGTCGCCCTCTGCCGGCAGTTTGCCGCTCAGCGAGTACAAGCACTGGCATATCATGGCCGCGCTCAATTGCGCGTAGCGCCTCTGCATTGGTGGAGTCGATTGAATCGAAGGTCAGGATTGGCCACGCAGGAGAAGAACCCGCGATGGAGATTTCATCCCGATCCAGTAGCGATATCGGATCGGCCAAGCGGTAGCCTCGACCTCTTACTTTATGGATCTCAAGACTCAACTCCGCTTCGAGCTGCTGCAGCTGCTTCCATACAGCACTGCGACTGACTCCAAGAGCATGGCCCAGGGCTTGCCCCGAATGAAAATTGCCATCCTTAAGAAGCTTCAATAACGTCAGCATGCGGATATCGCCTAACAATGAGGCACGCATAATAGCCACCCGGCCCGCTAATGCATAGAAACGAAAATGTGTTTATCAACCGCACAAACAAAACCCCTGTTTGCGTAAGCAAACAGGGGTTTCGGAATTCAATCTTGACGATGACCTACTCTCACATGGGGAAACCCCACACTACCATCGGCGATGCATCGTTTCACTGCTGAGTTCGGGATGGGATCAGGTGGTTCCAATGCTCTATGGTCGTCAAGAAATTCGGCTGCCGGATCGTCGTGCTTGCGCGCAACGGGCCAACTAATGGGGATGTGATAGATCTGTGGGTTGTTGCCAATTTTCGGTTTGTGTCGTCTTCACACACCGCAATCTGCTCTTTCGACGCAAATTGCTTGGGTGTTATATGGTCAAGCCTCACGGGCAATTAGTATTGGTTAGCTCAACGCCTCACAGCGCTTACACACCCAACCTATCAACGTCGTAGTCTTCGACGGCCCTTCAGGGGACTCAAGGTCCCAGTGAGATCTCATCTTGAGGCTAGTTTCCCGCTTAGATGCTTTCAGCGGTTATCTATTCCGAACGTAGCTACCCGGCAATGCCACTGGCGTGACAACCGGAACACCAGAGGTTCGTCCACTCCGGTCCTCTCGTACTAGGAGCAGCCCCTCTCAAATCTCAAACGTCCACGGCAGATAGGGACCGAACTGTCTCACGACGTTCTAAACCCAGCTCGCGTACCACTTTAAATGGCGAACAGCCATACCCTTGGGACCGGCTTCAGCCCCAGGATGTGATGAGCCGACATCGAGGTGCCAAACACCGCCGTCGATATGAACTCTTGGGCGGTATCAGCCTGTTATCCCCGGAGTACCTTTTATCCGTTGAGCGATGGCCCTTCCATACAGAACCACCGGATCACTAAGACCTACTTTCGTACCTGCTCGACGTGTCTGTCTCGCAGTCAAGCGC